>NZ_CALMYP010000013.1 GCF_937873615.1 uncultured Paracoccus sp.
AAACGGCTGCTCGGCGCTTAGCGTAGGATTTCACACTCTCCCGCAAACGACCCCAACCCGTCTCGGCCATCGCCCGCCAGTTCGGGACAAGCCGGCAGACGATCTTGCGCATCAGGGACCGGACCTGATCCTGGATTTCAGCCGGTTCTGAATCCGGGCCATGAGCGGCAGTTTCTGGCCTGCCTGCGGCTGGCTGTCCGAGATTGCCGTGCCCTCGATCGGCGTGGCTGCCTCTACCGAAAGCTTGAACCGCATGGGCAGGGTTTCCCACGGGCCAAAGGCCATCGCATCGGCATGACCGCTGGTTTCCACGTCCAGCACGTTAAGCCCGTCCCGAAGCACCGGGCGAACGCAATGGGCATTGATGAAATGCTCGGTGAAGCGGAAGAACAGGCGCAGGCTGCCATCGGCGGAATCGGTGCCCTCGCCATGGGTGAAGTCGATCCGCAGCCGGAAGCGCCTGGGCAGATTGCTGCCATCGGCCATGCGATAGATCAGCTGCGGCTTTCGTGTCTCATGATGGATCCAGCCCTCGGCATCGCGCGGGTCTGGATTGGCTTCGACCAGCTCCAGCCGCGTCGTGGGGCGGGTGTCCCGGGCATCTGCCACCGCGAAGTAATGTTCGGGCAGGTTCACATAGCCCCCGCCATCGCCGGTCATCATGCTGATGGCCCGATCTCGCGCCTCGCTGTCGACGCCGATGCCCAGAAACGCGATCAGTTCGTCAACGAATTGCGCCTGCGACGCGGCATCCTGCACCGCCCGTTCGTAATTGATCAGCAGGATCGGGGCAGAGCTGGTCTCGTAGAGCTTCAGCAGCGCGTCCTGATAGGTCTGCACCCGTTGCAGCACACCGGTAAGCTGCCCGGCCCCGCGCTGCATCCAGCTGTCGGCCACGGCCAGAGAGTTGCGATAGGCAACCAGATAGACGGGCCTGCGCAGGACGCTCTCGAAGAATTCCAGATGCATCGTTGCCTTGGGCACCTTGAAGCCCCAGGTCGCGTTTTCCGTGTTGCGCGTTGCGATCCGCTTCTTGAGCAGCTCGTGGTCTTCGGTCAGGAACAGCGGGTCCTCGTGGTTCAGCCCGGCGCGCGGCCCCATCTCGATGCCAAGTGCCCGCACGACCCCTGCCACCATGGAGGTGCCGCCGCGCTCAACCCCAAGGACCACGACAGTTGCCTGTGCCCCGTCGGGGCGGGCGGCACTCACCGGCATGGTGATTGTCTTCTTCGGCGTGGCAAGGGAGGGGCGGTTCACAATATCGGGTTCGCTGAGCGTCATCTGACCTCCAGAGGATTTGCCGCAGGATTTAGCCTGCTTTCGCCGGTCTGTGCCAGTGCTTGTGTTTGCCTGGGTCGGGCCGAGGGTTCAGCCGTCAGGGGGCTCCACGCTTCTCGAACCATTTCCGGCAGAAGCCCATGAAGGCCGCATCCGCGTCCCGTGGCGGTTCGACGATCCAGTCGCGCCATTCCCGCTCCAGGTGGTAGACATCCCATCCCGGCGCGCATTCCCGTGCCCGCTCATAGGTGTCGGCTTTCAACGGCGGGACGCGGACATCGCTCAATGCGGGGGCGGACATGGTCCCCCGGTTGGTGAAAACGACCATGTCGCTCTCCTCGTCATAGGCGACGTGGTAATCGGGCAGGTGGTCGTTTTCAACCAGCTGGCGCAGCATCTGCCGGAAGCGCTTTTCCGGGCTTTGCGAGCCGGTCTTGAACAGCAGTTTCGTGAGAGAGATGCGCCAGGTCCTCTGCTGGCCGCAATGCTTGCGTGCCAGTTCATAGACCCGGCGCTCGATCGGTTTGCGCAGGCGGAAATAGTCGCGATGAAGGGTCAGCACCTCTTCGTTGCGGATCGCATTGAAGACCCAGTCCGACAGCTTGACCTCACACCACAGGAGCCGGCCGTCCAACCCGTGCTTGCGCCTGATCGAGGAGGCATCGATCAGGCCGAAGCCATCGATCTGTTCTTCATCGCCGGTGACGATATTGGTGCGGATGCGGGTCCCTTCAAGCCGGTCCAGGGCATCGATCAGGGCGAGATATTCGCGGCCACTGGTTCCCCGGTTGGAAAAGATCAGCATCTCGTGTGAGTTGATTCGAACCCGAGGTGAGACCGTCTCGCCCCGTTTCAACTTGGCCATGATCTGGCTGATGCAGTAGATCAGGATATCCTTGTCGTAGATCGTGGCCAGGCCCTTGACGCTCGGCGTGACCTCAAACCAATGCTCGCCATTGCGATAGCGCTTGACCGTGGTCTCCGGTTTCTTGGACAGCGAATAGAACGGATGCTCCATGTGCTGCATCACATCCTTGAGCACCGCATCCGCAACGTCACAGATGAACAGGTCATGCTGTGGATGGCGATCCGGCAGAAGAGCGGGCAGGGTATGTGTCGCTTCCGATGTCATATATCCACATTCGTGTTTTCAGTTACCGGCGTCAAGATTCGTGTTTTCAGTTACCAGATTTGAGATTCGTGTTTTCAGTTACCAAGATTCGTGTTTTCAGTTACCGAGATTCGTGTTTTCAGTTACCGAGCAACTTTGTAAGATCATGAAAACACGAAATAAAAACGCCCTTCGCGAAGGCGTAACACTATATTAACACATATTTAACACTTTGACCCTGTGGATAACTTGATCCAAGAGGCGATCAGAGCTGAGAACAACGCTTGTGGAAAGGGCTCACCTTGCCGAGAAAAAGAAACTGCAGCCTTGGGACAAAGCCGCGCCATCAAGCCCATGTCTGACACTGGAAGATCTCGTGAGATCGACTGTAGTGGCTGCTGTGAGTTCAACTGTTGAAGGGTTTTGGCATAGACATGAAGAGTGCCCCAGAAAGAAAGACCAGGTCCTCAGAGGTGGCACAGGGCCCGAACTCGGCCTCGATCATCATTCCCCTGAAGAACGGCATGCCGTATTTTCCCGAGGTTTGCGCTGCCCTGCAGCAGCAGGATTACGATGCGCCATTCGAAGTGATCTGCGTGGACAGCGGCTCAACCGACGGGTCGGACCATCTGGCCGAGGAAAGCGGCTTTCGACTGGAGCGCATCGCGTCAGAGGATTTTGGCCACGGGCGGACCCGCAACCATGCCGCCAGCCTCAGCCAGGCCGAATATCTGGTTTTCCTCACTCATGACGCCATCCCTGCCGATCCGCACTGGCTATCAGCCCTGTTGGCGCCCATGCGTGCCGATGACCGTATCGCGGGCGTATTCGGGCGCCATATCGGCCATGACGATGCCGATCCCTTTATCGCATGGGAGCTGTCAGAGCATTTCAAGGGGCTGAGAAACTTCCCGGTGGTCGAGATCACCGACCGGGCCGCCTATGACGCCGATCAGGGCCTGCGGCAGATCTACCACTATTACTCCGACAATTCCTCCGCCATGCCACGGCGGATCTGGCAGGAATTTCCCTATCCAGATGTCCAGTTCGCCGAGGATCAGATCTGGGCAAAGATCATCGTCGAGGCAGGTTATCGCAAGGCTTTTGCGCCGGATTCGGTGGTCAAGCACTCCCACTCCTTCGGCCCTGTGGAAACGCTGCGGCGCAGCTATGATGAATCTCGCGCCTTCAGGATCCTGTTTGGCTATACGCTCAGCCCAAGCCTGTGGGCGGTGGTTCGATCCAGCGGCTATCTGGTCTTGCGCGACATGGGCCTGGCCTGGAAAAACGGCTGGTGGCGCAGTCACCCCCGCAAGACCCTGTCGCGTATCCTGGAAGCCTTTGCCAAGCCGATGGGGCATTACCTTGGCGCGCGCGCGTCCCTGCCTGCGGGCCTGGCAGACCGGCTGTCGCGCGATACCTGGATCAGGAATCTGTAATGGTAAGCAATCTGACGAAATTCGTGACCTATGCGCGTCATCATGGCGTGCGATCAGCACTGAAAACCGCCGTCACCAGGGTGCTCTACAGCGGCCCGCAGCCGGTGAAGGTGGCCGCGGCCCGCAATGGCAAGACCGACTTCATCACCCATTACCAGCGTATCCTGGGCCAGGAACATGGCAATGCCGGAGATCTTGGCCATGCGGCGCCAAACAGCATCCAGTGGGTCATCCCGAATTTCGGCTTCGGTTCCGGCGGGCATCTGAACATCTTTCGCTTCATCAACATGATGGCGCGGCGTGGCTATCAGCAGCGCCTGGTGATCGTGCCGCCTTATGACTGGAACAGCGTCGAGGATGCCCGCAAGGCGCTTGCCGAGTGGTACGGACCGCTGGAGGCCGAACTTGTCCTGGGCATTGACGGGTTTCGCCCGTCAGAGGTGACATTCGCGACCGGCTGGCAGACCGCCTATTGGGTTGCGAAGCACCGTGCCAGCCGGCACAGGATGTATTTCGTGCAGGATTACGAGCCCTATTTCTCGCCCGTCTCGTCGGAATATTATTTTGCCGAAGGGACCTACCGATTGGGGCTGAAGGCGATCACGGCCGGGCAATGGCTGTCGGACAAACTTTCCAGCGAGTTCGGCATGGAGTGTCGTGCCGTCTCTTTCGGGGTCGATCATGAACGCTATCGGGTTCAGGACGTCGCCGATCCCAGCGAGAACCTGAATATCCTGTTCTATTCGCGGCATGTGACCCCCCGCCGCCTGTTCGAGATCGGTCTGCTGGCACTGGCCAAGGTCTGCCGCGAGGAACCGCGCGCCGCCGTCATCTTCGCAGGTGGCGATGTCGGTGGGGTCGAAGTTCCTTTCCACCATCTCAATGCCGGCGAAATGAAGCTGGACGACCTGCCCGAGCTTTATGCGCGCTGTCAGCTGTCGCTGGTGCTTTCGGGCACCAACCTGTCGCTCCTGCCCCTTGAAGTGTCGGCCTGCGGCTGTCCGGTGGTGATGAATGACAGCCCCTCGACACGTTGGCTATTGCCGGAAAACGCCGCCTATTATGCCCTGCCGGATCCCGATGCCCTGGCCGATGCCATGCTGTCCGCGCTGCGCGACCCGGAAGAACGGGCAGCCCGCGCCGCCCGGGCCAAGGCCATCGCCGATGCGGCCTCCTGGGAGAAGGAGGGCGACGCCTTCCAGCGCCACCTGGCCGACCTGTGCGGCACAGCAGCGGGTTGATGCAATGACGGCACCTGACAGGCAGCCCGCGCGGCGGATCGTGGCGGTGGTGGGGATGCACCGATCGGGGACGTCGATGACCATGCAGGGGCTGAACCTTCTGGGTGCGCAGCCCGGCGGGGCATTGCTTGAGGGCGACGAATTCAATCCGCGTGGCTATTGGGAAGCCGCCGAAATCGTCGCATTTCACGACGATCTTCTGTTCGAGATGGGCCGGCCCTGGGGCACACCAGAGCACGCCCTTGGGGTGCCGCCCGCCTGGTTTGACACGGCGCGCGCGGCAGAGGCGGCAGCGCGGGCAACCGAGCTGCTGCGCGCGCGCCTGGATGCGGTCGATGCAGGTCGGGTGCTGGCGCTGAAAGACCCGCGGATGAGCCTGTTCCTGCCGCTCTGGCAGATTGCGGCCGAGCGGCTGGACGCCCGGCTTTCGCTGATCTGCTGCCTGCGCCATCCAGACGAGGTTGCGGCCTCGCTGGCGCGGCGGGACAGTATCGGGCCTGAAATGTCCGTCATGCTGTGGACAAGCTATCAGGTCGCGGTGCTGGAAGGCGCGGGCGATCTGCCGCTGCTCATCCTGCCTTTTGCAGCCTGGCGGGAGGCGCCGCGCCAGACCTCGGACCGTGTGGCGCGGTTCCTGGACCTGCCCATGATTTCCAGCACCGCCTTTGCCGCCGATCTGACGACCAGCCTGCCGCTGTCCTCGCCCAAGGATGGCGTAACCAGGTTCTGGTGGGACAGGCTGTCAGATATGGCTGCAGAGGGCTGCGTGGATTGCCCGCGCGATGAAGCGGTCTGGTATCACCGGCAGATGCAGGGGCATGTCTCGGCCGTTGTCACGGCTATTCGCGCCGAACAGGATGAGACCCCGACCGCCGTGCTGCTGCGGGACCTGGACAGCTTCCGACAGGGCTATGCTGACCTGCAGAAGCTGCGCCAGGGGGATCAGGACTGGATTGACCAGCAAAGGCAAAGCCTCGATCTGCTGGAATCCGATCTGGCCATCTTCCGCGCCCGGGCAACGGAAATGGAACGAGCCTATCAGGACAGCGCCGAACAGTCCGAAGCGTTTCGACAGGCCTATCTGGCCGAGGTCGCCAAATACGAAAAACTGGTTGCCTTCTTGCGCAAGTTTCAGCCCTGGACATGGTTTTCCGGCAAATAGGCTGGAAACCGTTCTGCAATCGGCGATACACAGCCCCAACCCTGCAGGAGGTCGTCGTGCTGTCCAAAGCCAAAGTCCTGGTGATCGGAGGCAGCGGCTTCATCGGTCGCAATCTCATCCATGCCCTGTCCGGCCGCGTGGCCGAGATCCGCAATCTGGACGTGGTTCCCCATCGCAGCACCGAAGATCATGCGACGCATTGGCCGGGCAGCTTCCTGCAAACCGAGATCCTGCGCGAGGCCATGACCGGTGTCGATCTGGTTTATCACCTGGCCGCAACGGCGATGCCGCGTGAATCCAACCAGAACCCGCAGCGCGATTGCCGCGAAAATGTCGTCGGCACCTTGTCGGTTCTGGACACTGCCGTAGCGCTGAACATACGCCGCCTGGTTTTCACCTCGTCCGGGGGGACGGTTTACGGTCCGACCGACAATGTCCCCATCGAGGAGGGCCACCCGACCAACCCGATCACGGCCTATGGGATTTCAAAGCTGGCCTGCGAGAAATACCTGCGCCTCTATGACGGCAAAGGCCGGCTTTCGACACTGTCGCTGCGCGTGGCTAACCCCTATGGGCCGTTCCAGAACCTTGCCAAGGCGCAGGGCGCATTGACCACCTTCTGCCATCAGGCGATCTCGGAGGAGCCGATCACCATCTGGGGAGACGGCTCGGTTCAGCGCGATTTCGTGCATATCCGGGACGTGGCCGAGGCACTGGTCCTTGCCGGTGCCGCCGAGATATCGGGAATGGAGATCAATATCGGCTCGGGCCAGGGGCGGTCGCTGAACGATCTGCTGGAGGTCATCGGTCGCAGCCTCGGGCGCGACATCCCCCGCAGCTACGAGGCCGGTCGCAGCTTTGACGTGGCCCGCAACTATCTGGACATCACCCGCGCCCGCGAGCTGCTGGGCTGGACGCCAGAAGTGGCGCTGGAGGACGGCATCGCCGAGTTGCTGGCCTATTTCCGTCAGCAGATGGCGACGGCGCAGCCCCCTGCGCGATGAGCGCTCTCGGAGGGGATGGCGATGCCCGGATGGGCCATTTACCGTGGCGACAGAACACCATGCCGCCCCGCTTGAGCACCTCTGGCTTGTTATTCGACCGACAAACCACTATGTCGCGAAGCACTGCCTGCGACCGTAAACTGTGCTAGGTCATTGAAAATATGAACGTAATAAGGAAAAGGTCCGGGGCTTCGAGCAGTAATGAGCTGGCTCGGTTCTTTACCATGCGGTCCGGACCGCTGCTGGTCGTCCTGTTTCTGTCGATCTTTGCCAACCTGCTGGCGCTGACCGGGCCGCTTTACATGATGCAGGTCTATGACCGCGTTCTGGGGTCCCGTTCGGTCGAGACGCTTATCGCGCTGACGCTGATCATGCTGTTCCTTTACGCCATGATGGGGGTGTTCGACGTCTGCCGGGCCTATATCATGTCGCGCATTGCAGCCCAGTTTCAGACCTCGTTCGACCGCCGGGTGTTTCGGGCCACATTGAACAAGACAAAGCTGGTTGGCGCCGATTCCTACTATGATGCCGCCCGCGCCCCGTCCGATATCGAGAGCGTCCAGCGGCTGATATCCTCAAACGCCTTCCTGGCATTGTTCGACCTGCCCTGGACGCCGATTTTCATCATCGGGATTTATCTTTTCCATCCCTGGCTGGGCTATCTCAGCGCCGGTGGCATGCTGTTCCTGATTGCGGTCACGCTTCTGAACCAGATGATTTCGCGCAATGTGCTCATGGAAAGCCAGAAGTCGCAGCGCCTGGCGCAGATGAAGATGGATAATGTCATCGAAAATGCCGACCTGGTCCGCGGGCTTGGCATGGGGACGAACATCTTCTCTCGCTGGCTGGCCGATCGGTCCATGGCGCTGAACGCACAGGTCCGCAGCGCAAGCGTGACGCAGCTTTTTGCGACCACATCGAAAGTGCTGCGCATGGCGCTGCAGTCTTCCATCCTTGGCCTGGGGGCCTATCTGGCGCTGCGTCAGGAAATCACGCCCGGGGTGATGATCGCGGCGTCGATCATCACCACCCGGGCCATGGCCCCGGTCGATCTGATCATCGGGCAGTGGCCTTCCGTGCAGCAGGGTCTCGTCAGCTGGTCCAATATCAAGGAACTGCTGACCCAGATGCCGGAGCCGGCGCCGCGCACCGAACTGCCGCGTCCGAAAGGCACGGTCGAGGTGTCGGGGCTGGTCGTCCGCCCGCCGGGCGATAACCGGGTCTCGCTGCAAGGGGTCAGCTTCAAGATACCGAACGGGCGGACGCTGGGGGTCATCGGACCGTCGGGTGCCGGCAAGAGCACCCTGATTCGTGCCCTGGCCGGGATCTGGCCGATCATGGGCGGGCATATCCGGATCGATGGGGCGACCATCGACCAGTATGATCCCGACACATTCGGCGCGCTGATCGGCTATCTGCCCCAGAATGTAGAGCTTTTTGACGGCACGATCGGCGAGAACATCGCCCGCATGGCCGACAATCCGCGCGACGAGGACATCATCGCCGCCGCCAAGGCCGCCGCCGCACATGAGATGATCATCAGGCTGCCCAAGGGCTACGATACCCCGCTGGGGGCGGATAAGGCCCAGCTGTCGGGGGGGCAGATCCAGCGTATCGGGTTGGCGCGCGCGCTTTACGGCGACCCGGTGGTGCTGATGCTGGACGAGCCGAACAGCAATCTCGATCAGACGGGCATCACGGCTCTGAACCATGCCGTTCGTGGCGTGAAGGCGCGTGGTGGCAGCGTGATCGTTGTCGCCCACCGTCCCAGTGCCATCCGCGAGGCTGAATTCCTCCTCTATATCGAAAACGGCCGGCAGGTCAGCTTCGGCAAGAGCGAGGACGTATTGCGGCGGTTCGTGTCAAATCATGAGGGCATCACCCGCAGCATGAAATCGGCCCCGACCGCTGCGGCACCGACCCCTCAACCGCCTGCCGCCGCCAAGGATACGGGAAGCTAATCCATGTCACGCCTGTCAGAATATGAGGGGGGTCGGCGCTGGAGGCTCCATCGGGTCATCACGGTTTCGGTCCTGGCCATGGCGCTGCTTGCCGGTGGCTTCGGTGCATGGGCGTCGCTTTCCAATCTTTCGGGGGCGGTCATCGCCTCGGGTCAGATCGAGGTCGAGCGCAATCGCCAGGTCGTACAGCATCCCGATGGCGGCGTGGTCGAAACCATCTATGCGCGGGAGGGCGTGGCCGTCGAACGGGGCGACATCCTGATTCAGCTGGAAACCAGCAAATATCTGCGCGATCTGACCATCATCGAGAGCCAGCTTTTCGAGTTGCAGGCCAAGCGCGGCAGGCTGGAGGCCGAGCGCGATGACAGCGATGCGATCAGTTTCGATGCCGATTTGCTGGAAATAGCCGCCGAAAGACCGGATGTCGCTTCTACCGTTGACGGCCAGACCAAGCTTTTCGATGCCCGCCGCATCACCGAGGCCAAGCAGAATGACCAGCTCAACCAGCGGATCAATCAGGCCCGCAGCACCATCGAGGGGATAGAGGCGCAGCAGGCCGCGCTGCGGACCCAGCTGGAACTGGTTGAAAACGAGTTGAGCAGCCAGACCCAGCTTCTTGAGAAGAACCTGGTGCGCAGCTCGGCCATGAGCCAGCTTCAGCGCCAGCAGGCCCAGCTTGCCGGCCAGCTGGGAGAGCTGCAATCCGAACGGGCCAGGGTCGAAGGCCAGATCACCGAGATCGGCGTTCAGATGATCAGCCTGAAAAGCAGCCGCGAAGAAGCCGCCATCGCCGAACTGCGCCAGGACTATCCCACAGAGGCCGGGCTGGCAGAGCAGCGCGCCGATCTGCTGGAGAAGATCGCAGAGGCCAGCATCACCGCCCCCGTCGCGGGTGTGGTCTATAACAGCACCATCTTTGCCGAGCGTGCCGTCATTACCCCGGCCGAGCCGATCATGTATATCATCCCGCAGGACAGGCCCCTGCGCGTCTCTGCGCGTCTCTCGGCGACGAGCATCGATCAGACATATCCGGGCCAGAAGGTCACGCTGCGTTTTCCGGCCTTCAATTCCCGGACGACACCGGAACTGAGCGGACATGTGACGCGTCTTTCTGCGGACAGCTTCACCGATGACCGGACCGGCACCACCTATTATCGCCTGGAAATCGAGATCGACAGCAACCAGCCCGTCGAATCAGGCGAGCCGCTGCCGCTCGTGCCCGGAATGCCGGTGGAGGTCTTCATTCGCACAGAAGATAGAAGTCCGATCAGTTACTTAGTGAAACCGATGACGGACTTCTTCTCCCGGTCACTGCGCGAGTAAATGCGCCCCAAACCGTAGGAAGGGGGCACAGGGGCCGGTGAGGTTCAGCCCCTGCCCCTATGTTCATATCATTTTTTGTGCCGGCGCATAAAGAGCGGAAGCGCCCCCATTTTCACATCAGCGGCGGCATGCCTCGGATTTTCGTGGTCCTGACCGTTGATATGCAGGTCCGAAAGGCCGATCCCGGTCCCGGCTCTGGAAAATGCGGCGATGGCCGCGTAACTAGGCCAGACCAGCCTCCGACAAGCCCAGTGCGGTTCAGCGTGACATGATTGCCCAGACCAAGATCGACACGAAAACGACCGGAGGCGGCACCGACCAGATCCAGATTGCGATGACGCTTCTGGTTCGCGATGAGGCGGATATCATCGAGGATAATATCCGGTTCCATCATGCCATGGGCGTCGATCAGTTCATCGTCATGGACAATCTTTCCACAGATGAGACGCCCCAGATCCTCAAACGGCTCTCGGCTGAAATTCCGATCCGGATCATCTGCCAGACGGATGACGATTATGATCAGGGCACCTGGGTGACGGATATGGCGCGTCAGGCGGCGCAGCTGATCGGGAACGGGTGGATCATCAATAACGATGCCGACGAGTTCTGGGTGCCGCGCTCCGGTTCCCTGAAGCAATTCCTGGCCGCCCAGCCCGCGACCATCACCAGGATCAACGTTTCCCGCCATAACGCCGTGGCCGAAAGCAGAAGCGGATTGCCGCAGGATGCGTTTGCCCATCCTCGCCTGACAACCGCCTTCGAACGTCATAGCACCAATGCGCTTGGCACCCCCCTGCCGCCCAAATGCATGCACCGTGCCGCGCCGGATATCCGTGTCGCGCAGGGCAACCATACCGTCGAGGGGATCGGGGGGGATGCCTGCGCGGCCGGGGAAGACCTGATCATTCTGCACTATCCCTATCGGGATCTGTCCAGATACAGGTCCAAGATCGCCCTGGGCGGGGCAGCCTATGATCGCAACCAGACCCTGCCGGAAGCTGTCGGCATCACCTGGCGCGAACAGTATCGAAACATCGAGAATGGCGAAATCGAACGCTTCTGGGACAGCATCGCCATGTCCTCGCGAGACGTTCTGATCGAGCTTCTGAACTCGGATCTGTTCGCCTGTGAGACCGTGCGTGATTTCCTGATCGGCCCCACCAGCGAGGCCCCGGAACGCGTCACGCCACTTTTTGACGACCTTCTGGATGCAACCGAGGCGCGCTATCGGGAACTGGCGGTGGACGTCGCCCAGCATATCGCCCGCATCCCGCGGGATCAGCGCCCGACCCGGCCGCTTTTTCACAACATCGAATACTGCCTGAACGGCCCGAAGGCACAGATCGCCCGCCTGCGGAAGCTGCGCGACAGGGGGATGTCGGCCCGCAGTCTGCTAGGGGATTTCGGCATGTTGCGGGACATGTTCTCGCTGTTCCCGCGCAATGACCGGTTCCGGCACTTTCTCGGCGAGCTGATGAAGATCGAGCTCGGCGAGGATGTGGCCCGGCTTGCCGGGGATTGCGAAGGCAAGACCGTCATCCTGCATGTGACCTGCGAGCCCCGGCTGGACAGCGCGCGCGCCTCGCAGGAATCCTTTGGGGATGACGATGAGTTTGCGCATATCCTGGTCGTGGGAGAGACGCGGCTTGCCCGGGAGGGCGAGACCCCCCTGCGCTTCTCCTATGCCGATGGCATGTTGCGTGTGCCGACCCCGGATTCCTACGAGGCGCTGCACCGCAAGGTCTTCTATGCCCTGATGCTGCTTGACCTGCTGGCCGCCCCGAGGCTGGTCGTCAAGGTCGACGATAACCTGCATCTGCAGGACCGGCAGGGCTTCCTGGCCTGCCTCAACCGCATCGAGGCCGAGGGCTTCACCTATGCCGGCCGCGCCGTCGGCAGCCGCATGCACAAGGAGCAGTGGCATGGCTGGCATATCGGCAAATGCCTTGACGAGACCGTCGAAAGCCGGGGCTATCAGTTCCCGCTTCCCGACAGATATGCGGCGGGCGGCTATGGTTACGCGCTCAACCGCACGGGGTTGGAGGCCTGTTCCTACATGTACCTGTCCATGATGGGGTTCTTCAGCATGCCGAGTGTGGGCCTTGAAGACGCATTTGTCGGCCATGCGGCCTATTCATACGGGCTTGAGGTCAAGGACGTCTCGACCCCACAGGATGTGATGGCTTTTCCGGGACTGACGAGCGTTTCATGAACAAGATACCTGCCGACACGACACCGATGCGCTTTGTTTTCGTCATGACCTATGGGCGATCCGGGTCCACCTTGCTGCAGAAGATCCTCAACAGCTCGGATGGAGTCTGCATTCGCGGCGAAAACATGGATGTGCTGCTGCACCTGGCCAAGTCCTGGGCGATTTTCGACAGCAATGCCGAGATGCAGAAGCTGCGCAAGAGCAAGACCGTCCACCATGACGGCAACCCCTGGTACGGGATGCACCTGACAGATGGCGACCGTTATGGGCAGGGTCTGGCGGATACGTTCACCCGCGAGGTCCTGTGCCCGCCCGAAGGCACGCAGGTCGCCGGCTTCAAGGAGATTCGCTGGCATAACGAGCCGGACTGGTTCGAACAGCGCATGGAGTTTCTCAAGCGATTCTTTCCCGGCGCCAGGTTCATCATCAACACCCGCAACCATGAAGGGGTCGCGAATTCGGGTTGGTGGAAGACCTGTTCCCGGGACAAGGTCTTCGCCAGATTGCAGGAAGCTGAAGATCTTCTGATGGATTGGGCGCAGCGGCATCAGGATATCTGCTGCCATGTCCACTATGACGACTACACCCGGAATATCGAGCTTCTGCGTCCGGCCTATCGGCTGATCGGGCTGGATTACGACCCGCAGCGCATTACCGAGGCGATGGCGATTCGCTTGCAGCACTGACCCGCGCCCGGGCCTCAGGGGGCCGAAGGCGATGGTTATGTGACAGAATATCTGCCGGCACCCGAAGCTTCGGAGCCGCATCCGGGGGCGGCTCAGCGAAGCAGATCACGCCTTCGGGAATCCTGACGGATTCCCTTGCTGCCATCATGCGACACCCCGTTCTTTCCAGCTTTTCATGGCATCCGCCGCCTTTGGCGAGGATTTTTGCTGTGTTGTGAAACGGCAACAGCGCCGTCATGTCCGGCCAGAAGGGTTAACGGTCGTTGATGATGGATGCTTCATTTGCTATTACATTCGTGTTTGGCGCTTAATGGGCGTCATTGGCATTGCGCAAGCCACTAGTGAGGAACGAGAATATGGCTATTACGACTACCAATGTAACCGGCGGTGACGACTACATCGAAATGGGTCAATACTCCGCTGATGTCGTTGACGCTCTGGCGGGTAACGATACCATCATCGGCCACGACGGTGCGGATCTGCTGCTGGGCAACCTCGGCGACGACCTGATCCTGGCCGGCTCGACCGACACCGATCTGGATGTCATGAGCGGCGGTGACGGCCAAGACACGATCTATGGCGGCGGCGGCGGCGACCTGCTCGACGGCGGCGCTGGCGACGACGTCATGGGCGGCGGCACCGGCAACGACCTGATGTTCGGCGATTCCGGCGTCAGAAGCTTCGACCTCTATTCGCAGGATTGGACCCATTACGGCTCCTCCACCAGCCTGCTGGATATGCTGGGCCTCGGTAATGCTCTCGGCATCGACGACAACTATCTGAACTCGTTCAGCCAGTCCGCAAGCGGCAACGACACCATGTGGGGCGGCACCGGCCGTGACATGATGTTCGGTGGCTGGGGTAACGACGTCATGGGCGGCGGCTTCGGCGACGACCTGGTTGTCGGCAACCGTGGCGATGACGTCATCTTCGGCGGCAAGTCCGGCAATGACGTCCTGCTGGGCGGCGATGAGGACGACACCATCTTCGGTGGCAACGGCAACGACATCATCGATGGCGACAGAACCCCGCTGAAGGCCAGCGACTTCACTGGCTGGGTGTATGATGGCGATAACGACGACGACCCGGACACCTGGTCGATGCCGGGTATCGACAACAGCTATCCGCTCAACCTGATCGAGTTCCTGGACGGTGAAACCCAGTGGGTCAGCAATGACGACAACCACAACGGTCATGACCTGCTCTTCGGCGGTGCCGGCGACGACAAGATCTGGGGCCGTGAAGGTGCGGACACCATCTGGGGTGGCTCCGGCGACGACACCATCCTTCCGGGCAACGACAACGACACCGACGTGATCGGCTTCGCCGCCAATCACGGTGACGACATCATCAAAGGCTTCGACGCTGGCGAATGGTCGGAAGGTGGCAATGACGCCTGGGAAAATGGCGAAGACCTCATCTACCTGGAAGGCGCCTCCTATGGTGGTGAATTCGTTGACGCCGTTGCCGAAGGTGCGATCGTGTTCGACGACGCGACCCAGACCGTGACGATCCATTCGGATCACTTCGGCCTTGGCAACGGCACCATCACCATCTACTTTGAAGTCGACGCGAATGACGACCTGAACGGTAACGGTCTCAACGACGATTACGAGACCTTTGGTGCTGCCAACATCGCCTTTGCGGATCAGGAAAACACTGCTCCGAACTGGGTCGATTTCTCTGCGAACTGGCAGTTCGCCGTCTGATCCCGATCAGAGCATCAAGACAGGAAGGGCGGGGTTTTCCCCGCCCTTTTTCATTGCGCGACAGGCACCCACCTGCCCGGCTGGCCAGCCCCTGCTGAGGGCCCCTGATGGTCGCGGCCATCACAGGGTGCCTGAATGCGCCGTTGAGGGGGCCGGGGCAAGCTGCGCGCGCCCCGCTTCACTGGCCCTTGCAGCATGGCACACAGGCTGCGCCTTCTCCCCCGTATCGCGACCATCGGCATGGCGTTCTCCTGACCCCTTCGGAGGTGGATGGGGCGGCGCATCGTTGAAATCGTTATAATGGCACAAGCCATTAATATGGTATAAATGGTGTCAAACATAACAAATATTGTAAAACTTATAATGTTTAGGATTGTTTAAATTTTGGAAACGCTTGCAAACATATAAAACATAAGTACCATATGAATGGTGGTAACGGGTCAGAGGCATCATGAAAATCGTCGTCTGGAATCTGAAAGGGGGGCAGGGCAAGACCGTGCTCTCCATGGCCATGGCCATGCTGGAAGGCTTCTATGTCGTGACCAACGACGTTCACAGCCCGATTGACGAAGTGCTGGGCGAAGACCGGGCGCTGCGCATGGGCATGCGGGACGGCTTGCCCGAGGTGCCGCCGGGGATCGATCTCATCTATGATTTCGGGGGCTATCCCGATGCCCGCATCATCGAGGCTGCGAAGCAGGCGGATTGCATCATCGTCCCGATCATCTACGAATCTCCGCTGGAGATGCAGGTGACCATCAATGCCCTGGCCGAGATCGAGAAATATTCCGACCGTATCGTCATTGTCCTGAACAAGGCCAAGCCGGGCGATTACGACAGGGCCCGCACGGTGCTGGCCGAATTCGACTATGCCTATCCGATCTTCGAGGTGAAGCAGTCCACCGCCTTCAGCCGCGCCATCGAGCAGAAGAAATCCCTGCAGCAGATGGTGGATGAAAGCCCGCTCTTCAGCTTTCACTATTCGAAGCCGCTCGAACAGGTGCGCAGCCTGATCAAAGCCATCGCCAACCCTGCGGGATGACCAACATGAAACAGCCCATGGCCGCCTTCTCCTTCAAGAAGAACACGGATGTCGAGGCCCTGCCCCATGCCGTGCCGCCCGCCGCCCCCAAGCCTGCCGCAGCCTCCAGGCCGGGCCGCAAGCCCGCCTCGGAGGCCGGGCTGCGTCAGAAACAGGTCAGCGCCTATCTTGCCCAGTCCGAATGGGAGGCGTTGGAGCGCAAGCTGGATGGACGGCCCGCCTCCACGGTGCTGCGCAATCTCATCCTCGACTATCTGAAGCCCGGCCAGGGGTGACGATGAACCTGCGCGGTGACCGGAAAGGAGCGGTTTCGGACAGGCTCGGAATCCCCGTCCGAAACCCGGCATGATGGATTATCGGACATGGGCGCAGTTTCGGACGCCCCTTTTGTAACAGGTGGCAGCCATGTCCCGAACCTTCGCCTATGCCCGCGTGTCCACTGCCGATCAGACCCCGGAGAACCAGATCCGGGAAATCAGGGCGGCGGGCTTTGCCATCGCGCCGCACCGGATCTTCGCCGAGACGGTCTCCGGATCGGTGGCGATCGCGCAGCGCGAGGGCTTCTCGCGGCTGATCGACCGGCTGGAACGCGGAGATGTGCTTGTCGTCACCAAGCTGGACCGGCTTGGCCGTGACGCGGTTGATGTCAGCACGACCGTCACCCGGCTTGATGCCGCGGGTATTCGTGTGCATTGCCTTGCCCTGGGCGGTGTCGACCTGACCAGCCCTGCCGGGAAGATGACCATGAATGTCATCAATGCCGTTGCCCAGTTCGAACGTGACCTGCTGATCGAGCGCACCCAGGCCGGGCTGGCCCGTGCGAAGGCCCAGGGCAAGCCGCTGGGGCGCCCGCCGGCCCTGTCAGCCGCTCAGCAGCGTCTGGTGCGCGAGAGGATCGCAGGCGGCGAACCCCGGGTCGTTTGCGGGAGAGTGTGAAATCCTACTCTAAGCTGACAGCGGTCGTTCG
>NZ_CALMYP010000014.1 GCF_937873615.1 uncultured Paracoccus sp.
GCCGCCCGGTCCCGGCGAGCGAGATCGCCCATGTCTACGAGAAGCAGCGCACGCAACGCCAGATGCTGGAAGCGGCGGCTCGCCGTCCTCGCGATCGTAACGAGCTTGCTGAGCGGCTGCGCGACGGACGGTTCTGAGAACGGGAGGCTGGCGACATGCCCGCCTGTGGTCGAGTACAGCCGCGATTTCCAAGCGCGTGCGGCTGACGAAATTGGACCTCTGCCGGATGGTTCGGCAATCGCTCAGATGTTGAGCGACTACGCGATGATGCGAGAACAGGCGCGGGCGTGTCTTGAACCTTCGTCTGACCCTATTCCAGCTTAACGGTTCTAAAGATATCGACCTTCGTCTCGAGGCACTTCCTGAGGCTGAGATCGTTCGCACCAACTTCGAACCAGCTCCCAGGTCGTTGATAGAAGTCGAGTCCCCTCCCGATCTTTATGACCCAGCCATTGTCCAGTCGAATTTCCCGGTCGTGCATATTTGGGTTCAGCTTCACACAAAGCACGACGTCCATTTCTAGGAGGCTTTGCTTCAGGTCCTCAATCTTCTCAGAGATGTCTGCGAGTTGAGTTTTGTCGTCGTAGCCAGTGATCAGGTTGATCGACTTGACCGTCCCCGATTTGACGCAGGTCTCGCAGAAGCGGACAAAATTCTGAATCTGATGAGGCAGGCGAATATAAGGGTCCTCAATCGTGACCGCCTTGGCTCCGCGGATATACGGTCCCATGATCGACTCGTAGCTGTGCCCGGTGTCGCCATACAGAATTGTGAAATGCTGCTCCTGCGGCTCTGCGGCAGCGGCCTCAACCCGAGCTTCATCGACGGACGGCTGGACAGGCGCGGCGGATGGCTCGGATTTAGCCGGATCGGGCCGCGCCGCACGTGGCTTGGTCGTATCTTCCGTCTCATCCTCGTTGAGACGCCGGCGCTCTGGCTGCTGTGTGGCGAGCGCGTCTTTGGACTCAGGGCAAAAGACGACGATTTCTTCTCCACTCGCCCCGAAGTACGACAGGTTGATGCGCGCAAACTCGTCATCGGGTTTACGCTTGTTCATTTGCTCCTTCACCCGACGCCGGCATTCGGTCGCATATGCGACGTACTCCTCAAACTCCTCGTCGGTGGCGCCGCTGTCCGGGTGTAGGATCTTCAAGAAGGCAGCGACCGTCTTCTTGATGCCCTTCTCGTCCCGCCCTTCAATGGCCTTACCAAGTCGGATGCGGCGACTGACCTCTTCATACCGGTTCGTGTGCTTAAACTGGTAATGGAAAGCCTCGGCTAGATAGTCGGTAATAAAACCATACCGGTTCGTCAGAAACTCGCTGCTGTTCTTGGGCATCTCCCAGCCTGGGATATACGCGGCGAACCGGTCCATCACCGCCAAGTCCAACTCGGGCGGTAGCGGCTGGAAAAGGTCGTACTCGGTCGAGTTGACGACTTGTTCGACCGAAAGATCGATATTTCCGACGAAGCTCAAGCTCGCGTCGGCGATCACCTCCGCGCCGCGCGAGAAGCGGCCATTGGCCATGAAATCTTTCATGATCTGGATAGTGTCGGGATCGCGCACTTTGATCCCTCCCACCTCGTCGAAGGCCACGGTGTCCCAATAGCCTACGAGGCCGACCTTTCGCCGGGCGTTGTTATAGAAGAGTGTCGCCTTGGTCGCCTGACCGCCCGAGATTAGAGTGGCGTAAGGCGAAAATTCGCTGAAGAAATAGGACTTACCTGTGCCGCGCGGGCCGAGCTCGATGTAGTTGTAATTCGGCTCAACCAGAGGCGCCAGTCGCGCGATGAAATGTAGTTTCACCCGCTTGGAGAGCTTGGCCGGCTCCAGGCCCACCGACCGCATAATCGCGTCGAGCCACTCGTCCCGCGAAAACGCCTTTCGGCCTTCCGCGTACTGCTCAAAATCAAAGCGCGAGAGTTGAATTGCGCGCAAATCCTCGATGTAGAAGGCGTAGTCGTCTTCTTCGATCGCGTTGTGCGCCAGCGTCACCTCCGCCCATATCCCCCCCTCGAGCAGGCGATCGTTGTCGCGGTAGAATTTCTCACCGACGGCGATACGCTGCGAGTTGAAGTTCTCCAGCGACGCCCAGTGGCGCTTCTCCTTCTCGACAAATCGGACATGCACCTTGTCGATGAATCGGTGCTTTCCTTTGGTCGCGACCTTCGATTGGGCTGCATTGGCCTCGTCGGGGCGGACATAATTGTCCTGTAGCGTCGCGAGAACGGCCTCCATCCCCGCGTCGATCTCGGCCGGATCGTCGCTGGCGCAAAAGCGCGCGAGGAGGAACTCCAGCACGAATGTCGGTACGTTCGTGCCCTTCTTGATCCGATGCAGCAGATCCTTGCGGACGACCTTGCCGTCGAACGCCGACGTCAGCTGCCGATCGAGTGCATCCAATTCGCTCATACTGTGTAATCCGTTTCGAGAGCGAGGGCGCTGAAGCTCGCTAGTGTCGTTGGATTGAGCGCTTTGACCGTGAACTTTCCTTCGAAGTCCGGATCCATGCGCAAGGCGATCTGCTTGCTTTGACCGGGCATGAGTGTGAGCGTGCGCGTGGCGGGATTCACGTCGCCGCCCGGGCGAGGCTCGCCCACGACATTGCCTTTGGCGTCTTGGGCCTCGATCAGCACCTCGACGCTTACATCCTGCGAGAACATGTCGTCGGACTGCGCCCGGATATCGATCACGGGCACGCGCGTCGTGATGCGCTTGGCGCCGTTCTTGTAGGAAAGCATGACCGTCACCCTACCGACCGCCGCAGGCTCATTGGTGTCCAGCCGTGCCACCAGCACCGGTACAACCGATTCGGCGAGAGACGCGCCGCCGTGGAAATAGAGGTGTCCCGCCCGATAGGGCGCCATGCTCCGAGGCAGGGCGACCTGCGCGAAATCACCTCGAACGCCTAGCTTCTCCGCTCCGATGACAGTGCTGTGCGTGTCGGCATTGCCATCACCCAACATCATCCGATCATGTGCGGTGATTGGCCAATTGCCCTGGGGTTTGATGCACACGTCACCTGCTTCCGCCTGGGCATTCAGGAAGAAGCCGTGGTCAGTCGCGATGACCGCGTCCCTGAAGCCCATTCCGCGAAGCTTATGCAGCGCCACGCGGATGAGCTTCAGCGTCCCTGGGATCAGGCCGAGGGTAGTCTCGGGGTTGTTCTCCAGCTGGCTGTCGATCTCGGTGGACCTCAGAACGAGAAGGTCGACCGTCTCGGAGATTTTCGGCTTGCCTCGAACGAAATCGTTGAGCGGCATCTCCTGGAACCGATCGCCCAACCGTTTCCTCAGAACGTCCATGCGTTGGCTGACGTTGGCCACACGCGCTCCGCCCAGTTTTGGGACCAGCGAGTCCCCCTCCAGGCTGAGCGTCAGTTCCGTCCGGGCGCCGGGCAGCAGACTGGCCATTCCTACCGGCGTGATCGTCGGAAGCTGGGCGTAGGCCGCCTGCAGTTCAACCGGTCCGTCTTCGGACAGCATCTTTTCCAACGCCACGCCGAGTTCGTAGCGAAGCGCATCAATCATCAGGTAGGCGATCCGTCGTCCGCTCTCCTTCAGGCGATCCGCTACCAAGCGATCGAAGACGTCGGCATTGGCGAGCCGTCCTGGCGGCGTCCAGCCGGTTGTCTCGAGGTGTCTGACGAAAACGGCTTGGACTCGCTCGGCGAGACGACGATAACGGGCTCGCGCCTCATCGATCACCTCTTGCATCAGGCCATGCGGATCCAAGAAGTCTCCGACCGCCTGCTCGAATTCGCGCTGAAGGCGATCGGCTTCCCGGAGGCTCCCCAGATAGAATTCCAGCAGATCGGCCTGAGAACGCGCATTTTCTGGCAGTTGCCGCTCATAATCGTCGCAGGCCTCGATGAGGCTGAGACCGGCGCGAACCAGCTCCCATTGGGCCTGGCTTTCGCCCTTTCCAAGCCACACGGAGTTCTTGTGGCGGGCCAACACGCCACGGGCGGCATCCATGTCGTTGGCCGCGATTCCCTTGATCGCAGCCTTAAGAAAGGTTCGCTCCTCGAACGGGAACGTGTCCCGCTCACCCAGGTCTTCAATCGAACTGCACCGATCAGGCAGATCCAATTCGGCTTCAATCGCCTCGGCTCGTTCTATGTAGGTGTTGCGTGTATTTGGGTTGTTGCGCAGCCGATCGCAGACATCCTCGACGATCGGTTTTGCCTGGGTCGGCGCATGTGGCACGTCTTTCAGCGACGCCGGCAGCACGACCGGCAGGTCGAACACGAATTCGCTGAAAAGCACATAGCGCCAAAGTTCGTCGGCGAGGGCATTCCACGTCTTGCCCCTAGTCTTGACGCTCATGTCCAGGGTCGCCCTCAGAAACTCACGGGCTTCGTCGCCCCATCCCTCCTGAGCCTTAAGCGCGTCGACCTGCGCCACACTGGGCGCGAGCAGAGCGACGAGGATCTCCCGTCCGGACTCGACCTTCAAGGCGGCGCGCAACTGCGGCCAGCTGGCGCCGCCGCCAATCGCATCGATGACCGAAAAGGCCGGGCCCGAGGGCGAACCCGCGAAAACACGGCGAACCTCGGTCGAATGATCGGGCTTCGCGCGCAGGCAGAGGCTCAGATAGTCGTCGCCGTCGTCCCGCGGAAACCTGGCTCCGCTGGCGGCATAGATCGAGAATGGATCGACCTGCTGTTCCTCCTCCGTCTCCGACCGCCGCTTGGGCACGTAGATCAGAACCGCATCCAGGTCGCTCTTAGGTCGGCCGACCTCGCGCAGCGCTTCGATCGCCGCCAGTCGGCTTTCGATGCTACTCTCCGATGCGTCGACCACCCGGACCCGCTCGTCCTCAAGGCTGGCGCAAATTGCCTGATAGCGCCGGTCTGGATCATACACGACCATGCAGCCTGCCTCGAGCAAGCGGGGGCGTAGGATCGTGTCGCGGATGAAGGCAGCGATGCTCATGCGTCACCCCGCATTTTACGGGCCTTCTTCGGCTGGGCCTCCGGCTCGACGTAGAGGTTCTCCAGGTCGTGCGCGATGGCCAGTGACTTGTCGGCTTTGCACTTCTCCCGCACGCGGTCCGGCCAGTAGGCCATGGCCAGGTGGGCCCAGTCGTAGTCGCCCTTCTCCAGCTTGGCCCAGGTGTCCTTCAGGATCTTTTGCCAGGGCTTGTGGCGGAACAGCTGCCATAGGGGCGCGGCGGTAATCTGGACGCCGTCGTCATGGTTCGGGCGATAGGTCGGGGCGATCAGCAGCAGGGTGTCGCGCAGCTCGATCAGCTCCAGCTCAAAGGCTTGGAGCGCCTCGTAGGCTTTCTCGTCATCGCGCGACCGGGCAGCGCCCTTGTCGCGCAGCGTGGCGGCGTCGCGACCAACCTGCTTCAGCTTCGGCTCCACGAAGTCGTTGACCGCGGTGTAGAGCGTCTGGCTGGTCAGGCTGGGGTAGTAGAGCCACAGCGTGTAGCTGCCCGAGCTGGTCGAGAGCGGCCAGTAGATCGGGGCCTTGCGGCCACCCGCCGTGTACATATCAAGATGCGTCGCGAAGAAACCGGACGGTCGATTTAGATAGATGTTGATATCGGAAACGCCAAGGCACTCACATATTTCTTCTTCGTCTATCGGGCGCGCTTCTGACAGTAGGTCAAAGCACTCCCGAATTTTGGAAGGTAGCTGCGAAGGTCCTGTCGCTGCGGAATCCATTATGCCCGCCTCTTGAATTCGAAGAGGGTAACCTTGTTGGTTTAAATCGGCAGCATTGGTCGAACTGAGAGCCCCGGGCGGGCTTTTGGGAAGTGGTTTGAAGGGATCGTGGTCACCTTCAAAATTCTTGCCATCCAGGACATTTCTTACGTCCCACCGTCCAAAACAGGCGCCAATAGCGTAAGATACCAAGCCCTCAAAACGCTCCTTTTCGCTGACAGTTGGTTCAGAAAAAGTCTCGGAGACTTCGTCAACGTGTTCATCGTTGGCCGCATCGGTGTCGCCAGATTCTTGAAAGGATATAGCTTCCTGAAGGTCTTTCTGGAGCTGCATAAATTCGCTCCTTTCTAAGCCATATTCATCTGCTAGCGCCTCGTCGAGATCATTTCCGATGAGGCTGTTGCGTGACCATTCATGAGCAACCGGATTATCAAAAAAGAACTCTGGCGCTATGAATTCTCTATAGGGCTCACGCCGCTCAAAGTAGGAGCGGCGTTCAGCGTAAATTTCACTGATCCGCTTCTCGAACCGCTCGAGGAAACTTTTTGATAGTTTTGCTGCTGGAATTGATTGCACCATTCCTGCTTGGAATTTTGGCCATTCAAATTTCTCGCCAGTTAGCCGCGCCCAAGAGCTTCCAATATTTGATGCGGCAATTGCAAGTCCCGATAATAGATTGTTCCCTTCGCCGAAACCTTGTGCTCGACCAGCGGTTGGGATTGCACCCGTGGGCACTATGTACGGCACAATTCGTGCGGAGCGAAGCATGTAGCTAAAACCTGGTTGAAAGTATACTTCTCGGTTCTGCAGTCGCGCTCGGGACTTTCCATTTGGCCCCAAAAAATAGTCATATTCCTGACCTGACGACTCCCACTTTGCTACTTGAAGCAATGGAGAAAACCACGGAGAAGCCTTATCAGTTTTTGTGTACGTTATCCATTTTTCGCCCTTAGCCTCGTACTCCTTCTGGGGATTTCCTGAGTCATCGACGCCTATCAAATTGGAAGGTTGAACTTCCCACCACTGGCGGAGGAAGCGCCAGTCGTTTCCGGTTTGCATTCCAACACGGATCGAGACGATCTCAGGATCAACGCTCGGTAATTTGGACAGATGAGCGAGGGTCTTTTCTTTAATCCAATACGCAAAAGAACTGCTTGGAGACATTCTGAGAGCTGAGATCGCAATTTCAAAATACGCGTCACTTTCTTTGCTCCGAGCGATGTCGAGCAATGCTGGTCCTTTATCCTGCGCGGTTAACGCCCTCAAACATTTTAGTTTACCGCTGTCTTTATTGGTATTTTTCTCAATGACATACGATGCGGCTTCAACCATTGCGTCGTCCATTACGCCCATGCCTAGGTCGGCAAAAATTTCCGGAAGACCCTGCTTGAAGACTACTTCAGTTCTCCAGTTCTCCATGCTGGACAAAAAGAACGGGGCCCGAGACGTGATGGCGCCTAACTTTCCCTGATTGCGAAGAAGCTCAAGGGATCTCTCGACAAAAATTGCGAGGAGGTCTCCCTTACTATTTTTGTATGAGCGGACGAGAGGTTCTTTACTGCCTGCGCTGAGCGCTCCGAACGGCGGGTTCATCACGATCGCATCGAACTGCTCGCGGGAAAGATCGATCATCCGCAAACTCTGCAATGCGTCCTCTGCAAAAAGGCGGCCTTGATAAGTGGCTCTTGCAGCGCGGCCAAATTCGGAAAGTGCCTCTCTGAGCCTTATTTCAATCTGCTGCCACGTGGTTCCGCGGCTCCTTGTGTTAAGCAAGTCTCCGATAGTGCCAAATACCTTGCGCATGAGGGTGGGAAGATCTTTCTCCACCTTCAGCAACACCCCAAGTTCTGGCAGGTCCTTGAGCAGAAAAAGAGTCTTCTCGAACAGCTCTGCATCCAGGGGATCGAGCTCTTCCATGAATCGCTTGCGCAGGTCCACCTCGGCTGGGGGTGCGACGGCCGCCACCACATGCCCACGCCCCACCTGGGGCCGGTCCTTGGCCTTTACGCCCACGTCGTGCCAGGCCCGCTGCGCCCGCAACCACAGCGCCAGCGACGCGATCTGTGCCGCACGCGGGTCGATATCGACGCCATATATGTTGTGTTCGATGATCAGCCGCGGCACGTCGTGCAAGAACGCGTCCTGGTCAGCATAGGTTTGGCTGAGTGGTTTCAGATCAGCGCTGCCGCCAGTCTCAGTATCCAGGCAGCCGGGGCCATGGGTCTGCTCCCAATCCCAGGCCTCGCGATAGATCTCCAGGAACAGATCAAAGGCGTAGAGCCCGAAGTGCATGGATCCACACGCCGGATCGAGCAGCTTGATCGTGCGCGGGTCGCGCAGGCGTTTGGCGGGGTCGGGCTGTTCATCCGGTTTCACCAGCAGGTATTGGCAGCGGTCGCGCAGGCCGGTCTGCCCGCCCGTCCAGTTGAACCAGAGCCGTCCAAGCGTGTTGTCGACCAGGAACTCCACCACATAGCGCGGGGTGAAGAACTGGTTGCGCACCGCCAGCTCGCGGCTGTTGCGCGGCGCCTGGGACGCATCGCGCATCGCTTTGCGCTCTTCCTTCGAGTTGAAGTACTGGTAGATCCAGCCGATCGTCTCATCTTCGGCCCAGAGCGGTTCGATCTCGCCGTGGTTGATGAGGGTGAGGACCTGGATCAGCGCGGCCTCACGAGGAAATAGGCGGCCCTGGGGCGAGAAGCGGTCAAAGAGGCCGGGCAGATCCTGCGAGAGCTCGTCGAAGACACTCTGCAGATAGACGCGGTAGGCGTCACCAGTTTCACCCAGGCCGGTGCCTGCCAGACGGGCGTAGAGCTGAAACCCCTTGGCCTGGTAGCCATTGCCGACGGACTCGATCAGCAGTCCACGCGCCTCGGCCATGCGCAGCGCCGCTAGGCGGTTGAGGACGGTGAAGGCCTGTTCGCGCACGATGCGGTCGAGACCCGCCTTCGTGTCGGTGTCCGCGCCGGCACAATAGTGAGCCAGCGTATCGCGCAGAATCCGTGCCGTCTCGCGCTGCTGATCGTCGATGTGGCGAAGGCTCGCCAGCGGGGCGACCGTGCCTGAGGCCGGATCCATTCCGTAGTCATTCTGCAGCTGACGCGTGAATTCTTCTTCCAGCGTGGCTCGGGCCTCAGTGACGAAGCGTTGAAGGCGGTTTCGGGTCGGCTGATCGAAGGCCATCGTCACTGGTCTCCTTCGACGACGAAGGAAACCTCAATCTCGTCAAAAAGCGCGAGCTGGGTTTTGAGGTCGTTGAGCTTAAGGATCAGCGCGTCGAGATCGCTGGCGGACGAAAGTTTTGACGGCACCGCGATCGACCGTGCGAGCTTGCCGCCGCCTTGCGCCTTGTACTTTGCAGCCTCCTCGTCGAGCTGCTGGCGGATGCGTTCTTGCCGCTGCCGGTTGATCGACCGCTTGATGTCCTCGAGAGTGCTGCTGATATCGTAGTCGCGGGCCAGCAGCTTTTTCAGGCCGGCCATGTCATGCGGAACGGCGAGAGCGAGTGCCTCAAGTCGATCTACGGCATTCCCGCGTTCTTCCTGGGTAAGCTCCGGCCACTCAGGCAGACGCTGGAGGTCCTCGACACCCTCTTTGATCCGAAGCTTCTGCTGATCACCCAGCGCGATCACGGACTCGCGGACACGCCCTTTGACGTGGGTGAGCAGAGAGTTGAAATCCGCGACATGATTATAGAAGTCGTCCGTCTTCAAGCGATCGGACAGCGTCGAGAGGTCTTCCCGAAGCTCGTTGCGCAATTCGCCGGGGATGCCCGTATCGGGAAGCGCTTCGACGTCCAAACGGTGCGACTGCAACTCCCGCAAGGTCCCATCAAGGCCATTGTCCAGCGAACGCTTTACCTCGAGCGCCCACTTCAGGTTGTCGTATAGGGCCGAAGTCTCCGCGCCCAGGCGCTGCGGGGCGTCTGAAGCGTCGGTAAAGAGCACGTCGGCCAATTCTTGATTCATCGCCTGGACGCGATCGCTCCCAGCAAGGCCGAGACCGCTCAGCTTCTCCGCCAGCGAGCCGTAGTCGTATTGAAACCGCGGGAAATGCTTGACGGTCGCCTTGCTGATTTCCTGCTCAAGGGGAATGACCGTGTCGCCGACCAAATCCGTCAACCGCTCGGCGGCCCGCGCCAGCGTCTCGTTCGACGGGCGCTCGTCCCGCAGCGCCACGCCGATCGGTTTGAATGAGTTGTTGGTCTTGAGCGCGTCTATCGCCTGTTGGCCCGCTGCGGTGACTTCTCGACCAGAAACCTTGAGCTTGATCTCCCCCGCCATCAGCATGGCGGCTAGGATGTAGCGCGTGGTGTCGGGCGACCATCCGAAGGGATCGCTACTGAAGTCATCGAGCAACCGCTTTCCATCGACGGTGCCCCGCCTGTCGACGTAGTCGCGAATGCTGATCATCGACTTGTGGTCGGAGCGGAACGTCGGACGTCCGGCGACCGTCTGCACCAAGCCGAGCGGATCCAGGCTACTGCTGATCGCCGAAGGGTTGGCAACCTTCAGGAATTTCTCAGCAGTATCCGTGGCCACGCGGACCGGCGCCTCGGCATATCGGTCGAACACCTGCTCGGCGACATCGGCGAGGAGTTTCTTTGCAGCCTCCAGCAGGTCCACGTTGAGTGCTGAAACCGCCGTGGCCTGGCCTCGGAAAACGAACGATCCGCCCTGCAGGGTTTGCTTGATCTTGCTCTGCAATTGAACGGCAAGCTTGGCCGCCCGATCGAGTTGCCCCGCGCAATAGTCGCGGACCTCCTGGTCGGGTTCGTTGCGATGCAGCTCGGCGATGCGCTGGCTGCGGTAAATCTCGTTGGCAAGGTCATCGAGTTCGGGATTCGTCCGCGCCAAAAGGGCAATGACGTTCCTGCCGGTACGACTGCGCGAGTCGTCGAGCATGCGGGTGCGCCCCGCGTCATAGTCTGCCGCCGGGATAAACTCGACGATTGTCTGGATAGCATTCTGATCGCCGGCAAGGCTGGTCACTGCACTACCCGTCTGCACCTTGAGGCCCGATGCAACGGCCAAGGTTCCATGAAGATTGACCCGCGGCAGCGGATCGAACACCTCGCGCAAGGCGTCGTTGAAGACGCGCCTGACGTCCACCGAACGCAGCGCCAGTGCACCACGCTCTTGCTCGATGTCCCGAAGCTTCTCACTCAGGAAAACGAGGCTGCCGTCTTTCTCGCCGAGCGGAACGTGAACGTCGCCGAGCATCTCCTCGACCGCCTTTTGCACCGCCTCGAGCTGCGACGGGTCGGTAATCGATGGCTGCATCAGGCTGGCGACGTTTTGCACCGTCACCGGCAGGTTGCCGAGGATCTGCAAGACAGCGACTGACTTTGCGATGTCCTGATGCCGTTGCGAGTCCGGAAACCGAATGATAGCCTTCCCGACCGCCTGATGGATCGACGGGAATGCGCGCCGAACGTCCTTCTCGAGTTCGTCGTAGAGCGTGACGGTCGTTGCGAGCCAGCCGACCGGCTGATCGGCCATCGCCATCGTCCCGCCCTCTCCCTTGAGCACGTCCTGCACCACCTTGATCGCGGACCGTAGACCAATGCCGCCGGTGGACTTCGCCAAGGCGCCCAGAAGGTGCAGCAGGATGTCAAAATGAGCGGGCAGGAACGGATAGAGGTTTATGAACGTCTCACGGCTGAAGTCCGCCTCGTAATATTTGGCGTCCTGCAGCTTCGTTTTGTGCCGAAGTGCCTGACCGTGGGCATCGAACAACTCTCCAAGTTGCTTCTCGCCCGCCGGGGACTTCCCAAGCAATCGGCGATAGCAGATCTCCTTGATGTCACTGGATTCGAGGTCGATCTGGATCGGAAAGCGATCCTTGAGCTTGTAGAGCTTATCCGAATTCAAGGCCGCACGCGGATCGTCCTCGGTCAAGGTTTGCTGCGCCGTGGAAATGATCCAGACCTTGCCGTCGCCAAGACGCTTAAGGTTCTTGGCCAAGCCATCGAGGTTGAGGATCAGGTTGTCGCGTGACGCTACATACTGACCGACTTCATCGATGATGAAGATGATGTTTTCCTTGCCGCTCTTCTCGCGGACAATGTCGATCATCTCCTGGACACGTTGATCCTCAAACTGGAAGAAGCCCTCGGTGCTTGAAGAGAACGACTTCGCCTCGGGGAACAATCCCGGATACATCTCATGGGCGATCTTCGGGATAAGCCCGTCGATCGCGAGCGGATTGTTCTGAACGCGGTCCCAGGTCGCTCCAGGCAAGGCCTCTGCAACGCGGCGATGCAGTTCCTCCGTGCGATTGTCCTTTTCGATCATTCGCTCGAAAGCGGCTACTTTCAGATTCCGCGAATAGCCGGCCCACTGGAGGACCTTGAAGTAGAGGACCGTGGAAACCTCTTCCATGGTCGCGCCAGCCAGCATCTCGCTGGCCAGATCGAGCAGGACTACGGCAGCCGGGAAACGTTGCACGACCGCGCTGAGCAACGCCTTGGTCTGCGGCTTGTGCAGGCGATCCTGCAAGTGTTTGATGAACGGGGTCCCGTCGATCGTGTGCTGATTATCGAAGGCAAGGCCGAGATACTTGGTGAAAGAGCTTTTGCCCGAGCCATAGAAGCCCGAAACCCAAACCCCGACCTCGTTTTCTCCACCCGCCTCCATGGCCAGCTGCATGCGATCAAGGAGTTTTCGGAACTGCTCCTCGATGCTCTCGGTCACGACATATTCGGAGATCTCAGCCTTCAGGCGCCCTTCCTGCGCGGCGCCATAAGTGATGACCTTCTCGATCGTCCTATAAATATCCTTTGACGGATCGAATAATTTGCGAATGTTCACGGCGTAGTCCCCCAGCCTTTTCTTAGCTCTCTAACCGCCAACATGGACGGACCGGTAGTTCCCATCTTCCGGGTAAAAGCCCAGAAACTTCAGACGGGTTTTTCCGGTTCGAACGCCGGGATAGAGGAAAACGGTTGGTACATGGAATTGCCCTTGCAGCTGGCTCTCTATCGCGCCGATGCGCAGGAACGGATGTAGCGCCTCGAGGTCCGTCACGAGGAGCAGCGCGTTCGGCCTGGCTTCGAGCGGCCTCAGCGCATCCTCGAGGCGCCGAAGCAGACCGCCTCCCGACGTGACAATATCGGCCAGGGCCTTATTTGTGCGTGCCCAGTCTTGGGGCGAAGCTTTGTCCTCCATAAGACAGAGGGACCAAAACGGATCGTTCTGAAGGATGTCCCAGAGGTTCTCCGCAATCGAAAACGGGTGAACGTCCCAGCCCTCTTGATGAAGCTTTGCCATCCATGCAGGCGTCTGGCGCTTCACCTCCAGGATCTGCTCTGGCGCAAAGATCAGATAGTAAATGGGTTCGAAGCTGGCATGACCCAGCTCGCGCCCATGTCGGATGCGCTCGCGTAACTCGTCAAAGTCATCCCTGAGAGAGGGCATCGCAAAGCGCCTCCATGCTCGGTTGTTTCCAGCTGATCCGAACGACGTCGCCCGCGGCCTGGATGATGAGATGCCCCTTGAGAGAGAGCTTTTTGAGCTCATCCAACACATCCTCGCGAGCCAACCCAAAGAGTTGCCAATCGGGATGGGTCAGCAGGGCATTGTCTCCGATGCCCGCGAAATGAAGATCAAAAGCAAGATACGCCGCGGCGGGATACGATATCCTGAATGGTAGTAACCGGCGGCTCGATCGCAATCCGCGCTCAAGCAAACCATAGTCCGCACAACATCCGGTCAAATAAGCGGAAACCCGTCTGACCGTTGACTCCGACCAGCGTTTTGCCGTCTTTCCATCGTCGATCGCGCGCTCGACGAAGAGCCGTGCATCTTCATTGGAAACCTCAACGTAACCGCCGGCATATCGGCCCCAATAAACGTTGCCAATAAAATCGTTCAAAATCGGATTAGCTCGGCTCGTGAATAACAACATCAGCTGGGCAACATCTGAACCGGTAACGGTACCAACGATTTGCTTCAAATGTTGAGCTGGCGCACCGTTTGAAACGAGGTAGCGAGGTGCGAAGCACTCGACGACAATGTTGCGAAGACGCCGAGCGGTGACGTTCGGAAATCTGCCGGAATCAAGAGCCACCTGACAAAGCTGCGACACGGACATGCCCGGCGACCACAATTCCAGTAGCGCCTTCGTCTCGCTCACGAGCCCCAACCCTGCTTGCAACTGAGTCGTGTAGAGAACGCCCTTTGCCATCGCTTATCTCACTAGGTACGGAAAAGATTGGGCGTTGGACGAAAACGCCGAGCAGTAAACCGAGGCAATCTCTGTCAGGTGGTCGGCAATATCCCTCACATTTCCGATTGAAACAGGGCCGACGCCACCCTTCATTGCAGGGCCAGTCATATCGGTGAGCATGGCGAGCGCAGTCTGTTTATCTCGATAGAGCGCCGCAGGAGACCATTCTTCGCCCGCAGTTTGCACAAGCATGTGGAGATCCTGCTCTATCTCCTCCGGCAGACGAAAAAGGTGGTAAGTGCCGACACTCAGGTGTTCGTCGTGGAGGCGACGGGCAGCCTCCACGACCCCGTGATACTGGGCGACTTGCGGTGTCCTCGAAAAGATCGGCTTCAGAAAGAGGCGGCCCGACGACTCATAAAACGCCGTCGGCCACCAACCAAACTGCGCTCGTTCGCCAAGAAAACCTACGAGCACTCTGGCTTTCAAAACTGTCTGAAGTGAAGCCGCCGAATTAATATCCATCGCGAAATCCTATTCGGACAGCTGCCAAGCTGATGGCATGCAAGTTTTAATCACTGGGTGGCATTGCGAGGAAGCGATGGCGCGTATTCTCCTGACCGTTACGATGGGCATCAATATTCCCCCCCCACATTTTGAATTGAGTTGCCGGCTAGATCAGGTGGCGAAAGAAGCACGATCTGCTGCTCCTGCGGGCGACGAGCAGCCGGATCGGTGTCGAGCCCTAGCCGCCTGAGCGCGTAGTAGAGGAGCGCGCGCCTCACCTTGATCTTCGCCTTGCCGCCCCGCATCCCGTAGTCGAGCGCGATGACCTTGGCCTGCGTCTCCGAGAGGTCAGGGTGGGGGCCGACCTCCAGGGTGACCTCGGAATGCCAGTCGCGATCTTCGTCGGCCGACGTTTCGCTTTCCCGTGATCCGCGGATGTCGAGGATCCGTGAGAGTAGGAAGTCCTTGAAGCAATCGTCGGTCAGGCAGAACGCCCGCGTATGCCAGCGGAACCCATCGAACCCGATGGCGTGCGGAGCGATCCAACGCCAGCGCGGCTCCGGGCTCGACAGGGACTGATACTTGACCTCGATCGCTTCGGACTGGCGGATGGCGCCGACGACCGAACGAAGTGTCGTCGGGTTCACACCGCGCACGGGCGTCGGCGCGGCAGCATAGGGTGGGAGATCGGCGATCCAGGAGTCCTCACGGTCTAGGATCCCGTCAGCTACCGACCGCAGCTGGGCGAGGTAGCGGCTTGCGTCAGGCTCGAGGAACTGTGGCTTGAAACCGGGACCGCGGACATAGGTCCGCGCGCTCTTGTCGTAGACCATGTTGTCCGGCGCGAAGCCGATGTAGCGGTTCAGATCGGTGGACGCTTGGTTCACCGAAACCCCGAACTGGTCCATCAGGTCGCTGCGGTTCACATGTCCCTCCCAGAACAGGCGGAACTCTATGAACTCGAGACGCTGCTCGACGCCCCAGCGAAGTTCCGACCTGTCGCTCTCCATCACGCTCTCCCGGCTCGGGCGATGCGCACGATAACTATGCGCGCCCATTTACTGGGCCTGAGCCAAGGCTAGCCGAGCCGGGAAGGTGGCGCAATCGAAATGCGTCGCAAATCAGAGCTTTCGCGCGTGACTTGCGGCGGAGGGGTCGGGGATGGCGTCAGGACGCCGTGATCTGCTGTTCAGCCGTGGATTGAATGACCTCTTGCTCGAACGCCTCGATGTCGCAGACGCGGTACACGACGCGCCCGCCCAACTTCATGTACGCGGGGCCTTCTCCCGCCCACCGCCACCGTTCCAGGGTCCGGTGCGAGATCGTCCAGCGGTCGGCGAGTTCCTTCTGGGTCATGCAGTTGCGTTTCATGTTTTCCTCCATCTGAGCAACTCGGTGTGGTTGCGTCCAAACGAATGCGTGAAAGAAAGTGCGAGGCAAGTCAGATAGTTGCGGAGCCGTGCGCGCTGCAAGGCGGGCCGATCACCCCACACATGTGTGGCAAGAAGCGGGCGTGCCGGAGTGGCCCGATCTCCGACACGCCCCGAGATGAACGCAGCCACATGCGCGGCCGCGCGGCCGGCGAAAGCTCGAGCCGGCCTGGTGGGCTCCGAGCGGGTTCGCCGCCATCCCCACCGCCGCGCTCGATCCGGCCCACAGTCCGGCGTCTCCCGCGGTCCCCGCGCTTATCGGGTCCGGGTCCCCTTCATTCGCCGCGAACGGCTACTCGGCGTCGGCGGCCTCGGCCGGCGTAATTTCGGTAATCGTCTGGAACTCGCCGAGGAACTCGGGATGGTTCTGCGCCAGATAGCGCACGACCCGCGCGTTCCCGAGCAGCTTACCGACATAGCCCTTGATCACGGTCAGATGCAGGTGGTCCTCGCCGTAGGTGTCCTGGATCGAGGCTATCCCCTCCTGCAGCCTGGCGAGTTCCTGCTCCATGCGCGCCATCGCCTCCGGCGTGATGCCTTTGACCTTCTTCGGCTTGGACGACTCGACCAGCTGGGCCTGCGGCGTTCCCGCGAGGATCGCGTTCACGTAGGCGACGGAATAGTTGTTCGCGTTGACCAGCAGTTCGGCCGCCTCGATCTGGCGCATGGTCTTCATCTTGCGCAGCGCGTCGAACACCGCGCCGGTCGCGGGCTTGTCTTTCAGGATCCCGACCGCTTCCTCGCAGATGCCGTCCAACAGGCGCACCTTGCGCCGGATGCTGCTCATGTTGAGATCGAGCGCGAGCGCGATCTTCTCCTCGGGCACGCCGCGCTCGATCGCCTTTCGGATCATCTTGTGTTCCTGGATCGGCGCAAGGCGGCTGACCTGGCGGTTGTAGGTGAAGGCCTCATCGTCGGTGGAGACCAGACACTCCACTTCCTGTTCGCCTGCGTCCTTCAGCGCCTCGATCCGAAGATGGCCGTCGAGCAGCAACCAGGTGGCGGACTCGTCAGGGTTCCGAACCACGACGGGCGGCTCGACGATCCCGATCTGGGCGATGGAAGCCACGATCTGCCGATACTTCCGGCTGGATTTTGCGGACTTGCCGAGGGCCCGGAGCGGCAGGATCGCATTGATGGGGAGCGTGACGCAGTCGTCCTCGAACCCGAGCGTGACGCTCTTCGGGGTGTCGCGTGCTTCGCGCTTCATGCCGGAGCCCCGTCGGTCACGGGCCGCGCAAGGTCGGCGGGCATTGTCTCGAGCCCCTCGGCCCTGAGCAGGGTCATGAAATGCTCGTCCGCGCAGAGCTTCCGGAACGCCTCGCGCACGAACATCAGCCGACTCTGGGTGAGCTCGGCCTTTTTGATAAGCAGCTTCTGGCGCGTCGCCTCCTGCTGATACGCCCGCACAAGGCCCTCGCTCGTGAGCGCCCGTTTCGGAGGCTTGCGTCCGAGTTGGTTGCTGTGGATCTGCGGGCCCCGCAGTTCGCGCTGCTGGATCAGGCGGCGCACGAGCGCCAGCTTCCGACCTCGCAGCTTGTTCTGAGTGTAGGCGTCCATCAGTGCCTTCTGCGCGCCCTTGGCGTCCGTCTTGGAAATCTGGATGGCCAGATTCAGCGGAAGCACGCCGGTTTCCACGGCCGAGACCAAGCGCTCCTCGCCTTTCTCCAGCAGCCCCGCGATCATGTTCACATATTCGGTGGACACGCCGATCTTCTCGCCGATCTGACGGTCGTTGTAGCCGCGCTGGCGGAGTGCGCCGATCTCGCGCATCAGGTCGATGGGGTTGTGCTGGCGCCGCGCACAGTTCTCGACGAGGCTCATGACGAGGCAATCGCTCTCGTCGGCCTCGATCACGATGGCCGGGATGTTGTCCTGCTTCAGTTCGACGAAGGCCTCGAGGCGACCCTGTCCGCAGACGAGGTCGTACTCCTGCGGATCGGTCCCGGGGCGCAGTGCCACGGTGATCGGGCGTTTCAGGCCGATGCGCGCTATGTTCTCCACCATCGCCTCGAAGGTGCGCCGATTTCGGACGCGGGGGTTGAGGACCCGGATCCTGTCGGTCGGGATCAGGGTTACCTGCTTCTGGCTCATTGGCTCCAAGTCGTCGGGCATCACGCCACCTCCGCGATCCTCGCCCGCGAGGCGAGCGCGTAGAAGAAATCGAGCGTGTCGAACCGGTACGCATCGAGCGCGAGCCCGTTCTGCTCGGCGAATTTCAGTTTCCCGAAGGTCATGTCGATGCTGGGCAGCAAGTAGTAGTCGCGCGGCGCCTCGTTAACCTCGTCCATGCGCACAGCGATGGTGATGTCGGGCACCAGTCCGGTGTCGAGACGGATACGCCAGCGCAGCGACCCGGCTGCCGTGGCGCTGCATCGGGACAGCACGATGGACACGGTGAACTCGTCGTTGACGCGAACCAGATCAGTGTCGGGGTCTTGCACGGCCGACCCGCCGTGCCGGGTGACGCCAGCGATGATCTCGGCCACGACCTGCGGATGGGCCTGCCGCAAGGCGCGGTTGACCTCGATGTAGCTGTAGTCCCGGTCGGGCTCGTAGCCGATCAGCCGGTAGGCGCGCAGCAGGCTGCCAAAGCGGCTGCGATAGGCGCTGGAGGACGGCAGATCATCCTCCTCGTCGATGATCAGACCTGACAGCATGCCCTGCCGCTTGAGGATGGCGCGCAGGGCGTCGAGCAGTTCCTCATCCGAGAAATGCCGGCTGCGGGCGTCCACGATCTCCCGGGCGCGCAGGAACAGCGCCTCGTCCACAATGGCAGGATAGGCGCCCTCGGCCCGGATCCACATTTCGCGCGGGTTTACCACCCGACGCTGCTTCAGCTTGAAGGACACCTTGTTGAAGACGTTGTTTCCGATGTACTTTTCGTTGGTCAGCACCTGATGGACCGTCGCCCGGGTCCACGGCCGATCGAGATCGGTGCGGTGACCTTCGGCGTTCAGAACCTCCGCGATCTCCCGCTCCGGACGCCCCTCGCGCACGAACATTTCGTACATGCGCTGGACGACCCGCTGCTCCACCGACTGACGTCATAGACGAGGATCGCCTTGAAATCGGCGTGGCCGGAACGG
>NZ_CALMYP010000015.1 GCF_937873615.1 uncultured Paracoccus sp.
AGGTCACGCAGGAAAGCCTGCGCCGCCAGATCGGCATGGTCACGCAGGAAACCGCGATGTTCAACCGCTCGGCCCGGGACAATATCCGCTACGGCTCTCCCGAGGCGTCGGAACGCGATATTGCCGAGGCGGCTGCGGCAGCAGAGGCGGATGAATTCATCACCGCCATGCAGGACCATGACGGGCAACAGGGCTATGACGCGCATCTGGGCGAACGGGGCGTGAAACTGTCGGGCGGGCAGCGTCAGCGCATCGCCCTTGCCCGCGCCTTCCTGAAGAACGCGCCGATCCTGATCCTGGACGAGGCGACGAGCGCACTGGACAGCGAAGTCGAGGCGGCGATCCAGTCCTCGCTCGACCGGGTGATGGAGGGCAAGACCGTGCTGGCCATCGCGCACCGCCTGTCGACCATCGCCGAGATGGACCGCATCGTCGTGCTGGAGGAGGGCCGCATCGTCGAGGAAGGCAGCCATGACGCGCTTCTGGCCCGTGGCGGCACCTATGCGCGTTACTGGAACCGGCAATCGGGCGGATTCCTCGGCACCGATGAGGTGGCCGGGCTTCCAGAGACCGCCGCAAAGGCCTAGATTGGCGGGCGACCCGAAAAGGAAGCCGCCATGACGCGCCTCGCAACCGTATTGCTATTCGCCATCACCGCCCTTGGCGGCTGCGCCGGCACGCCAGAGCGCCATGCGCTCGACAGTTTCAACGATACGGTCGGCACGGCGAACCGGACGGCATCGAACATCCGCACCATCGACCGGCTGATCAACTGACCCGCATGAGTGTTTTGCAGATCGAACGTCTTGGCCGGCGCGGCGACGGCATCGCCCGCGACGCCGAGGGCCGGCAGGTGCTGGCCGCGCTGACCCTGCCCGGAGAGGAAATCGAGGGCGACATCGTGGATGGCCGCATCGACCGGCCTCGCATCCTGACCCCCTCGCCCGACCGGGTGCGCCCGGCCTGCCCGCATTACGCGAGTTGCGGCGGCTGCGCGCTGATGCATGGCAGCGACGGTTTCGTCGCCCGCTGGAAGGCGCAAAGCGTCACCTCGGCCCTTGCCGCGCATGGGATTGCGGCAAGGATCGGCGGCGTCGCAACCTCACCCGAGCGCTCGCGCCGGCGGGCGGTGCTGTCGGGACGGCGGACGAAGAAGGGGGCGACGGTCGGGTTTCATGCCCGTGCCTCGGACCAGATCACCGATCTGCGGGAGTGCCTTGTGCTGCGGCCCGGCATCGTCGAGGCCCTGCCGGTGCTGCGCGATCTGGTGGCGGCAGGGGCCTCGCGCGGGGCGGAGCTGTCGCTGAGCGTGACCGAGACCGCCGCCGGGCTGGATATCGCCGTGACCGGCGGCAAGGCACTGGATGCGGGCCTGACCGAGCGGTTGGGCGACATCATGCGGCAAGGCGATTTCGCCCGGCTGGACTGGGACGGCACGCCGATGACGCGCCGTGCGCCGCTGCTTCGGATGGGCACGGCCCGGGTCACGCCCCCGCCCGGTGTCTTTCTGCAGGCCACGGCAGAGGGCGAGGCCGCGCTACTGGCCGTCACCCGCAAGGCGCTGGAGGGCGCGGGTCGTATCGTCGATCTTTTCGCCGGTTGCGGCACATTTGCCTTGCCGCTGGCGGCCTCGGCAGAGGTTCACGCGGTCGAAGGCCTTGCCGCGCCGCTGAAGGCGCTCGATGCCGCATGGCGCGCCACGCCCGGCCTGCACCGCGTCACCACCGAGACCCGCGACCTGTCCGCCCGTCCGCTGATGCCGGATGAACTGGCGCGTTTCGACGCCGCCGTCATCGACCCGCCGCGCACAGGTGCTGCGGCACAGGCGGAACAGCTTTCCGCATCCGCGCTGACGCGCGTGGTCTGGATCAGCTGCGATCCGGTCACATTCGCCCGCGACGCCGCGACCATGCTGGCCGGCGGCTGGCGCATGGGGTCGGTCTATGTGATCGACCAGTTCCGCTGGTCCCCGCATGTGGAAACCGCGACCGTCTTCACCCGGGACTGACCTGACCCTGTGTCATGTTTCAGACGAAGAGTTCGACCCGCTCCTGCTCGCCGACGCCGAAGACGCGCTTGTAACGCTCGATCTCGCCCTTCGGACCCATCGCCTTGGCCGGGTTGTCGGAGAGCTTCACCGTCGGGCGCCCCTCGGCTGCGACCGCCTTGCAGACGAGGCTGAGCGGGTTCAGCCCGTCGCCATCGACCAGCCCCCGGAAATCATTGGTCAGAAGCGTGCCCCAGCCGAAGCTGACCTTCACCCGACCGTGGAAGCGATTGTAAAGATCCTCGATCTCGGCCACGTCCAGCCCGTCCGAGAAGATGACAAGCTTCTTGCTCGGATCCTCGCCGCGATCCTTCCACCATTGAATCGCGATCTCGGTATTCTCGACCGGATCGCCGGAATCGACACGGATCCCGGTCCAGCCGGCCAGCCAGTCCGGCGCGCCCGCCAGAAAGCCCTTGGTGCCATAGGTATCGGGCAGGATCATGCGCAGATTGCCGTCATGTTCCTCGTGCCAGTCGGCGAGGACGCGGTAAGGGGCCTGTTTCAACTCCTCGTCGCTATTGGCGAGCGCGGCATAGACCATCGGCAACTCATGGGCATTCGTCCCGATGGCCTCCAGATCGCGGCGCATGGCGATCAGGCAGTTCGAAGTGCCGGTGAACTTGCCGCCCGGCGCATTGCCCAGGCCCTCGCCCATGGCCTGAACGCACCAGTCCTGCCACAGATAGGAATGCCGCCGTCTCGTGCCGAAATCGGCGATCTTGAGATCGGGCAACTGGTTCAGCCGGGTGATCTTTTCCCAGACCCGGGTCATGGCGCGGGCATAAAGAACCTGCAACTCGAACCGTCCCATATCCTTGGTCACCGCGCGCGAGCGCAGCTCCATGATGATCGCCAATGCCGGGATTTCCCACAGCATCACCTCGGGCCACTTGCCTTCGAAGCGCAGCTCGTACTGGCCGTCGCGGGTCGACAGCTCGTAGTCCGGCAGTTGCACGTTTTCCAGCCATTCCATGAAATCGGGCCGGAACATCTGCCGCTTGCCATAGAAGGTATTGCCGCGCAGCCAGGTTGATTCCCCCCGCGTCAGCCGCAGCGCGCGGACCTGATCGAGCTGCTCGCGCAACTCGACCTCGTCCACCACCTCGGCCAGGCGGACGGACTTGGTGCGGTTGATCAGCTGGAAGGTGACATTGGTGTCGCGCTTGTTGCGAAACACCGACTGGCACATCAGCAGCTTGTAGAAATCGGTGTCCAGCAGCGAGCGCACGATCGGGTCGATCTTCCAGCGGTGATTATAGACGCGCGCGGCGATATCGACATTGGGCATCATCATTTCAGCGTCACTCCTGCCGCGCGCATGTTTTCCTGCGCTGCCCGTTTCGAGCCGTTCAGGTCGATGGCGCGGGTCGCATCCTCGATCACGCCGGTGTTGAAGCCCAGCTTCGCCGCGTCGATGGCCGACCAGGCGACGCAGAAATCATGGGCGAGGCCGACGAAATCGAGCGTCATCAGCCCGCGTTCGCGCAGATAGCCTGCCAGCCCGGTGCGGGTCTGGTGGTCATTCTCGAAGAAGGCCGAATAGCTGTCGATCTCGGGGCGATAGCCCTTGCGGATGATCACATCGGCCACATCCACCGCCAGCGCCGGATGAAACCCCGCCCCGGGAGAGCTGATCACGCAATGGCGCGGCCAAAGGACCTGGGTTCCGTAAGCCATCTCGACCGTCGAAAAAGGCGCGGCACCGGGATGGTTATCGGCGAAGCTGGAATGGTTGTCGGGATGCCAGTCCTGGGTCAGCACCACGGCGTCGTAATCGGCCATCAAGTCGTTGATGGGGCCGATGATCTGGTCGCCACCCTCGACCGCGAGCCGGCCGCCGGGGCAGAAATCGACCTGCGCGTCGATGACAATCAGGGCCTTGGGCATCAGCAGATCCTCCGTTACCCTTTCGTAGCAGGTGCGTCCGGGGCGTCAATGCCGCCCCGTTTCGCCCTGCTTCGCCAGCCTTCACGGGTTGGGCTGTCACCCGCAGCGATGCCGCCGGCGCCGACCTGTCCTTTTGGATAGTCTTCGCTTGCGATCTGCCCGTAATCCGCGCAACCTGACCCGAGAGAGAACGAGGGGGAGGGACAAGACATGGCCGATAACGAGCTTCCGGAAGAGCTCCATCAACAGGGGCAATATGACGAATATGACGAGGGGCCAAGCCGGTCTGCCGGCATGGTCTGGGGGATGCGCGCCGCAGGGCTGATCGCCGCCGGGCTGGTCTGGCTGTTGCTTGGCGGCTCCGAAGGGCTGTCGCCCGATGCCCGCAACGTCGCCGCCATCGGCACGCTGATGGCGATCTGGTGGATGTCCGAGGCGATTCCGCTTTCGGCCACCTCGCTTCTGCCCATCGTGCTGATCCCGATGCTGACCGAGCGCACGGTGAACGAGGCCACCGCGCCCTATGCCAGTTCCATCGTCTTCCTGTTCCTCGGCGGTTTCCTGATCGCCATCGCCATGGAGAAATGGAACCTGCATCGCCGCATCGCGCTGCTGACCCTGCGCCAGGTGGGGGTGCAGCCGAAACGCATCATCCTCGGCATGATGCTGGCCACCGGATTCCTGTCCATGTGGGTGTCGAACACCGCCACCACGCTGATGATGCTGCCCATCGGGTTGTCGATCCTGACCCTGGTGATCGAGCGCAGCCACCATACCGATCAGGGTGCCGAGGCGGGCGAGGCGATTGCCGCCGGCAACACCATCTCGGATGTCGTGGACGACCCGAACATCCGGGCCTTCGGCATCTGCCTGGTGCTGTCCATCGCCTGGGCGGCGACCATCGGCGGGCTTGGCACGCTTCTGGGCAGCCCGCCCAATGCCATCGTCGCCGGCTATGTCGCCGACGAATTGGGGCGCAAGATCGGCTTCCTGCAATGGATGATGATCGGCCTGCCGCTGGCGCTTGTCTTCATCTTCATCGCCTGGGTGCTGATGACCAATGTGCTGTTCCGCTTCACCCTGTCCGAGGTTCCGGGCGGGCGCGCCATGATCGACGACGAAATCTCGCATCTCGGCCCGGTCGGGCAGGGAGAGCGTATGGTCATGATCGTCTTCGGGTCGGCAGCGTTTCTCTGGGTGGTGCCGGGGTTGATCGGCAGCCTGACCGGGCTCAGCCTCGGGCCGCTCGATGATCTGAACGATACCGCCGTGGCCATTGCCGCCGGGATCGCGCTGTTCATCCTGCCGGGCAAGGGGCGCACCACCATGGTGCTGAACTGGAAGGATGCCGAGGACGGATTGCCCTGGGGCGTGCTGCTGCTGTTCGGCGGCGGGCTGTCGCTGGCCGGTGCGGTCGCGGCCAGCGGTCTCGACCAGTGGTTCGGCCAGCAGGTGCAGGGCCTTGGTGCATTGACGCCGATCATGCTGATCGTGGCCGTTACCACGCTGATCCTGTTCCTGACCGAGGTGACATCGAACACCGCCACGGCGGCGACCTTCATCCCGATCCTCGGCGGGGTTGCCGTGGGCATCGGCGTCGATCCGATGGCGCTGCTGATCCCGGCGGCCTTCGCGGCCACCTGCGCCTTCATGCTGCCGGTCGGCACCCCGCCCAATGCCATCGTCTTCGGCACCGGCGCGGTGACCATCCGGCAGATGGCGCGGGGCGGCTTCGTGCTGAACATCGTCGGCATTATCCTGATCACCATGTTCATCTATCTGCTGGGCGGCTTCGCCCTGAACATCACCTTCGGATGATGAGTTGACGCCAGAGGTTTGACGACGGAGGTTTGACGACTCGGGGCGCGGCGGCTATGGCCAGCACATGCTGACCGTCGCCGCGCTTTACCATTTTACCCGCTTCCCCGACCCCAAGGCCCTGCAAGGCCCGCTGGCGAAGCTTGCCTGTGGCGAAGGCGTCAAGGGCACGCTGCTGCTCGCGCCCGAGGGGATCAACGGCACCATCGCCGGCCCTCGCGCTGGCATCGACGCGGTGCTGGCCCATATCCGCGCCCTGCCGGGCTGCGCAGGTCTGGTCTGGAAGGAAAGCACCGCAACCGAGATGCCCTTCGGCCGGATGAAAGTCCGCCTGAAACGCGAGATCGTGACCATGGGCCAGCCCGATGTCGACCCGCTGGCCGCCGTCGGCCATTACGTCGCCCCCGCCGATTGGAACGACCTGATCTCGGCCCCCGATGTCGCCGTGATCGACACCCGCAACGATTACGAGGTCGAGATCGGCACCTTCGACGGCGCCGTCGATCCGGGCACGAAATCCTTCCGCGACTTCCCTGCCTGGTGGCAAGACAATGCCCATCGCTTCCACAACAAGCGCATCGCCATGTTCTGCACCGGCGGTATCCGCTGCGAGAAATCGACCAATTACCTGATCTCGCAAGGCGTGGAGGAAGTTTTCCACCTTCAGGGCGGCATCCTGAAATATCTGGAAGAAATCCCCGAGGCCGACAGCAGATGGCAGGGCGAGTGCTTTGTCTTCGACAAGCGCGTCAGCCTCGGTCACGGGCTGAAACATGGCAGCTACGACCTCTGCCATGCCTGCCGCCGGCCACTCTCGGCCAGGGACAAGGCCCGCCCGGAATATGAGGAAGGCGTCAGTTGTCACCGCTGCCTGTCGGAATACTCCGATACCGACCGTGCCCGCTTCCGCGAGCGCCAGCATCAGGTCGAACTGGCCGAGGAACGGGGCGAGGCGCATATCGGCAGGGAGCCGGCCTCGCGGGCTTGAAACTCGCCGCCACGGATGATCTTGTCGGCGCGAGCGGGGCCAGACCCCAGAGCGGGACCGAGCAATGCTGGCGATTTTCCTGAAAACCCTGCCCTTCTTCGCCCTGATCGGGCTGGGCTGGTTCGCCGCGCGCAGTCGTATCTTCCCGCCCGAGGGTGCCGCCTGGCTGACCCGCTTCGTCTTCTATTTCGCGCTGTCGGCCATGCTGTTCCGCTTTGCCGCAACGCTCGACATCAACGAGATCTGGGACCCGGCCTTCGCCGCCGCCTATCTGACCGGCTCGCTCATCCTCTGGGCCATCGGCATGGCCATAGGTCGCGCCCGCAATCTTGGCCTTGCCGAAGCGGCGATGGAGGCGCATTGCTATGTCATCGGCAATACCGGCTTTCTCGGCGTGCCGATGCTGATCGTGCTGCTGGGAGAGGCCGCCGCCGGCCCGGTCCTGTTGATCCTGATCATCGACCTCGTGGTCTTCTCGACCCTCATCACCGTTATCGTCACGGGGACGCGGCAGGGCCGCATCCGGCTGGCGACGCTCTGGGTGCTGTTGCGCGGGCTGCTGGCGAACCCGATGATCGTCTCGATGCTGGCCGGTCTCGGCTGGTCGGCACTGAGCCTGCCGCTGCCCGGCCCGGCGATGGAGTTCCTGACCCTGCTTTCGGCTGCCGCCACGCCGGGCGCGCTTTTCGCCATCGGCGCCAGCCTTGTCGGTCGCCGCGCCGAGCGCCCGGTCATCGCGCTCTGGCTGTCCTTCGCCAAGCTGGTCCTGCACCCGGCCGCCGTCGCCGCTGCCTGCTATGTCTTCGGCGTCGCCCCTTTCGCCGCCGGCGTCATGATCGCCGCCGCCGCCCTGCCGGTCGCGGGCAATGTCTTCATGCTGGCCGAATATTTCGGCATCGCCGTGCAGCGCGTCTCCTCGGCCATCCTGATCTCGACCGCCGCCAGCGTCGCCACCATTCCCGTCGTCATCCATCTGATCGGCGGTTGAACGCGACGCAGTGTCCCGCTTCACAGCGGGCCTCGCGCCGCCTAAGCTGTCACCACATTCTGTTAGGGAGAGATCACCATGGCCGATTCCGATATCGTCATTCTGTCCGGCGCGCGCACCGCGATCGGCACTTTCGGCGGCAGCCTTGCCGCGATCCCGCCGATCCAGCTGGCCGCGACCGCGACCAAGGCCGCCATCGAGCGCGCCGGCATCTCGCCCGACCAGATCGGCACCGTGGTCTTCGGCCATGTCCTCAATACCGAGCCGCGCGACATGTACCTGTCCCGCGTCGCCATGCTGGATGCGGGCGTGCCGAACACCACCCCGGCGATGAACGTGAACCGGCTTTGCGGGTCGGGCGCGCAGGCCATCGTCTCGGCGGTGCAGATGCTGGCGCTCGGCGATGCCGATTTCGCCGTCGCGGGCGGTGCCGAATCGATGTCGCGCGCGCCCTATGCGGTGCCGGCGGCGCGTTTCGGCGCCAAGATGGGCGATGTGCAGATGCTCGACATGATGGTCGGCGCGCTGACCTGTCCGATGGGGACCGGCCATATGGGGGTGACCGCCGAAAACGTCGCCGCCGAGCATGACATCACCCGCGAGGCCCAGGACGCCTTCGCGCTGGAAAGCCAGAACCGCGCCGCCCGCGCCATCGCCGAGGGCCGCTTCAAGGACCAGATCGTCCCCATCGAGGTCAAGACCCGCAAGGGCGTCGTGGCCTTCGACACCGACGAGCATCCGAAGGAAACCTCGCTCGACAAGCTCGCGGGCCTCAAGACCGTGTTCAAGAAGGACGGCACGGTGACGGCGGGCAATGCCTCGGGCATCAATGACGGCGCTGCCGCCGTGGTGCTGGCCCGCGCCGATGCCGCCAAGGCCGCCGGCCTGACCCCGCGCTTCAAGGTGCTGGGCTATGCCATCGCCGGCGTCCGGCCCGAGGTGATGGGCATCGGCCCGATCCCCGCCGTGCAGAAGCTGCTGGAGAAAACCGGCCTGAAAGCCAGCGATTTCGACGTGATCGAATCGAACGAGGCCTTCGCGGCGCAGGCGCTGGCGGTGAACAAGGGGCTCGGCCTCGACCCGGCGAAGGTGAACCCGAATGGCGGCGCCATCGCGCTTGGCCACCCGGTCGGCGCGACCGGCGCGATCCTTACCGTGAAGTCGATGTACGAGCTGGACCGCATCGGCGGCAAGCGCGCGCTGATCACCATGTGCATCGGCGGCGGTCAGGGGATTGCCCTGGCGATCGAGCGGATCTGAAGAACCCTATCCGGGCCGGCTGTATAGCCTGCGCTTGATCGCGAATTGAGGGGCTGCATTCTGTCTTTCCTGAAAACGAGACCCAAGAAGCGACGGGTCTCGTTTTGGGGGACAGGAGGGCTCGGATCAGATAGCTGAAGCGGATTGGGGCTGCCTTTCGCCACGGCAGCCCCACGACCCGCTCTGAGTGCAAACGCTACAAAATATCAGACGCCCCGACTATTGCTCGAAACTGCTGGCGAGAATGGCCAGATTGTCCAGCGCGGCAGACCAGCCAGTGTTGTAATCCTTGAACATGTCCGGCCCGGCCAGGCTGGTGATCTGCAAGGTAACGCGCAAATGGCTGCCACCAGGGCTTTCGCTGATTTCGTGGCTGCACAGGCTGATCGAGATGGTTTGCCCACCGACCATCAGCGTTTCGGTGAAGCAAAGAAAATCCGGCGATACCACATGAAAATCGCCGATGGTGTTGAACTCGGGGGCCTCTTTCGGGCCGCAACGTATCACCTCTCGCCCGCCGGGGCGGCAATCGAACTGGTCGATGATGATCACGCTGTCATTGTCCGGCGCGCTCCATTTCTGGCGAAGGTCGCGGTCGGTCATGGTGTGGAACAACCGCGCGGGAGAACAGGCGATATCGCGGGTCAGGACCAGGGTTTCAAAATCAGCCATCGTGAGAATCCTTTTCGATGTTTTCGGCAAGTGCGGAGAGTCTGTCGAGGCGGCCTTCCCAGAGACGGCGTTGCCGCTTCAGCCATTCTTCGGCCTCGGCGATGGGAAGCGCCTCGATATGAACCATGCGGACCCGGCCAACCTTCTCCGAGCGGACCAGACCGGCAGCTTCGAGCTTGCCCAGATGCTTGAGGAAGGAGGGCAGCGCCATTTCATGGGGGGCGTATAGCTCCGAGACCGGAGCGGACCCGGTTGTCAGTCGCTCAATCACCGCCCGTCGGGTTGGGTCGGACAAGGCGGCAAAGAGAGCGTCAAGATGATTAGCCATATGGCTAAGTATTAAGGTCTATGTGTTTCGGCAAGAGAAACCTAGCCGAATGGCTATGTTTTTAAGATCAAGCTGAAAACGCGGTCAAATTTGTGACCCTCGTTGGCAAGTCAGAGCGTCCAGCGTCAGAAAAGCAAATGTAGAGGGTTCGTCGAAAAGGGCTGAAAGCCGCCATGCCGCCGAGAGATCCGGCGCATTGACCCGCTGGTTGCCCTAACTTCCCCGATACGTCGAATAGCCATAGGGCGAGAGCAGCAGCGGAACGTGATAATGGCTCGCCTCGGACGTGGTGAAGCGCAGCGGGATCACGTCCAGGAAATCGCGCTGACCCAGATAATCACCGGCATGGAAGACCAACTCATAGGTGCCCTTCACGAATTCGGTCTCTGGCAGGATCTGGGCGTCGGTGCGGCCGTCGGCATTGGTGGTCACGGTTTTCAGGTGCTTCCGCGCATCGCCCTCGATCCGGTAAAGCTCGATCCTCAGGCCCGCGGCCGGGATGCCCTTCGCGGTGTCCAGAACATGCGTCGTCAGATAGCCTGCCATATCCGTTCCCTTCCGTGTCGCGCCCTGATCGTTTCACGCATTTCACCCGAAGGAAAGCGGCGATAGACTGGCCCGAGACAGCGATGGAGACAGGCGATGACACGTTACCCTCGGGACATGCGCGGATATGGAGCGAACCCGCCGGATGCGAAATGGCCGGGTGGCGCGAAAGTCGCGGTGCAGTTCGTGCTGAACTATGAGGAGGGTGGCGAGAATTGCGTGCTGCATGGCGATGCGGCGTCCGAAGCCTTCCTGTCGGATATCGCGGGCGCGGCGATGTGGCCGGGGCAGCGGCATTGGAACATGGAATCCATCTATGAATATGGCGCGCGGGCCGGGTTCTGGCGGCTGCACCGCCTGTTCACGGGCGCAGGCATTCCGGTGACCATCTATGGCGTCGCCACGGCACTGGCGCGCAGCCCGGAACAGGTCGCGGCGATGAAGGCTGCCGATTGGGAAATCGCCAGCCACGGTCTGAAATGGGTCGAGCACAAGGACATGCCCGAGGATCAGGAACGCGCCGCCATCGCCGAGGCGATCCGGCTGCATACCGAGGTCGTCGGCACCCCGCCCGAGGGCTGGTATACTGGCCGCTGCAGCGCCAATACCGTGCGGCTGACGGCGGAAACCGGGCAATTCGCCTATGTCTCGGACACTTATGACGATGATCTTCCCTATTGGCTGCGGGTGGGCGACCGTGACCAGCTGGTCATCCCCTATACGCTGGAAGCCAATGACATGCGCTTCGCCACTGCGCCCGGCTATATCACCGGCGAGCAGTTCTATCAGTATCTGAAGGACGCATTCGACGTGCTCTATGCCGAAGGCCAGGCGGGGGCGCCGAAGATGATGAGCATCGGCCTGCATTGCCGGCTGATCGGAAGGCCGGGCAAGCTAGCCGGCTTGAAGCGTTTCATCGACTATATTCAGGGCTTCGAGGGCGTCTGGACCCCGCGCCGCATCGACATCGCCCGGCACTGGGCCGAAACCCATCCGCCGGTCCGTTTCGAGCGTCCCTCGGAAATGGACCGCGAGACATTCGTTGCCCGCTACGGCGGCATCTTCGAACATTCGCCCTGGATCGCGGAACGCGCCTTCGGGATGGAGCTTGGCCCCGCCCATGACAGCGCCGTGGGGCTGCATAATGCGCTTTGCCGCATGTTCCGCTCGGCCTCCGAAGCGGAACGGCTGGGCGTCTTGACCGCGCATCCGGATCTGGCCGGCAAGCTGGCGCAGGCGAAGTGGCTGACGGCGGAATCGACGCATGAGCAGGCAAGCGCCGGGCTGGACGCGCTGACCGATGCCGAACGCGCCGAGTTCACGGCGCTGAACGAGGCCTATGTTGCCAGGCACGGCTTTCCCTTCATCATCGCCGTGCGCGACCATGACAAGGCGGGCATCCTTGCCGCCTTCCGCCGTCGCATCGACAATGACCGACCGACGGAATTCGCCGAGGCCTGCGCCCAGGTCGAACGCATCGCGGCGCTGCGCCTGCAGGACATGCTGCCATGACCACGCTGCGCGCCGAGCCGCTGAGCGCCGAAGCCTTCGCCCCCTTCGGCGAGGTGCTGGAAGTGACCGGCACACCTGACAAGATCATCAATCAGGGCAAGTGCGGGCGGTATCACGACATCGCCGGGCTGGATTTCGGGTCCGATACAGGCGGGGGCCGGGCCGGGATCAGCCTGTTTCACGCCGAACTGCGCGAGATGCCCTACAGGCTCGACCTGCTGGAGCGCCATCCGCTGGGATCGCAGGCCTTCATCCCGATGTCGCAATCGCGCTTTCTGGTGACGGTGGCCGATGATGCGGGGGGCGTGCCCGCCGCGCCGCGTGCATTCATCGCCCGCGCCGGGCAGGGCGTGAACCTGCGCCGCAATACCTGGCATGGGGTCCTGTGCCCGCTGGACGGATCGGGGCTTTACGGCGTCATCGACCGGATCGGCGACGGCAACAATCTGGAAGAGCACTGGCTTGAGGTGCCGGTGATCGTGACAATCTGATAAGCGCCGTAGCTTTCCCCGTCCGGTTCTGTTTGCCGCGACCGGGCGCGATCCGTCGACACCCTGCGCCGACCGACCCGAACCAGCAGATCGAGGTTGCGAAACCGCGTGGCGTCAGGCGGCCTTGTCCTGCAAATCCATCGCGGCTGTCATCGTCATTGCGTGCCAAGGGCACCGAGATGCCGGCGCAACTCGCGTGCACTGCGCAGGATCTCGCGGGTGACGAGCGCGCTGACGAGGTCGAAACGGTGGCTCGGGACCGGGATCGAAATGGCGTAGATCTCGCCCAGATGGCTGCGCAGCGCGAAGCCCACGGCTGAAATCCCCTCGGTATGTTCGTCGCAATCGCGGGCGAAGCCGGACTTTCGGATTTCGGTCAGGGTCCGGCGCAGGTTGTCCCAGTCGGTCTTGATGCCGCTTCCGGACCATTCCACCTCGGCCATGCGGCGTGCCTCGTCATCGGGAAACAGTGCCAGGGCGGCGCGACCGTTCGCCGTGGTGGTCAGGGGAAAACGCTCTCCGACCGAGGAGACGGCGCGCAGGCGGTGGGTGCCGGGAACCTGATCAAGAAAGACCATGCGACCGTCGCGCAGGACCGAAAGGTCTGCGGTCTCGCCGGTCTTTTCCACGATGCGGGTCAGGTAGGGGTGGCAGACCGGGACCGGATCGAAGCGGGCCGCGGCGGCCAGAAGGGCCAGTTCCGGCCCCAGGCGGATCCCGGCATTGCCGATCGTGGTGACCAGCCGCTCTTCCTGCAAGGCGGAAACGATCCGCTGCACGGTTGATCGCGCCAGCCCGACGCGACTGGCGATCTGGCCAAGCGATAACCCTTCGGGATCGTCGCGCAATACCCGAAGGATCGCGGCCGCGCGCCCAATGACCTGTATCCCGTTTCGCGGCGGATGATTCGCGCCATCGTCATGTGCCATGCGTCACCCATCAGCCGTTTGGTTCACTTCTACATCTCACGATGCGGATATCCAATCCAAAAAGCCCACAATGCGATACAATTTGCCAATTCCGAAATTATTCCGTTGACCGCGATGCAGGTCATATGGCCCGCTATATGGGACGGATGGGAGGACATCCAGATCACTCGACCTACATCACGCACGGGCCTTTTGCGGCTCGCGGCGAACAGAGGAGGACTGCTTATGGTCAAGATTCGCGGCATTGAATTCGAGGGTAACACCGACAACAGCATGGGGCTGGAATTCTACAACCTCAGCCACCGCTTCGGTTTCCAGAACCCGAACTGGCCCTATTTCGAGGATACCAAGATCGAGCGTATCCACTATATGGCCAAGTCCGGCGTGCTGTCGCAGCGCATCACCACCACCATGCACGCGACCACCCATATCGACGCGCCGGCCCATGTCGTTCAGGGCACGCCCTTCATCGACGAGGTGCCGCTGCCGCATTTCTTCGGTTCCGGCATCGTGGTGTCGCTGCCCAAGAAGAAATGGGAATTCATCACCGGCGACGATCTGGAAAAGGCCTGCGGCAAGTCGATCCGCAAGGGCGACGTGCTGATCATCAATACCGGCTGGCACAAGCAATACGAGGATGGCGATTACTTCGCCTATTGCCCCGGCTTCGTGAAATCGGCAGGCGAATGGATGGTCGAGAAGGGCATCAAGGTCGTCGGCCACGACACCCAGGCCAATGACCACCCGCTGGCCACCGCGATCGGCCCGCAGCGCAATGGCCCGCTGCTGCCGCACCTGGCCGAGGAATACAAGGAATGGTCCGGCGGCAATGACTGGAAAGACGACTTCCCGGAATGGGAGCCGGTTCATAACATCCTGTTCAGGAACGGCATCATGGGGATCGAGAATGTCGGCGGCGATCTGGATGCGGTCACCGGCAAGCGCTGCACCTTTGCCTTCTTCCCCTGGAACTGGGATCGCGGCGACGGCTGCATCGTCCGCCTCGTGGCGATGATCGACAAGGATCAGAAGTTCCGCATCGAGGCGGGCGAGAGGATCTGAGCCAAGGCTTCGTCCCCGCCGGCGGAGGAGCCGGCGGGGGCGGTCAGACCAGACCACGACCGCAAGGGGAGCTGCGCAATGGGCTTTCGTATCTGCACGATTCTGGCCGGCCTCGGGCTGGCATGGACGCTGCCCGCTTCGGCGCAGGTCGCCGACATGCCCGAGATCGCCCAGAAGCTGCGCGACATGGGCACGACCCTGACCCGAGAGGTGGTCGGCGGAACGCATGCCCTTTACGCGCCGCTTTATCCGACGCTGCCCGTCGAAGGCGTCGAGTTTGAAACCGACCTGGTCTATGGCCCTGCCGAGCGCAACCGGCTGGATGTCTATAAGCCCGCTGCGGCAGATGGCACGGCGCCGATCCAGATCTTCGCCCATGGCGGCGGCTTCGTGCGCGGCGACAAGGCCGAGGTTGCCAATCTCGGCCCCTATTTCGCGCAGAACGGCGTCGTTTTCGTGGCGATGAACTATCGGCTGGCGCCGGATGCAAAATGGCCCTCGGGTGCCGAGGATATGGCTGCGGTGGTGCAATGGCTGCACGACAACCCGGCGGCGCATGGCGGCGATGTTTCGAAGATCGTCGTTGCCGGCAACTCGGCAGGATCGGCCCATGCGGCGGATTATGCCTTCCGCGAGGAATTTCAGCTTCCCGATGACGGTGTGATCGGCGCGATCTTGGTCTCGCCCCCGAGCGCGAATCTGACCGATCACCAGATCGACCCGGACCGCGATGCGCAATATTACGGCACCGACCCGGCCGAGTTGGCCGAGCGGTCCTATATCGACCAGCTCGACGGGCGGAAGCTGCCGGTCATGCTGGCGGCGGGCGAACTGGATATCCCGCTGGCGCAGGACCAGACCGGCCAATTGATCGCGGGTTTGCTGGCCCGTGACGGGCATCTGCCGGTGACCGCCATCGTGCCCGGCCACAACCACATCTCGATTGTCGCGCATATCGGAACGGCGGATGCCTCGCTCGGTCCCGACATGCTGGAATTCATCCGCGAGGCGGCGCTGTTTCCGCCGCAATAGGCGAGGGCGCCCAAAAGGGAGGAAAAAGATGCTTATCAAGCGTTTCGAGGACGCCCAGCCCTACGAGGCCCCCAATCACTGGGGCGTCTCGGGCCTGCGTCTGCAAGGGTTCGAGGAGGGCGGTCCGACGAACCAGTGGATCGGCTTCAGCCAGTTCCTGCCCGGCGGTGGCGCCGGGCCTGACGCGACGCCGGTCGAGAAGCTCTATGTCGTGCTGGAGGGTGAAATGACCCTCGAATGGGACGGCAGGACCGAGGTGCTGCGTGCCATGGACAGCTGCACCATCCCGCCCGGCCAGGTCCGGCGGATCGAGAACAGGTCCAACCATGTCTGCAAGATGCTCGTCGTCATCCCCTATCCGCCGGAGGCCAAGTGATGTCCGTGACCGATCCGCTGAAAATGTTCGATGTGAAGGGCAAGGTGGCACTGATCACCGGCGCCTCGGGGGCCTTCGGCGCGGTGGCCGCGCGGGTGCTGGCCGGGGCGGGCTGCAAGCTGGTGCTGGCAGCCGGGAATGCCAAGGCCTTGGCGGAAATCGCCGGTGAGTGCCGCGATGCCGGGGCCGACGTGACCGAGATCAACACCCGACCCGATAGCGAAGCTGCCTGTGCGGCGCTGGTGCAGGGCGCGGTGGATGCTTACGGGGCGCTGGATATCCTCGTCGTCGCCTCTGGCATGAACAAGGTCGCCAAGATCGACGAGATGGCGCCGGAAGCCTTCCTGTCGGTGATGGATGCCAATGTCACCCAAAGCTGGCTGCTGGCGCGCGCGGCGACCAGGCAGATGAAGGCGCAGGGCGGCGGGGGCAAGATCGTGCTGGTCAGTTCGGCCCGCGGCCTGCTGGGGCATCCGGCGGGCTATACCGCCTATTGCGCCTCGAAGGCGGCGGTGGACGGGATCACCAAGGCGCTTGGTTGCGAGCTTGGGCCGACCGGCATCACGGTCAACGCGATTGCGCCGACGGTCTTCCGCTCGCCCCTGACGGCCTGGATGTTCGAGGATACCGACGACGCCAAAACGGTGCGCAACGGCTTCCTGACCCGCGTTCCCAAGGGCCGGCTGGGCGAGCCCGAGGATCTGGCCGGGCCGCTGCTGTTCCTGTCCTCGAAGGCCAGCGACTTCTATACCGGCCATATCCTCTACGCCGATGGCGGCTATACGGCGGGCTGAGGCGATGCGGAAGAACCTCCAGATCGCCGTGATCGGGGCCGGGCTGATGGGCCACGGCATCGCGCTGACGCTGGCGCGGGCCGGGCAATATGTCGCCGTGACCGATCCCAGCCCCGAAGCCCGCGCCGCGCTTGCGGCCCGGGTCTCGGAAAGCCTTTCGCTGATGGGCGAAAGCGAGGCGCAGATCGCGAAGATCCTCAAGAAGATCGAGATCGTCGACACCATCGAATCCGCCGTGAAAGGCGCCTACGCTGTCTTCGAGGCGGCGCCCGAGAAGATGGCGCTGAAACAGTCCATCTTCGCCGAGATCGAGGCCCATGCGCCCGATGACTGCATCCTTGCCTCCAACACCTCGGTCATGCCGATCACCGAGATCATGTCGGGCCTCAGGCTGAAGAACCGCGCGCTTGGCACGCATTGGTGGAACCCGCCGCACATGATCCCGCTGGTCGAGGTGATCCGCACCGAATGGACCGAGGAGGGGGTCGTGCAGGCGATGATGGATCTGCTGGCTGATGCCGGAAAGACCCCGGTTCGGGTCGAGAAGGACGTGCCGGGCTTCATCGGCAACCGCCTGCAACATGCGCTCTGGCGCGAGGCGATCAGCCTGGTCGAGCGCGGCATCTGCGACGCGGAATCGGTCGATACGGTGGTGAAATCCTGCTTCGGGCGCCGGCTGTCGGTGCTAGGTCCGCTGGAAAACGCCGATCTGGTCGGCACCGACCTGACGCTGGACATCCACAATACCGTGCTGGCCGACCTGGAAGACCGCGCCGGCCCTTCGCCCTATCTGGAACGGCTGGTTGCCGAAGGAAAGCTTGGCATGAAGACCGGCGAGGGCTTCCGCAAATGGACGCCCGAAGATGCGGCGGCGACCCGCAACCGCGTCACCACCCATCTGCGCAAGCTGGAGGGGATCCTGAAGGACTGACGGCTGTTGCAATCACCCCGAACGGAGGAGGTCGGAGAGATGATCACAGGAACGAGACGACAACTTCTGGCAAGCGCCGCAGCCGCGCTTGCTGCACCTGCCCTCCTGCCCAGAATGGCGCGTGCTGCCGGCGATCCGATCCGCGTCGGGCTGGTGACCCCGGCGACAGGCCCGCTGGCCTTCTTCGCCGAGCCAGACGACTTCATCCTGTCCCAGTTCGCCGCCGCCCTGTCCGAAGGCGCGAACGGCCGCCCGATTGAGATTATTGTCAAGGACAGCCAGTCGAGCGCTTCGCGCGCGGCAGAGATCACCGCGGAACTGATCCTGAAGGACGAAGTGGCACTGGTCCTTTCGGCGGGTGGACCCGATACGGTCAACCCGGTCGCCGATCAATGCGAGTTGAACGGTGTGCCTAGCCTCTCGACCGCCTGCCCGTGGCAACCCTATGTCTTCGGACGCGGCTCCACGCCTGAGCAGGGTTTCGAAAATACGTTCCTGTTCGCCTTCGGGCTAGAGGACATCATCGCCGCCTATCTCAAGATGTGGGACGGGGCCGAGGTGAACCGCAAGGTCGGGCTGCTTCTGGCCAATGATGCCGATGGCAATGCCTGGGGCGACGCCGAGTTCGGCTTTCCCCCGGCCCTGGCGGCGGCGGGCTATGAGGTGACCGACCCGGGCCGCTATAGCCCGATGGCTGACGATTTCACTGCCCAGATCGCTGCCTTTCGGCAGGCCGGCGTCGATATCGTCATGGGAACAATGGTGCCGCCGGAATTCCTGACCTACTGGACGCAGGCTCAGCAGCAGGGGCTGCACAGCAAGATCGCCACCATCGGCAAATGCCTGCTGCTGCCGAGTGTGCTCGATTCTGTCGGCCCCTCGGGCGATGGCCTGTCCTGCGAACTTGGCTGGCACCCGGCCTATCCCTTCACCTCGACCGCGACCGGGCAGAATGCCGCCCAGATCGCCGAGGCCTGGACGGCGGCGACCGGGCGTCCATGGGTGCAGACAATCGGGCTGAAACATGCGCTGCTGGAACTTGCTGTCGATGTGCTGAAGCGCAGTGCCGATCCGGCCGACCCGGCCTCGGTGATCGAGGCCATTCGTGGCACTGATGTCGAAACCACCATAGGTCGCGCCAACTGGCAGACCTCGCCCATCGCCAATGTCGCCAAGGCGTCGATGCTGGGCGGGCAATGGCATCGGGGCGATGGCGGCTGGCAACTCGATCTCGTTTCCAATCCGACCGACCAGCCCATTCCCGTTTCCCATCCGCTTGACCTGATGTGAGGAGGATCGACCATGCGCTTCGAAGACCGCAACGAGATGCTGAAACCCGGCTACCTGCCGCTCGAATCCGGCGTGGTGCGTTACGATGACGGCCATGTCACCATCGCCGCGCTGACCCGGATGCCGCATTGCCGCGCGAAGATGGTCGACTGGTGGTTCGGCTGGCTGGGCGGGACCGACCAGTACAAGCTGTGGCATCCGGTCGATCACCTGTTCAGCGACTGGGAAGACCGCGGCAATGGCGGCAATTACTATGGCGCCAAGCACCTCGTCCACGAGACCCTCGGCGGCGACGGTCCTGTCCACAAGCTGCGCATCCATTTCCGCGACCCGCACGAGGTCTTCGACCCCGCCGGCTACGATGCCGTTGGTGGCGTTGCCGTCTGCGGTCGGCCCGGATCGCTGGAACAGCCGATCAACCTTGGCCACATGACCCATTTCGTGCGCGACACCGATTACGGCGCCGAGATGCGCACCCGCTTCTGGCTGGGTGGCGTCCATCACCAGGACCTGACCACCGAACTGCCCGGAGAGGTGAAGGCCAAGGTCCGGGCAGAGGTGCTGACCGACGATTTCTGCACCCGCCTGCATCGCCATGCCGTCGAGGAGATGGGCTATCTCTCGGACCTTCTGCCGGTGCTGTACCGGCAGGTGACCGGCGATGCGACATTCTGAAACACTCGAACCGGGGAGGACGAGATGCTGAAGACCTTGAAAAGGCGCCATTTCCTGACTGGCAGCGCGGCGCTTCTGGCTGCGCCCGCGATCCTGCGCGGCACCCGCGCCTATGCGCAGAGCCCGACCCTGAAGGTCGGTCATGTCAGCCCGCGCACCGGCCCGCTGGCCGGCTTCGCCGAGGCCGACGACTATATCCTGAAGGCGATCTCGGAACGCTTCGGGCAGGGGATCGAGAATAACGGCAAGGCCTGGCAGATCGAGGTGATCTCGAAGGACAGTCAGTCGAACCCGAACCGCGCCGCCGAGGTCGCCTCGGAACTGATCCTGAACGACGAGGTGGACATCATCGTCGCCGCCTCGACGCCGGACACGGTCAACCCGGTCTCCGATCAGGCGGAACTGAACGAGGTGCCCTGCATCACCACCGATTGCCCCTGGCAGCCCTATTTCTTCGGGCGCGGCGGCGATCCGGCGGCGGGCTTCGATTTCACCTATCACTTCTTCTGGGGGCTGGAGGACGTGATCGCGGCCTTCCTGGCGATGTGGGACGGTGCGGGCGTCGGCAAGACCGTCGGCGGGCTGTTTCCGAACGACGCCGATGGCAATGCCTGGGGCGATGCGGAACTCGGTCTGCCGAAGCCGCTGGCCGCAGCCGGCTATGCGCTGACCGATCCCGGCCGCTACCAGCCGATGAGCGACGATTTCTCGAACCAGATCAGCGCCTTCAAGGCGGCGGGTTGCGAGATCGTGACCGGCAACATGATCCCGCCCGATTTCGCCACCTTCTGGGCACAGGCCGCACAGCAGGGCTTCAACCCGAAGATCGTCACCATCGGCAAGGCGCTGCTTTTCCCCAGCGTGGTCGAAGGCCTGGGCGCGCGCGGTATCGGATTGTCCTCGGAGGTCTGGTGGTCGCCCTCGCATCCGTTCTCGTCCTCGCTGACCGGTGTGTCCTCGGCCGATCTGGCGGCGGGCTATACGGAAGCGACGGGGCGGCCCTGGACCCAGCCCATCGGCTTCAAGCATGCGCTGTTCGAGGTCGTGGCCGATGTCGTCGCCCGCGCCGAGGATCTGGAAGATCCAGGCGCCATCCTTGCCGCCATTGCCGCGACCGACATGGGGACCATCGTCGGGCCGGTGAACTGGGCCACGGGGCCGGTGAAGAACGTCACCAAGACGCCGCTGGTTGCCGGGCAATGGCAGCAGGAGGGCGAGGGGATCGACCTCAAGATCGTCGAGAACGCCACCGCGCCGGAAATCCCGGTGACCGGCGATCTGCAGCTTCTGGGCTAGGGCGATGGCGATCCTGGAACTGTCCGGCGTCCGGAAGGCCTTCGGCGCGATCACCGTCGCCGACGATCAAAGCTGGTCGCTGGAGGAGGGCGAGGCCCTTGGCGTCATCGGTCCGAACGGGGCCGGCAAGACGACGATGTTCAACCTCGTCACCGGGACGCTGCCGGTCGATGGCGGCACCATCCGGCTCTCGGGCGAGGATATCACCCAATGGCCCGCCGCGCGGCGCTGCCGCGCGGGTCTTGCCCGCAGCTTCCAGGTGCCGCAGCCCTTCGGCGGCATGACCATCTTCGAAAATGCCTTCGTCGCGGCGACGCAGGGTGCCGGTCTGGGCGTCGATGAGGCCGAGGCGCTGTGCCTCGACGTGCTGGACCGCACCGGCCTTCTGCGCAAGGCCAATACCATGGCCGGCGGGCTGACCCTGCTGGAGCGCAAGCGGCTGGAACTGGCGCGCGCCATGTGCGCCAGGCCCCGCGTGTTGCTGCTGGACGAGATCGCCGGCGGCTTGACCGAGCATGAATGCAAGTCGCTGATCGAGACCATCAACAGGCTGCGCGCCACTGGTATTTCCATCGTCTGGATCGAGCATGTCGTCCACGCCCTGCTGGCCGTGGTCGACCGGCTGATCGTGATCGATTTCGGCCGGAAGATCGCCGAGGGCGAGCCGCGCGCGATCATGGACAGCCGCGAGGTCCGGGAAATCTATCTGGGGATTGAAGCCGATGCCTGATCCGATCCTGTCCATCCACGGTCTCGACGCGCATTACGGCGATTTCCAGGCGCTTTACGGCGTCGATCTGGCGGTCGAACGCGGTCAGGTGCTGGCGGTGATCGGCGCCAACGGGGCCGGCAAGACAACGCTGATGCGCTCGATCTCGGGCCTTTTGCGCAATGCGCCGGATGCCGTGCGCTGGCAGGGACGGCCCATCGGCGCGCTGCGCGCCGACCAGATCGCCGCCCTCGGCATCGCCCTGGTGCCCGAAGGCCGGCTGCTTTTCCCCTCGCTCAGCGTCGAGGAAAACCTGATCATCGGCGGCCAGCTGGGCCGCAAGGGGCCGTGGAGCCTGACCCGCATCTACGATCTTTTCCCGATCCTTAAGGAACGCCGCAACGTGCCGGCAACCGCGCTTTCGGGCGGTCAGCAGCAGATGGTCGCCATCGGCCGGGCGCTGATGTCGAACCCGGAACTGCTGATGATGGACGAGATCAGCCTCGGCCTCGCCCCGGTCATCATCAAGTCGATCTACGAGGCGCTGCCCGGCATCGTCGGCGAAGGCCTCTCGGCCATCGTGGTCGAGCAGGACATCGCCAAGGCGCTGTCGGTCTCGTCCCATGTCACCTGCCTGCAGGAGGGCCGAGTCTCGTTGACCGGCGGCTCGGGCGAGCTGTCCCGCGACGCCATCAGCAAGGCCTATTTCGGAGTATAGCGATGGACTGGATCAATGCGATCATACAAGGGGCCTTGCTGGGCGGGCTTTACGCGCTGTTCGCGGCGGGGTTGAGCCTGATCTTCGGGGTCATGCGGCTGGTCAATATCGCCCATGGCGACCTGATCGTGCTGTCGGCCTATGTGGCGCTGACCACCTCTGTCGGGCTGGGGCTGAACCCGCTGCTGGCGCTGGTGATCGTGGTGCCGGTGATGGCCGCTTTCGGTTACGCGCTGCAACGGCTGATCCTGAACCGCACCATGGGCGATGACCTGCTGCCGCCGCTGCTGGTCACCTTCGGGCTGTCGGTCATCATCCAGAACGCGCTTCTGATGGGTTACAGCGCCGATCCGCAGAAGCTGCAGGCCGGCCCGATCGAGACGGCCTCGGTCAGCCTCGGGCCGATCACGCTCGGGGTCATGCCGGTGCTGGTCTTTGCCGTCGCCGTGGCGGTGATCGCCGGGCTGCAATGGATGTTCTACCGCACCGCGCTTGGCCGGGCCTTCCGCGCCACCTCGGACCGGCAGGACATCGCGCAGCTGATGGGGCTGAACCGGGCGCATGTCTTCGGCCTTGCCATGGCGCTGTCCCTGGCGGTCACGGCGCTGGCGGGGGTGTTTCTGGGCATCCGCACCTCCTTCGATCCGGCGGCGGGGGCGTCGCGGCTGATCTTCGGCTTCGAGGCGGTCATCATCGGCGGGCTCGGCAACCTGTGGGGGACGCTGGGGGGCGGGGTGATCCTTGGCATCGCGCAGACGCTGGGGGCGAAGATCAATCCCGGCTACCAGATCCTCGCCGGTCATCTGGTCTTCCTGCTGATCCTTGCCATTCGCCCGCGCGGCCTGTTCCCGAGGATGGACGGATGAGAGATCTCAGCGTATCGCGCAGCACGCCTGCATCCACCCTCGCCATGGCCGCCCTGGGCGCGGCGCTGCTGGTCATGTTCGCCGCGCCCTGGTGGGCGGGCCGGGCCGAGTTGCGGCTGTTCGGCGAGATCTTCCTTTACATGTCGCTGGCGACCTTGTGGAACTTCCTTGCCGGATATGCCGGCCTCGTCTCGGTCGGGCAGCAGGCCTATGTGGGCCTTGGCGGCTACATGTTCTTCGCCGCGACCATGTTCTGGGGGCTGAACCCGCTTCTGGCGCTGCCGGTCGCGGCGTTGATCGGGGCGGCGATCTCGGCCCCTGTCGCGGCGCTGATCTTCCGGCTGCGCGGCGCCTATTTCGCCATCGGCACCTGGGTCGTGGCCGAGGTGTTCCTGCTGACCTTCGCGCAGGTCACATCGCTTGGCGGCGGCTCGGGCACCTCGCTGCCGGTCGGCGTGGTCAAGGGCCTGTCCGAGAGCCGCGACGGGCGCGAGGCGCTGATCTACTGGCTGGCGCTTGGCATCGCGGTGCTGGTCGTCGGCGCGGTCTTCGCCTTCCTGCGTTCGCGCCGGGGCGTGGCGCTGACCGCGATCCGCGACAACGAGCTGGCGGCGAAATCGCTGGGGATCGACATCTGGTGGACCAAGTTCACCGTCTATGTCGTCACCGCCGGGCTGACCACGCTGGTCGGCGGGCTGATCTTCCTGCAGAAGCTGCGGATTTCGCCCGATGCGGCGTTTTCAGTCAATGACTGGACCGCCGTTGTCATCTTCATCGTGGTGATCGGCGGCATCGGCACGCTGGAAGGCCCGATCCTTGGCACGCTGGTCTATTTCGCCCTGCGCGAGACGCTGGCGGATTATGGCACCATCTATCTCATCGCGCTCGGCGTGGTGGCGATTGCGGTCATGCTCTTTGCCCCGAAAGGGCTATGGGGGCTGATCCGCGGCCATCGCGGGACCGAGCTTTTCCCCCTCAGCCGCCGCGTGCGCGGCCTTACCGAAAAGGGACAATGACCATGGCGAGGAAGCCCAAGACCGTCATCACCTGCGCCATCACCGGCGCCATCCACACCCCGACCATGTCGGACGCCCTGCCGTGGAGCTATGACGACATCGCCAGCCAGGCGGTCGAGGCCGCCGAGGCCGGCGCCTCGATCCTGCATCTTCATGCGCGGAACCCGGAAAACGGTGCGCCTTCGGTAGACCCCGAGGATTTCCGTCCCTTCCTGGGCCGGATCAAGCAGGCGACGGATGCGGTGGTGAATATCTCGACCGGCGGCTCGCTGACGCTGTCGATCCAGGACCGCATCAGGCCGACCATGACCTTCAGCCCGGAAATGTGCTCGATGAACATGGGTTCGATGAACTTCTCGTTCCATCCGCTGGCCAAGCGCTATACCGACTGGAAGTTCGACTGGGAGCGGGATTACGTCGCGAATTCCGACGGCAATATTTTCCGCAACACCTTCCGCGATATCGAGGAGGCGGCGACCACGCTCGCCCCCCATCAGGTCAAGTTCGAGCATGAATGCTACGATGTCGGCCACCTGTATAACCTGAAATTCTGCATGGATATCGGGCTGTTCAAGGCGCCGATCTTCATCCAGTTCGTGATGGGGATCCTGGGCGGGATCGGGGCCGATATCGACAATCTCGTCTTCATGAAGAAGACCGCCGACAAGCTGTTCGGCGACGATTACCGCTGGTCGATCCTGGCCGCCGGGGCGTCCCAGATCCCGATGGCCCTGACCGCGAGCCAGATGGGCGGCAATGTCCGCGTGGGCCTTGAAGACAGCCTGTTCATCAGCCGTGGCGAGTTGGCGGAGTCGAATGCCCAGCAGGTCCGCAAGATCCGCAGGCTGGTCGAGGACCTGGGCCACGAAGTCGCCAGCCCCGACGAAGCGCGCGAGATACTGGGCCTGAAAGGCGGCGACAAGGTCGCTTTCTGAAGCGTGATAACCAGGCCCGAAACCGGGCAAAACCAAGGGAGGATAAGATGAATATCAGAGCAATCGCAGCCGCCTCGGCGCTGGCACTACTGGCCGGAACGGCAGGGGCGGAAACTACCTTGCGGGTGTCCAGCTTTCTGCCGCCGAACCACACCTGGAACCATGCGGTCGAGGAATGGGGGCAGGAACTGACCGAAAAGAGCGGCGGCGAATTGAAGGTCGAGATCTTCCCCGCCGGCCAGCTTGGCCCGCCGCCGCGCCAGTTCGATCTGGTCACCTCGGGTGCGGCCGAGATCGCGGTGATCCTGCATGGCGCGACGCCGGGCCGCTTTGTGCTGACCGAACTGGCCGGCCTGCCGCTGGTCACGCCCTCGGAAGGCAATACCAGCCAGATCATGTCGCGGCGGCTGACCGAACTCGCGCCCGAATATCTGGCCGAGGAGCATCCCGGCACGAAGGTCCTGTGGATGGCGGTGACGCCGCCCCTGAAATTCCATCTGGCAAACACCGACCCGACCGATCCGGCGGCGCTGAAGGGCAAACGCATCCGCTATGCCGGCACGATCTGGCAGCAGATCATCGAGGCGATGGGGGCATCCCCGGTGCCGGTGCCGCCGGCTGAATCGGCCGATGCGATGGGCAAGGGCGTCGTCGATGGCGCGACCTTCCCCTATGAGGCGACGCAGAGCTTCGATCTGGCACCGGTGACGAAATTCTCGATGGAGCCTGGCATCGCCTCGGCCACCTTCGCGCTGGTGATGTCGCAAAAGGCCTATGACGGGCTGACGCCGGAACTGCAGGCGCTGATCGACGACACCACCGGCCCGAACCGCGCCGAATGGTATGGCGCGAAATGGGACGAGGGCGAGGCCGCAGGCCGACAATACATGGTCGATGGCGGTGTGAACATCGTCACGCTTGAGCCAGCGCAGATCGAGACGCTGAAGGCCGAATATGCCCCCATTGTCGAGGGCGCCGTCAAGGCCGTGGCCGACAGCGGCAAGCCCGCGCAGGCTTTCGTGGACGCCTATACGAAGTAAGGCGGTGCCGGCCCGTCTTGTGCGGGCCGGCCCTTTCGCAAAGGGGGAAGATCATGGCCGATGGCCCGAGTGATAACGAATTGAAGGGCGTGCCGCGCGTCATGCTGTGGATCGCCTCTGTCGCGCTCGTGGGGATGATGCTGGTCGTTGTCGCCGATGTGCTGCTGCGCCTTGCCGTCAACAGGCCGGTGCGCGGATCCTATGACCTGGTCAGCATCGGGCTTCTGGTCATGGTGGTCTTCGGCATGGCCCCGGTGATCGCCCGCAAGGGCGAGATCCTGATCGACCTGATCGATCCGCTGCTGTCGCGCCGGGTGCTGCATGTCCTTGGCCTTTGCACCATCTTCGGGACGCTGGCGCTGTTCCTGTTCCTTGGCTGGGCGATGATCGGCCCGGCCATGGATGCGTGGAAATGGGGCGGCTATTCGCTGGAACTCGGCCTGCCGAACTGGATGCTCTGGGTGGTGGCCTTCATCGGCCTTGCGGGCATTCTCTGGACGGTGGTCCTGCGCCTGCGCCGTACCCTGCGTGGCGAGGGCGACGATGATCCCCACCCGAGCGAGGAGGGCGCCCTATGACCCCCTTCGCGCTCGGTCTGCTTTGTATCGCGGTGATGTTCGTGCTGCTCTTCGTCCGTCAGCCGGTCTGGCTGGCGCTTGGTGCGGTCGGCATCGCCGGCAATATCGCGCTGAACAATCTGCAGGTCGCCAAGCTGATCTCGGGGACGGCCTTCTTCGATACGGCATCGTCCTATAACCTCTCGGTCATTCCGCTTTTCGTGCTGATGGGAGAGGTCGCCAGCGGCTCTCGGATGTCGGCGGAACTGTTCAACGCCGCGCGCGTCCTGATGTCGGGGCTGCGGGGCGGGCTTTCGGTGGCCTCGATCGCGGCCTCCGGGGCCTTCGGGGCGATCTGCGGATCCTCGGTCGCGACCGCGGCCAGCATGACCCGCATCGCCATGCCCGAGATGAAGCGCGCCGGCTATGAACAGGGCTATGCGGCGGCCTCGGTCGCGGCGGGCGGCTCGCTCGGGATCCTGATCCCGCCCTCGATCATCCTCGTCATCTACGGCTCCATCGCCGAGCAGTCGGTGGCGCGGCTGTTCGCGGCCTCGATGGTGCCGGGGATCGTGCTGCTGCTGCTTTACGTCGTGGTGGCGCTCTGGGTCGCCAGCCGTTCGGATGCGGTCCCGGTCGAGGGCCGGGCCACCGCCCGCGAAAGGCTGGCGGCGCTGCGCGGGCCGTGGCAGTTCATCCTGCTTTTCGTGCTGACCATCGGCGGCATCTATGCCGGCATCTTCAGCCCGAACGAGGCCGCTTCCATCGGTGCCTTCGGGGCGATCCTGCTGGGCTTTCTGAAGCGCTCGCTGTCGCTGCACGGGCTGGTCCATGCGGTGCAGGCCTCGGTCCTGGTTTCCTGCGCGCTGTTCATGATCATTGTCGCGGCGACGATCTTCGCCAATTTCATCGTCCAGACCCGGCTGCCCGACACGCTTCTGGGCATGGCACAGGCGGCGGCGCTGCCGGCCTGGCTGGTGATGGCGATGATCGTGATCCTTTACATCGTCATGGGCTGCTTCCTTGAAGGCATCGGCATGGTGCTGATCACGGTGCCGGTCTTCCTGCCGGTTGTGACGGGTTACGGCTTCGATCCGGTCTGGTTCGGTGTGCTGGTGGCGGTGCTGGTGGAACTGGGCCTGATTACCCCGCCGGTCGGCATGAACCTGTTCATCATCCGCGCGCAGGTGCCCGACCTGTCGATGGCACGGCTTTATCGCGGGATAGGGCCCTTCCTGCTGGCGCCGGTGGTGCTGGTGGTGCTGCTTTTCCTGCTGCCGGGCCTCGCGCTCTGGCTGCCGAAGCTGCTTTATTGAGGGCCGCCATGAGTTCGACAAATGTCCTGATCCTCGACGAGCATGCAGATTGGTATGCCGAGGCGCTGGCGCGGCCCGGATACCGCTTCACCGCAGCCCGTACGGCAGAGGAGGCGATGCCCCTTGCCGCCGATGCACAGGTGCTGATCGGCCTTGCGCCGCGTATCCCGGCGGATCTGGTCGCGGCAATGCCGCGCCTTGACTGGGTGCAGGCGCTGACCACCGGGGTCGATAACCTGCTGGCCATGGAGGCCTTGCCTCCGCAGGTCGCGCTGACCAGTTGCGGCGGTTTTCACGGCCCGCAGATGTCGGAGCTTGCGGTGATGCTGATGCTGGCCTGCGCGCGCCGCCTGCCTGCGATGATCGCAGATCAGCAGGCCGGCAACTGGAACAGGTGGGAACAGCCTTTGTTGCGCGACAAGACCGTTTGCATCATCGGCCTGGGCAGCATCGCCGAATATCTGGCCGGGCTGTGCCGGGCCTTCGGGATGCGGGTGACGGGTGTCTCGGACGGTCGTCGCGAGGCGCCCGGCATAGACCGCATTTATCCGCGTGCGAATATCAAGGATGCCGCTGCCGAGGCCGATTTTCTGGTCGTGCTGGTCCCCTATTCGGCCCGGACCCATCATATCGTCGATGCCGATGTGCTGGCGGCGATGAAGCCTTCGGGCATTCTGGTCAATATCGCCCGTGGCGGCTGCGTCGATGAAGAGGCGCTGCTTGCGGCTCTGCGCGAAGGCCGCATCGCCGGTGCCGGTCTCGACGTTTTCGCGACCGAGCCGCTGCCGCCGGACAGTCCCTTCCGCCGCCTGCCCAATGTCATCGTGACGCCGCATATCGGCGGCTATGCCGATGTCTATCGCCAGCAGGCCCTGCCCATCGTGGCGGCGAACCTGGACGCCTATGCCAAGGGCGGTGCCGCCGCCCTGCCGCTGATCGAGAGAGGAGCCAAGCCATGACCAATTCCCCGATTTCGCGCGCCGAGATGGAACGCCGCTGGTCCCTTGCACGCGGGGTCATGGCCGATCTCGGCCTCGACGCGATGGTGACTCAGGCGCGCGAGGACTGGTGCGGCGGCTATGTGCGCTGGCTGACCGATGTGCCGGCGAATAACGGCTATCCGCGCACGGTGGTCGTCTTCCCCGACCGGCCGATGGAGGTGGTCGAGATGGGCGCCTTCGGCACCGATCTGGCGACCGACCCGCAGGCGCAGGCGACGGCAGGGGTAGGGCGCGTTCTGGGCACGCCCAGCTTCGTCTCGGTCAATTACACCATTGATTACGACACCGAATTGCTGGTGCAGCTGCTGCGCGAGGCGGGCGCGAAGCGCGTCGGTTTGCTGGCCCCCGGCGCGCTGCCCTATTCCATGGTCGCGGGCCTGCGGGCGGCGGGGTTCGAGACGGTGGACGCGACAGATGCGCTCGACCGGGTGAAGGCCCCGAAAAGCCCCGAGGAGCAGGCGCTGATCCGCGATACCGCGCTGTTGCAGGATCGGGTCTTCGCCGAGGTCTGCGATTTCATCCGCCCCGGCCTCACCGACCGTGACATCGCCGCCCATGCCGAGGCCGTGGGCCGCAGGCTCGGCAGCGATCAGGGCATCCAGCTTGGCGTTTCCGCGCCGGTGGGGCAGGCCTCCCGGTTCAGGAACCGGCCCTTCCAGACCCGCGAACTGGCGCCGGGCGATCATCTGTCGCTGCTGATCGAGATCAACGGGCCGGGCGGGATCTATCTGGAAATTGCCCGGACGATGGTGCTGGGCCGGGCCGACGATCATCTGTTGCAGGCCTTCGAGAACGTGCGCGCCGCGCAGGATCACACCCTGTCGCTGATGGTCCCCGGCGCCCATCCCGCCGAAATCGCCGCCGCCCATGACGCCTGGATGCAGGCGCGCGGCCTGCCACCCGAGACCCGGCTTTATGCGCACGGGCAGGGCTGTGAGATGGTCGAGCGTCCGCTGATCCGCCGCGACGAGACCCTGCCGCTGGCCGAGAACATGCTGTTTGCCGTTCATCCCGGCTATGACGACGCCCGCGTCTTTGCGGTGATCTGTGACAATTACCTGATCGGCTCAGGCGGCCCCGGCCCCTGCCTGCACCGGACCGAAAAGAAGATATTCGAACTCTGAAAGGACGCACAAATGACCCCCAAGATCGCTTTGGAAGAACATTTCATGGCCCCCGGCTTCGAGGATTACTGGGCACTGACCGCCCCCAATATCTCGCCCGAGCTTTTCGGCAAGGCGAATGACGCGCTGATGGATTTCGGCGAGCGCAGGCTGGCCGGAATGGACGAGATCGGGGTGGATAAGGCCATCCTCTCGCTCTCTGGTCCCGGCGTGCAGGCCGAGCCGGATACCAGAACGGCGATACGCAAGGCGCAGGAGGTGAACGATTTCCTCGCCAGGGAAATCCAGGCACGGCCCGACCGCTATGGCGGCTTCGCGCATCTCGCGGTGCAGGACCCTGCGGCGGCTGCAGATGAACTGGAACGCTGCGTCCGCGACCTTGGGATGCAGGGGGCGATGATCAACGGCCAGACCAATGGCACCTATCTGGACGACGACCGTATCTCGCCGCTCTGGGAACGGGCCGAGGCGCTTGGCGCGCCGATCTATATCCACCCGAACAACCCGCCCGATGTCCCCTATATGTATCAAGCCCATTCCGAGCTTTGGGGCCCGGTCTGGTCCTGGACGGTGGAAACCGGCAACCACGCGCTGCGGCTGATCTTCGGCGGCGTTTTCGACCGTTTCCCGAAGGCGAAGCTGATGCTGGGCCATATGGGCGAAACGCTGCCCTATCAGCTCTGGCGCTTCGACAGCCGGTGGGAGATTTCCAACCGCAAGGAAAAGCGGCTGGCGATGAAGCCGTCGGAGTATTTCCGCCGCAATTTCTGGTGCACGACCGCCGGCGTCTGCTCGGACGAGCCGCTGCGCTGCGCGCTGGATGCGCTTGGCGATGACCGGGTGCTGTTCGCGGTGGACTACCCCTATGAACGCCCCGCCGAGGCCGGCGAATGGATCGAGGCCGCCGCCATCACCGATGCGCAGCGCCGTGCGGTCTGCCGCGATAACGCGGTGCAATTGCTCGGGCTGTGAGGCCGTCGGCGCGTGGTTGGGAAGGTTCTGCCTGTGGCACAGAACCTTGATCGCCCGCCCAAGGAACTGCGACGGGGCGTGATGGCGGTTCTGCCGCGCTCAATGTCTGTGGTCCGGTGGCGGCGGGACTCAGCGGCCTGACATACCGTCCCGCGCGGCGGCAAGCGCCTCGGGCAGAACGGCGGCGAAAGCGTCAAGCTCGGCCTCGGGGCCGCAGGAGACGCGGATGCAGCGATCCATGGGCGCCACGCCGGGCATGCGCGCGAAGATCCCGGCGCGGTCCAGCCCGGCCAGCACCCGGCGGGCGAAATCGCCATCTGCGCCGCAGTCGATGGCAACGAAATTGGTGGCCGAAGGCAGCGCCACCAGCCCCGCATCCGCCGCGATCCGGCCGATACGGTCGCGGGCGGCGGCGACTTTCGCGCGGGTCCCATCCAGCCATTCGGTATCCCCTAGCGCCGCCAGCGCCCCGGCCTGGGCGATCCGGTTGACGCCGAAATGGTTGCGGATGCGGTCGAAGCCCGCGATCAGGTCGGGCGCACCGATGGCATAGCCGATCCTTGCCCCGGCAAGGCCGTAAGCCTTGGAGAATGTGCGCATCCGGATCACCCGGGGATCCTCCGCGCCGATCCGCGGCAGGGCCGAGGCCGGGGCGAATTCGGCATAGGCCTCGTCCAGGATCAGCAGGCTGTCTTTGGGGATGCGATCCAGCAGCGCCTCGATCAGCGCGCCCTCGTGCCAGCTTCCCATCGGGTTGTCGGGATTGGCGAAATAGATCAGCCGGGCCTGAACCTCTGCCGCGCGCGACAGAAGTGCTTCCAGATCCTCGCGGTCGTCGCGATAGGGGACCTTATGGAGCACGCCGCCGAAACCCGCGACATGGTAATTGAAGGTCGGATAGGCCCCGTCCGAGGTCACCACCGCCTCGCCCGGCGCCACGATCAGCCGCACCAGCAGGCCCAGAAGGCTGTCGATCCCCTCGCCCGGCATGACATTATCCGGGGCAATGCCGTGGATGCGGGCCAGCGCCTGACGCAGGTCGTGATTGTCGGGGTCGCCGTATTTCCACGCTTCGGCACCGGCGCGGGCCATCGCCTCGACCGCGCGGGGCGAGGGGCCGAAGCCGTTCTCATTGGCACCCAGACGCGCGACATAGGGCGCCCCCCGGCGCCGTTCCAGCGTTTCGGGTCCGGTGAAAGGCACCGTGGCGGGCAGCGATTCGGGGATCGGGGCGAAGCGCATCAGTGGCCCCCACGTCCGATGACCGTATCGACCGCGCCCTGAAGACCCGCGCGCAAACCGTCGACGCCGGCCACCATCGAGGCCACCGCCCCCGGTGCTGTTCCGGTGCCGACCCAGGCCGTGCCACCGACATAGGCAAATGCGAGGGCCGCCGCGACCGATAGCGCCCGGATCAGGCCGGTGCGATAGCCGTCATCCGCCACATTCTCTGGCGTGGTCACCAGCGTTGTCACGGCCTCCTCTTCGGCTTCAGGAACCTGTCCGGCGGTCTGGATCGTCGCCGCCAGTTGCTCGACATCTGGCAGACCACGCGGCACCCGGCGGCGCGGCACGGGCGGGCGCTCATCCTTAGCCGCTGCCGGTTCGGACCAGGTGACCTGCATCGGCTCAGGGGTCGGATGGGCGGTTTCCTGCGACGGCTGCGCGACCGCAGCGGGCAGGTCTGTAAAGGCCAGCGAATCGGGCTCGGCATCTTCCGCTAGCGCCTCGATCGCAAATTCAGGCGACTCCATGCTCATCGCAGGTGCGGTGACCGGGGATTCGGGCACATCCCCGCGCACGGCGCGGCGGGCGCCCAGTTCGCGCGCGGTTTCCTCGCGAAGGATCGACAGCACATCATCGGGCAAGGGACGTTGCAGAACCGGCGCCTCGCCAAGCTCGGGCAGGCTGTCGGTATGGGACCGCGCCGCCTCACGCAGATCTTTCGTGAGCCCCCGCAGCGAGCTATCGCCCGCATAAGTACCGCTGTCAGGTTCCGCCCAGGCGAGCCTGGCTGCCCTGCGGGGCTTCCCGGTCGCGGGCAGGGTTTCGGGGTCCTGCATCCAGACATGGCCACAAGCCGAACATTCGACCTCGCGCCCCTCGGGCGGGATCATCGCGCTGTCGATGTCATACAGCGCGTTGCATTCCGGGCAAATCAGCCGCATGGGTCATCCTGTCAAAAGCTGCGCCGTTTCTGGCATTCCTTGCCAGCCTGTTCTATCAACGCAACGCCGGGCTTCCAAGCGCCGCGCAGCATCGAATGCCATGGAGGCCGCTTTGATCGAAATGCAGGACGTGACCTTCGGCTACCGCGAGGGCGGGGCGCTTCTGTCGGGCATGACGCTCAGCCTGCCGGCGGGGTCGTTCCATTTCCTGACCGGGCCGTCGGGATCGGGCAAGACCAGCTTCCTCAGGCTGTGCTATGCCGATCTTCTGCCCAGTTCCGGCCAGCTTTCGGCCTTCGGTCACGATGTCGGCGGATTGTCGCGCGACGGCATCGCCATGCTGCGCCGCAAGATCGGGGTGCTGCATCAGGACGCGCAATTCCTCGACCACCTGCCGGTGGCCGAAAATGTCGCCCTGCCACTGACGGTTGCCGGCCAGCCCATCGACATGCAGGCCCTGAAAGAACTTCTGGGCTGGGTCGGTATGACCGGCCATGCCCGGGCCATGCCGCCTTCGCTGTCGGGGGGCGAAAGACAGCGCGCCGCACTGGCCCGCGCCGTCATCATGTCGCCCGATTTCGTCATGGCGGACGAGCCGACCGGTAATCTCGACTGGGAAATGTCGATGCGCCTGCTGCAATTGCTGGTCGAGCTGAACCGTTCGGGCAAGACCATCCTGATCGCCACCCATGACATGGACCTGATCCGCGCCGCACGGCAACTTGAGGTGCAGGCGCGGGTGCTGCGGATTTCGGGCAAGCGGGTGCAACTGGCGGGGGCAGATCTATGAAACCCGAGTTTCGCAATGTCGACTGGCGCAGCCTCTGGCAGGGGCTGGTCGGGCGTGACGGCGGCGTGGCCGGCCGGATCGTGCCTTCGACCGGCTTTACCGCACAACTGACCCTGCTCAGCGCCGGGGCCATGGCCTTTCTGGCGGTTTTCGCGCTCGCGCTCAGCCTCGCCACCGGGCGGCTGGCGGATCGCTGGTCCTCCTCGCTGGCGCAGACCGTGACCATCCGCGTCTCGGCCCCGCTCGACGAGATCGAGGGCGAGACCGGCAAGGTCATGGCGATCCTCGACCAGACGCCCGGCGTGGCCGAGGCCCGGATGATCCCCGAGGACGAGGTCGAGGCCCTGCTGGCCCCATGGTTCGGCCCCGATGTCCCGGTCGAGGCCCTGCCGGTTCCGCGCCTGATCGAGATCCGCGAGGATGGCGAAGGCTTCGATGCCGCCGGCCTTGGCCTGCGGCTGGAGGCCGAGGTTCCGGGCGCGGTGCTGGACGACCACACCCGCTGGCGTCAACCGCTGGTATCGGCGGCGCGGCGGCTGAAATTCCTCGGCGTCGTCTCGCTGGGGCTGATCGCGGCTGCGGGCACGGCGATGATGATCCTGGCGGCGCAATCCTCGCTGGCGGCGAACGGGCAGGTGATCCGGGTGCTGCGCCTGATCGGGGCGCGCGACGTGACCATCGCCCAGGCCTTCGTGCGCCGCTTCACCCGTCGCGCGGCAACCGGCGCTGCTGCCGGGACGGCCCTGGGCATGTTGGCCATCGCGCTTCTGCCCGACATGGACGAGGCCGGCGGCTTCCTGACCGGGCTGGGATTTCAGGGCTGGGGCTGGCTTTTGCCCCTGCTGATCCCGTTGATCGCAGCCGGGGTGGGCTTTTTCGCCACCCGTTGGGCCGCCCTGCGCATGTTGAAGGCCGTGCCATGAGCGGGCCGCTTCTGAGCGCGACCGAGGCCGCGCGCCTTTCGCCCCGTCCCGGCGGCACCGGCCTTTTCGCCTGGCTGCGCACGCTGACCTATTACATCCATGTCGGGCTGGCGACGGTGGTGCTGGGCCTCTGGGGCGTGCTGACCCAGATGCGCCATGGCCGGCGCGGCGCCAATCGCGTCGCCTCGATCTGGATCGCCTATATGCTGCGCGCCGCGCGCTGGCATATGGGCGTCGCGGTCGAATTGCGCGGCACCCCCCCTGCCCCGGGCGTGGACGCGCTGATCGGTGCCAAGCATCAAAGCTTTCTCGACATCCTCGCCATTGCCAGTGCGGCTGAACGTCGCGCCTTCGTGATGAAACGGGAAGTCCTGCGGGTGCCGATCATGGGCTGGTATGCGCGCGAGGTCGGATCCATCCCCATCGACCGCAGCAAGGGCCGCGACGCCATGGGCCAGATCGTCAGCGCCGCGCGGGCACGGATCGGCACCGAGGAGGGGCTGGGCCACCTGATCGTCTATCCCGAGGGCACCCGGACCCGGCCTGGAGAGCAGCGCCCCTACAAGCACGGCATCGCGACCATCCATCTGGAAACCGGCCTGCCGGTCTATCCGGTGGCGGTCAATTGCGGCCTGTTCTGGCCCAAGCGCGGGCTGCCGGTCGCCTCGGGCCGGGCGGTGATCGAGTTCCTGCCGCCGATGCAGGCCGAACCGGGAGAGGACCGCGACAGTTTCGTGCGCCGCCTCCGAGAGGTGATCGAAAGCCGCAGCGATGCGCTCATGGCCGAGGCCGGCTTCGTCCACGCGCGTTAAGCATACGAATCCGTATCATATTGACTCAAGACTGTCTCTTTTGTCATATCGCTTTACGCGCAATAATGTGATCGTAATGGATTGTCTGATAGTGCGCGAATGCCTATCGCCAGAAGGAATAGTTGTATGTTTAAGAAAATGGCCCTTGTCGTTGCCGCTGTTGCGACGCTTTCAGCCTGTGCGATCACGCCCAAGGATTACGAGACCACCCCGGTCATCGCGCAGTCGCCGCTAGGCCCGGTGATTTGTCAGATCTACACCCATGAGCAGGTCACATGGGATCGCTCGATCCGTCGTCCCGAAAAGATGGACACCGAAACCGCCGACAACCTGTGCCGTCAGGAAGGCCAGCGGATTCTGGACGGTGGCGAGCCGAACTATGTCCCGACGGTTGACACGACGTCTGCTGAAGTTGTGGACATCTCCACGACCAACGGCGGTCTCTGACAGAGATCTGAACGGAATAGAAATGGGCTGCAGCTTTGGGCTGCGGCCCATTTCGGCATGAGAATATGCAGGCTGGCTTACTGCGCTAAGCCGGTCGCTGCGGATAAGATATGGTTGTCGATTACGCTTCGCCCTCGGCAGGTAGGCTTCCTCGCGGCACTTGCCTCATCGGGACCGGGACAAACATGACGTCCAGCAGAAGCAGAAGATAAACCCGGCCCCGAAACCCTGCATCAAGCCACTGTCGGTAAGCAGCCAGGCACGTCTCTCGCGAGATCCTATCTGCTCAACCCGCCCGCCACGCTCGGCACATCGCCCGCCGCGAAACCGTAATGGCGCAGCCAGCGCAGGTCGCTTTCGAAGAAGGCGCGCAGGTCGGGGATGCCGTATTTCAGCATCGCCAGCCGGTCGATGCCCATGCCGAAGGCGAAGCCCTGCCATTCGGTCGGATCGACGCCGGCGGCTTCCAGCACCTTGGGATGGACCATGCCCGAGCCAAGGATTTCCATCCAGCTTTCGCCCTGACCGATCTGCAGCTTGCCGCCTTCCCAGGAACAGCGGATATCGACCTCTGCGGAGGGCTCGGTAAAGGGGAAATGGCTGGCGCGGAAGCGCAGTTCGACCGCTTCGACCTCGAAGAAGGCGCGGCAGAATTCCTCCAGCGTCCATTTCAGATTGGCCATGGAGATGTCGCGACCGATGGCCAGCCCCTCGACCTGATGGAACATCGGCGTATGGGTCTGGTCCATGTCCATCCGGTAAACGCGGCCCGGCGCGATCACGCGGATCGGGGCGCCCTGTTCCTGCATGGCCCGGATCTGCACCGGGCTGGTATGGGTGCGGAGCACATGCGGCGGGCGGTTGTCGCCTTCCGCGCGGTGCATGAAGAAGGTGTCGTGTTCCTGCCGCGCCGGATGCTCGGGCGGGATGTTCAGCGCGTCGAAATTGAACCAGTCGCTTTCGACCTGCGGGCCTTCGGCGACGGCAAAGCCCATATCGGCGAAGATCGCGGTGACCTCCTCGGTCACCTGGCTGACCGGGTGGATGCTGCCCTTCGGACGCGGACGGCCCGGCAGGGTCACATCCAGCCATTCCTCGCGCAGGCGGGCATCGAGCGCTGCATCCTCCAGCCCGGTCTTGCGGGCGCGCAAAGCCGCGTCGATCTCGTCGCGCAGCCGGTTCAGGGCGGCGCCGGTGGTCTGACGCTCTTCCGGGGTCATCCGGCCCAACTCGCGCATCATCAGGCTGATCTCGCCCTTCTTGCCAAGCGCGGCAAGGCGAACCTCTTCCAGCGTGGCAGCGTCGGAGGCATCGGCCACACGGGCCAGATAGGTCGTGCGAAGCGTGTCGAGATCGGTCATCGGCGTCATCCTGCGTTACCCGCGCGGGCTTATCACGGGACCGGCAGCGGGAAAAGATGCCGATCAGGCAGAGATGTGATGACCCGTGCAAGAATGCGCACCCGCACCCATCCCCATGTGCAGGTTTTCATAGATTTCAGAAATTCGCGCTTCCGTAACGAAATGTTGCGAAACTGCGTCAAATCGATGCAAGATCACTTCTTGGAAAGTCAATAAGGCTGACTTAAACAGAGGTGACAACCTGCACTCGACGGGAGGGGAGATGAAGGAAGGGTCGATCAAGCCAGTGACCGGGCAGGGGCCCGAGAACCTGCTTTTCCTGACTGATGAGCAGATTCGCGGCGGGATCGAGGCATTCTTCTTCGCCTATCGCGCTTTCACCGCCGATCCCGACGAAATTCTGGAGCGGATGGATTATGGCCGCGCCCATCACCGCGCGCTGCATTTCATCGCCCGCAAACCGGGGCTGAACGTGTCGGCGCTGCTCGATATTCTCGGCGTGACCAAGCAATCCCTGAACCGCGTTCTGCGCGCGCTTCTGGCCGACGGGCTGGTCGAGGCCCGTATCGGCAAGCGCGACCGGCGCGAGCGGCGGCTGCACCTGACCGAATCCGGGGCCGAGCTGGAACGCCGCCTGTCCGAAGCACAGCGCGCCCGCGTCCGTGCCGCCTATCGCGCGGCGGGGCCGCAGGCCGTGGCCGGGTTTCGCACCGTCCTCGAAGCGATGATGGACGATGCCGGCAGCCGCCAGTTCCGCGACATGCGCGGCGCCGAGGCGGCCGAATGACGGAACCGGCCCATATCCTCGTCGTCGACGATGATGAGCGCATCCGCACTTTGCTGCGCAAGTTTCTGGTCAAGAACGGTTATCTGGTCTCCATGGCCACCGATGCCGCCCATGCCCGCAAGATCCTGCGCGGGCTGGAATTCGACCTGATCGTGCTCGATGTGATGATGCCGGGCGATGACGGGATCACCCTGACCCGAGAGTTGCGCAAGCGCATTGCCACCCCGATCCTGCTGCTGACCGCGCGCGGCGAGACCGAGGACCGCATCGCCGGTCTGGAAGCCGGGGCCGACGATTATCTGCCGAAACCCTTCGAGCCGCGAGAGCTTCTGCTGCGCATTTCGGCGATCCTGCGCCGGGTGCCGCAGGCGCAGCCGGCGGGGCCGAAATTCATGACGCTCGGGCCGTTGCGCTATGACACCGAACGCGGGCAATTGTTCGAGGGCGAAAGCCATATCCACCTGACCGGCACCGAGGCGGCGCTGCTGCGTCGCCTTGCCGAAACCCCGGGACAGGCGGTCAGCCGGATCGACCTGACACAGGACCTGGGCCGAACGCCCTCTGAGGAACCCGATGGCTCGGACCGCGCCATAGACGTGCAGATCACCCGGCTGCGCCGCAAGATCGAACCCGACCCGAAAGAGCCGCGCTATCTTCAGACCGTGCGCGGCGCGGGTTACATGTTGATGCCGGATTGATGCCATAGCGCGCGCGCTGCCCGCTGACCCCCAAGGCATAAGGACACCACAGGAATCAGTTGCGCGCACTGGCGCGGCGGGCGTCGGTGGCGATATTGGCGCGAAGTTCCAGCAGCGCGATATGGCGTTGCAGGGCGTGGCGCTCGGCCTCGTCCTCGATCTGGGCAAGAACGGCGCGCTTGGCCTCGACCTCCTTGCGCAGGCGGAACTCCTCGGGGATGAAGCCGGTATCGGCCATCATCCGGTGCAGTACATCCTCGGCCCGCTCACGCAGGCGTTCGGGATCGAGCGGTTTGCCCTCGCCTGAAAGGCCGCGCAATTCGCCCTTGGCTTCCGCCTCGTCGATGCGCTTCAGGGCAATCCGCTCGAACCAGTGCATCACATGGCCTTGAGCTGGGCCAGCGCCGCCTCGATCCGGGCCAGGTCCTCGTCCAGATCGGCAAGCTTCTGGCGGGTTTCCTCGATCACCTCGAAATCGGCATTCTCGACGAATTTCGGATTACCGAGGCGCTTGCGCAGCCCCTCCGCATCCTTGCCGGTCTTCGCCGCGTTCTTTTTAAGCCGGGCGGTTTCAGCCGCCACGTCGATCACATCGCCAATCGGCAGCGCGAAACTGGCACCGGGGGCAGCGACCGCGATCATGCCGCGGCCGGCGCTGCCGTCCTGCGGCGCATTCACCCGGGCGAGGCGTTCGATCAGCGGCGCATTGGCCGTGATCGCCTCGCGCGCATTGGCATCGGCCTCGGTTACGATCAGGTCCAGTTTCGCGCCAGCCGGCACCCCCATCTGGGCGCGGGCCGAGCGGACGTTCTCGATCAGCTGGATCACCCAGTTCATCTGCCGGTCGGCGGCTTCGTCGATCAGGTCGGGGCCGAGTTCCGGCCAGTCGCCATGGACCAGCATTTTCTGCCGGTCGCCGGTCAGCGCCCAAAGCTCCTCGGTCACGAAGGGCATGATCGGGTGCAGCAGCGCATAGCACTGGTCCAGCACCCAACCCATCGTGGCGCGGGTTTCATTCGCATATTCGCCGTCGAACAGGGGCTTGGCGAATTCGACATACCAGTCGCAGACCTTGCCCCAGACGAAGGCGTAAAGCCCGGTCGCGGCATCGTTGAAGCGCCAGGTTTCCAGCGCCGCATCCATGGCCTGCGCGGCGCGCGCGGTTTCGCCGATGATCCAGCGGTTAACGACATGGCCTGGGTTCGGACGCTCGCCGCCACCCCGCACCCCGTTCATCTCGGCAAAGCGGGTGGCGTTCCAGATCTTGGTGACGAAATTGCGGTTCGCCTCGACATGTTTCGGCCCCAGCTTCGGGTCGCGGCCCATCGCCGCCATCGAGGTCAGGGTGAAGCGCAGCGGGTCGGCGCCGAATTCGTCGATCAGCACCAGCGGGTCGATGACATTGCCCTTCGACTTCGACATCTTCGCGCCCTTCTCGTCGCGGACGAGGCCGTGGACATAGACGGTGTGGAAGGGGATGTCGCCGACGACCTCCAGCTGCATCATCATCATCCGGGCGACCCAGAAGAAGATGATGTCGAAGCCAGTGACCAGCACGTCGGTCGGGAAATACTTGCGCATCTCGGGCGTGTCTTCCGGCCAGCCGAGCGTGCCGATGGGCCAGAGGCCCGAGGAAAACCAGGTGTCCAGCACATCCGGGTCGCGCCAGACCGGATAGACCAGTTTCGTCGGGTCCTGCGTCAGGTTGTATTCTGCAAGCCCCTGCGCGAAGGCATCGACCGCCGCCTCGCGATCCGCGACCTCGATCACACGAGAGATTTCCAAGGGCTGCGGCAAGCCGGCGATATCGTCGCGGAATTTCTCGACCACGCCGTCGAAATTCGCCGCCGCATGGTGGAAATCGCCCTTCTGGACGAGGCCCGCGACCAGCAATTCGAACAGCTCGACCTCATCCAGCGCACCGTCGCCCTCGTCATCGGCGAAGGGCGGCGGTTCCAGATCGAGACCGTACCAGACCGGGATCTGATGCCCCCACCAGAGCTGGCGCGAGATCGTCCATGGCTCGATATTTTCCAGCCAGTTGAAATAGACCTTCTTGTGCTGCTCGGGCAGGATCTGCGTGCGGCCATCGCGCACCGCTTCCAGCGCCGGGCCGACGATGCGGGCGGTATCAACGAACCACTGATCGGTCAGCATCGGCTCGATCACCACGCCCGAGCGGTCGCCGAAGGGCTGCATGATCGGCTTCGCATCGACCAGCGGGCGGCGTTCGAGATGCTCGGCCCCGGTTTCCTTGTCGATTTCCTTGTGCAGATAGGTGACGGCAAGACCCTCGGCATTGATCTGCTCGATCACCAGCTTGCGGGCCTCGTAGCGGTCGAGGCCGCGCAGGTCTTCCGGCACCAGATTGACGGTCGAGACATCGCCGACATCCTCGCCCCGCGCGGCGCGGGTAGCGATCTCCGCGCTTTCGGCATAGGACAGCCCGTCCTCGCGCATGGCGCCCCTGGTGTCCATCAGCGCGTAAAGCGGGATATCGTTGCGGGTGGCAACGCCATAGTCGTTGAAGTCATGCGCCCCGGTGATCTTCACCGCGCCCGATCCGAAATCGGGGTCCGGGTAGTCGTCGGTGATGATCGGGATCAGGCGGCGATGTTCCTTCGGGCCGACCGGGATTTCGACCAGCTTGCCGACGATGGGGGCGTAACGCCGATCGTCCGGGTGGACGGCCACCGCGCCGTCGCCCAGCATGGTCTCGGGGCGCGTCGTGGCGATCGAGATATAATCGCGGGTCTCGCGCAGGGTGACGTTGCCGTCGGCGTCGCGTTCGACATATTCATAGGTCTCGCCGCCAGCCAGCGGGTATTTGAAATGCCACATATGGCCGGGAACTTCGCGGTTCTCGACCTCCAGGTCGCTGATCGCGGTCTCGAAATGGGGATCCCAGTTCACCAGCCGCTTGCCGCGATAGACGATGCCCTTGTTATAAAGATCGACAAAGACCTTCAGAACGGCATCGTGGAAATTGCCTTCCTGCCCCTTGGGCGCGCCGGGGGCGCCGGACATGGTGAAGGCATTGCGCGACCAGTCGCAGCTGGCGCCGAGACGCTTGAGCTGATTGATGATCGTGTCGCCGGATTCCTGTTTCCAGGCCCAGACCTTCTCGATGAAGGCCTCGCGCCCGATCTCGCGCCGGCCGGGTTCGCCCGCCTCGGCCATGCGGCGCTCAACCACCATTTGCGTGGCGATGCCGGCATGGTCCTGACCGGGCTGCCAGAGCGTGTCGAAGCCGCGCATCCGGTGCCAGCGGACCAGAATGTCCTGCAAGGTGTTGTTCAGCGCGTGGCCGATATGCAGGCTGCCGGTGACATTGGGCGGCGGGATCACGACCGAAAAGGACTCGGCCCCCGGCTTGGCATTGGCGCCGGCGGCGAAGGCACCTTTCGCCTTCCATTCCGCGCTGATGCGGGCCTCGGCACTGGCGGCGTCGAATGTCTTGTCCATGCTCATCGGTGATCCCCTGAATTCCTGCCGCTTTCCTAGTCCTTTCGCCCGGCAAGGCCAAGCCTTGCGGCGGGGCTTAATCCAGTCTCAGCACGTCCATCATGTCATATTCGCCCGGCCCCTTGTCCTGCCCCCAGAGCGCCGCCTGAAGCGCGCCGCGCGCGAAGATCGCCCGGTCGGTCGCCAGATGGCGCAGGACCAGCCGCTCGCCCGGCGCGGCGAAGATCACATCATGTTCGCCGACCACGTCGCCGCCGCGAATGGCCGCAAAGCCGATGCTGCCCTCCTTCCGGGCCCCGGTGATGCCCTCGCGCGCAGGCACCCGCAGCGCCTCCAGCGTCTTGCCGCGCCCTTCGGCGGCGGCCTCGCCCAGCATCAGCGCGGTGCCCGAGGGCGCATCGACCTTGTGGCGGTGATGGGCCTCGACCACCTCGATATCCCAATCGGTGCCGAGGGCGGCGGCGACCTTGCGGGTCAGCCCGACCAGCAGGTTCACGCCAAGGCTCATGTTCCCGGCGCGGATGATCGGGGCGTGACGGGCGGCGCGGGCGATGGCGGCCAGATCGTCAGGCTCCAGCCCGGTCGTGCCGATCACATGGACGGCGCGGGCCTGCGCGGCAAGTTCCGCGAAGGCCACCGTGGCCTTGGGCGAGGTGAAGTCGATTACCGCCTGCGCCTTCGCAATCGCGCCGACCGCATCGTCGGTCACGATGATCCCGCTGGCCGCCCCGCCCATCGCCTGCCCGAGATCGCGCCCGATCCAGTCGCTGCCCGGGCGTTCCACCGCCCCGACCAGCCGCATCCTGTCCGACGCCTCGACCAGACGCACCAGCATCTGCCCCATGCGTCCCGACACACCCGTGATGACGATCCCCGGCTTTTCCATGTCCAACTCTCCTGCTTTCCCTCTTCGCTTAGTCCATTGCGGGGCGCGGCCCAAGCCCCTACATCTGCGGACATGGCACAGAACCGCTTTCATACCGGCCCCGGCCCCTCGCAGCGTCAGCTTCGCGTCGGCGAGTTGATCCGTCACCGCCTGTCCGAGCTGCTGCTTCGGGCCGAGGTCCACGATCCCGACCTGAACCGGCATTCGATCACCGTGGGCGAGGTCAGCGCCTCGCCCGACCTCAAGGTCGCGACCGCCTATGTCATGCCGCTTGGCGGCAATGACGCCGAGGAGGCGTTGAAGGCGCTGCGCCGCAATGCGCGGGAGCTGCGCCATTTGGTCGCCAAGGGGCTGAACCTGAAATACGCGCCCGAGCTGCGCTTCCAGCTGGACGAGACCTTCGACCGCATGGACGACACCCGCCGCATGTTCGCCGACGAACGCGTGCGCCGCGATATCGAGGCGGATGCCGAAGATGACGATCTGGAATGACCTGCGCCGCCGTCTCGGCGTCGCCGCCGGTGCGCTGATCGCGCTGAGCCTGCCCTCCGCCGCCGCCGATTGCGCCCGGACGGAGTATGACGGACAGGGATACACGATATGTACGGTAAGCGCCGCTGAAGAACCCCGCCTCGGTCTCTGGCTTTACGACGATCAGGGCAAGGCGCTGAACGGGTTCGGTAAGCTGCGCAGCTATCTGGGCCGCAACCTTGCCTTCGCCATGAATGCCGGGATGTTCCACGCCGATTACAGCCCGGTGGGCCTGTTCAGATCCGGCGATGAAACCCATGGAAAGCTGGTGACGGCGGGCGGCGGCGGCAATTTCGGGCTGTTGCCGAATGGCGTCTTCTGCACCGGCGGCAAGGCCCCTTTCGCGGTGATCGAATCGCGCGCCTTTGCGCAGACCCAACCGCAATGCCGGCTGGCCACGCAATCCGGCCCGATGCTGGTGATCGAGGGCGAATTGCACCCCCGTTTCCTAGTCGATTCCGACAGCCGCTATGTCAGGAACGGCGTCGGTGTCTCGGCGGACGGCCAGACCGCCTGGTTCGCGATTTCCGACCGTCCGGTGACCTTCCACCAGTTCGGGCGGCTCTATCGCGACGGGCTGAAGGCGCGCAATGCGCTGTATTTCGACGGCTCGATCTCGCGGCTTTATGCGCCGCAGGTCCGGCGTAACGATTTCGGCTGGTCGATGGGTCCGATCATCGGGCTGGTTGACGAAGGCTAAGCCCGGCGTTATCCGCAGCGCCTTCTGGATCATGGGGGCCACATGGCACGCAAGAAGGGCCGCGATATCTCGGGCTGGCTGATCGTCGACAAACCGGCGGGCGTGGGATCGACCGATGTGGTCGGAAAGGTGCGTTGGGCGCTGGATGCGAAGAAGGCGGGCCATGCCGGCACGCTCGATCCCGATGCGACCGGGGTGCTGGCCGTGGCCCTGGGCGAGGCGACGAAGACCGTGCCGCTGCTGACCGAGGCGCTGAAAGCCTATGATTTCACCGTGACCTGGGGGGCGGAAACCGCGACCGACGATGCTTCGGGTCAGGTGCTGAACCAGTCCGACGCGCGGCCGACGGCTGAACAGATCACCGCCGCCCTGCCCGCTTTCACCGGCGATATCATGCAGGTGCCGCCGGCCTTTTCAGCCGTGAAGGTCGATGGCGAGCGCGCCTATGACCTCGCGCGAGAGGGCGAGGCGCTGGAACTGGCGGCGCGTCCGCTTTATGTCGATGAGCTTTCCCTGATCGAGGCCCGCGCGGATCAGGCCGATCTGCACATGGTCTGCGGCAAGGGCGGTTATGTGCGCTCCATTGCCCGCGATCTCGGTCGGGCGCTCGGCTGTCTCGGCCATGTCGCCAGCCTGCGCCGGATCTGGTCAGGCCCGTTCGAGGTCGATGACGCGGTGCCTTTCGATCTGATCGACCGCGCCAATCAGGCCGAAATCGAAACCCGCCTGCTGCCGCTGCAATCCGCCCTGACCGAACTGCCGGAAATGCGCGCTACCGATCAGGGCGCGGTGCGCATCATGAACGGTAATCCCGGGCAGGTGCTGGGCACGGCGCAATATGGCGAAACCGTCTGGGTCAGCCACGAAGGCCGCGCCATCTGCATCGGCCGTTACCTCGGCGGAGAGGTCCAGCCCGACCGGGTGTTCAACCCGTGATCCGGCTCCGCCCCGAACAACCCGGCGAGGAAGCCGCCATCGCCGCCCTGACCAGTGCAGCCTTCGCCAATGCCGAGCACAGCGACGGCACCGAGGCTGCGATCATCGAGCGACTGCGCGCGGGCGGCGCATTGACGCTTTCACTGGTTGCGGTCGAGGATGGCAGGATCGCCGGCCATGTCGCCTTCTCGCCGGTGACCATCGGCGGGCATGAAGGCTGGGTCGGCCTCGGCCCGGTCTCGGTCGCGCTGGTTCGGCAGGGCAAGGGCATCGGTGCGGCCCTGATCCGCGAGGGGCTGTCGCGGATGCGCGCAGCAGGTCACGGCGGTTGCGTGGTGCTGGGCGAGCCGGGCTATTATGGCCGCTTCGGCTTCGCCGTAGACCCCGCCATCACCTATCCCGGTGTGCCGCCCGAATATTTCATGGCGCTGCATTTCGCCGGCCACACCCCGAAGGGAGAGACCGCCTACCACCCCGCCTTCACAGGCTGATCGCCACCTTGGGCGGGCGGCGCGCGCCGCGGAACAGGCCGTCGCCGGCGGCGTCGATGCGGGCGATGGCATGGGCGATGTCTTCATGGATCACCCGCATCTGCCAGGCGGTCGCATGGACCATGCGCCCATCGCCGCAGGCCATGGCGACATGGCCGGGCCAGAACAGCAGATCGCCGCGCCGGATGTCCTCGACCGGCTCGAAGGCGCGTTCCTGCAGGTCGGCATCCCCCGGACAGGCGATCCCGCAGCCATGCAGCGCCACCTGCACCAGCCCGGAACAGTCGATCCCGTCGCGGCTGTTTCCGCCCCAAAGGTAAGCCGTCCCGAGCAGCGATTCGGCCAGATCCACCGGGTCAGTTGCGAAACGGTCGGAAATCGCCTGCACCGGCACCCAGCCGCCCTGGGCAAGCCGGGCGAAACTGCCCTCGACCCCGGTCACCGTCAGCCGGGCATTCACCGAGAGCCGGGCGAGTTCGCGGATCTTCATGTCCGGCTCGGGGTAAAGATGCGTGGCCGGGGCGCTGACGCGATGGGTGATGGCGGGCATCCGGTCGCTCAGCAGGCCTTCCGCCAGCCAGCCGACATAGCCGTCGCGCGCCGCCTGCACGAAGGCCCAGCCCTCGTGCCACTCGATTACGGTTACATCGGCACCGAAATTCAGCTGCCGGTCGCGGCTGCCATTGGGGGCGGTCAGCAACTCGGCCAGCGGGGCCGAGACCCGCGCCGGCGTGCCCTCGGTATAGGCGGGCCGGTTCAGGACCTCCCGCAGCGAGGCAAGCGCCACGCGATCCGTGGCCGGGGTCAGGCGGCGGTCCATCATGTCCTCAGCAATTGCGGAAGCGCGCCCAGAAGCGCCCGCGCGCCCTGCTGGACGCCGCCTTTCGTGCGGCCCGGCGCGGGCTTCGGCTGCCAGCCATAGATGTCGAAATGCGCGTATCGCCCGGCCCCTTCGGCGAAGCGGCGCAGGAACAGCGCGGCGGTGATCGAGCCTGCCATCCCGCCCGAGGGCGCGTTGTCCAGATCGGCGATCCCCGGCTCGATCATCTCCTCATAGGGCGACCAGAAGGGCATCCGCCAGAGCGGGTCCCAATTTGCCATGCCGGCCGCCTGTATCGCCGCCGCCGCCCCATCGTCGTCGCAATAGAAAGGCGGAAGATCGGGGCCGAGCGCCACCCGCGCCGCCCCGGTCAGCGTCGCCATCGAGATCAGCCAGTCGGGCTTGTCCTCGGCCGCATAGGCCATGGCATCGGCCAGCACCAGCCGGCCCTCGGCATCGGTATTGTTGATCTCGACCGTCAGGCCCTTGCGGCTGGTCAGGATATCGCCGGGCCGAAAGGCATTGCCGGCAATGGCGTTCTCGACCGCCGGGATCAGCACCCGGAGGCGGATCCCCTCGGCCGCGCCGGTCTCGACCAGCATCTGCGCGAGCCCCAGCACCGTCGCCGCCCCGCCCATATCCTTCTTCATCAGCGCCATGCTGGAGGGCGGCTTGATGTCGAGCCCGCCAGTGTCGAAACAGACCCCCTTGCCGACCAGCGTCAGCGCCGGGCCGGTCTCGCCCCGCGTCAACTCGATCAGGCGCGGGGCCTGAGCGCCGGCGCGGCCGACGGCATGGATCAGCGGGAAATTCTGCACCAGCAGGTCATCGCCGACGATGACCTTCGCCGCGAATCCATGCCGCGCGGCGAGGTCGCGGGCGGCGTCTTCCAGCGCGTCGGGGCCCATGTCGTTGGCCGGCGTGTTGATCAGGTCGCGGGTCAGGAATTCGGCCTCGGCCATGGCCAGCAGGCGGGCCGCATCGACGCCCTCGGGCGCAACCAGCCGGGCCTTCGCCCCCTCGGCCTTGCGGTAGCGGTCGAAGGCATATTGCGCCAGCAGCCAGCCAAGCGCGGTTTCGGCCGGGTCGATCCCCGCCGGCCAGTCCTGCACCCGCCAATCCCCCGCCGGCAGTGCCGAGGCCGCCTTCGCCAGCGAAAACCGCCCCCGCACAGAGGAATCCGATGCCGCCCCGACACCCAGAAGCGCCCCGGCCATGCCGCCCTTGCCATCCGGCAACAGGCACAACTGGCCGTGCTTTCCGGTGAAGCCGCAGGCCCCGGCCCAGTCCCGCGCCGGCTGATCCAGCGCCGCCGGCAGATCGCCGGGCGCAACCAGCCAGAGAGGCCGGGCGCTCTGGTGATCTCGGGCGAATTCGGGTGTCACTTTGCCGGTCATGGAAGGGCCTCGCACTTACGTTGCGCCGCAGCATCGCACCATGATCCTTGCGTCGCAAGCGCCGCCCCGATCAACGCGGTGTCACATTCTCCCATATCTCGGTCAGGGAACGTTTGGCCACGCGCTCCATCCGCGCCAGCGTTGCCTGAAGCGCGACCGGATCGCCGGCCTGCGCGCAATCGGCGATATCGACGGCGACCCCGGCCAAAGTCACCAGACCGACCTGCCAGGCCAGCCGCGACAGGCGTTGGGCCTGAACCGCCACCGCCTCGGGGCCGCCTGTCTCGACCCGCAGGGCCTGAACGGCAAGTGCCATCTGTTCCAGCGTCAGCCGTATCAGCCCCCCGGCTGCGGCATCGCCCAACTGGTTCACGATGCCCTGCAGCCGTGTTTCGTCAATACTCACCGGCTCGGCCACGGCAAGGGCCGCCACGTTCCTCATCATCCACTCCACATGCTCTGGTCGCCACAGGTCCGCAGAAGATCGCAGCATGAGGTTATGATTTTGTTTCCAGCCAGCCCAAAAATCGCTCGAATTCAAGGAAAACACGTCCTATCTCTGGCCCGGGACGAACAAGGGACGCCGATGCATAACGCCAAGCCTCTGCCGCATTACCTGGTCAGCCGCTACAAGGGCTGGCGCGCCACCACCTTTGCCGAGAATCAGGCCTGGTATGGCCGTCTGGCCGAAGAAGGGCAGCGGCCACGCGCGATGATCATCTCGTGCTGCGATTCGCGGGTCCATGTCAGCGCGCTGTTCGGGGCCGATACGGGAGAGTTCTTCATCCACCGCAATATTGCCAATCTGGTGCCGCCCTATACGCCGGACGGCCAGCAGCACGGCACTTCGGCAGCGGTGGAATATGCGGTGCAGGCGCTGAACGTCACCCATCTGATCGTCATGGGCCACACCAATTGCGGCGGCGTTGCCGGCTGTCATGCCATGTGTTCCGGCCATGCCCCCGAGCTGGAGGAGGATTCCAGCTTCGTCGGCCGCTGGATGGATATCCTGCGCCCCGGTTACGACCGCATCGCCGGCCTGCCCGAGGCCGAGCAGATCCCGGCGCTGGAGCGCGAGGCGGTGATGATCTCGCTGGAAAACCTGATGGGCTTCCCCTTCATCCGCGAGGCGGTCGAGGCCGGGCGGATGACGCTGCACGGGGTCATCCACGATATCGGCGACGGAACCCTGTTCCAGTATGACGGCGGGGCCGGGCAGTTCGTGCGCGTCTGATGCGCAGCTTCACGCCCGGAATCTGGATGCTGGTGCTGGGCTATATGCTCAGTCAGTTCTACCGCGCCTTCCTGACGGTGCTGAGTTCCGACCTGCGGGGCGAATTGGGGGCGACGCCGGGGGATCTCGCCATTTCCTCGGGCGTCTGGTTCGCCGCCTTCGCGGTGATGCAGTTGCCGGTCGGGCGCTGGCTGGACCAGATCGGGCCGCGTCGGACGGCCTCGGTCATGATGGTGGCCGCCGCCCTGGGCGCGGGGGTCTTCGCCATGGCCACCCAGCCCTGGCATCTGCATGTCGCCATGGCGCTGATCGGCATCGGCTGCGCGCCGGCCCTGATGGCCGCCTATTACATCTTCGCCCGCAACTTCCCGGCGCGGGATTTCGGCACATTGGCCGGAACCTTCGTCGCCGCCGGCGCGCTTGGCAACCTGCTCAGCGCCTCGCCTCTGGTCGCGGTCTCCGACGCCATCGGCTGGCGGGCGACGCTCTGGGCCATGTGCGCCATCACCCTTGCCATCGCGCTGATCGAATGGCGCGTGGTCGAGGACCCGGCGCGGCTGGACAGCGCCCATCCCCAGGGCCGGCTGTCCGATATCCTGCGCCTGCGCGCGCTCTGGTTCATCCTGCCGCTCTTCATGGTGAATTACGGTGTTTCTGCGGCGATCCGGGGGCTGTGGGCCGGCCCCTATCTGGAGGATGTCTTCGCCGCCTCATCGGCCACGGTCGGCAATGCGGCGCTGATGATGGGCGTGACCATGATCCTCGGGAATTACTTCGCCGGGCCGGTGACGCGGGTCGTGGGCTCGGTCCGGCGGACGATCCTGATCGGCACCGCCGGTACTGTCGCGGTGACCGGGGCGCTGTGGCTTTTCAGCGCAGAAAGCCTTGCCCTGTCGGTCGCGCTGCTGGCACTGGTCGGGCTTTCCGGGGCCTCCTATGTGCTGCTGATCGCCCATGGCCGCGCCTTTCTTCCACCGCATCTTGTGGGGCGGGGGATCACCTTCCTCAACATGATGTCAATCGGCGGAACGGGGATGCTGCAATTCGGCTCTCGTCCCGTGTTCCAATGGGCCTCGGCGCAGGGTGGGCCTGCTTCGGCCTATGCGACGGTCTTCCTGTTCTTTACCCTGCCACTTGCGATAGGCTTGGCCCTGTACTTCCTGACCCCAGAGGCCCCGGATGACTGATGCCAAGGATATCGAGGTCGTCGCCCCGAACCTGAAACGCCGCCTTTCCGGCGTCACCGCGACCGTGGTGCGGCTGATCCCGGTGCAGGCACGCATGATCGGGATCGTGACCACCGGCCCCGGCCTGCCCGGGGATCTGCCGCATATCCCGCTGTCGCGCGCCGCCAGCCTGCCCCGCGACCGCTGGCGCGTCTGGCATGCGCGGCGCAATACCGAGATGGCGCTCGGCCTGATCTGCCGGCGCCTGCTGGGGCGGCGCTATCGGCTGCTGTTCACCTCGGCCGCGCAGCGCCACCATACCGGCTTCACCAAATGGCTGATCCGCCAGCAGGACGCGCTGATCGCCACCTCGCCCAAGGCGGCGTCCTATCTGGAGCGTCCGGCGACGGTCATCCTGCACGGCGTCGATACGCAGGTTTTCCATCCGGCCAGCGACAGGCGGGCGCTGCGCGAAAGCCTCGGGCTGGACCCGGATGCGGTGCTGATCGGCTGTTTCGGTCGGGTCCGGGCGCAGAAGGGCGTCGATCTGATGGTCGAGGCGGCCTTGGCGCTGTTTCCCGCCCATCCCAAGGCGCAGATGATCTTCACCGGCCGGATCACCCGCGACAACCAGACATTCGTCGATGAGTTGAAGGCCAGGCTTCATGCTGCCGGACTGGCCGACCGCGTCCGTTTCCTTGGCGAACTGCCGTGGGAGGATGTCGTGCGCCATTATCAGGCCCTCGATCTGTTCGCCGCCCCGGCCCGGTGGGAGGGGTTCGGCCTGACCCCGCTGGAAGCCATGGCCTGCGCTGTCCCGGTCGTCGCCAGCCGCGTCGGTGCCTTCGAGACCCTGATCCGCGATGGCGAGACCGGCTCTCTGATTCCGCCAGACGATCAGGCGGCGCTGACTGCGGCCCTCGGTCATTGGCTGGACGATCCCGCCGCCCGCGAGGCCGCCGGCCGCGCTGCCCTGAGCCATGTCCGCGAGAGTCACGATATCGAGGGCGAGGCCCGCGCCATCACCGCCGTCTATCGAAAGCTTCTGGCATGACCCCGCTGCGCTTCTTCGCCGCCCGGCTGATGCGCGACGAGGGGCTGCTTTCCTCGCTCTCGGTCCCGCAGGAGGGGCTTCTGGCGGCGGCGAAGGGCAAGACCGTGGCGCTTGTGGGCAATGCCCGCGCCCTGGCCAGCAGCACTATGGGGCCGGAGATCGACGGCCACGACATCGTCATCCGCATCAACCGCGCGCCGATGCCCTATGCCGAGACCCATGGCAGCCGCACCGACTGGCTGGGGCTGGCCACGCGGCTTGGTAAGGCGGACCGGGCGCGGATCCAGCCGGGCCGGATCCTGTGGATGTCGCACAAGCGCAAGCGGCTGGATTACCAGAGCGCGACCTCGCCCGGTTTCTACCTGCACCCGCTGGCAGATTTCGAGGCGCTGAAGACGCGCCTTGGCGCGGCGCCCACCACCGGCGCCATGCTGATCGAGCTTCTTCTGCGCTCGGATCTGGCGCGGCTGGACCTTTACGGCTTCGATTTCTTCGCCTCGAAATCGCTGTCGGGCAGCCGCTCGGCCGAGCAGGTGCCGCATGATTTCGACGCCGAAGCCGCCTGGGTCGAGGGGTTGCTGCAAAGCGACCCCCGCCTGCATCTGCACCGCCCCGGCTGAAACCCGTCGCGGGACGCAACCCGCAGCGGGAGCGCTAGCTGCGCAGGACGCCGCCGGTCGCCTTGGCCACCTTCTCGACGATCTTGGCGGCAACCGCCTCGATCTCGGCATCGGTCAGGGTCTTGTCGCGGGGCTGAAGCCGTGCGGTGATGGCGACGGATTTCTTGCCCTCGCCCATCTGCGCCTCGGCCTTCTCGCCGGTGAACTGATCGAAGACCCGCACGCTGTCGATCAGCGCCTTGTCGGCCCCGGCGGCGGCATTCACCAGCGTGATCGCCTCGACCCCCTTGTCGACGACGAAGGCGAAATCGCGTTCGACCGGCTGCAGGCTCGACGCATCCAGCGCGCTGCGCGTCGGCACCTTGGCCTTGGGCAGCGGCACATTCGGGACATGGACGGTGAAGGCGACCGCCGGCCCCTTCACACCCATTTCGCGCAGCACCTTGGGATGAACCTCGCCGAATGTCGCCAGCCGGTTCGGGCCAAGCTGGATATTGCCGGCCCGGCCCGGATGCCACCAGCCGTCCAGTTTGCGGTCGATCTGGAATTTCGCCGGCGCACCGACCGCCTCCAGCACCGCCTCGGCATCGGCCTTGGCATCATAAAGATCGACCGGACGCCGAGAGCCGTAAGGATCGCGCGGCGCAACCGAGCCGACCAGCAACCCGGTCAGGCGCAGCGCCTGTTCGCCCGGCTCGCCGCCCGCGAAGACCGGGCCACATTCGAACAGCGCCAGATCGGCGAAGCCGCGCGCCTGATTGCGCGCCGCCGCCGCCAGAAGCCCCGGCAGCAGGTCGGGCCGCAGATGCGTCATTTCGGAGCTGATCGGGTTTTCCACCCGCACCGCATCCGTGCCACCGCCGAACAGCGCCGCCGCAGCCTGATCGATGAAGCTGTAGGTCACGCATTCGTTGTAGCCGAGCGAGGCCGCCACGCGCCGCGCGGCACTTTCCCGGCGTTGCAGCGGCGTCAGCACCGGCAGCGGCACCCCGGCCTGCGGTCGCGCCATCGGCTGACCGACCAGCCGGGTCAGGCTGGCGATGCGGGCGATCTCCTCGATCAGGTCGGCCTCGCCCTGAATATCGGGGCGCCAGCTCGGCACATGGGCCAGATCGCCCTCCATGCGGAACCCGAGGGCTTCCAGCGTCTGGCGCTGCACGGTGTCCTCGATCTCCATGCCGACAAGGCTGACGACACGGTTCGTATCCAGCCGATAGGCGCGGGCATGATCGGGCACCTCGCCCGCCGTCACCAGCCCCGAAGGCGTGCCGCCGCAGAGATCCATCACCATCTGCGTCGCAAGGTCCAACCCCTCAAGGGTGAATTCCGGGTCGATGCCACGCTCGAACCGGTAACGCGCGTCCGAGTTGATCTTCAGCGCCCGACCGGTCGTGGCGGTGCTGATCGGGTCGAAATAGGCGGCCTCGACGAAGACATCGGTGGTTTCCGCCTGCGCGCCCGACGCTGCGCCGCCCATCACCCCGGCGATGGATTCGACACCGTTCTGGTCGCAGATCACCACCGCACCCTCGGGCAGGGTGTATTCCTTGTCATCCAGCGCCACGATCTTCTCGCCGGCCCTGGCCGCGCGCAGGTGCAGATCGCCCTTCACCTTGGCCACGTCGAAGACGTGCAGCGGGCGGTTCAGGTCATAGGTGAAGAAATTGGTGATATCGACAAGCGCACTGATCGGCCGCAGCCCGATGGCGCGCAGCCGCTTCTGCAGCCATTCGGGCGACGGACCATTCGTCACGCCGCGCACCACCCGGCCCGAGAAGAACGGCGCCTTCCCGGCAATCTCCGGGTCGATGGTGACATTGATCGGGCTGGCGAAGCTGCCTTCGATCCCGGCCTGTTTCAGCGGTTTCAGCGTGCCGAGGCCCCGCGCCGCCAGATCGCGCGCGACGCCGCGCACGCCAAGCGCATCGGGACGGTTGGGCGTAATGGCAATGTCGAAGACCGGGTCGATCTTCTCGGGCGCATTCGCGGCCAGCCAGTCGGTGAATTTCTGCCCGACCTCGCCCGAGGGCAGCTCGATGATGCCGTCATGTTCGTCCGACAGTTCCAGCTCGCGCTCGGAGGCCATCATGCCATGGCTCTCGACGCCGCGGATCTTGCCGACGCTCAGCGTCACGTCGATGCCGGGCACGTAATCGCCAGGCTTGGCCAGCACGCCGATCAGCCCGGCGCGGGCATTGGGGGCGCCGCAGACGATCTGCTTCTCGCCTTCGTCGGTCTCGACCCGCAGCACCCGCAGCCGGTCGGCATCGGGATGCTGCTCGGCCGAGGCGATCTTCGCGATGGTAAAGCCGGCGAGGCGGGCGGCCGGATCGACGATCTCTTCGATCTCAAGACCGAGATCGGTCAGGACCCGCCCGATTTCCTCGACAGAGGCATCGGTGTCCAGATGGTCCTTCAGCCAGGACAGAGTGAATTTCATGTCTCGATTCCCATGCGTTTCGCGCCGGCGGCGGTTGCCGGTCCCTTAACCCATGGCAAAGCGGAATGGTAGGGCCGCGACCGGTTTTGGCGATCAGGTAAACAGGCCGATGGTGGCAAAAATGGCCACGGCAACCAGCCAGACCGGCTTGTTCTGCCGCGCCGCCGCCCCGATACCCAGGCAGGGCACGGCCAGGAACCAGGGCCAGTGATGCGCCATCGCCGCCGCCGCACCCGCCGTCTGCGCCGGCGCGATCAGCGCCAGGACATAGCTGATCAGCGCCAGCCCCCCGAAATAGCAGGCCGCCCCGATACCCAGATCCAGCACCTGACGCTCAACCTTCGGGGTGTTCCAGCGGTAATTGCCGCGCAGATGGGTCCGGGTCAGCGTGATCAGCGTCACCACCAGAAAGCAGCCCGCCGAGATCCCGAGGATCGGCAGCAGAAAGGCCCGCGTGACCGAGATCGCCGCAGTGGCGTCACGCCCCGCCGAGACCGCATCGACCAGCCCGAACAGGCTGATCGCGGTCATGAAGGCGATCGCATAGAGGGTCAGCGTCAAGGATCTGGTATCGGTCATGCGGGCTCCTGTTCGCGCAAGGGCTGGCTCGGTTCGGGGCAGAATAGCGATGTGCCGCGCGGCTGTCATCTGCCGCCAAGCCATTGCGGCAAAACCCTTTGTGATCTGCCCGGCAAAGCAGCAGGGCGTCAGATATCGGCACCGAAGCCGATGCGATAGGGTTCCTGTTCGGCCACCGGCGGCACCGCCAGCAGCATGAAGTTCAGCTGCGAGACATGCTGGACCACGGCCACCTGCTTGTCGCCATCGAGAAGCCCGTAAAATTCGATGATATTCGGATTGCGATAGCCCATGCCACGCACATGGACCGCACTGTCGCCGCCGAAATTGCCGAGACGCATCCCGAGTTCGTAATCCTCCGGCAGCGTCGACTGGAAATCCTTCACCCGCAGAAGCAGGTGGTTGAACACCTCCTCTGCGGCATGAAGCGAGGCCTGATCGGCCTCGTCCCCCTGCGGCCAGAGATCTTCGGCAATGGCCGGAACCGGAATCATCTGCACGGGCGACGGCGCTGCTTCGGGCGGGGCGGGTTGCTTCGTGTTCTTCCTGGGTTTCTTGCTCATCATGTCCTGCGCTTGTGTCCGTTCATGAGGATGCACATAAGCGGCGCCGGAATTGAAGGGCGGAATGGCAGTCGTGCGGTGATCGCCCTGTTTGCCGCCAATGCCGGGGCCCGGCATCCTCCTCAAACGCAGGGCATGGAACCGGAATTGACTCCGCAGGTCATGGCATGATCTCCACGCCGCAGGCGCTTAGCGCAGCAAGGGCAGCAGACCCATCAGTTCAGCGATTTGCTCGTCTGCCAGATCCTGATCGGGCATGGCGGTGCCGGGCGCGAAATCCTGGGGCGAGCGCAGGAATTTCTCCAGCGAATCGAGGTCCCAGGTGCTGCCCTGCTTCTCCATCAGCGCAGAACTGTATCGTGCGTAATCGCTGGCCGAAGCGATCGGGCGACCGACGATCCCATGCAGATAGGGTGCGTCTGCGGTCGAGGTCGGGCTGTTCACATTATGGCAGGAACCGCATTCCGACAAAGCGGTCATGTTCGTCACCAGCCCGGTCTCCGAACGCGCCATTTCAAGGTCGTCGATCGGGTTCAGCAGGATGATCTTGCCACTGTCGGTCAGCAGAACCATCTCCTTGCCGATAATGTCGAGATCGCGGATGCGGTCACCGATATAGATCGGCTCGACATAATCGCCGCCGTCCCATTTGCGCACCCGCAGCAGCGTCCGTGCCCGCAGCGAGGAGACCATCAGGTCGCCGTCCCAGGCCGGGTGGAAATCGTGGATGTGGATCAGCGCACTGACGCCGGGATTGGGCATGAAGGCGATCAGCGGCGGGGTGTATCCACCATGGACCGCGCCCGGATCTATCGGCTGCTGGGGGAAGGTATAAGCGCCGTATTTCGTGCCCATCGAGACATAGGGCCAGCCGTAATTCCTGCCATCCTCGATCAGGTTGAGCTCATCCCCGCCTTTCGGGCCGTGTTCGGTGGCAATGATCTCTCCATCGGGGGAAATCGAAAGGCCCTGCGGGTTGCGATGCCCGGTCGAGACGATGCGGCTTTCGCCGGTCTGCATATTGACGCGCAGGATCTTGCCCAGGTCGGAATCGGGGTCCTGGGCGGGGGGAATCGGCCCCTCGAACACATTGCTGATGCCGTTCAGGCTGTAATCGCCAATGGTGACGATCAGATCGCCGGTTGCCGGATCATAGGCCATGGCGCCGCCGCCTGAGCGCATTGAATGACCGTTGCGCAACGTGAAGCTGGTCGAGCGGAAGAACGGCTCGTCGATCCGCAGCAGCGGGTCCGGGCCCGGCTCCTTCGGCGGGGTGAAACGGCTGATCACCAGGGCCTTGTTATAGCCGGTGCGGTCTTCCTGCCCGTAAGAGACGAACCATTGGCGCGTCCCGTCGATGTCCACCGAAAGCAGGTCATAGCTGTCATCGAGGGCGGTTCCGTCCGGCCGGACCAACCGGCCGACCTGCTGCAGGCAGTCGGGCGAATCGCAGCTGTCGGTGTCGATGCGGAACAGGGTTCCGTTCTCGGTCAGAATCACCGCCTCGGAGCCGCCGTCGCTGGCGATGGCCAGCAGCGGCATCGGCTTGCCATTGGCGTCGGTCACCAGCACTTCGCGTTGATGCAGCGGCAGGATGGTCGAATCCAGAAGCGTCCTGTCGGACATGTCGAGATTCAGGGTCGGGGCGGTCTCGACAGGATCGTCAGGCGTCAGCAGACGCACGGTTTTAACGATTCCTTCGAAAATGAAATTCTTCCTCAAACCGGAATAGAGGCCGACGGAAAAGCTAATGGAAAATGTCAGAAAAAGGACGATTGCGATGACTAGATAACGGCGCATGACACAGAGACCTCGGATTACACTGGAACCCGCCAATCATTACGCAAAATAATAAATAAATCAAATTTTGTATCTATTACAGTATGTTGTATGATTTATCATATATTGGCAGCGATCTTGTCATCCCCTGCCGAAATCGTGCCATCGGTGAATTGCAGCCGGGCCAGTCGGGCGTAAAGACCGCCATGCGCGACCAGTTCATCATGGGTGCCCTGGGCGACGACGCGGCCCTCGTCGAAGACGACGATACGGTCGGCCTTCTTCACCGTGGCCAGCCGGTGCGCGACGATGACCGTGGTGCGGTCCAGGGCCAGTTGGTCCACGGCCTGTTGCACCGCATGTTCGGATTCGGCATCCAGCGCCGAGGTCGCCTCGTCCAGCAGCAGCACCGGGGCGTCGCGCAGGATGGCGCGGGCGATGGCGATACGCTGCTTCTGGCCGCCCGACAGCATCACCCCACGCTCGCCGACCTGGCTGTCGTAACCTTCGGGCAGGGCCATCAGGAATTCATGGGCATGGGCGGCGCGGGCGGCGGCCTCGACCTCGGCATCGCTGGCCTCGGGGCGGCCGAAGCGGATATTCTCGCGCGCGGTGGTGGCGAAGATCACCGGGTCCTGCGGGACAAGTGCGATGGCGTCGCGGAAATCGGCGCGGGCCATGTCGCGCAGGTCGATCCCGTCCAGCGTGACCTCGCCTGATTTCGGGTCCCAGAAGCGCTGGATCAGTTGGATCACCGTGGTCTTGCCGGCACCCGAGGGGCCGACCAGGGCCACCGTTTCGCCGGGGCGGATGTCCAGATCGACATCGCGCATCGCCGATTGATCGGGGCGCGAGGGATAGTTGAAGCTGACATTCTTCAGCGCAACCGCGCCCTTGACCGGGCGGGGCAGGGCCTTGGGCCGGGCCGGATCGGCGATGGCATCGCCTGCGGCCAGCAATTCGGCCAGCCGCTCGGTCGCGCCGGCGGCGCGTTGCAATTCGCCCCAGATCTCGGACAGGGCGCCGACGGCACCCGCAACTAGCACCGCGTAGATGACAAATTGCACCAACTCGCCCACCGTCATCAGCCCGGCCTGCACGTCGCGCGCGCCGATCCACAACACCCCGATCACGCCCGAGAAGATCAGGAAGATCACGATTACGGTCAGCACCGCCCGGGTGCCGATGCGCTTGCGGGCCGAGATGAAGCTTTCCTCGGTCACGCGGGCGAAATCGGCGCGGGTCGCGGCCTCATGGGTGAAGGCCTGCACCGTCTGCGCCGATTGCAGCGCCTCGGCGGCCATGCCGGAAGATGCCGCGATCCAGTCCTGGTTTTCGCGCGCCAGCACCCGCAGCCGCCGGCCCAGCCCGATGATCGGGACCAGGATCACCGGCACCAGCAGCAGCACCAGCCCGGTCAGCTTGGCCGAGGTCAGAAACAGCATGACCAGCCCGCCGAACATCAGCAGCACATTGCGCAGCGCCACCGAGACCGAGGAGCCAATGACCGAGAGGATCACCGTGGTGTCGGTGGTGATCCGGCTGACGATCTCGCCGGTCATGACGCGCTCGAAGAATGCCGGCGACAGGCCGATCACGCGGTCGAAGACGGCCTTGCGGATATCGGCCACGACCCGCTCGCCCAGCCGGGTCACGAGGTAATAGCGCAGCCCCGTCCCCACAGCGAGCGCGGCGACAATGGCCATGGCGGCGCCGAAATATTCGTCCAGCAGCAGCGAGCCCATGTCGAAGCCATCGACCACCCGGCGCACGGCCAATGGCAGGATCAGGCTGATCCCGGCGGTCAGGATCAGCGCGCCGAGCGCGGCGATAGCCATGCCGCGATAGGGCCGAACGAAGGGCCAGAGCGCCGAGAGCGCCCCCATGCGTCTGCTTCCGGGGCGGTCGTTCTGGGTGGAAATGGGTGCGCGCGCCATGCCTGCCTGTCCTTGCGTTGCCTTCGCTTTAGGCGCGAAGCGGCGGGCCGGCAACCGTCAAAGCCCGACCGCCCCAGAGGACAAATGGTCGCGCAACAGGTCCACGGCATCGGCCAGCCGCCCGTCGATCACGTCGAGATAGCGTGTCCAGTCGCCGATATGGGCCAGTTCCTCGGCCCCGTCCGAAATCCCGCGCAGGGCGACAAGCGGCAGGCCGAATTGCTGGCAGGCGCGCTGCACGGCAAAGCTTTCCATATCGACCATATCCTCGGCGATATCGGCATAGGCCGCGCCCGAAACGACATTGCCGCCGGTCGACAGGCTGGCGGTCGGGATATCGGGGATGCGGATCGGCAAAGACAGCGTCGCTGGCAGGTCGAGAAGCGGCGTGATGCCCTTCTCGAAGCCGAGCGGCGAGGCGTCGATATCGCGCCAGCTGACCGATGCCGCCTGATAGATCGCCCCCTGTTCCAGCCGTGCCGATCCAGCCGAACCCAGCGAGACGACAAGGCGCGGTAAGCGCCCCTCGGTCTGCAGGCGGGTCAGCGCCATGCCCATGGCCAGTGCCGCCTCGATCGGGCCGATCCCGGTCATCAGCGGGGTGAAACGCGATTTCAGCGCCGGGCCGTATTCGGCCTCGGCGGCCATGACGAACAGCGTCGGCACGCCGCCCAGATCTGTGACGAGATCGGTCATGGCCGGTCCTGACTGGTGCGGGCCGCGGGACTCGAACCCGCACGGCCTTGCGGCCCAGAGATTTTAAGTCTCATGCGTCTACCATTCCGCCACGCCCGCAACCATCTGAAAAGGCGATAAATTCCACCTTAACGCCGGCGAATCTAGCATGTCGGGCGGCAAGGGCAAGGCGAAGTGCTGTCTTTTCCGCGCCCGCGCCTATCGTGCCAGATATTCGTTGCTGAACCAGCCCGAGACATCGGGCGCTTCCGTCAGCGCCGCGCCGGAGGCGTCGCGCAGCGCGCCGGCGTCGAACAGGAAGGCCGCCAGTTCGGCCAGCAATGCGCCATCGACCAGCCCGATGGGCTCTCCGGGCTGGTGCAGGTATTCGCCCTCGACAAGAACTTCCATCGAGGCATGGACCAGTTCGGCATTGGACAGCATCCCGCCCGTGGCTGCGATCAGCAGATCCGCCGCCTCGGCCGGATTTTCATTGGCGAAGGCATAGCCGCGCTGCACCGCCTGCACAAAGGCGGCGGCGGCTTCGGGATGGGCGGCAAGCCAGCTTTCATTGCCGGCCAGCAGCGTGGTCTGCTGGTCGGGGATGCCGTAATCGGCATAGGCGAAGGCACCTTGCGGGCGGCCTTCCAGTTCCGCCTGGACGCCTTCCCAGGGATAGATCTCCAGCGTGAAATCGACCTGACCGTTTGCCAAGGCCTCATAGGCCGAGGTGCCGAGCGTGACGCTGTCATATTCGCCCTTGCCGCCGGCATTGCGGATCATGGTGCCGACAAGCGCGCCCTCCCAGGCGCCGCCGAAGCCGGCATAGATCTTGCCATCCAGATCGGCGGGGCTGACGATGTCGTCGCGCCGGCCATCGAAGACCAGCCAGCCGGTTTCCTTCTGCACCACCGCATAGACCAGTTGCAGATCGGCCCCCGCCGCGCGTTGCTGGCTGAAGCTGACGGTGCCGACAATGCCGAACTGGGCCACCCCCGCCGCCACCAGCGTGCCCGCCGAGGTATCGGCATAGGGCAGGATATCGACATCCAGCCCGGCCTGATCGAACCAGCCCTTTGCCTCGGCCACATAAAGCCCGACATGGTTGGTATTCGGCGTCCAGTCGAGGGCGACGGACAGCTTTTCCGCGGCTGCTGCGGGCAGGGCGGCAAGGATGAAGGCGGCGGGCAGGAAGTGGCGCATGGGTCAGTCTCCGGAAGTGGCGAAAATCGTGTCGAGGATCTGTTGTTCGATGGCCTGTGCCGCCTCGGGCAGGGGGCGGCCAAGGCGGGGCCGGGGGGCGGTCACGGCGAATTCGGCGATGACGCGGGCCGGGCGCGGCGACAGCACATAGATGCGATCCGACAGTGCCACCGCCTCGCGCACATCGTGGGTGACGAGCAGCGTGGTCCAGCCCGCCGCTTGCCAGCGCTGCTCGAACCAGAGCTGGATGCGACTGCGGGTCAGCGCGTCTAGCGCGCCGAAGGGTTCATCCAGCAATTGCACCGGGCGGCCCTGGATGACGGTGCGCAAAAGCGCCGCGCGCTGGCGCATACCGCCGGAAAGCTGCGCGGGAAGGTGGCGCTCGAAGCCCTCAAGGCCGAATTCCACCATCATCGGTGCGGCCTTGGCGCGGGCCTCTCGGCGCGGCAACCCTTCGATTTCCAGCCCAAGGGTGACATTGTCGATGATCCGCCGCCAGGGCAGCAGCGCATCGCGCTGCGGCATGAAGGCGAAGGCCCCGGACTTGGCGTCGGGATGCTCGATCAGGCCCCGGTCGGGGGCGATCTCTCCGATCAGCAGCCGCAAGAGCGTGGACTTGCCGCAACCCGAGGGGCCGAGGATCGACACGAATTCGCCCGACCTCACCGAGAGCGACAGCCGGTCCAGCACCGGCACCCCGTCGAGGCTGAGCGAGAGGTCCTCGATACGCAGCCCGCTCATCTTGCGGTTCCCGCATGTTGCCAGCCAAGCGCGGCGCGCTGCAGCGCCACGACCAGCCCGAAAAGCAGCAGCGTCAGCGCCGAGCTGACGGCGACGGCGGCCAGCATCAGGTCGGGCCGGAAGCTGTTCTTGGCGTTCAGGATGACGATGCCGATCCCGGCCCGCGCCCCGGCATATTCGGCGAAGATCGCGGCGACGACGGCATAGGTGACGGAGATACGCAGCCCGGCAAAGAAAAAGGGCAGGGCCGAGGGCAGGCGGGCGCGGCGAAACACGCCCGCGCGCGTGGCACCCATCGAGCGCAGGAGCGCCTCGATCTCACCCTCGGTCGAGGCATAGCCGTCCACGAGCGCCACCAGCATCGGGAAGAAGGTGACAAGCGCCACCAGCAGGATCTTCGGCGTCAGATCGAAGCCGAACCACAGCACCATCAGCGGCGCGATGGCCACCAGCGGCAGGGTCTGACTGACCACGAAGACCGGAAACAGCGCCCGGCGCAGGCGCGGCGCGAAATCCAGCACCACCGACAGAATGAATGCCGTGGCGATGGAGACGGCAAAGCCCAGAAGCGTGGCGCGCAGCGTCGGCAGCAGGTTCTGCCACAGCAGCGACCGGTTCGCCGCGATCTGCTGGGCCACCCGAGAAGGCGCCGGCAGCACCAGCGGCGAGATCCCGGAAAGCCGGACGTAAGCTTCCCAGAGGGCGAGGGCGGCAGCAATGCTGAGACATGCGGGCAAGGCGCGCGCCAGCATCCCACCGCCTGCCTGCGGCAAGGGGGCGGGCATCGGATCAGCCCGAGGTCGAGGGGCTGTTGGCCGAGACGGTCAGGTCCAGCGTGACATGGCCTTCGGGCGGGCCGAAGCGACAGAAGGCCTGCTCCAGCGTGGCGAAGACCGGGCCGGCATCGCCGCCGATCCGGGTGCAGAAATTCTTCGCCCGGTCGAAGCAGCCGCTGGCCTTCAGGAACTCGATGCAGCCGTTGATCTCGGTCATATGCGCGCCCATGCCGAGCACATAGAGCGAGAATTGCGCCCGTGCCGCCTCGCCGGTGCGGCGGGCCTTGCGCACCGCTTCCAGCGCCGCCTGCTGGCGATGCGCCAATGGCTCGTTCGGTGCGGAAAGCGCGGCGGTCTGGCAGATCGGATCGTCCGGTTCGCCCGGGCAGCCGCGCGACAGCGTGCAGCGCAGCACGACATGATGGCCCGAGGCCGCGGCGGAAATATAGACTTCGCGCAGGGCGGGAAACAGCGTTTCGGGAGGGCCGACGATCAGGGTCGAGACATCATCGGTTTCGATCCTGAGCAGCTTGCGCCAGGGGTCAAGTGCCTTCAGCGAGGACAGGATGACGGGAACGAAAGCGTCCGTCATCGGATAAAGGGATACCTGTGCGCCGACGAACATTTCGCCTCCTTGCTCCGCTGGCATGATCCAGATCAGCTTGAGGGTCCGAAGGCATGCGCCCCCATCTCAGCCGCGGCATTACGCGACACCCCTGGAATGGTGGCCTATCGACCACAGGGCGGCGGGGCTGTCAATCCGTGCCGGTCCCGCAGCGGCGATTTTCGCGCCCCGCGTTCAGACCCGGCTGGCGGCGCGGGCGGTGTTCTGCAGGGCTTCCCAGATGCGATAGCGCGCCTCGTGGCGGGCGGCCACCTCGCCGCCCTTCGGCGGGTAAAGTCGCGACAGCCGCGACATCGCCCCCATCGCCGTCGGCAGGTCGGGATAGACCCCGCCCGCCACCGCGCCCAGCATGGCGGTGCCCAGAAGGACCGGCTCCTCGCTTTCGGTGCCGGCGAATTCGATGCCCGAGGAATCGGCCAGAAGCTGGCGGATCATGTCCGAGCGCCCGGCACCGCCGCTGATGACCACGCGCCCGACCGGGGCACCGGCACGGGTCTGGGCCTCGACGATCTGGCGCAACCCGTAACCGATGCCGCAGATCCCGGCGACGTAAAGCGCAATCAGGCTGTCCAGCCCGCGCTCGACACCCAGACCTGCAATCACCGCCCGCGTGTCCGGGTCGGCATGGGGCGAGCGGTTGCCCATGAATTCCGGCACCACATGCAGCCCGCGCGCCAGATCGACCGGATCGCCGGTCGCGGCACGCGCCTCGGCCTCGGCCTCGGTCGCCAGCCAGGCCGGCAGCGACAGGCCGGCGGTGCGGGCCATGGCCTCGGCCTCGGGCGAAAAGGGATGCAGGCCGATCAACTGGTCGATGGCCGCGCCTGCCGCCGATTGCCCGCCCTCGTTCAGCCACATGCCCGGCACCATGCCCGAGAAATAGGGGCCCCAGACGCCGGGCACGAAGACCGGCTCGCGGGTCGAGGTCATCATGCAGGAGGAGGTGCCGAAGACATAGCCAAGCGTCGGCTCCGCGCCGCCGCCGCCTTCGGCGCCGACGGTGCCAAGGCCGCCGGCATGGGCGTCGATCAGCCCGGTGCCGACCGGGGTTCCCGGTGCCAGCCCCAGATCCGCCGCCGCTGCCTCGGTCAGCCCCCGCCCAAGCGGCGCGCCGGCCTCGCGCACTGCCGTGCCGATGCGCGCAAAGCCCTCATCGGCCAGTTCCCCCAATCCGATCTGCCGGAAATAGCTGGCATCCCAGCCGCCATCATGGCCGAGATAGGTCCATTTGCAGGTCACCGTGCAGATCGAGCGCGCCAGATCGCCCGAGGCCTTCCAGGTCAGGAAATCGGTCAGGTCCATGAATTGCCAGGCCCGGGCGAAGATCTCGGGCCGGTTTTCCTTCAGCCAGAGCAGCTTCGGCGTCTCCATCTCGGGCGAGATGCGACCGCCGACGAAATCCAACACCCGATGGCCCAGACGGTTGATCCGCGCCGCCTGCTCGCGGGCGCGATGATCCATCCAGACCATGATATTGCGCTCGGGATGGGTCGGATCGCCGACCGGCAGGGGCGCGCCACCCTCGCCCAGCACCACCAGCGAGCAGGTGGCGTCGAAACTGATCCCGCGGATCTGGCCGGCCGCGATCCCGGCTTCGGCCACCGCACCCCGCGTTGCGGCCGAGACGGCGCGCCAGATATCCTCGCCCGATTGCTCGACGATGCTGCCGGCGTCGCGATGGGTGGCAATGTCCTGCTTCGCGGTGCCCAGCAGGACGCCCTGCCGGTCGAAGACCCCGGCCCGCGCGCTGCCGGTGCCGACATCGACGCCGAGAAGATAGTCGCTGCGCTCCGCCATCGCATCCCTCCTGCGCTGCCCGCCGGGATTGTCTAGCACGGGCCCGGCGGGCTGCGCCACATCCCCCGGGGCAGTTCGCTTAACGCGCATTCCCTGATCGATTGCGCCGCCGGATGGCCGGTCAGATCACCGGCGGGGTGCGGCCCTTGTGGAACTTCTCGCGCAGCCCCTGGATCAGCTTGAAGAAGACCGGCCCGAAGATCGACCCGGCAAGCGCCGCCGCGATGGAGCCGCCGAAGACCGCAAGCCCCAGCGACACCCGGCTGGCCGAGCCAGCGCCCGAGGCGATGACCAGCGGATAGACCCCGATGGCGAAGGCCAGCACGGTCATCATCACCGGGCGGAAGCGCAGCCTGGCGGATTGCATCGCCGCCTCGTGCAGGTCCAGTTCTTCCGCTTCGCGCTGCTGCTTGCCGAATTCGACGATCAGGATCGCGGTCTTGGCCGCCAGTGCGATCAGCATCAACAGCCCGATCTGGCCGTAAAGGCTCAACGGCTCGCCGGCCAGCGTCAGCGAGATCAGCGCCCCCAGCACCGCGAAAGGCACGGTCAAGAGCACCGCGAGGGGCGTCAGAAAGCTTTCATACAATGCGGCGAGGAACAGGAAGGTGATGACCAGGCTCAGCCCGAGCGCGATGGGGACGGCATTGCCGGACCTGCGTTCCTCCAGCGACGAGCCGGTCCATTCATAGCGGAAGCCTTCCGGCATGGTCGCCATCGCCACGTCTTCCAGCCGGGTCATGGCATCGCCGGAACTGAAGCCGCCGCCGGTATTCGGCACCCCGGTGATGGTGGCGGAATTATAGGTATTATAGCGATACATGACATCCGGCCCCAGCGTCGGCTTCGGCGTGATCAGCGCCGACAGCGGCACCAGCTCGGCCTTGTCGTTGCGCACATAAAGCGTGTCGAAGGCGCGTTCGTCCTGGCGGAACCCGGCATCGGCCTGCAGCATGACCTTGTAGGTCTGGCCGAACATGTTGAAGTCGTTCACGTAAAGCTGGCCAAGCTGGGCCTGCAGCGCCAGGAAGATATCCGAGATCCTGACCCCCAGCGTCTTCGCCCGCACCCGGTCGATTTCAAGGTCCAGCTGCGGCGAATCGGCCTTGAAGCTGGAATAGGCAAGCGTCAGCTCGTCGGTCTGGTTGGCGGCAGGCAGGACCGACGCCAGTGCATCGGTCATCGCCTGCGGGCCGCGTCCCTGGGTGTCTTCCAGCACGAAGGACAGGCCCGCGACGACGCCGAGGCCGGGAATGGCGGGTGCGCCGAAAACGATGGTCTGAGCCTCGGGATAGGCGGCGAATTCCTGGGTGAATTTCTTCTCCAGATAGGCCTGCTCGGATTCCGGGGTCTTGCGTTCCTCCCACGGCTTAAGCTTGACGATGATCATCCCGGCATTGGATTGCAGCGCGTTGTTGATGATCGAGAAGCCGTTGACGGACAGCACGTTTTCCACCGCCTCGTCCTTGCCGATGGTTTCGGTGATGCGGTCCATGATCTTCTCGGTCCGGGTCAGCGAGGCACCGCTGGGCAGTTGCACGTCGACCATGAAGAAGCCCTTGTCCTCGGTCGGCACGAAGCTGGTCGGGACGGTGGTGAACAGCCAGAACATGCTGGCAAACAGCGCCGCAACCACGGTAATGGCGATCAGCGCGTGGCGGCACAGGAAATCGACCAGCGTCACATAGCGCGCGGTGATCCAGCCGAAGCCCGCGTTGAAGCCCCGGATCAGCAGGTTCGGATGCATCCCCGGCTTCATCAGCACCGATGCCAGCGCCGGGCTGAGCGTCAGCGCATTCACCATCGAGATCAGCACCGAGACCGTCAGCGTCGCCCCGAACTGGCTGAACATGCGCCCGGTCAGCCCGGGCAGCAGCAGCGTCGGCCCGAACACCGCCGCCAGCACCAGCGAGGTGGCGACGATGGGGCCGGTGACCTCGGTCATCGCCTTCTGCGTGGCCTCGCGCGGACTCAGTTCCGGGTTTTCGTGCAGGATGCGCTCGACATTCTCGACCACGATGATGGCGTCGTCGACGACGATGGCGATGGCGAGGATCAGCGCGAACAGCGTCACCGTGTTGATGGTCATGCCGAAGGCGTAAAGCACCGCCAGCGTCCCGATGATCGAGACCGGCACCGCGATGGTCGGGATCAGCGTCGCCCGGACCGAGCCGAGAAACATATAGGTCACCGCGATCACCAGGGCGATGGTGAACAGCATGGTGATGACGGTTTCTTCCAGCGAGGCCTGAATGAACAGCGTCGAATCGTGGCCGATGACGTAATCGAGCCCTTCGGGGAAGAAGGCTTTCAGCTCCTCCATCTTGTCGCGCACCGATTTCGCCACCTCCAGCGAATTCGCATCGCTCAGCTTGTAGATCGCCATCAGCACGCCCGGCGCGTTGTTGAATTCGCCGTAACCCTTGTAGGCGAAGGCGCCAAGCTCGATCCGGGCGACATCGCGCAGGCGCACGACCGACCCGGCCTCGCTGGCGAGAAGGACGATGTTGCCGAACTCCTCCTCGCTCGCCACCCGGCCCTTGGTGGTCAGGACATATTGGAACTCGGTCGTCTCGGGGTTCGGGGGCGCGCCCAACTGGCCGACCGCTGCCTGCACGTTCTGTTCCTTGATCGCGGCGATGACGTCGTTGACGGTCAGGTTGTGATTGGCCAGTTGCACCGGGTCCAGCCAGGCGCGCAGCCCGTAATCCAGCGCGCCGATATTTTCCGCCGCGCCGATGCCGGGCAGGCGGCCAAGCTCGCCCTCGACATTGATGGTGGCGTAATTGGACAGGAACAGCCCGTCGAAACGCCCGTCGGGCGAGATCAGGTTCACCACCATCAGGATATCCGGGTTGCGCTTGCGCACCCGGATGCCGCGCTGGCGCACCTCGGCCGGCAGCGCGGGTTCGGCAAGCGCGACACGGTTCTGCACATCCACCTGGGCCAGATCCGCATCGACGCCGACCGCGAAGGTGACGGTCAGCATGTAGCTGCCGTCGCTCGCGGCCTTGGATTCCATATAGACCATGCCCTCGGTGCCGTTGACCTGATCCTCGATGGGGGCGGCCACGGCGTCGATCACCGTCTGCGCATCGGCGCCGGGATAGTTAGCCCGGACCACGATCTTCGGGGCCGAGATGTCGGGATACTGGTCGATGGGCATGACCAGAAGGGTCAGCAACCCGGCCAGCGTGATCAGGGTCGAGATCACGAAGGCGAATTTCGGTCGGCGGATGAAGAATGCGGGTCCCATGGGCGTCTCCGTCTTCCGGCCTGTCAGCCTTCAAAGGGTTGCGGTGTCACCACGATGCCGGGCCGCATCTTCTGCAGCCCCTCGACAACCACCTGTTCGCCGCCCTCCAGCCCCTCCGAGACGGTCCAGTTCAGCCCATCGCGGATGCCCACGACGATATTGCGCCGCTCCACCGCGCCGTCGGCGCCGACGATCCAGACGTAATGGCCCTGCTGGTCCAGGCTGACTGCGCGCTGCGGCACCAGCGGTGCCTCGACCGGCTGGATGACCTGCCCGCGCAGGGTAACGTTCTGGCCCGGCAGCAGCACCCCGTCGGGATTTTGGAACAGCACCCGCCCGGCAATGGTGCCGGTGCTGGCGGCGGCGGTATTGTCCCAGTTCTCGAAGGTGCCGCGATGTTCATAGACGGCACCGCCGGGCAGGATGATCTCCAGTTCCAGCGGCGGGATTTCCGCGCCCGAAGCCTCAATCGGCAGGCGGCGGGCGAGGAAGCTGAAATAGAAGGCCTGATCGACCAGCCCGGTCGCATAGATCGGATCGAGCGAGACGATGGTGGCGATGAAGCCCGGCTGTGTCGGATCGCCCGGCGCGAAAAGATCGCCGACCGCATATTCCGGCGCCGAGATCCGGCCATCGAACGGGGCATAGACCTTGGCGTCCAGCAGATCGGCCTTGGCCTGGTCGATATGCGCCTTGGCGATATCCACCTGAGCATGGGCGACATCGGATTGGGCGCGGGCATATTCGACCTCGCGCGCCGAGACGGTGTTCTTCGCGGCAAGCTGCTCGGCCCGGTCGAGATCGAGATCGGCCTTCAGCGCCGTCGCCTCGGCCTGTTTCAGATTGGCTTCTGCCTGTGCCAGCGCGATCCGGTAATCGGTATCGTCCATCTCGACCAGCAGATCGCCCTTCTCGACGATGTCGCCGGCGGTGATGTGAAGCGCGGTGATCTGCGCCCGCAGCGTCGGCCGCAGCGACGCGGTATTGATCGCCTCGATCCGGGCCGGATGGGTGAAGGAGGGGCGGATGCTATCGATCTTGACTGCCTGAACCAGCGCAACCGGGCCGGGTGCGGTCCCGTCAGCCTGCTGAGCGGTCGCGCCGGGGCTTCCAATGGCGCCGAAAGCGAGAAACGTGGCGATAAAGATGATTATTTTGGGGTCAAGACGCATTGCCGCCTCGCTGCAATATGCGAAAAACATACTGATCAGTATAGCAAAAATGTGCCGAAGAACCGAGTCCTTTTGGCGGACTGGTGTCTTGTACCTAAAGCCGTTGAGGCATTATTCTTGCATCTTTCGCGATCAAATTATACAAAAGACCTTGAAAAAAAATCAATTCAAGGTTGATTTTCTTGGGTGCGTGATTGGTTGCTCGTAGACCTTGGATTGTGGCTGAAGAGCGATGCGTATGGGCGCTACGCAAAGATCAGCCTCGGGCCATGGTGAAGACGTGGCATCAACGCCTTCCAGAGATAGGGGGCTTACCCGGGATTCGCCTGATCGCGGAGGGGGGCGATGCTGACTGTGGATGAAATCGAGAAGATCAGCCATGTGCGTGGTGTGCTTGCCGTGCTAGCGCCGGGCGAATGCTGTCCAAGTCATATCAGCCTATGGCGAAAAATGCGTCAGGCTGATAGGCCAATTTACGTGTAGATTACTTCTGCGGGCTGAACAACAATCATGACCTCTCCGTATACGAGTCTTGCCGCCAGAGCATTCTGGAAGACTGCCGTGACCGAACGCGCGCCCCTTGATCCCGGCGACCTCTACCAGCCGAAATTCCCGATTCCTCCGAAAGCGTGGATCATGACTGCTGGAAGTTGTTTTGCCCAGCATATCGGTCGTGCGCTACGTGGCGCGAATATGAAGATCATGGATGCCGAAGCGCTACCTCGATTCGTTCCCGACGAGGTGGCGGAGACATACGGATATCGCCAATATTCCGCGCGTTACGGGAATATTTATACCGCCCGACAACTGGCTCAACTGCTGGCAGAGGCGAGGGGCGATTTTTCTCCAGCCGATCCGGTCTGGGAAAAGAACGGCCGCTATTTCGACTCGCAGCGCCCATCCGTCGAGCCTGACGGCCTAGAATCTCCCGATGAGGTACTGAGGCACCGCCAACATCATCTCAATCAGGTCGCCACGGCGATTCGGCGAACCGGCTTGTTCATCTTTACATTCGGCCTGACCGAAGCTTGGACCCATCGCGAATCCGGGACGGTCTATCCAACCGCACCCGGAACGCAGTGCGGAACCTACAATCCAGACCAACACGCCTTCGTGAATTTCGGATATCAGGAGATCATGAACGACTTCCTGACGGCTCGGCGGATCCTCAAACGCAGCAACAAGCGCATGCGGTTCATAATTACGGTCTCACCCGTCCCGTTGACCGCAACGGCCACGGGAAAGCACATCGAGGTAGCAAACAGCTATTCCAAATCCGTCCTTCGCGCTGTCTGCGGCCGGCTCGCCGACGATCACGACGACATCGACTACTTCCCCTCCTATGAGATCATTACTTCGCTTAACAACCGGGGCATCTACTATGCTGCCAACAAAAGGAACGTCACGCCAGAAGGGGTAACCCGAGCGATGGAGATGTTTCTGCACGCTCACGGTCTTTCGCAGCAAGCCGGACATTCCGACGACGAACAGCATGATCCGCATTGCGATGACGCTCTGTTGGAGGCGTTTGCAGGATGAGGCGCATATTGATCGTCGGCAACTCCCATGTAGGTGCTATCAAGCTCGGATGGGAAGCGGCTCCGCGTGACGACGTTGACGTCCGTTTCTTTGCCGCGCCACAGCGGACCTTTATCAGTCTGCGCCTGTCAGACGAGTTGCAGTTGGCGCTGCCGGACGAGATCAAGGATCGTCCTCGGCTTCCACATCGCAAAATCCTGACAGAGTTGAACGGGACCAACTCGGCCAACCTGGCAGAGTTCGATGACGTCATGCTGGTCGGCTGGCCATCCGGAGCGGATCAGCTTGCCGCGCTTGCTGTTTCCTGTCGGCTCGACGCATCGAATACATCACAACCCCGCAATACGCTGCTGTCCACTCCGGCGCGCAAGGCAATCCTCGAACGATTGGCACAGTCTCTGCGTCCGGCGGCTGAATTCGAGAAAATCGATTCTCCTCGACTCTACCTGCTGCCTCGCCCGACCCTCGCAGAGACCGCTCTTGCCTCTGATTACTGGGCCTATCGCAACTGGCGCACCCTGCAAAGGGAAGAAGCCTCGCTCCTTTCGCTGATCGAAGAGTTCGACGGTATTCGTCGCGAGGATCTTGGATCGGTCGGGATTTCCTACCTTGGTCAGCCGCCCGAAACGCGGATTCAACTGGGCGGAACGGCCGCCCAATTCCTTGCGCCTGACGCGGGGTATATCGATCCCAAGAAGCCCTCGCTGCGCGGCGATCACATCCACATGAACGCCACATATGGGCGCATTTGCCTTGATCGATTCTGGCAAGCTCTCGGATTGGAGGGCGAGCGCGCTCCTGCCGCTTGAAAATCAGCCAGTCCCAGCGCTCTTCGTCAAGATATCGACCCGACCCCGAGAACCTTCCGTAGGGCCTCATTGACCGGGACGTTCTTGCTGTCCTGAGTATCAAGCGAGGCGACCATATCAGGATCAATCATGAAATTCCTTTGTACCTTGCGACCGAAGTCGCCTAGGGATTGTGGGGATTCAGGATTTCCATTTTGGCGGAGATGTGATTCATACTTTGGATGGAACGCTTTGTCTTGACCGATGCCCAATGGGCGAAGATGGAGCCGCACTGCTTGGGTAAGGCGACGGACCCGGGTCGAAGCGGCAGGAACAACCGGCTTTTTGTGGAGGCGGTGTTGTGGATTGTGCGAACGGGCAGTCCATGGCGCGATCTGCCAGCGATGTTCGGTAACTGGAGCACGGCGTTCCGGCGCTTCCGCGATTGGCGAGAAGCTGATGTTTTCAAGCGAATTTTCGATGCCCTGTCGGAAGAACCGTAAGCGTTGTCTGGCGATCACCTTCTGCTGACGGGATAGATTTGCGACTTGGCTTCTGCGGGATTGCAGGAGGTGAGTTTCTCCATGGATGATACGAGAGAGTTTCTCCCCGGGTTTGAAGGGGAGATACCGGCTTCGGGACGGCGTCGGTGGCCGGATGCAGTGAAGGCGCGGATTGTGGCTGAAACCCTTCTGCCGGGGGCGAGCGTGAACAGCGTTGCGCGGCATTACGATTTACCGTCTTGGTCGATCACGCGGATGGCGTTGGTGTTGCCCGAGGGGCGGATGAAGGGTGGGCTGCATGGGACTGCCTGTCCGACGCCCGATCAACCGCCCCTGCGGATCACCTGCCAATGGCCGTCTATTCGTCGTCAGGTGGGCGGATGCCCAGCGCCTTGCTCAATGCCCTTGTCGTCTGGCGCAGCTTGCGCATCTCCCCGCCATATACTGCATCCCCCACGCCTTCGATGGCATGGCCGAGGATGAGGTTCTGATCCAGGGATGAAACCTCCGCTTCCACAAGAAGGTCTTTCATGTGGTGGCGGAGCGAATGGACAACGTGCTTGGGATCGGGCGTCACCCTGCGAACATGCTTCATCAGGGCAGCGGAAGCCGCGTCAGAGCCACGCTTGCGGCCATAGGACGGGAACAGCATCGGCCCCTCCTTGACCGACAGCAGCGCCTCCCGAGCGGCTTCCAGCGCATCCCCCACAAGCGGGACGACACGGCGCGAGGCATCGGTTTTCAGGGGTCGCACCGCATTGGGTTCAATCCTGACATGCGGGAACCGGGATGAAATATCCACGTCCGTGACCAGCAGGCCAGTTACCTCAGCGATCCTTGCCCCGGTCCCTTCGAGGATGCGCCATATCAGGGCCAGTTCCGGGCTGGCCAGCGACAGAACCCGGCCACGAACCTGCGTGAGAACCTGATCCGGCAGCGGATCACGTTTGTCCTCGCGCTTCTCCCGCGTGCCCTTGGCCGATCTGGCCACGGGAAGCTTGTTGAACGGGTTCAGGAACGCATCGGACAGGCTGAACTCGGTCTTGGCGTAATTGACCACAGCGGAAATGATGGACAACTCACGGGAAACCGTTGCAGGACTGACCTTCTCCCCGATGCCCCGCCCGGTTTCCTTTACCCGGTCAAGCATGTGATCCCTGACCTTCCGGGCATCCTCGCGTGTCAGCGTGGTCAGGATCGGATCGCGCCCGAGGGCGTCTATGGCCGAGCCTATGACCCGGTTGGCAAGCCCCACAACCCGGCTGTCCGTCTCTGCGTCATGTTCCCGCAGATGCTCCCTGCGGTAAAGCAGAAGGGCATCGTTCAGGGTGGGTGCGGGTGGCTTGTGGATGTCTGGCCCATTGCGCAGAAGGTTGACCGTGTGACGGTCCACAGGAAGAACGCCATACGGCATTCCCCCGGCATCGGGATAGTGGTCAAGGATCAGGTCGGCAGCGATGGAAAGCCCTTCCTCATCCGTCCCCGCAGCGATCATCTCGGCACGACGACGCAGGGCCTCCGCATAGGCTTCCCGCTCGGAGACGGTGCCTGACGACGCCCCTTCCATAAGAAGCAACCTTCTCCGGGCAGCCTCGATCTCCCGTTCCACGGTGGCATGATACTGGGGCCAAGCGGCGAGGGCCTCTTTCTCGGATACGCCCAGCTTCCGCTTGAACTCGCGCTTGGCGATGATGCCCGAAACGTCCTTCGGAACCCTTCTGCGGTATTGAAAGCTGCCCGTGCTCGTCCGTTCAATGTGCTTCAAGATCAGTCCCATGTGTGCCCCGTGTGTGTGGGGATGTGTGCCTGAACGGGGCGGATTGCACTGAAGTTATTGAAAAACTTGGCTGACCGGGTGGTCAATTGGAGCGGGTGATGGGAATCGAACCCACGTATTCAGCTTGGAAGGCTGCTGCTCTACCATTGAGCTACACCCGCGACGCCGACCCTTTTAGGGGTTGGCGGGGCCTCGCGCAAGTCAGTCCAGACGGGGCGGCAGGGTCAATCCGCGCAGAATCTCGGCGGCGGGCATCGGGCGCTTGCCGGCGCGCTGCGCTTCCAGCACTTCGATGACGCCCTGACCGCAGGCGATGCGGAAGCCGTCCAGCACCTCGCCGGGGCGTCCGGCACCGTCCACGCGTCGAGAGCGCAGCAGCTTCACCCGCTCGCCCGCGATCTCGCACCAGGCACCGGGAAACGGGGACAGGCCGCGGATCTGGCGGTCGATCTCCTCGGCCAGACGGGTCCAGTCGATGCGGGCCTCGGCTTTGTCGATCTTGCTGGCATAGGTGACGCCGGCCTCGGGCTGAGGAATGGCGGGCAGGGGCAGACGGGCCAGCACATCCACGATCAGGTCCGCCCCCATCGCGGCCAGCCGGTCATGCAGGTCGGCGGTGGTATCTGCTGCGTCGATATGGGTGCGCGTCTCGGCCAGCACCGGGCCGGTATCGAGGCCGGCTTCCATCTGCATGATGGCGATCCCGGTTTCGGCGTCGCCGGCCATGATGGCGCGATGGATCGGGGCCGCGCCCCGCCAGCGCGGCAGGATCGAGGCGTGGATATTCAGGCAGCCGAGGCGCGGCGCATCCAGCACCGGCTGCGGCAGGATCAGCCCGTAAGCCACGACCACGGCGAGATCGGCATTCAGCGCGGCGAATGCCGCCTGTTCCTCGGTGCCTTTCAGGCTGCGGGGGTGGCGGATCTCGATCCCCAGTTCTTCGGCGGCGGCCTGCACCGGAGAGGGGCGGGGCTTCTGCCCGCGCCCGGCCTCGCGCGGGGGTTGGGTATAGGCGCAGACGACCTCGTGCTGCGCGGCGACGGCTTGCAGGGCCGGGACCGAGAAATCCGGCGTTCCCATGAAGATGACGCGCATATCCGCCCCCTATCCGCGTTTCGCCAGCTTGGCCGATTTCGTCACCAGCATCTTGCGCCGCAAGGGCGTCAGGTGGTCGACATAAAGCCTGCCGTTCAGGTGGTCGATCTGATGCTGGACCGAGGTCGCCCAGAGGCCGACGAAGTCCCGGTCCTCGATCTCGCCCTGATCGTTCAGGAACCGCACCGTCACCGCGCGCGGCCGGCTGATCCGGGCCGAGACGCCGGGCAGGTTCGGACTGGCTTCTTCATAATCGCGGAACTGGACCGAGGCATGCAGAACCTCGGGGTTCGCCATGCGCACCGCTTGGCCGCGTTTTTCGGACGCATCGACCACGGCCAGCCGCAACATGATCCCGATCTGCGGCGCGGCAAGGCCGACGCCCGGCATCGCCTCCATCGTGTCGATCATGTCGTCCCAGATCATGCGGATCGATTCCGTCACCGCCTCGACCGGCTGGGCCGCGATATGCAGGCGGCGGTCGGCATAGAGCAGGAAGGGGCGGATGCTCATCAGGCCTGATCGCGGGCGCGTTCGCGCTTCAGCTTGACCATCTTGCGGGTGATCATCTGGCGGCGCATGGCGCTGATATGGTCGATGAACAGCACGCCATCGAGGTGGTCGATCTCGTGCTGGGCGCAGGTCGCCCAGAGCCCGTCGAATTCTTCCTGATGCTGCTTTCCGTCGAGGCCAAGCCAGCTGACCTTGACTGAGGCCGGGCGCGTCACCTCGGCATAATGGTCGGGGATCGACAGGCAGCCTTCCTCGTAGACGTTCTGGTCCTCGGATTCCCAGGTGATTTCCGGGTTGATCAGCGCCATCGGGCGCGGCTCGGCCTCGGGGTCGCGCTGCGCGTCCATGACGAACAGCCGGCTGAGCACGCCAACCTGCGGCGCGGCCAGCCCGACGCCGGGCGCGTCATACATGGTGGCCAGCATGTCGGCGGCCAGTTTCTCGATCTCGGGGGTGATGCGGGCCACGGGTTCGCAGACCTTCTTCAGGCGCGGATCGGGATGGAGGAGGATCGGGCGAATTGTCATGTTCGTGATCTAGGGCAAGGCTTGGCGCGGCGCAATAAGCGGCCTATCCATATGCGCATAAGGAGACCCACATGACCCTACCCGATTTCGACGAGATCATCGAACGCCGCGGCACCAATTGCAACAAATGGGACGACATGGAGGCGATCTATGGCGTGCCGGTGCAGGACGGGCTGGCAATGTGGGTCGCCGACATGGATTTCCGCCCGCCGGCGGCGGTGCAGGCGGCGCTGGAAGGGCTGATCGCCCATGGCGTCTATGGCTACCCGTCGCAGAACCCCGATTACCTGCCGGCGATCCGGTGGTGGATGCAGAACCGCCACGGATGGGAAGTCGATCCCGACTGGATCGTCACTGCGCTCGGGCTGGTGAACGGGACCGCGCTGGCGGTTTCGGCCTTCACCGATCCGGGGGATCGGGTGGTCCTGATGACCCCGGTCTATCACGCCTTCGCCCGCGTCATCCGCGCGCAGGGCCGCGAGGTGGCGGAATTCCCGCTTGCCGTCGAGGAGGGGCGTCATGTCTTCGACTGGCCGGCATGGGAAAAGCTGCTGACCGGGCGCGAGAAGATGCTGATCCTGTGCAGCCCGCATAATCCGGGTGGTCGCGTCTGGACCCGGCAGGAATTGCGCGAGGTCGCAGATTTCTGCAAGGCCCATGGCCTGCTTCTGGTCAGCGACGAGATCCATCACGATCTGGTCATGCCCGGCCACACGCATACCGTCATGGCCAAGGCCGCGCCCGAGATCGCCGACCGGCTGATCACGCTGACGGCGGCGACCAAGACCTTCAACCTCGCCGGAGCCCATGTCGGCAATGCGATCATCGCCGATCCGAAGCTGCGCGCCGCCTACAAGGCGCAGATGGCCGGGCTCGGCCTGTCCACCGGCATGTTCGGCACCGATATGGTCGCCGCCGCCTATTCGCCGGAAGGCGCGGCCTGGGTCGATGCGCTGATCCCCTATCTCGATGCCAATCGGCGGCTGTTCGACGCGGGCGTGAACGCGATCCCCGGGCTGCGCTCGATGCCGCTGGAGGCGACCTATCTGTCATGGGTCGATTTCTCGGGTACTGGCATGGCGCCGGATGAGGTGAAGGCACGGCTTGCAAAGGGTGCGAAGATCGCTGCGAATGCGGGCGAGACCTTCGGGCTGGGGGGCGAGGGCCATATGCGCTTCAACCTCGCCACGCCCCGCGCCAATGTCGAGGATGCGGTAACGCGGCTGCAATCCGCCTTCGCCGATCTGCAATAGAGGCGGGTCTTGCTGCGGTTTCTGTTCCTGCTGCTGATCGGCTGGCTGCTTTGGGCCATGTTCGGCCCGGCGCTGATGAACCGGCCCATCGGCCCCGATCCGACGCCGCCGATGGCGCGGCCGGAACGGCCGGTCACGCCCGATCTGAACCTGCCTCTGCAGGGTGATATAGACCGCATCCTGATCGAGAAGGGCGCGCGCCGGCTCAGCGTCTATCAGCAGGGCAATCTGGTGCGCGAATACCGCATCGCGCTTGGCTTCGCGCCGGATGGAGACAAGGTCCGGCAGGGCGACGGCAAGACCCCCGAGGGTGTCTTCAAGGTCGACCGCCGCAACGACCGCAGCCAGTTCCACCTGTCGCTCGGCCTCGATTACCCGCAGCCCGAGGACCGCAGGCGTGCCAGCGTGGGCGGCTATAATCCCGGCGGCGACATCTTCATCCACGGCCAGCCGAACCACATCGCCGAAGGTTACCGCGTCAAGGGCGACTGGACCGAGGGCTGCATCGCAATCGACAACCACCAGATCGACGAGCTTTTCGCCGCGACCCGCATCGGCACCGAGGTCGAGATCCGGCCATGAACATGCCGCCCGAGGGGATCGACATGACCGCTGTCATATTGCGTCCCGCGACGGATGACGACGCATGGGCCATGGCGGCGGTGCAGAACGCAACCCTCTGGGCGCGCTTTCGTGCGCCACCCTGTCCGCGCGCGGGAACATTGTCTTGATCTGTAGCCCCTTCCCGGCGCGCGGCTTAACCACTAGGTTATCGCCATGACCTGGACCGTGCCGAATATCCTGACCATCCTGCGGCTGCTGGCCGCGCCCGGCGTGCCGGTGATGTTTCTCTATTTCCATCGCCCCTGGGCCGATTGGGCGGCGCTGGCGCTGTTCCTGCTGGCGGCGATCACCGACTGGTTCGACGGCTATCTGGCCCGCGCCTGGAACCAGCAAAGCCGCTTTGGCGCGGCCATGGACCCGATTGCCGACAAGGCCATGGTGGTGATCGCGCTTGTCGTCATCACCGGCTATTCGGGCATGAACCCCTGGCTGATCCTGCCCGCGACGGTGATCCTGTTCCGCGAGGTCTTCGTCTCGGGCCTGCGCGAATCGCTTGGCGACAAGGCCACGCAACTGGCCGTCACCAAGATCGCCAAGTGGAAGACGACGACGCAGATGGTGGCGATCTCGGTCCTGTTTCTGGGCACCGGGCTGGCCTATGTCGAACATGGCCGCGCGCCGATGGTGGGCGAGGCCGAATTGCCCGGCGGCATGACCTGGTCGGCGGTCGCGACCTTTCTGGGCCTGATCCTGATCTGGATCGCCGCCGGGCTGACCGCCTGGACCGGCTGGGATTACTTCCGCAAGGCCATGCCCTTCCTGAGGGGACCGAAATGAAGCTGGATATCCTCTATTTCGCCTGGATCCGCGAACGCATCGGCGAGCCGAAGGAGCGCGTCGAGACCGGCGCCAGCACCGTGCGCGGGCTGGTCAACCAGTTGATCGCGCGGAATGAACGCTATGCGGCGGCGCTGTCCGACCTGAACTCCTACCGCGTCGCCGTCGATCAGGAACTGGTCGATTTCGACCACAGGATCGAACATGCGCGCGAGATCGCCTTCTTCCCGCCCATGACCGGCGGCTGATGCTGATCCGCATCCAGCCCGAGCCGTTCGAGATGTCCTCCGTGCTGGACGGGTTCGGGCAGGGCGCGGGGGCCATCGTCACCTTTTCCGGCCTCGTGCGCGACGATACCGGCCAGATGGTCGCGCTGGAACTGGAACATTACCCCGGCATGACCGAAAAGGCGGTGACCGGGATCGCCAGCCGCGCCGCCGCGCGCTGGAACCTGATCGACCTCGCCGTCATCCACCGCCACGGCCGTCTGAGCGTGGGTGCGCCGATCATGGCCGTCGCCACCGCCGCCCGCCACCGGGCCGAGGCCTTCGCCGCCGCCGAATACCTGATGGATTACCTGAAATCCCGCGCCCCCTTCTGGAAGCGAGAGATCGGCCCGAACGGCCCCGGCGCATGGGTTGCGGCGAAATCCGACGATGAGGATGCGTTGGCGCGATGGGACTGATCCGCCCGGAACTCGCCCGCTGGCTGGAACCGCGCCGGGAATTTCTGGCTGCCATCCTCTGCATGGCGCTGGCGGGCTGGGTCGGATCGCGGGGCGGCTGGTTCTTCGCGCTTCTGGGTTTCGCAGGCTTCGCGCTTTCTGCCGGCTGGCTTCTGGGAAGCTGGCGCCGCCTTGCCTTCCATCGCGAAATCGCCGCCCCCGGCGTCGTCGAGGTGGTGGAGGGCGAGATCCGCTATTTCGGCGCCCGCGCCATCGGCGGCACATTGGCCTTGCGCGAGCTCAGCGAAATCAGGCTGCTGCGCCTGAACGGCCACGACCACTGGCGGTTGAAGACACGCGGCGGCGAGGCGCTGCTGATCCCGGTCGAGGCGAAAGGCGCCGACCGGCTGGCCGATGCCTTCGCGGCGCTGCCGGGGTTGGATCTCGGGCGGGTCTCCGCCGCCCTGGCGCAGAAGGCTGGGCCGTCCTTGCGGATCGTCTGGGAAGCGCCCAAGTCGGGTTGACTTGGCCGGCTTGCCGCGCCACCTGTCACGAGAAGCAAACGAGGGTCCGAGATGTCCATTCCCCAGCAGGGCGGCGGCCCGATCGAACGGCGCGAACAGCTTGCCGAATATATCGCCTCGGGCGAGAAGCCGCGCGAGGACTGGCGTATCGGCACCGAGCACGAGAAATTCGGCTATTGCACCGACAGCCTGTTGCCCTTGCCCTATGACGGCCCGCGCTCGATCAAGGCGATGCTGGAAGGGCTGCAGCAGCGCTTCGGCTGGGAGCCGGTGCTGGAACAGGACAAGATCATCGGGCTGCAAAGGGGTGGCGCCAATGTCAGCCTGGAACCGGGCGGGCAGCTGGAGCTGTCCGGCGCGGCGCTGGAAACCATCCACCAGACCTGCGACGAAGTGAACCAGCACCTTGCCGAGGTCCGCGAGGTGGCCGAGAAGATCGGTGCCGGTTTCATCGGCCTCGGTGCCGCGCCGATCTGGCGTGCCGATCAGATGCCGATGATGCCGAAGGGGCGTTATGCGCTGATGACCCCCTATATGAAGACGGTCGGCACGCTTGGCACCGACATGATGTATCGGACCTGCACGGTGCAGGTGAACCTCGATTTCGCCTCGGAAGCGGACATGGTCCAGAAGCTGCGGGTGTCGCTGGCCTTGCAGCCGGTGGCGACGGCGCTGTTCGCGAATTCGCCCTTCCTCGATGGCAAGCCCAACGGCTATAAAAGCTGGCGTGGGCATATCTGGCAGAACCTCGATGCGGCGCGGACCGGGATGCTGCCCTTCGTCTTCGAGGACGGCTTCGGTTACGACCGATGGGTCGATTACGTCCTCGATGTGCCGATGTATTTCGTCTATCGCGACGGCAAGTATATCAACGCGCTCGGCCAGAATTTCCGCGATTTCCTGAAGGGCGAACTGCCGGCGCTGCCGGGCGAGTTGCCGACGCTGTCGGACTGGGCCGATCACATGACCACCGTCTTCCCCGAGGCGCGGGTGAAGAAATATATCGAGATGCGCGGTGCCGATGGCGGTCCGTGGCGCCGTCTTTGCGCGCTGCCGGCGCTGTGGGTCGGGCTGCTTTACGATCAATCCTCGCTGGATGCGGCCTGGGATCTGGTCAAGGGGCTGGACGCCGAAACCCGCGAAGGCCTGCGCCGCGCTGCTGCCAAGGACGGGCTTCAGGGCGAGGCGGGCGGCGTGAAGCTGCACGACCTGGCGCGCGAGGCGGTCAATATCGCCGAGGCCGGGCTGCGCGCCCGCGCCCGTCCCGGTGCCGGCGGGCTGGTGCCTGACGAGACCCATTTCCTGAACGCGTTGAAGGAAAGCGTCGAGACCGGGCAGGCACCTGCGGATGAGCTCCTCGCGAAATATCACGGCGAATGGCACGGAGATTTGACTCGCATCTACGGCGCGTATTCGTACTGATCGCGGCATGAGACTGAATATCCGATACCGCCTGATCCAGATCGTTGAATTCCTGCTTTGGCTGGGGGCCGCCGCCGGCCTTGGTCAGATCGCCTCGCGGCTGTGGAACATGCGCGATCAGGGCTGGCGGGCGATGCTGGATGTGGCCGTGCCGGGTCTTCTGGGCATCGGCGCGGGCATGGCGGGGCTGATCGTGCTGATCGGCATCTATCACAATACCCGCCGTAACGCCGATGCGATGGAGCGCCTTGCCAAGCAGGGGGCGGGCACCATGCGCCGCCTGCCCGGTGCCGCCCGGGCCGAGGTTGCAGCCGCCGCCGCGCAACCCGTCCAGCCCGTTCCCGTGACCCGCGCCGCCGTGCCGGTGGCACCGCCGGAACCGGCGCCGGTCATTCCCGATGTCGTGCCGGAACCCTTGCCCGAGCCTGTCATGCCACAAACCGCCGCACCAAGCGCATCTGCGCCGGTTCTGCGCGGCAATACCCGCAGGCTCGGTCCCGCTTCCTAAAGCTTAAGGCGATCCGCCAGCGACAGCAGGTCCGCCCAGGCTTCGCGCTTGGCGATGGGGTTGCGCAGCAGATAGGCCGGATGGGTCATCGGCAAAGCCGGGCGGCCAAAGGCTTCGGTCCAGTTGCCGCGCAGGCGCAGGATGCCTTCGCGGTTCAGGGCGGCGGCACAGGGCGTATTGCCCATCAGCAGGATGATCTCGGGATCGGCCAGTTCGACCTGCCGGCGCAGGAAGGGCAGGGACAGCGCGATTTCCTCGGGCGTCGGGCGACGGTTGCCGGGCGGGCGCCATTTCAGCACATTGCCGATATAGACCGCGCGCGTCGCATCCGGCACATCGCGGCCCATGCCGATGGCGCCCAGCATCCGGTCCAGCAATTGCCCGGCGCGCCCGACGAAGGGGCGGCCCTGCGCGTCCTCTTCCTCGCCCGGGGCCTCGCCGATGATCATCACCCGCGCCGCCGGATTGCCATCCGCGAAAACGAAGTTCCGCGCGCCCCGTTTCAGCGCCAACCCGTCATAGCGCGCCTGCGCCTCGGCCAGCATGTCGAGGCTTTGCGCCGCCTGTGCCAGCGCCTCTGCTTCGGCGATCAGCTCGCTGTCATCGGTGCGGGGCGCGACCGCCGGTTGCTGCGCGGTCGGGGTTGCGGCCGGCATGATCGGTGCGGGCTTCGGCGGCGGCGGCAGGTCCATGCGGTCGAGGGCCGCATCCAGCATCGGCTCGTCCACGCCAAATTCACGCTGCCATTCCAGCAGCGCAAGCGCCGTGGGGCCGTCGATCTCGACGCCGCGCCATGTCAGACCCGATTCCATGGCCCGAAACTAGGGCGCGACCCGTCCCGCCACAAGCCCGGCTCTTGCCGCGACCCGCCCGGTTTGCGATAGAGGATTGCAAGATCGCATAAGGGGTCCCGATGACATTCCGCGCCCGCCACCTGCTGGGGATCGAGCCCCTGTCGCCGCCCGAAATCACCTCCGTTCTCGATCTGGCCGAGACCTATGTCGATCTGAACCGGCGCACGATCAAACGCTCGGACGCGCTGGAGGGGATGACCCAGATCAACCTCTTCTTCGAGAATTCGACCCGCACCCAGTCCAGTTTCGAGCTGGCCGGCAAGCGGCTCGGGGCCGATGTGATGAACATGTCGGTGGCCCAGTCCAGCGTGAAAAAGGGCGAGACGCTGATCGACACGGCGCTGACGCTGAACGCCATGCATCCCGATCTGCTGGTCGTGCGCCATTCCCAGTCGGGCGCCGTCAACCTGCTGGCCGAAAAGGTGAATTGCGCGGTGCTGAACGCGGGCGACGGACGGCACGAGCATCCGACGCAGGCGCTTCTGGACGCGCTGACCATCCGCCGCGCCAAGGGCCGGCTGCACCGGCTGACCGTGGCGATCTGCGGCGATATCGCGCACAGCCGGGTCGCGCGCTCGAACCTGATCCTTTTGGGCAAGATGGAAAGCCGCATCCGGCTGGTCGGGCCGGCCACGCTGATGCCTTCGGGTGTCGCCGAATTCGGCTGCGAGGTCTATGAGGACATGCGCGAAGGCCTTGCCGATGCCGATGTGGTCATGATGCTGCGCCTGCAGAAGGAGCGCATGGATGGCGGCTTCATCCCCTCCGAGCGGGAATATTACCACCGCTGGGGGCTGGATGCCGAGAAGCTGGCCCATGCCAAACCCGACGCCATCGTCATGCATCCCGGCCCGATGAATCGCGGTGTCGAGATCGACGGCACCATTGCCGACGACATCAATCGCAGCGTGATCCAGGATCAGGTCGAGATGGGCGTGGCCGTGCGCATGGCGGCGATGGACCTTCTGGCGCGCAACCTGCGGGCCGAGCGTGGCCGCGCCCTGGCCGAGGGTGGCCATGCCTGATCCGCAGGATGCCCAATCCCTGCCCGAGACCAGCCGCCATCCCGGCTGGCAGGGCATTCTGGACGCGGATGAGCAGATCCTCTGGCAGGGTCAGCCCGACCGCCGCATCCGCATCGAATTCGACAATCTGCGCAATATCATGCCCGGCCTGTTCGCGGTCTGCTTCTCGCTGATCTGGATGTATCTGGCGGCGCAGGCCAGCATCGTCTTCGCGATGTTCGGCCTGATCTTCCTGTTCGCCGGTCTGCGTCAATTGTTCGGGCAGCTTCTCTGGAAGGCCTTTCTGCGCTCGCGCAGCTGGTACACGCTGACCGACCGCCGGGTGATCATCGCGACCGACGTGCCCTCGAAGGGGCGGCGGTTGGTCAGCTATCCGCTCGACCGTAATACGCTGGTGGAATTCGTGGCCGGCGACCCGCCCTCGATCCTGTTCGGCCCGGAAGGCGGTCGGCGTTTCGAGCGACCGGGTTTCCGCCATATCGCCGATGCCGAGACGGTGATGCCGCTGATCCGCCGGGTTCAGCAAAGCGGCCAGCCCCCGGTGGAGGAGGCCGGCGCGTGAAGATCGAGGAACCCGCCACTTATCGCCAGGTTTTCGAGGCCATCGTGGACGCGCCCGAGGTCTATGAACTGCTTCAACGCATCCAGAAGGACGTCGCATGATCCTGCATTTCACCAATGCCCGTCTGATCGACCCCGAAGCGGGAACCGACGCCAATGGCACGCTGACGATCGAGGCCGGCAAGATTGCCGCCCGCGACGGCGCGCCGCCCGAAGGGGCGAAGGTGATCGACTGTGCTGGCCGCTGTCTGGCCCCCGGCATTGTCGATTGGGGCGTGAAGGTGGGCGAGCCGGGCGAGCGGCACAAGGAATCCTATGCCAGCGCCGGGCGCGCGGCGGCGGCGGGCGGGGTCACGACCATGGTGGTGCGCCCCGATACACGCCCGCCGGTGGACAGCCCCGAAAGCCTCGATTTCGTGGCCAAGCGCAGCGCCGATTCCATCGTCCGGGTGCGGCACATGTCGGCGCTGACCAAGGCGCGCGAAGGCCGCGAGATGGTCGAAATGGCTTTCCTGCGCGATATCGGCGCCGTGGCCTTTACCGATGGCGTGCATGTGGTGGCCGATAACAAGCTGCTGAACCGCTGCATGACCTATGCGCGGGGCTTGGGCGCGCTGATCGTCGGCCATCCGCAGGATCCCGGCCTGTCGAAAGGGGCTGCGGCGACCAAGGGCAAGTTCGCGTCGCTTTACGGCATCCCCGATGTCTCTCCCCTGGCCGAACGGATGGGGCTGGAGCGCGACCTGACGCTGGTGGCGATGACCGGCGCCCGCTATCACGCCGACCAGATCACCACGGGTGAGGCGCTGCCGGCGCTGAAACGCGCGCGAAAGGCCGGGCTGGACGTGTCGGCGGGGATCTCGATCCATCACCTGACGTTGAACGAGTTCGATGTCGGCGATTACCGCACCTTCTTTCGCTTCACCCCGCCCCTGCGGGCCGAGAAGGACCGGCTGGCCATGGTTCAGGCGGTCGCCGATGGCGAGATCGACGTGATCGCCAGCTTCCACACCCCGCAGGACGAGGAATCGAAGCGCCTGCCCTTCGCCGAGGCCGCGCCGGGCGCGGTGGGCCTGCAGACATTGCTGCCGGCGGCGCTGCGTCTTTACCATCAGGGTGGGCTCAGCCTGCCGCAACTGTTCCGGGCCATGTCGCTGAACCCGGCCCGGCGGCTGGGGCTGGACGGGGGCCGGCTGGCAGCGGGTGCGCCGGCGGATCTGGTCCTTTTCGATGCCGATGCGCCTTTCTTGCTGGATCGTTTCGCGCTGGCTTCGAAATCGAAGAACACGCCCTTCGACGGTGCCCGGATGCAGGGCCGTGTCCTGGGCACATGGGTCGGCGGCGAGAGGGTCTTCGGATGAGTGCGGTGCTTTGGATCGTCATCGGCTATCTGATCGGCTCGATCCCCTTCGGGGTTGTCATCACCCGGGCGCTTGGCCTTGGCGATCTGCGCAGTATCGGTTCGGGTAATATCGGCGCCACCAATGTGCTGCGCACCGGCCATAAGGGCGCGGCACTGGCGACGCTGCTGCTCGATAGCGGCAAGGGGGCCATGGCGGTGCTGCTGGCGCGATATTTCGGCGGCGAGACCGCCGGGATTCTCGCGGGTGCTGCCGCCTTCCTGGGCCATTGCTTCCCGGTCTGGCTGGGCTTTCGGGGCGGCAAGGGCGTGGCCACCTTCCTTGGCACGCTGATCGCGATGCATTGGCCGGTCGGGCTGGCCGCTTGTGCGATCTGGCTGGCGGTCGCGGCGATCTCGCGGATCAGTTCGCTTTCGGCGCTTGTCGCGGCGGCCTCGGCACCGGTTCTGGCGCTACTGCTCGGGCGCGGGCAGGTGGCCTTGGCGGCGCTGTTCATGGCGGCGCTGATCTTCCAGCGCCATCACGCAAATATTACCCGGCTTTTGGGCGGAACAGAGCCTAAGATCGGTCGCAAGGGCTGAGGCAAGGGTATCCCGTTTGCGTCTCGCCCGCTTTTAACGATCCAGGCGAAGGAAGATGCGACGATGAAACATGTTCTGACGACGGCGATTATTGCGGCAGCGGCCCCGGCATTCGCGGGTGAGGCAGTCGATTACGCTTCAGGCGACCGGGAATTCGAAGGCTATCTGGCCAAGGCGGAAAGTCCAAAGGGATCGGTGGTGTTGATCCATGACTGGGACGGGCTGACCGATTACGAAAGACAGCGCGCCGATATGCTGGCCGAGCTGGGCTATAACGCTTTCGCCATCGACCTTTACGGCAAGGGCGTTCGCCCCGACACGCCGGACGGGAACCGGGCCGAGACCGAAAAACTCTATGGCGACCGCGAGCTAATGCGCACCTTGTTGAGTGCCGGGCTTGAGGCCGCGGCGGCAAACGATATTTCAACGCCGGTTGTCGCCGGCTATTGCTTCGGCGGGGCGGCGGCGCTGGAAATGGCGCGGATGCAGCCCGAAGGCGTGACCGGCTATGCGAGTTTCCATGGTGGGCTGGAGACGCCCGAGGGTCAGGATTACAGTGCCGCGAAAGCACCGATCCGGGTCTATCAGGGCGGCGCCGATCAGAGCCCGGACCTGGCCACATTCGCAGCCTTCCTGACCGAGCTGGAGACCGCCGGCACCCCCTATGAGGCCGAGGTCTATGCCGGCGCGCCCCATGCCTTCACAGTCTTCGGCTCGGACCGCTATCGCGAGGATGCGGACCAGAAAAGCTGGGCGAATTTCCTGACCTTCCTGGGCGAAGTCAATCCCGGCCCCTGAGCCGGGCTGGCCTGGCCATCGCAGGTGGGGACCTGTTCCATTACCCGGAACGGCCCCGATTCTGTCGCCCGACTTGTCGGCGCGGAGATCAGGGGCTATTCCGCCTTGAACCGTCACGAAGGCGGAAGAATGAGACAGGCCGATCCCGAAGGTGGCAATGAAATGCGAGCGAGACATGTCTTACCGGCGGTGCTGCTGCCTCTGTTTCTTGCAGGCTGCGCCTCGGCCCCGCCGGGCGAGGTCAACGACCCTTACGAGGCTGCCAATCGGCGGGTTCACGCCTTCAACAAGGGCTTTGACAGCAATGTCGTGAAGCCGCTGACCTCGCATGGCGGCGATGACGAGAGCAATGGCGAAAGCGCGATGCTACTGGTGACCAATGTCGGCGGCAATCTGGCGCTGCCGGGCAAGGTGGTTAACGGGCTTCTGCAGGGGCGACCGGCGCGCGCGGCGCAGAATGCCGGGCGGTTCATCGTCAATACCACCCTTGGCCTTGGCGGGTTGCACGACCCGGCCGGACAGGAATTCGGCCTGAACGAGGTCGATACCGATTTCGGCGAGACGCTGCATGTCTGGGGCGTGCCGGAAGGGGCCTATGTCGAATTGCCGCTGCTCGGCCCCTCGACCCAGCGGGATGCGGTCGGGAAGGTCGTCGATCTGGTCATCGACCCGGTCTATAACATAGCTGGCGAGCCAGAGGTCTATTACGCCTTCGGCCTTCGCGTCGGATCAAAAGCCGGTGAGCGGGCGCGTTTCGGGGATACGGTCGATTCGGTTTTGTATGACAGTGCGGACAGCTATGCACAGACGCGGCTGCTTTACCTGCAGCACCGCCGATACGAACTCGGAATGGAAGGCGAGGCTTATGACCCTTACGAAGACCCCTATGCAGACTAGCAGCCGGCGCGGTTTCCTGGGCCTTCTCGGTGCCGGTGCGGTCCTGATGGCGGCACCGGCCTGGGCGCTGAACACGGATCAGGCGCGCGCGCTTGTCCAGCAATCGCTGAACGAGGTCTATGCGGTGATCAATTCCGGCCGCCCGCCGGCACAGATGTACAAGGATTTCGAGGCGATCTTCGCCCGCTATGCCGATGTCGACGTGATCGCGCGTTCGGCGCTCGGCCCCAAGGCGCGGCAGGTCAGCGGACAGCAATTCGCCGCCTACAAGCAGGCCTTCCAGGGCTATATCGGGCGCAAATACGGGGCGCGGTTCCGCGAATTCATCGGCTCCAGGATCGAGGTGACCGGGGCGCGACCGATGAAATCCTTCTTCGCCGTGACCTCGATCGCCAAGCTGAACGGGCGGGCGCCGATGACGGTGGAATGGCATGTCTCCGACAAGTCGGGGCAAAGCAAGTATTTCAACATCATCATCGAAGGCGTGAACATGCTGGCCTCGGAACGGGCCGAGATTTCCGCCATGCTGGCTGCCAATGGCGGTGATATCGGTGCTTTGACGGCGGCCTTGCAGCGCGCAGGCTGAGTCGTCGCGAAGCTGCCCAGGGTTATGAATAGGCGCGCCCGATGGGGCGCGCCTATTGCTTTGTGCGCTGAGATGGCAGGCTCAATTCACCCCCTCGATGCCACGCAAGACATCAGCCAATGGATCGGCCCCGGCGCTTTCCGGGGCATTGGTGACGCCGCGACGACCTTCGGTCGTGCCAGCCGGGACCTGTTCGGAACGCGATTGCCCTGCCGGCTGAGAGGCCGTGACGGGCGTCACCTGTCCCAAGGCGGCGCTGAGCGCGTCGGCCAGCGGTTCCCCCGAACCCTGCACGACCGGCTGGCCGGCGGGTGCGGCGGGGCTGTCCCTCGCCATGTCGTTCAGCGCCGCGCTGAGCGCATTGGCAAGCGCATCGTCGCCGCGCACCGAGGGCGCCACACCGTCGCCGATCCGCGAACCCTCGTCGCCGACGAAGCGGCCGAGCGGCTCGTTCGGCAGACCCTCGTGGATTTCGGTCATCACCGCCTGCCAGATTTCAGCCGGCAGACCGCCGCCGGTCACGCCTTTCAGCGGGGTGTTGTCGTCATAACCCATCCAGACGCCGGTCACATATTGATCGGTGAAGCCGATGAACCAGGCGTCGCGATAGGACGAGGTGGTGCCGGTCTTGCCCGCCGCCTGGCGTTCGCCCAGCTTCGCGCGCCCGCCGGTGCCGTTCTGGATCACCTGCTGCATCATCGCGATCAGGTTGGCCGCCGCCTGCTGGGAAATGACCCGCTGCCCCATGCCGCCGCTCTGGGCGATCATCGGGCTGTCCTCGCCACGGATGCGCAGCTCGACCACGCCATAGGGGCGCACGGCGCGGCCACCGTTGCGGATGCCCGCATAGGCGCCGGTCATTTCCAGCAGCGTCGAATCGAAAACGCCGAGACCGAGCGAAGGCACGTTCGGCAGGTCGCTGCCGACGCCGAATTCCTCGGCGATGCGGATCACCGAATCCCGCCCGGCCTTTTCCTGCAGCCGGATCGTCGCCGTGTTCAGCGATTGCGACAGTGCCCGGGTCAGCGTCACATCGCCCGAATAGCGCCGGGTATAGTTCTGCGGCGACCAGTTGCGGATGGTCAGCGGGCCGTCATGGACGATGCTGTCGGCGGTCATCCCCTGATCGAGCGCGGCAGCAAAGACAAATGGCTTGAAGCTGGAGCCGGTCTGCCGCTTGGCCTGGGTGGCGCGGTTGAAGACGCCCTGAACGACGGTATCGCGCCCGCCGACCATGGCCCGCACCGCGCCATCGGCCGATAGCACGACCACGGCGGCCTCGGCCTTCGAGCCGTCGCGCACCTTTTCGTCGAAGATGCGTTTCATCGCCCGTTCGGCCGCCTGCTGCACCTTCTGGTCGAATGTGGTCAGGATGGTCACGTCTTCGGTGGTTTCGGTGGTCAGGAAGCCGGGGCCGGATTCCATCAGCCAATCGGCGAAATAGCCGCCGGCGCGGGCCTGGGCGGCCTGCGACAGCACCGCCGGATTGGCCTTGGCCTGTTCGAATTCCGCATCGGTGATCCGGTCCTGTTCGTGCATCAGGTTCAGCACGACACTGGCGCGGTCCTGTGCCCGCTGGATGTTCGAGGTCGGGGCGAAATAGCTCGGCGCCTTCAGCAGCCCGGCCAGCATCGCCGATTCGGCCACGGTGACGTCGCTGGCATGTTTGCCGAAATAACGCTCGGACGCCGCTTCGAAACCGCGCGCGCCGCCGCCCAGATAGGAACGGTTCATGTAGATGCCGAGGATCTCGTCCTTGGAATACTTGAGCTCCATGGCGAAGGAATAGGGGACTTCCTTGACCTTGCGCCACAGGCTCGATGTCCGGCACTCGGCCTCATAGGCGGCTTCGTCCTTCCAGCGGGTCGGATCGAAGGTTTCGCCAAGGCAGAGCAGTTTCGAGACCTGCTGGGTGATGGTCGAGCCGCCATTGCCCTCCAGCGGGCCGCGCCCCTCGGCCATGTTGATCTTGATGGCGCTGGCAATGCCGCGCGGGTCGATGCCGAGATGGCCGTAGAAGCGCTTGTCTTCGGTCGCGACCACGGCATTGCGCAGCGATGGCGCGATCTGGTCGGGGGCGGTGGTGCCATAGGTTTCGCCCCGCCAGGCAAAGACCTTGCCCTCGCGGTCGAGCATGGTGACACCGCCGCGCGCGCGCCCGTCGAAAAGCGCCGAGGCCTCGGGCAGTTGCGAATAATAATAGAAGGTCGCCAGTGCCACGATCAGGAAGACGGCCAGGACCGAGAACCAGACGGTGCGCCAGATCGCCTTCCAGATCAGCGAGATGAAGCCGGTGACCCCCCTCGTGATGGCGTTGCCGCGCCGCACGGGTGCGCGACGACCGGATTTGCCGCGCGGCGTCGTGCCGGAGGGTTTGGTCGGATTCGAATAACGCCGTTCGGCCACCACGGGGCGGCTCTTGCGGGGAGGTTGTGCCATGCCTGTATTCCTGCGCGACCGGCTTCCCCCGGCCTGATTGGCTGGCAGCATACACGAAGCAGGTAGGGATGCGAAGGCCCATGACCCGTATGTGATCTGCGCGTTTTTCGGGCAATCACACCGCAAATCGCCTGTTTTCTGGACGCTTATCGTTTCCGGGCCCCCGGCATACTGCTGAAGGCTTGAGCAGTTCGGCAATGATCCGCCTTTTTGGTGGCGAGAGCTGCCCGCTGCGGCGGTGGACCAGAACGAAAAGGTGAAGCCGAATGAGAAAGATCTTCCCCCTCGCAATTGCACTGGCGGTTGCTGCAGGTGCCGCACAGGCCCAGGATGCGGCGGCGACCGCCGCCGCTGCCGCGCCGCCGGCGGTCAGCGCAGATGTCGCCTATATCTTCAATACCCTTCTCTTCCTGATTGGCGGCTTCCTGGTCATGTGGATGGCCGCAGGCTTTGCCATGCTGGAAGCCGGTCTGGTGCGCTCGAAGAACGTCACCACGCAGCTGTTCAAGAACATCTCGCTTTTCGCCATTGCCGGACTCATGTTCTGGGTGGTCGGCTATAACCTGATGTATCCGGGCGATGCCTGGACGGTGCCGAATGTCATCGGCCAACTCTTCTCGCCCAAGTCCATCGACCCTGTCGGTGCCGGGAATGTCGAAGACGGCTATGCGGCGGGTTCGGACTTCTTCTTCCAGCTGATGTTCTGCGCCACCACGGCCTCGATCGTCTCGGGGACCCTGGCGGAACGTGTGAAGCTGTGGCCGTTCATGATCTTCACGGTCATCCTGACGGCCTTCATCTACCCGATCGAAGCATCGTGGGAGTGGGGTGCCGGCTGGCTGGACCAGCGTGGGTTCTCGGATTTCGCGGGCTCGACGCTGGTTCACGCCGCCGGTGGTTTTGCCGCCCTTGCCGGTGCCATTGTGCTGGGGCCGCGCCTTGGCAAGTATCGCGCCGATGGCCGGATGCAGCCGATGCCCGGTTCGAACCTGGCGCTGGCAACGCTTGGCACCTTTATCCTGTGGCTGGGCTGGTTCGGGTTCAACGGCGGCTCGCAACTGGCGCTTGGCAGCGTGAATGATGCCGCCGATGTCAGCCGGATCTTCGTGAACACCAATGCTGCCGCCTCGGCCGGGGTGATCGCCGCGATCATCACCACGCAGGTGATGTTCGGCAAGATCGACCTGACCATGGTGCTGAACGGCGCACTTGCCGGTCTGGTTGCCATCACCGCCGAACCTCTGACCCCTTCGATCTTCGCCGCGCTTCTGATCGGTGCCGTGGGCGGTGTCATCGCCGTGGTCGTGGTGCCGCTGCTCGACAAGCTGAAAATCGATGATGTGGTCGGTGCCATTCCGGTTCACCTCTGCGCCGGGATCTGGGGCACGCTGGTCGTGCCGGCGACCAACAGCGATGCGAGCTATGGGGTGCAGGCCCTTGGCGTCATCTCCATCGGTGCTTTCGTCTTCATCATCAGCTACGCCGCCTGGATGATCCTGAAGATGACCATGGGCATCCGCGTCGACCAGGAATCCGAGATCACCGGTCTCGATGTCAGCGAGATGGGTATGGAAGCCTATCCGGACTTCGTCCAAGCCAAGTAACCGGCCGGACCAGAACAGGAAAAAGCGCCGCAACCAAGGTTGCGGCGCTTTTTATTGTCAGAGAGGTTTTCGCTCAGGCGATTCGGGCGACGACGAAATCGGCCAGATCTTCCAGCATGTCGCGGATCGGATGCGCGGGCAGGGGGGCGAGTGCTGCGCGTGCCTTCGCCGCCCAACCGAGCGCATCCTCGCGCGCCGCCATCAGCGTGCCGTGCCGGGTCATGATCGACAGCGCCTGCTCAAGGTCGCCGTCGCGCTGATCGCCCTTCTCGATGGTGCGCTGCCAGAAGGCACGCTCCTCGGGGTTGGCCAGTGCCACCGCCTTGATGACCGGCAGGGTCAGCTTGCGCTCGCGGAAATCGTCGCCGGTATTCTTGCCGATCACCGCGCTCGATCCGCCGTAATCCAGCAGGTCGTCGGCGATCTGGAAGGCGATGCCAAGCGCGTCGCCGTAATCGAACAGCGCGCGCACCTGCGCCTCGGTTGCGCTTGCGATCACGCCGCCGACCTCGGTCGCGGCAGAAAACAGCGCTGCGGTCTTGCCGCGCACGACCTGCAGATAGATGCCTTCATCCGTCGCCAGATCCTGCGCGGCGGTCAGTTGCAGCACCTCGCCCTCGGATATCGTGGCCGAGGCGTTCGACAGGATCTCCAGCACGCGCATGACGCCGGTATCGGTCATCAGCTGGAAGGCGCGGGCCAGCAGGTAATCGCCCACGAGCACGCTGGACTTGTTGTCCCAAAGCAGGTTCGCCGTCGGCCGCCCGCGCCGTTGCAGGCTTTCGTCGACCACGTCGTCATGCAGCAGCGTCGCGGTATGGATGAACTCCACCGTTGCGGCCAGATGGACGTGATAGGGGCCGCCATAGCCGCAGAGCTTCGCCGCCGCCAGCGTCAGCATCGGCCGCAGCCGTTTGCCGCCGGCCTCGACCAGGTGCGCGGTGACCTCGGGGATGCGCGGCGCGTGGCGCGAGGCCATGCGTTCGCGGATCAGATCGTTGACCGCCGCCATTTCCGGCGCAAGCTCGCGCGACAGGCGGTCCATCGGGGTATCGGCAACGGCAGCGTCCATGGCAAATTCCTTTCCGTCACTGCACTTGCCACGCGATGGACAGCCGTGCAACTGCCCGCTAGCTTTTGGCGCATGAAAGAACTGCTCAGAACCACCGATCCGCTGCGCCTGATCCGGGCGCAGGACGTGCTGCGTGCCGATGGAATCGAAACCTACGCGCTCGACCAGCATATGAGCATTCTGGAAGGGTCGCTGGGAATTCTGCCGCGTCGGCTGATGGTCGCGGATCGCGATCATTTCATGGCCCAGTCCATCCTGCGAGAGCATGGTCTGAATGACTGAGACGCGGATCGACGATTTTCTGGGTGGCCGGTTGCGGATCGAGCAGCCGGCGAACGGCTATCGCGCCGGTGCCGATGCGGTCATGCTCGGCGCAGCCTGCCCGGCGGTGCCGGGGCAGACGGTGCTGGAACTGGGCTGCGGTGCCGGCGTGGCCTCGCTTTGCCTGGCCGCGCGGGTGCAGGACCTGCGCCTGACGGGGATCGAGCGCGACCCTGTTGCCGCCGCGCTTGCCCGCGCCAATGCCGCGCGAAACGGCATCGTCATGGAGGTTGTCGAGGCCGATCTGGCCGCCATGCCCGCCGGGCTGCGCGCGCAAGGCTTCGATCAGGTGATCATGAACCCGCCTTTCTTCGCCGCCGGCACCCGCTCGGCCAACAGCGCCCGCGCGGATGCACGGCACGAGGAGACCCCGCTTGCCGGCTGGATCGACGCCGGCCTGCGTCGTTTGCGTCCCGGTGGGCGGCTGACGATCATCCATCTGGCGGAACGACTCGATGCGATTCTTGGCGGCTTCGCGGGCCGCGCGGGCGATGTCGCAATCCTGCCGATCGCGGCGCGGCAAGGTCGTGAGGCCGGGCGGGTGATTCTCTCGGCGCGCAAGGGTGCGCGCGGTCCGCTACGTCTTTTGGCGCCCTTCATCATGCATGAAGGTGCGGCTCATATGGGTGATGCCGAAAATCTTACCGAGAATGCGCAGGCAATCTTGCGCCATGCCGCTGCATTGGTCCTGAAACCCGCTGAATGAGGGTGACAGATGCGAAGTTCTGTGATGCAATCGAGCTGTCAGAAAAGCGTTACAGGAGGACGATAATGACTGTCGATGCTCACATCGAGAGGCTCCGTGAGAGGCATGACAAGATCTCCAAGGCGGTCGAACAGGCGCAGCGTGCGCCGGGTGCGACGGATTTCGAGATCGCCGAGATGAAGAAGGAAAAGCTGCGCCTCAAGGAAGAGATTGCACGCCTGAACGCCTGAAGAATTCACCCCTTGTGGGACATCCGAACGAAGAAAGGCCCGCGTCTGGCGCGGGCCTTTTTCATTGGCACGGCTTCCCGACGCCGGATCTCACCAGTCGTCAAGGAATATTCGGCCTTCATGCATCGGATCCATCTGCGCGATCTCGGCATCCAGCCAGTCGCGGAAGGCGCGGATATGGGGCCGATCCTCCTGCCCCGAGCGACACAGGAAGCGGAAGGCGGCATTGCCGGTCAGCGACAGCGGAAAGGGCGCGACCAGCCGGCCTGCCGCCAGATGGTCATGGCTGACCGACCAGCGACCGATGATGATCCCGGCACCACCCACCGCCGCGTCGATGGCATGGTCGTGATGCGAGAAAGCAGCGCCGCCGGGCGGCGGTTTTCCCAGCCCGGCGGCGCGAAACCAGCCCGGCCAATCCGGCGTCGGCTTGATGAAGTCCAGGTCATGCATGTGCAGAAGCGGCGCGTCGTGCAGGCTTTCCGGGGTCGGAAAGCGTTCTGCCATCTCGGGCGACATCATCGGGGCGTGCCAGTCATGCGGCATCAGATCGTGGCAGACCTGCCCCTGCCCACCTGGCAATCCATAGCGGATGGCGATGTCGATGCCGTCGCGCTCCAGGTCCATCAGGCGCAGGCTGGCGACCAGGCGCAGTTCGATCTCGGGATGGGCGCGGGCGAAGCCGAACAATCGGGGCGACAGCCATTTCGAGGTGAAGGCAGGTCCCGCCGTCAGTACCAACCGCGTCGCCGAGAGGCTACGCTGTGCCTCGTGCCAGGCTGCTGCGATCTGCTCGAACCCGGCCCTTATGCCCGGCAGCAGGGTCTGGCCAAGCGGTGTCAGCGACAGGCTGCGATGCGCGCGCTGAAAGACCGGCTGTCCCAGATGCGCCTCAAGCTGCTTGATCTGAAAGGACAGCGCAGCCGGGGTCACATGCAGTTCTTCCGCCGCGCGGCTGAAGGAAAGGTGGCGGGCGGCGGCCTCGAAGGCGCGCAGGGCGGTCAGGGGCGGTTGGTCCATTGGCTCAAGATTTTCTTGAATGTTGGTGCAGAATATCTCGTTTGTCCGGGATAATCAAAGGCGCATAGAGTCAGGGCAGAAGAAATACTTGTTTGAAAGGCTTCCGTCATGCTTCAGATCCCGACCTCCCCCCGCCAGAAGCTGGCCTTTGACGAGGCTCACCGTCTGCGCCGCGAAGCCTTCGCCGCGCTGATCCATGCGGTCACGAGAAAGGCCGGCCCCCGTCCGGAGGCCGGCCCGAAACTGCCACGCCTTTGCGCGTCAGGAGAAGTATTGCGCCCCGTTTGCAGAGATTGTTGAGCCGGTGATGAAGCCGGCATCGTCCGAGGCGAGGAAGACGACGCAGCGCGCGATTTCCTCGGGCTCGCCCAGGCGGCCGACGGGGATCTGCGGGATGATGCGTTCGTTCAGCACCTTTTCCGGGATAGCGCGGACCATCTCGGTGCCGATATAGCCGGGCGCGATGGCGTTGATGGTGATCCCGGCCCGTGCGCCCTCCTGCGCCAGTGCGCGGGTGAAGCCGATATCGCCGGCCTTGGCGGCGGAATAGTTCGCCTGACCCGCCTGTCCCTTCTGCCCGTTGATCGAGCTGATGTTCACGATCCGCCCGAACTTTCGGTCGCGCATTCCGCCCCAGACCCCGTGGGTCATGTTGAACAACCCGGTCAGGTTGGTGTCGATGACCTCTTTCCACTGCTGGGGGGTCATCTTGTGGAACATGGCATCGCGGGTGATGCCGGCATTGTTGATCAGCACGTCGACCGGGCCGAGTTCGGCTTCGACCTGCTGGATGCCTGCCGCGCAGGCGTCGTAATCGGCCACATCCCATTTGTAGGTCTTGATGCCGGTTTCCGCCGTGAAGGCCTTGGCGGCGTCGTCATTGCCGGCATAGCTGGCCGCGACGCTGTAGCCCGCGTCTTTCAGTGCCTTGGAAATGGCCGCGCCGATCCCGCGCGAACCCCCGGTTACGATAGCTGTCCTGGACATGGTTCCCCCCTCCGTCGAATGAAGTCGTTGAAATATTGCTAACGTCTTGGTTAACAGCGCGCAAGATCATTGCGCGCCGCTTGGCGTTATCAGCGCTCGATGCAGAGGGCGACGCCCATGCCGCCGCCGATGCAGAGCGTGGCCAGACCCTTCTTGGCGTCGCGGCGGCCCATCTCGAACAGCAGGGTGTTCAGAATGCGCGCGCCCGATGCGCCGATCGGGTGGCCGATGGCGATGGCGCCGCCGTTCACGTTCACGATGGACGGATCCCAGCCCATGTCCTTGTTGACGGCCAGGGCCTGGGCGGCGAAGGCCTCGTTCGCCTCGACCAGATCGAGATCGCCGACCTTCCAGCCGGCTTTTTCCAGCGCCCGGCGGCTGGCCGGGATCGGGCCGGTGCCCATGATCGCCGGGTCGAGCCCCGCCGTCGCGTAGGAGGCGATGCGGGCCAGCGGCGTCAGGCCGCGACGCGCGGCCTCGTCTTCGGTCATGACCATGACGGCGGCAGCGCCGTCGTTCAGGCCCGAGGCATTGCCGGCCGTGACCGTGCCCTCCTTGGTGAAGGCCGGGCGCAGCTTCTGCATGGCCTCGATGGTGGCGCCGTCGCGGATATATTCATCCTCTTCGATCACCACATCGCCCTTGCGGCCCTTGACGGTGAAGGGAACGATCTCGTCCTTGAACTTGCCTGCCTTCTTCGCGGCCTCGGCCTTGTTCTGGCTGGCGACGGCGAATTCGTCCTGGGCGTCGCGGGTGATGCCCCATTGTTCGGCCACGTTTTCGGCGGTCTGGCCCATGTGGTAGTTGTTGAAGGCGTCCCAGAGGCCGTCCTTGATCATGGTGTCGATCATCTTCATGTCGCCCATCTTCTGCCCGCTGCGCAGATAGGCCGCGTGACCCGAAAGCGACATTGATTCCTGGCCGCCCGCCAGCACCACCTGCGCATCGCCGAGCATGACCTGCTGGGCGGCAAGGGCCACAGCGCGCAGCCCCGAGCCGCAGACCTGGTTCAGCAGCCAGGCCGGCGCTTCCTTGGGCAGGCCGGCATTGATATGGGCCTGGCGACCGGGGTTCTGGCCCTGGCCGGCGGTCAGGACCTGACCGAGGATGGTCTCGCTGACCTCGCCCGGGTCGATGCCGGCGCGCTTGACGACCTCTGCCAGAACCGCTGCCCCGAGATCATGCGCCGGGATATTGGCAAAAGATCCGAGGAAGCTGCCCACGGGTGTGCGGGCTGCGGAAACGATTACGGCTTTGGTCATGGATTTTCCCTCCGGTGAGCCTGGCTGGCAGGTGATATGCAGTCCACCTAACCATGCCCAAGTGAGACCCAGCGTCAAGGCGCGACCTGCATCACGCTGAAGGACCTTCCGTCGACAATGGGGGCGGTCAGCGCGGATGGCGGGGGTGAAACGGCGGCGCGTGCTGCCGTCGCAACGCGCGTCGTCCCGTCAGCGGCGCACGGCGTTCGGTGTCTTCCAGGGCGGTGTGATCGTCGGTGCGCCGAAATAATAGCCCTGCAGGCAATCGATCCCCATGCCGATCAGGTAGGCAGCGTCGTCTGCGGTTTCGACCGATTCGGCGACGGTGAACATGTCGAAGTGATGGGCAATCGCCTGCAATGCGGCGGTCAGAATCTGATTGTCCGGCTTGTCGGCGATGTTTCGAATGAACTGGCCGTCGATCTTGATCATGTCGAAATTGAATTCGCGCAGATAGCGGAAGGAGGTATGCCCGGCACCGAAATCATCCAGCGCAAAACTGACGCCGCGCCCCTGCAGGTCGCGCATGAAGGGGATCACCAGTTGCGGCATGTCCATGGCCGAGCTTTCCGTGACTTCGAGAATCAGACGCTCTGCAATTCGTTCGTCTTCGGCGAGGCCACGGCGCAATGTCTCCATCCAGACCGGATGCCCGATCGAGCGCGCCGACATGTTCACCGACAGCCGCAGCGTCGGATCCTGATGCAGCCCATGCAGGCCCAGCGCGATTGAGGCGCAATCGATCCGGCGACCAAGGTCGGTCGCCTCTGCCCCGGGCATGAAATCGCGCAGCGGCACGAAGCGACCGGAATCGTCGATGATCCGGATCAGCCCCTCGTGAAAGGCGATCAGGGCCGGTCGGTCTGCCTGTACGATCGGTTGATAGGCCAGAACGGCATCCCCCCGCGCCAGTGCATTTTGCACCGTGTCCAGCGTCAATCGCGTCTTGTAGTCGATCACATATTCAAGCGCCGAGCCTGCCACGTCGTTTTCCTGTCCTGCATCCATCATGACCGAGTCCTTGCTGTCTTCGTGCATCATGACCATGATGTCTTAACCCGGGGTGAAACCCGAACATTTTTCGCATAAAGGGTTAATATCAATGGTCGAACGCTGCGGTTGGTGCGGAACAGAGCCTCTCTATGTCGATTACCACGACAACGAATGGGGCGTGCCCGAGCGTGACCCGCGCGCACTCTGGGAAAAGCTGGTTCTGGACGGCTTTCAGGCGGGCTTGAGCTGGATCACCATCCTGCGCAAACGCGACAGCTTCCGCGAGGTTTTCGAGGGCTTCGACCCCGAGCGCGTCGCGGCCTGGGGTGAAAAAGATGTTGAAAATGCCCTGCAAAACCCCGGTATCATTCGCCATCGCGGCAAGATCGAGGCGACGGTGAAGGGCGCCCGGCTGTTTCTGGAGATCGAATCGGACAAGGGCTTCACGCCCTGGCTCTGGGGCTTCGTCGATGGGGCGCCGGTCCAGAACCGCTGGACCAGCCTGCCGGAAGTGCCGGCCTCGACCGATCAGTCGGTGGAGATGTCGAAGGCGCTCAAGAAGCGCGGCTTCAATTTCTGCGGACCGGTGATCTGCTATGCCTTCATGCAGGCGGTGGGCATGGTTAACGACCACATCACCACCTGCCATTGCCACGACAGGGTCAGGGCGCTGTCAGCTGGTTGACCACGGCCTTCGCCGTGTCGGATGCCCAGTCGGCCGGGCCCATCATGCGCGCGGCCTCGTTCCCGTCGCGGTCGATCAGGATCGTGGCGGGCATGGCGACGACGCCGAATTCGCGGGCCAGTTTCTGGCGCGGGTCCAGCAGAACCGGTAGCGCATCGATCTCGGCCTCGGTGAAGAACTTGTCGATTGCGGGCTGCGGGTTGCGTCCCGTGGCGATGGTGACGACCTGAAAATCCTCGCCCCCCAACTCCTTCTGCAGGCTGTTCAGCGCCGGCATTTCCTCTCGGCAGGGGGCGCACCAGGTGGCCCAGAAGTTCAGCAACACGACCTGTCCGGCATAATCGGCCAGGCTATGCTCGCCGCCCTCGGGGTCGGTGAATACGGTGCCCGAGACCGGCTCGCCATTGCCGGCGGCAAGCTCCAGCCCGCCGGCCTTGGCGGCGTCGAAGTCGATCTCGGCTGCGACACCCATGTTTGCACCGGCAGCAAGCGCCGTATAAAGGATCAGCAGACGCAGCATGTTCAACCTTTCGGACCAGACCTGATGACCGACGCCAAGACCCCCAAAGACACGGCAAACGCGATGTGGGGCGGGCGCTTTGCCTCTGGTCCCGATGCGATCATGACGGCGATCAACGCCTCCATCGGGTATGACCAGAGGCTTTACGCCCAGGATATCCGGGGCAGCCGGGCCCATGCCGCGATGTTGGCGGCCGAGGGCATCATCAGTCCTAGCGATGCCGAGGCGATCCGGGAAGGGCTGCTCACCGTTTTGTCAGAGATCGAGGGTGGCGATTTCCCCTTCAGCGAGGCGCTGGAGGATATTCACATGAATGTCGAGGCCCGCCTGAAGGAGATCATCGGCGAACCGGCGGGGCGGCTGCACACGGGCCGTTCGCGCAATGACCAGGTGGCGACGGATTTCCGGCTCTGGGTGCGCGATCAATGCGATGCGGCGATTGCCGGGCTGCGGGCGCTGATCGGCGCGGCGCTCGGTCAGGCTGAGGCCGGGGCGGATTGGGTGATGCCGGGCTTCACCCATCTGCAGACCGCGCAGCCGGTGACCTGGGGTCATCACATGATGGCCTATGTCGAGATGTTCGGCCGCGACCTGTCGCGTTTTCAGGATGCCCGCAAGCGGATGAACGAATCGCCCCTGGGTGCGGCGGCGCTTGCCGGCACCGGCTATCCCATCGACCGCCACGCGACGGCTGCGGCGCTGGATTTCGACCGGCCGATGGCCAATTCGCTGGATGCCGTCAGCGACCGCGATTTCGCGCTGGAATTCCTGTCCGCCGCGAGCATCTGCGCCGTCCACCTGTCGCGGCTGGCGGAAGAGCTGGTGATCTGGTCCTCGGCCCAGTTCCGTTTCGTCTCGATGTCGGACAAGTGGTCGACCGGGTCCTCGATCATGCCGCAGAAGCGCAACCCCGACGCGGCAGAGCTGATCCGCGCCAAGATCGGCCGTATCCTCGGCGCGACGGTGGCGCTGTTCACGGTGATGAAGGGCCTGCCCTTGGCCTATTCCAAAGACATGCAGGAGGACAAGGAACAGGTATTCGACGCCGCCGACAACCTGATGCTGGCGCTGGCGGCGATGGCGGGGATGCTCTCTGACCTGTCTGCCAATCGCGAAAAATTGGAGGCCGCGGCCTCGGCCGGGTTCTCGACCGCGACGGATCTGGCCGACTGGCTGGTGCGCGAGGCCGGGCTGCCCTTCCGCGAGGCCCATCACGTCACCGGCTCGCTGGTGGCGATGGCGGAAGACAAGGGCGTCGATCTGCCGGATCTGACCCTGACCGAGATGCAATCGGTCAACGCCGCGATCACCGAGGATGTGTTCAACGTGCTCGGCGTGCATAACTCGGTCGCGTCGCGGCAAAGCTATGGCGGCACGGCACCGGATCAGGTGCGTGCCCAGATTTCCCGCTGGAAGGAAAAGCTATGAAATACCTCGCCCTGATCGCCGCGCTGACGCTGGCCGCTTGCGGCGTCGATGGCGCGCCGCAGCGTCCCGAACAGCCGGCGCCGAAGCCCGGCGTTTCGGTCTCGGGCGATGGCCGCATCGGTGTCCGGGCGGATGGGCTTTGATCTGACGCCACTCAGAACCTGCTGGCTGCTGCTGGCGCTGATCGGCGCGGGCTTCGGACTGCGGATGGAGGCGCCGGACGCGACAGGGATCGTGGCGCTTGTCACGCTGGCCGTCTGGTGCCTGGCCGAGACCACGGTGCGCCGCAACTGGCTGGCCTTCCTGACCCTTCCGGCCATGGCGCTCGGCATCGGCTGTGCGCTGCCGCTTTATCTTTTCCTCCGCTCTCGCAGGATCGCCTGATGGATCACTTCAACTACAAGAATGGCGAGCTTCATGCCGAAGATGTCGCCCTGTCGCGGATCGCGGCAGAGGTCGGCACCCCGGCCTATGTCTATTCCTCGGCCACGCTGACCCGGCATTTCAACGTCTTCGGGCAGGCGTTGGAATGGGCGCCGGATCATCTGATCTGCTATGCGGTGAAGGCGAATTCCAATATCGCCGTGCTGAAATTGCTGGGCGATCTTGGGGCGGGGATGGACGTGGTCTCCATCGGCGAATATGCCCGCGCCCGCACCGCCGGTGTGCCGGGCGACCGCATCGTCTTTTCCGGTGTCGGCAAGACCCGGGACGAGATGCGGCTGGCGCTGGAAGGCGGCATCCGTCAGTTCAACGTCGAATCCGAACCCGAACTGCTGGCGCTGTCCGAGGTCGCATCCGGCATGGGCGGCGTGGCCCCCATCGCCATCCGGGTGAACCCGGATGTGGACGCCAAGACCCATGAGAAGATCGCCACCGGCAAGTCGGAGAACAAGTTCGGCATCCCCATCGCCCGCGCCCGCGAGGTCTATGCCGAGGCTGCCGCGCTTCCGGGGATCGAGGTCATCGGCATCGACATGCATATCGGCAGCCAACTGACCGATCTCGACCCTTACCGGCAGGCCTATGCCAAGATGGCCGACCTGACGCGTGCGCTGCGCACCGATGGCCATGACATCCGCCGGCTGGATATGGGCGGCGGCCTTGGCATCCCCTATCGCCGCGACAACAGCGCCCCGCCCCTGCCCATCGAATACGGGCAGGTGATCCGCGAGGCGGTGGGCGATCTGGGCTGCGAGATCGAGATCGAGCCGGGCCGCAATATCGCCGGCAATGCCGGCATCCTGCTGTCGCAGGTGATCTATGTGAAACAGGGCGAGGGCCGCGATTTCCTGATCCTCGACGCCGCCATGAACGACCTGATCCGCCCGGCCATGTATGGCGCGCATCACGATATCGTGCCGGTGATCGAAGCCGTGCCGGGGGCCGAGGTCTCGGCTTATGACGTGGTCGGGCCGATCTGCGAATCGGGCGATACCTTCCAGAAGGGCACCCAGCTTCCGCCGCCGAAGCCGGGCGATCTGATCGCCTTCCGCTCGGCCGGGGCTTACGGCGCGGTGATGTCCTCGGAATACAATTCCCGGCCGCTGATCCCGGAAGTGCTGGTCGATGGCGACCGCTTCGCCATTATCCGCCCCCGCCCGACGCTGGACGAGATGATCTCGCGCGAAGCCTTGCCGGATTGGTTCTGATCGGCACGAATCCCTTGCCGGCAGGCGTTTCTGGCCGCAGGATGGCGGGATAACAGGGCAGGCCCATGACCAAGGACAAGCAGAACCGGCGTCTTTCCCGCGCCCTGGCGCTGACTGGCGCCGGGCTGTGGTGGGAATCGCTGGCGCGTGCCTTCTGGCCCTTCGCCACGCTGGCGCTGCTGGCGCTTGCCGCGCTCAGCTTCGGGGCGATCGGTGCCCTGCCGGTTGCCGCGCGGCCCTATGCGCTGATCCTGGGCGGGCTGGTTCTGCTGGCTGCACTTGTCTGGGGCGCGTTCCGGTTCCGTCGCCCGGCCCGCGATGCGGCGCTGCGCCGCGTCGATGCGGTGCTGCCGGGGCGTCCGCTGTCGGCGCTTGCCGATGAACCCGTGCTGGGCGGCGATGGCGCGCTCTGGCGGGCGCATCAGGCGCAGATGGCGGAACGTGCGGCACAGGCGCGGGCCGTCGCCCCCGATGCCGGGATGAGCCGGCGCGATCCCTATGGGCTGCGGCTGGTCGGGCTGACCGCACTCGCCATGGCGCTTCTGTTCGGCAGCGCCGGGCAACTCGGGCAGGGCCTTGCCGCCCTTGCGCCACAGCGCGCGGCGGGGCCGGAGCCCGAGGCCGTTCCGGACGGGCTGGGCTGGGAGGGCTGGGCCGAGCCGCCACCCTATACCCGCAAGCCCACGATCTATCTCAACAATCTGCCCGAGGGCGAGGTGCTGGACCTGCCCGAAGGCAGCACGATCAGCCTGCGCCTTTACGGCGAGGATGGCGAGATCGGTCAGGATATCGGCACTGCCCTGCCGGCCAAGGATCCGCGCAGCCCTCAATTCCGGGTCGAGCGGAGCGGCGATCTGAACATCGGCGCGCGCCGGATCGGGGTCACCGTCCAGCCTGACGATCCGCCCAGCATCGCGCTCGGCCCGGCTGCCGAACGCCGTGCCGATGGCAAGCTGATCCAGCCCTTCAGCGCCAGCGACGATTTCGGCGTGACCGAGGGCGAGGCGGTCATCACGCTGGATCTGGCGAAGATCGACCGCAGTCACGGCCTTGCCATGGAGCCCGAAACCCGAGAGCCGATCCAGATCAAGCTGCCGCTGCGCAGCGTCCGGCCCGCGCTTGAGGGCCAGCTGAGCGCCGATCTGATGAAACACGCCTGGGCCAATCTGCCGGTCCAGATCCGCCTGAACGCCCGCGACGGCATCGGCCAGCAGGCACAGTCGCAGCCGCTGGCGATGGACCTGCCGGGGCGGCGCTTCTTCGACCCATTCGCCGCCGCCCTGATCGAGCTGCGCCGCGATCTCCTCTGGAACCGGCTGAATGCCGGGAATTCGGCCCAGCTTCTGCGCGCCATCACCTGGCAGCCGGAAGGTTTCGTCGAAGCCCCGATGCTGGGAGAGTTGCGCGCCGTCATTGCCGGCATGGAAACCGCCGATCTGACCGATGCGCAGCGCGATGCCCTGGCCGAGGCGCTGTGGCGCACCGCCATTCAGCTTGAGGATGGCGGGCTGGCCGATGCGCTGGAACGGATGCGCCGGGCGCAGGACAAGCTGGCCTCGGCAATGCGGCGCGGCGCCTCGCCCGACGAAATCAGCCGGCTGATGGAAGAACTGCGCCAGGCCACCGACGATTACCTCGACCGGCTGGCCGAGCAGGGCGAGAACGATCCGTCCGACCGCTTCAATCGCGGCCCGGTCCAGATGATGTCGGGCGACCAGATCCAGCAGATGATGGACGAAATCCAGCGCCTGATGAACGAAGGCCGCATGGCCGAGGCGCAGGCCCTGCTGGAGCAGTTCAACCGGATGATGGAGAACATGCAGGTGCGCCGCACCGAGGGCGAAGGGCAGGGCAGCGGGCGCGGCTCCTCCGGGCGCATGGCCGAAACCCTGCGCGAACAGCAGGATCTGGCCGACGAGGCGTTCCGCCAGATGCAGGACGAATGGCTGGGCCTTGGCGAACCGCAGGGGCAGGGCGAAGGTGAGGGCGAAAATGGCCAGGACCTCGCCGATCGGCAGCAACAGTTGCGCGACGATCTGGGGATGCAGCGCAGCCTGCTTCCCGAACGCGGCTCGCCCGACGGGCAGGATGCCGGCGATGCCATGGACCGTGCCGGTCGGGCGATGGAACAGGCCGAACAGGCCCTGCGCGAGGGGGATACCGCCGGCGCGCTCGACCGGCAGGCCGAGGCGATCGAGGCGCTGCGCGACGGCATCCGGGCGCTCGACCGGGGTGAGAATGCCGGCCAGCAGGGTCAGCAGGGCGAAAACGGGGCCCAGGCCCAGGGCGAAGATGGCCAGAACGGCGTGGGCGAGAATCAGGGAACCGCGCAGCGCGGCCTGGCCACACCACGCCGCGACCCGCTCGGTCGGGCTCCCGGCGGCTCTGGCAGCGGTCTTTCGACCGATGCGCCCCTGGCCGAGGGCGAGGATGGCAACAGCCGCGCCCGCGAATTGCAGGACGAAATCCGCCGCCGCCTCGGTCAGCGCGACCGGCCCGAGGGCGAACGCGACTATCTTGACCGATTGATCGACCTGTTCTGATGGAGGGTTCGCATCCTTCTTGCGGCGATGTTGCGATTGTCCCGCAAGGTCGAACAGTCTGGCGGTGGCTGGCACGGTGTCATGTCGTGCTTGATTTATTCGAGAAATACGCTAATGCGCCACATCCATGCGCGCGAACGAGGAAAGGTTATACGCATGATTAAAGAGTTCAAGGAATTCATTGCCAAGGGCAATGTCATGGACATGGCCGTCGGTATCATCATCGGCGCCGCCTTCACTGCCATCGTGACCTCTCTGGTTGACGACCTCATCAATCCCATCATCAGCCTGTTCACCGGCGGTATTGACTTCTCGTCGTTGAAACTCGCGCTTGGTGAGGGCGATAATGCCGCGACCTTCAATTATGGCAATTTCATCATGGCGGTGATCAACTTCCTGATCGTGGCCTGGGTGGTGTTCCTGCTGGTCAAGGCGGTGAACCGGGCGAAGACAGTCGCCATGGGCGAGCCGGAAGCGGCAGAAGAAGCCCCGGCTGGCCCGACGACGGAAGACCTTCTGGTCCAGATCCGCGACGAGCTGCGCAACCGCCCGAACGCCTGATCGGCACCCTGCAAAATGCGAAAGGCGCGCCGGAAACGGGCGCGCCTTTCTTGTTTCGACCAGCCTCTGCGGGTCTTCCCGAGTTCAGGCGATGACCGCCTCGGGCGTGACCGAGGGAATGCCAAGTGCCGCGCCGACCGGCGGCGAGGTAAGCTTGCCCTCATGCGTCGAGAGACCCGCGCGCAGATACGGGTCGTCATGGATCGCCTGCCGCCAGCCCTTGTCTGCCAGCGCCAGCACGAAGGGCAGGGTGGCATTGCCAAGCGCCTGCGTCGATGTGCGCGGCACCGCGCCGGGCATATTGGCGACGCAGTAATGCACGATCCCGTCGACCTCGTAGATCGGGTCCTGATGGGTCGTGGGATGCGATGTCTCGAAGCAACCGCCCTGGTCGATGGCCACATCGACCAGAACCGCGCCCGGTTTCATCGTTGCCAGTTGCGCGCGGCTGACCAGCTTCGGTGCCGCCGCACCCGGGATCAGGACCGCGCCGATCACCATATCGGCGCTTGGCAGCAGTTCCGCCGTGCCGGCAGCGGTGGCGTATTGGGTGGTCAACCGGCCCATGAAGATGTCGTCGAGATAGGACAGACGCGGAATCGACCGGTCGAGCACGGTGACATTCGCCCCCATCCCCGTCGCCACCCGTGCGGCGGCCGTGCCGACGACGCCACCACCGATGACAATGACATTTGCGGGCCGAACGCCGGGCACACCGCCCAGCAACACGCCTTCACCGCCATTGGCCTTCTGCAGCGCCCAGGCCCCGGCCTGCGGCGCCAGACGGCCCGCGACCTCGGACATCGGCGCCAGCAGCGGCAAACCGCCGCGCGCATCAGTCACGGTTTCATAGGCAATGGCGGTGACGCCGGAATTGAGCAGATCGCGGGTCTGATCGGGGTCGGGTGCGAGGTGAAGATAGGTGAACAGCACCTGTCCCCGGCGCAGCATGGCGCGTTCCAGTGCCTGCGGTTCCTTCACCTTCACGATCATGTCGGCGCGCGCGAAGACCGTCTGCGCATCCGGGGCGATCTCGGCCCCGGCCTCTACATAGGTGGCATCGGGATAGCCCGAGCCAAGCCCGGCGCCTGATTGGATCAGCACCTCGTGACCATGGGCGCGCGCCTCGCGCACAGCGTCGGGACGCATGCCGACGCGGAATTCCTGCGGTTTGATTTCTGTTGGGATACCTATCAGCATCATTACCTCCGGTTGTGGGCGGCCATCTGCGGGCCTTGGCTTCAGGCTGACACGATAGCGATGGAATTTCCTGCCTAACTTGTCCCGCGCAGATAAGTTTCTTTCAAAGAATCTTGCGTAATTTGTCAAAAACAACGAAGATTATTCTGTCATGATGGATATGGACGCGACAGACCGCCGGATTCTGGGGATTATTCAGAAGGAAGGCCGAATCACCAATGCCGAGCTGGCGGCACGGGTGAACCTGTCGGCATCCGCCTGTCACCGGCGCTTGCAGCGCCTTGAGCAGGACGGGGTGATAAGGGGATATGCGGCGCTTCTGGATCGCCGGAAACTGGCCGTGCCGACCACGGTGTTTGTCGAGATCACGCTGTCCGGTCAGGCGACCGAGTTGCTGGAGGCCTTCGAGCGCGCGGTCCGATTGATCCCGGATGTGCTGGAATGTCACCTGATGGCTGGGACGGCGGATTACCTGCTGAAACTGGCCGTCGCCGATACGGATGATTTTGCCCGCATCCACCGGGAATATCTGGCCCGCCTTCCCGGCGTGGCTCAGATGCATTCTTCCTTCGCGCTCAGGACCGTGGCCGAGACCACGGCCCTGCCGCTTTAGCTTATTGCGCCGCTGAAACGACGGGCGAGGCGGCTGCCGTCTGCGCCGGCTGCGAGTTCGGGTTCAGGTTGCGACCGATCGGGCCTTCTGCCGAGGCCAGGCGGCCATATTCGAAGGTCAGCGTGTCGGGACCGCCGGCGATGCGCAGCACACCGTCCTCATAGGTGATCCGGTTGGCGACACGCAGGGCGTTGAAGAACTTGGTTTCCTGATTGCTCCAGCGGCAGGTCTGGCCGGAAGTCTGGATCTCGCCGACGACGATGGTCGGCGGCGTGCCGGTGATCGGGGCGGCGAAGCTGTTGCAACCGGTGCGACCGGTGATCATGGTGGGGGCAAGCTGCATGGTGGTGTGGCGCACGCTCAGCACCTCGCCACCGATATTGAACAGCACGTAATCTCCGGTCGGTACGGTCGAATAGGGTTCGTCGGGCGTGACGGTCGTAGGCTCGCAAGCGGCAAGCGCGAGCGTCGCCAGCGCGGCAGCGGTCAATTGGCGAAACATGGCAGCGTCTCCGGGTTTTGAATCATTACGCATTGCAGCCGGGATTGCACCGGCACTTGCAATGGTCAACTCACTGATATGTCAGCCAAGACCGGCCAAGGCAATGCGATTCGGGCGCAAACCTGCCCCTCCTGCCGCATATTCAAGGGGCTGGACCGGTTAACGCGCTGATTTGACGCGCCGGGGCAGAAGGAGCGATGTCGAAGATCGTTACCGTCCTGTTGCATGGCTGCCACGTTTTCCGCCCCTGCCGCGCTGCTTTTGCCATTGCGGCGATCCGGCGCCGCGCTACTCTCCGCGCCATGTTCGGACTTGATCCCACGATATTCTGGTTCGTCTTCCTGGTGACGATCTTCGCCGGCTTCGTGAAGGGGGCGGTGGGCTTTGCCATGCCGATGATCATGATGTCGGCCTTCGCTTCGGTCCTGCGGCCCGAACAGGCGCTGGCGGCGCTGATCCTGCCGACGCTGGTGACCAATGTGCTGCAGGCCGGTCGGCAGGGCATTGGCGCGGCCTGGGGCTCGGTGAAGCGCTATCGCTGGCATATTGGCATGGTGGCGCTGTTCATCCTGGTCTCGGCCCCGCTGGTCAGGGTGGTGCCGCAGGGGCTGATGTATCTGCTGCTCGGGGTGCCGATCACCGGCTTCGCGCTCTGGCAATTGTCGGGCCGGCCGATGAAGCTGGATGTCCGGCACGAACGCCGCTTCGAGATCGTGACCGGCATCATCGGCGGGCTATATGGCGGGATGTCGGGGATATGGGGGCCGCCGCTGATCGTCTATCTGCTGTCCATCGGCGCCTCGAAGCAGGACCAGATGCGGGTGCAGGGCGTGGTTTTCCTGCTGGGTGCGGTGATCCTGACCGGGGCGCATCTGGCCTCTGGCGTGCTCAATCCGCAGACCCTGCCGCTTTCGGCGCTGCTGGTTCTGCCGGGCCTTTCCGGGATGCTGGCGGGCCTTTGGGTGCATGACCGGCTGAATGTCGCCCAGTTTCGCCGCTGGACGCTGGTGCTGCTGGCGCTGAGCGGGCTCAATCTGGTGCGGCGCGGGCTGGAAATCCTCATCGCCGACCGCTAGGCCTTATCCAAACGGGAGCCCGCCATGACCGACGCCGCCAAGCTGACCGCCGACCTGATCCGCTGCCCCTCGGTGACCCCGCAGGAGGGTGGCGCGCTGACGCTTCTGGCCAGCCTGCTGACAGCCGGCGGTTTCGAGTGCCATCGCATCGACCGCAACGGCACGCCGAACCTCTTTGCCCGCTGGGGCGAAAAGGGGGCCGAGAAGACCTTCGGCTTCAACGGCCATACCGATGTCGTCCCGCCCGGCGATGCCTCAAGCTGGACCCATCCGCCCTTTTCCGGCCATATCGACGAAGACGGCACGATCTGGGGCCGGGGCGCCACCGACATGAAATCCGGCGTTGCGGCCTTTGCCGCCGCCGCCGTGGATTTCGTGGCCCATACTCCGCCCGAAGGCGCCATCGTCATCACCGTGACCGGCGACGAGGAAGGCCCGGCCCGCGACGGCACCACCGCCATTCTCGACTGGATGGCCGAGGCCGGCGAAGCCATGTCGGTCTGTATCGTGGGCGAGCCCTCGAATCCCGAGACATTCGGCGAGATGATGAAGATCGGCCGGCGCGGATCGGTGACCTATCGCGTCACCGCGCGCGGCGTGCAGGGCCATGTCGCCTATCCGCATCGGGTGCGCAATCCCCTTCATGCGCTGTGCTGGTTTCTCGACGGGCTGGCCTCGACCCCGCTGGACGAAGGGTCAGATCATTTCGGACCGTCGACGCTACAGGTGACCACCGTCGATTGTGGCAATCCGGCCAGCAACGTCGTGCCGGAAACCGCACATGCCAGCTTCAACATCCGCTTCAACGACCTGCATACGCCCGAAAGCCTGGATGCCGAGATGCAGCGCCGCGCCGCCGCCATCAGCGCCGAAACCGGCGTGGCCATCCTGCTGACCCCGGATGTCGGCGCCGAAAGCTTCGTGACCGCGCCCGGCCCCTTCGTCGACATGGTCCGCCGTGTGGTCACGGACCAGACCGGGATCGAGCCGGAACTGTCGACCACGGGCGGCACCTCCGATGCGCGTTTCGTCAAGGACCATTGCCCGGTGGTCGAATTCGGCCTTGTCGGTCGCTTCATGCATGAGGTGGACGAGCGCGTCCCGGCAGAGCAGGTCCGCGCATTGCAGCGCGTCTATGCCGCGATCCTGAAGGAATATTTCGCATGAGGATCGAGGAGACCGAGGACCTGGCCTTGTGCCACGCGCTACGCCGAGCCGTCTTCATCGAGGAACAGGGGGTTTCCGAGGCCGAGGAGATGGACGATCTCGACCCTCAGGCGATCCATTTCCTGGGCTGGATCGACGGCAGGCCCGTCGCCACCGCCCGCATCTTCGTCGAGGGCGAGACCGGCAAGATCGGTCGCGTCTGCGTTCTGGCCGAGGCGCGCGGCACCGGCGCGGGCCTTGCGCTCATGCGGGCCACCATCGCCGCGCTGCGGGAACGTGGGGCGAAGACGGCCAAGCTGTCATCGCAGACACATGCGATGCCTTTCTATGAAAAGCTGGGTTTCGTGGCTTACGGGTCCGAATATCCCGATGCCGGCATTCCGCATCGCGACATGGTTCTGGAACTGTAACGCTGCCCGCGTATTGTTCCTGCAGATAGCCGGCTGAGCGGTCGGGGAAAGGACCGTCATGGCATTGCCGACGAAACAGCAGATCCTCGATTGGGTGGCCGAACATCCCGACGCGGCGTCGAAGCGCGACATCTCCAAGGCCTTCAACGTCAAGGGGCAGGAGAAGATCGAACTCAAGCGCCTGTTGAAGGAACTGGCCGGGGAAGGCCGGCTGGAACGTCGCCGCAAATCCTATCGCGATGCCGAACACCTGCCGCCGGTGACGGTGGTGCAACTGCTCGCCCCCGATGCCAGCGGCGACATGTTCGCGCGACCGCTGGAATATCGCGGCGACGGCCCGCAGCCCCGCATCCTGTTCCGCGCACGAGAGGCCGACCCGGCGCTTGGCGAAGGCGACCGCTTCCTGGCCCGGCTGATCGAAGAACGCGGCGAGGATCACGATTATATCGCCCGCCTGATCCGCCGCATCGGCGAGGCCAAGCACAAGATCGTCGGCATTTACCGCAAATCCGCCGAGGGCGGTCGTATCCTGCCCATCGACAAGGGCGCCGACCGCGAATGGCGCGTCCGCGAGGCCGACAGTCAGGGCGCGCAGGATGGCGAGCTGGTCGAGGCCGAGCAATCCGGTCCCAAGGGCCGGCTTGGTCTGCCGCAGGCGCGCGTCACCGACAGGCTCGGCGATCCCTCTGCGCCCAAGGCGGTCAGCCTGATCGCCATTCACCAGCACGGTATCCCCGACGACTTCCCCGATGCGGTGATCGCCGAGGCCGACGCCCAAAAACCCGCGACGATGAAAGGCCGCGACGACCTGCGCGACCTGCCGCTGCTGACCATCGACCCGGTCGATGCCCGCGACCGCGACGATGCCGTAGCCGCCATGCCCGATACCGATCCGAAAAACCCTGGAGGCATGGTCCTGTGGGTCGCCATCGCCGATGTCGCCCATTACGTCACCCCCGCCAGCCAGCTGGACCGAGAGGCGCGCAAGCGCGGCAATTCCACCTATTTCCCGGATCGCGTCGTGCCGATGCTGCCCGATGTGCTCTCGGGCGATCTGTGCAGCCTGCATGAAGGCGTCGATCGCGCCGTGATCGCGGTCCGGATGCGGATCGACGCGCAGGGCAACAAGATCGGCCAGAACTTCCATCGCGGCATGATGCGCTCGCGGGCCAGCCTGAATTACGAACAGGCGCAGGCCGCCATCGACGGCAGGCCGGACGAGATGACCGCACCGCTGCTGGACGGGGCGCTGAAACCGCTCTGGCAGGCCTACGATCTGCTGAAGGGCGCGCGGGCCCGGCGGCAGCCCCTGGATCTCGACCTGCCCGAACGCCAGATCGTGTTGGGGGATGACGGGCGGGTGCGCTCGGTCAATTTCAAGGAGCGTTTCGACGCCCACAAGCTGATCGAGGAATTCATGGTGCTGGCCAATGTCGCCGCCGCCGAGGAACTGACCCGCCTGAAACGCCCGCTGCTGTTTCGCGTCCACGAGGAGCCGAGCGCCGAGAAGCTGGATGCCCTGCGCGAGGTGGCGCAGGCCTCGGGCTTCGTGCTGGCCAAGGGGCAGGTGCTGCATACCAGCCATCTGAACCGCCTGCTGGCGCAGGCCGAGGGCACGGATTTCGACGAACTCATCAATATTTCGACGCTCAGGTCGATGACGCAGGCCTATTACAACCCGGAAAACTACGGCCATTTCGGGCTGGCTTTGAAGAATTACGCGCATTTCACCTCGCCCATCCGGCGCTATTCCGACCTGATCGTGCATCGGGCGCTGATCGCTGGCCATGGCTGGGGCAAGGACGGGCTGTCGGACTGGGATGTCGAGAACCTCTCGGACACCGCCACCCAGATCTCGAATACCGAGCGTCGTTCGATGGAGGCCGAGCGCGATACCACCGACCGTTATCTGGCCGCCTATCTGGCCGAGCGGGTGGGAAGCGAGATCACCGGCCGGATCAGCGGCGTGCAGAAATTCGGCGCTTTCGTGAAGCTGGACGGCACCGGCGCTGACGGGCTGATCCCGATCCGCGAGATCGGCCATGAATATTTCCATTACGACCGCGACGCGCAGATGCTGATCGGTGCCGATACCGGGGTCGAGATCGGCATCGGTCAGCGCGTCACCGTGCGCCTGGCCGAGGCCAGCCCGCTGACCGGCGGGCTGATCCTGGAACTGCTGGAACTCGACGGCGCGCCGGTCGCGCAGGGGCCGAAAGGCAAGCGCGGGCGGCCCGTGCGCCGCCGCCCGGCCTCGGTCAAGGCGAAAGCGAAGGCTGCGGCGAAGAAAGCGAAGCGCCAGCGGCGGGGTTAGGTTTCCGACCAGACCGCCATGGCGCTGCCGCCGGGTTCCAGGAATTCGAAGCGGCGGCCGCCGGGGAAAGCGTAGATCTCGCGCGTGATCCTGGCGCCGGCGGCGCTGACCTTGGCGAAGGCGGCTTCGAGGTCATCGGTTTTCAGGATCACCAGCGGCGGCGCCAGCGGTCCCGCCGCGATCCCGCCCGAGATGCCGGCATCGGCGAGTTCCTGATATTCGGGCCCGTAATCGTTGAAGGACCAGCCGAAGGCATCCGCGAAGAAGGTTTTGGTGTCCTCGATCTTCGGCGACGAAAATTCGATATAGTCGATCTGCATGGCGAATCCCCTGATGTTCGCCTTTTGTTTTGCGCCGCTTCGGCGCCTAACGCAAGACCGGCGGGCCGGGCTGGCGTTCGCGCAGATCCTCGACCCCCATGCGCAACCCGGCGCCGATGCGATGGGCAAGGGCCGACCAGGCGGCGGCCAGATCCTCGGGCAGGGTGCGGCGCAGGGTCTCGTCAAACAGCATCAGCCAGGGCGCGAAATGTTCGGCCCGAACGTCGCCCGCCTGCATATGGGTGCGCATCGGATTGCCGTCATAGCTGCGCTCGAACAGGATCGCATTGCGCCAGAAGCGGGCGATCTTTTCCTCATGCTCGGGCCAGTCGGCGACATGGCCGGCGAAGACCGGGCCAAGCACCTCGTGCCGGCGGATGGCGGCATAGAAGACCGCGACGACGCGGTCGATCTGCTCAGGCGTGACATCGAAACGGGGCGGAATGGTCATTCGGGTTAGATGGCCTTGTCCGGTCGATGGCGCAAGGGTAGGTTTTGTCGCATCCTGTTTCAGAGTTGCGGTTGTATTGATGATTGAATCTTCGCCGGCGAAATCTGTGGTGCTTCGATTGCTGCTGGCGATGCTGGTGACGGTGTTCTACGGCTTGGCGATCTATGTTCTGATCTGGGTGACACAAGCCGGAGTGATGGTCCTGATCTCGGGGGCGCTGCTGCTGTCCATGGGGATCGGCAGCCTGTTGACTGTGTTGTTCGACCCGCAGGCGAAGCTCTCGACCTCTGACATCGTGGTGCCGGCGCTGATCACGCTGCTGTTGATCTGCCTGCTGACTGTCATTTTCTTTGCCGAGGGAATCGTCTGCCTGATCATGGCAGTCCCGATCCTGGTGCCGGGGCTGCTTCTCGGGGTGTCCGTGACGCGTGGCACGATCCGCTGGTGGCAGAACCGGCGTGGGGCAATGATGGTGGTGGCGCTGCCTTTGCTGGTCCTGCCGCTGGAAATCCGCATGGACTGGCCCGACTATCACGGCTTCGTCTCGACCGAGGTGATCATCGCCGCGCCCGCCGATATCGTCTGGACCAATACGGTCGAGATCCGCGATATCGACCCCGACACGCTGCGCTTTACCCCCAGCCACAACCTGATGTTCTTCCCGCGCCCGCTGGATGCGCGGCTGGATTTCCATGGCGAGGGCGCGACACGCTTTCTGAGCTGGACCAAGGGCATCCATTTCCGCGAAAACATCACCGAATGGGAGCAGGACCGCCGTCTCGGCTGGACCTTCGGCTTCGACCCCGACTCGATCCCGGCCGAGATCGACAGCCATCTGCGCCCGGACAGCGAGGCGTCGGAACTGCTGCGGGGCGAATATGTGCTGGAACCCCTGCCGGATGGCCGCACGAAGCTGGTGCTGACCACGCATTACAAGGTCTCGCTGCCATGGAACGGCTATGGTCGCTGGTGGGCGAACCGGCTGCTCAGCGACTTCCACGGCGTCGTTCTGGATGTGGTCAAGCGGCGGGCCGAGGCGGCCGCATCACCATCAGCCCCGCAGTCGTGATGGCGGCGATGCCGATCCAGCCGGGAATGCCGGGCAGGGTGGAAAACAGCGCGAAATCGAAGATCACCGCCCAGATCAGCCCGGTGAAATCGAAGGGTGCCAGAACCGAGACCGGCGTCCGTGCTACCGCTTCGGTCGCGGCGATATGCGCGAGCCCGCCCAGCAGGCCGGCCCCGACCAGCACGGCGGTTGCGTAAAGATCGAGGCTGTTCCAGCCGAAGGGAATCGTCGCCAGCCCGACGCAGGTGGTGAACAGCGCGAAATAGAACGAGATCGTGGCGGCGCTTTCGGTTCGGGTCATGGTCTTCACATAGACTCGATAGACCGCGATCAGCCCGGCAAAGCCCAGCCCCGCCGCGACGCCGATCAGCGCGCCCTCGCCCGGCATGGTCAGCCCCTGCCAGAGCATGGCGATGACCCCCAGAAAGCCGATGGTGACGGCACCGATCAGCCAGGGCGAGATGGTTTCCTTCAGGAAGATCGCCGCGACCGGCAGGACCAGCACCGGGCCAAGGAATCCCAGCGCCTCGGCATAGGCGACCGGCAGGTATTTCAGCGAGATGAAGGAGAGCCCCATTGCCAGCGCGCCAAGTGCGCCGCGCAGGAAATGCGCCCCCGATCGGCGGGTCTTCAACGCGCCCGGGAAATCGCCGCGCAGCGCCATGTAGATGCAGATCGGGACGATGGCTACGGCCGAGCGCCAGAAGATGATCTGCCCGAGTGTGGCCTTGTCCGATGCCTCCCGGATCAGGGCCGACATGGCGGTGATCAGAAAGGCCGCCGCCAGCCGCAGCCAGATGCCGTCATTCGGATTCTGCGCCGGCACCGTGTTCATATCGATCTCTCCAAGCCCATGATTGCTGTATTGTTATCGCTAACAGGCCATCCGATCAACCCCCGCCTGCACCTTTGACCTCCGCTGTCCCGGCTGCTATCGCCGCCCCAGCCGGTCGCAGCCCACCCGGACAAAACAGGAGCCTCCCATGTCTCATTACACCGACGGCCTGACCCAGCTTGGCCAGTCCACCTCCCTGCCGCAGAACCCCGACGAGGCGGTGCTGGAACGCGTCCCCAACCCGCAACCGGGCGAGGGCTATGTCGTGCGTTTCACCCAGCCGGAATTTACCAGCCTTTGCCCGATGACCGGCCAGCCCGATTTCGCGCATCTGGTCATCGACTATGTGCCCGGCGACTGGCTGGTGGAATCGAAGTCGCTGAAACTGTTCTTGGGCAGCTTCCGCAATCACGGCGCCTTTCACGAGGATTGCACGGTGACCATTGGCAAGCGGCTGGTCGAAACCCTCGATCCGCGCTGGCTGCGGATCGGCGGCTACTGGTATCCGCGCGGGGGCATGCCCATTGACGTTTTCTGGCAGACCGGGCCGGTGCCGGAAGGTGTCTGGCTGCCCGACCACGGCGTCGCCAGCTATCGCGGGCGCGGCTAGCGCCAGTGACGCCACAGGCTCAGCGCCGCGTCGGACAGATCGCCCATGCGGGCCAGGATATGCTCGCGCTCCAGCCCGGTTAAGGGCTGTGCATCGGCACGGTCCAGCCGTGCCAGCATCCGCATGAGCCGCCGCTTGTGGGTGCCGGTGGCCAGTTGCAGCGGATCGGCGATCAGCCCGGCGAAGGTCGTCACCAACGAGGCCGTCACGGCCAGTGCCGCCCCGGTCAGGATCACCTGCCAGGGCGACAGTTCGACCGGGAAGGCCCAATACCAGGCCCGGCCCATCCGGTCGCCCAGCCAGAAATCCTGCACGGCGGAACCATGGGCGCGGAACTCGGCCAGCGGACCGGCCAGCGAGATGATGCCGGGCGTGGCCCGGTTGAACAGGAAGAACCCCGCCACCATCACCACCAGCGAGGTGGCGATCTCGGCCACGGCATTGCGGGTCTCGGCATGGGTGCGGATCGCCTCTCGTACGGTCTCGGGCGGGGCCTTCGGGCCGACGCCGCGCGCGTCGAGCCGGCCCATCAGGTCGGCCAGATCCGCCTCGATCCGGCGCGCCACGTCCGAGGTCAGAAAGACCTGCCGTCCGGCCAGCCAGCTTGCCGCGCGTTTCGCGCCCAGAAGCGACATCAGCTTGCCCATGATCCGCACCAGCAGGAAGACGGGCGACAGGGCCACGTTCAGCGGCGCGCGCAGCAGGTCCCAGCCAAGCGCCGCGCGGTGCAGGCGCAATGTGCCGCGCAGCCCATAACGGTCGGACAGGAAGCGGTCCAGTTCGAACTCGCGGGCGGTATCGAAACGGGCGGGGCGGGCGTCGGTCATGGCCTCGGTTTTTGGCGGCGGTCCCCATGCAGATAAGCCCGCGCGGCGTCCCGGCAAAGGGAAATTCGCCATCATGTCCGCTTGCGGCCCCGGCGCGCGCTTTTTATACAGCCGGCAAGATGTTCAGAACCGGCCGGATCATACGAATTATCCGCCCGGCGGCGTAGGGGTTCCGCGCCGCCGGGATTTCGTATGCCTGACCTCTCCCCCGAAGGATTCCCGCCGATGAGCGATACCCCCGACTACCGCGACACCGTTTTCCTGCCCGAGACCGATTTTCCCATGCGCGCCGGCCTGCCGCAGCGCGAGCCGGAATGGCTGGATCGCTGGGCGCGGCTGAACATCTATGACCGGCTGCGCGACCGCGCCGAGGGCCGCAAGCCCTTCATCCTGCATGACGGGCCCCCCTATGCGAATGGCAACCTCCATATCGGCCACGCGCTGAACAAGGTGCTGAAGGATTTCATCACCCGCTCGCAGCAGATGATGGGCCGCGATGCGCGCTATGTTCCCGGCTGGGACTGCCACGGTTTGCCCATCGAATGGAAGATCGAGGAACAATATCGCCAGAAGGGCCTCGACAAGGATACCGTCGATACGGTCGAGTTCCGCCAGGAATGCCGCCGCTTCGCCGAGCACTGGGTCGATATCCAGCGCGAGGAGTTCAAGCGCCTTGGCGTCACCGGCAAATGGGACGACCCCTATCTGACCATGAACTTCCACGCCGAGGCGGTCATCGCCGAGGAGTTCATGAAACTGCTGATGAACGGCTCGCTTTATCAGGGCTCGAAGCCGGTGATGTGGTCTCCGGTCGAGAAGACCGCGCTTGCGGAAGCCGAGGTCGAATATCACGACCATACCAGCCATACGATCTGGGTGCGGTTCGCGCCGGTGGATGGTGCGCTTGACGGGGCATCGGTGGTGATCTGGACCACGACGCCTTGGACCATCCCGCAGAACCGCGCGGTGGCGTTCAATCCGGGTATTTCCTACGGCCTCTATGAGGTTGGCGAGGTAGCAGAGAATGCGACAGCGCAACCGGGCGAAAAGCTGGTGCTGGCCGATGCGCTTGCCGAAGGCGTGATGCAGTCGGCCAAGGTCGAAAGCCACAAGCGGTTGCGCGATGTCGCGGCTGATGAGCTTGAGCGCCTGACCCTCGCCCATCCCCTTCGCGGAGTCGAAGGCGGCAATGGTGAATGGGATTACGATGTCCCCATGCTGCCCGGCGATCACGTCACCGATGACGCGGGCACGGGCTTTGTCCATACGGCCCCCAGCCACGGCGATGACGACTATCAGCTCGGCCTGAAATACAGCCTGCCGATGACCTATAATGTCGAACCCGACGGCTCCTATCGCAAGGACCTGCCGATCTTCGGGGGCGAGGCGATCATCCTGCCCGATGGCAAGGACGGGTCCGCGAATGTCAGCGTCATCAAGAACCTCGCCTGGGCCGGCGCGTTGCTGGCCAAGGGCAAGATCAAGCACAGCTATCCGCATAGCTGGCGCTCCAAGGCGCCGCTGATCTATCGCAACACGCCGCAATGGTTTGCCGCCATCGACAAGGATCTCGACGATGGCATGGGCGAATATGGCCGCACGATCCGCCAGCGCGCCCTGACCTCGATCGACCAGCTGGTGAAATGGACGCCGCAGACCGGGCGGAACCGCATTTTCAGCATGGTGGAGAACCGTCCCGACTGGGTGCTGTCGCGTCAGCGCGCCTGGGGCGTGCCGTTGACCAGTTTTGTCAGGAAGGGCGCCAGGCCCACCGATGCCGATTTCCTGCTGCGCGACCCGGCGGTCAACGCGCGTATCGTCGAGGCGTTCGAGGCGGAAGGCGCCGATATCTGGTATCGCGACGGCTTCAAGGCGCAGGTGCTGGACGGGATCGTGAACCCTGAGGATTACGATCAGGTCATGGACGTGCTGGACGTGTGGTTCGATTCCGGCTCGACCCATGCTTTCGTGATCCGCGACCGCGAAGACGGCGCGCCGGACGGGATCGCGGACCTCTATCTGGAAGGCACCGACCAGCATCGCGGCTGGTTCCATAGCTCGCTTCTGCAGGCCTGCGCGACCAGGGGCCGGGCGCCTTACCGGGGCGTGCTGACCCATGGGTTCACGCTGGACGAGAAGGGCATGAAAATGTCCAAATCGCTTGGCAATACCATCGTGCCGGCCGAGGTCATCAAGCAATATGGCGCCGATATCCTGCGGCTCTGGGTGGCGCAGGTCGATTACACCGCCGATCAGCGCATCGGGCCGGAAATCCTGAAAGGCACCGCCGACAGCTATCGCCGGCTGCGCAATACCTTGCGGTTCATGCTGGGCAATCTCGACGGGTTCACCGATGCCGAACGCGTCGCGCCCGAGGATATGCCGGAGCTGGAACAATGGGTGCTGCACCGCCTTGCCCAACTGGATCATAGGGTCCGGCAGGGCTACGACGCCTATGATTTCCAGGGCGTGTTCCAGGCGCTGTTCCAGTTCGCGACGGTGGACCTGTCCTCGTTCTATTTCGACATCCGCAAGGACGCGCTTTACTGCGACGGGCCGGACAGTATCCGCCGGCGTTCTGCGCGGACGGTGCTGGACCTGCTGTTCCATCGCCTTGTGACCTGGCTCGCGCCGATCCTGCCTTTCACCATGGAAGATGTCTGGCTGTCGCGCTTCCCCAGCGACGATGACAGCGTGCATCTGCACGACTTCCCGGCCACCCCCGCCGACTGGCTGAACGAGCCCTTGGCCGCGAAATGGGACGGCGTGCGCCGCGCCCGCCGTGCGGTGACAGCGGCGCTGGAGGTGAAGCGGGCCGACAAGACCATCGGTGCCAGCCTTGAAGCGGCCCCGGTCGTCCACGTCCGCGACGAGGCGATGCTGAAGGCGCTGAAATCGGTCGATTTCGCCGATATCTGCATCACCTCGGGCCTGTCGCTGACCGCCGACCCGATCCCCGCCGAGGCCTTCCGTCTGCCCGATATCGAAGGGGTCGGCGTGGTCTTCGAACTGGCGGAAGGCGAGAAATGCCAGCGCTGCTGGAAGATCCTGCCCGATGTCGGCAATCACGCCCATCCCGGAACCTGCGCCCGCTGCGACGCGGTGCTGAGCGCTGCCGGAAAATAACCGAAAGGCCCCGCATATGCGGGGCCTTGCCTCATGCCTTGTGCTGCGGGACTAGACCACCCACCAACCGGCCTGCTTGATCTGCTTGCGCAGCGGCTGTTCCCGGTGCGGCAATCTCTTTCGGTCGATGGTGGGGCGCAGCGCATTCCGGCCATGCCCCTGATAGATCAACCGCAGGGCCGGTTCCCAGCCGCGCAGCAGGGCCTGGATGTCGGGGGCGGTGGCAGCGCGCTCCAACGCCTCGACCGCAATATCGCTTTCGCGCGCATAAAGCAGCGGCAGCTTGCGCCAATGGCAACTGATCGGGCCATCCAGCCCGTCCAATTCCGGCCCCGGGCGTCCGCCGCCAAGGCTGTGGATCACCAATGGCAGGATGATCTGATCGAGCCAGGGGTCAAGCTCTTGCGAGGCAAGGGCATCGCCGGGATCGTCCCTGACGGCGATGGCCCAATCAAGGAAGCGCTGCCCAAATTCAGCCGGATCGCTGCCGAAGAACCAGCCAGCATTGAAGTAAAGATACCGCTCCCAATGCTCGTCCGGTTGGCTGAGGTCGGTTGAGCTCTCGAAATCCAGCCCGAACCGTTCGTAAAGCGCTTTCCAGATGTCGCTGTAATCCGGGCCGTAAAGCGGTGGCTGCGGCCAGCTTCCCTCTCGGCGCATCGAGGCGGCGGGCCGGCTGAAGTCGATGCCCATCTGCTCGATCGGGCCGGTAATCAGCGTGTCGCTGTCGAAGAACATGAAATCATGTCCGGCAGGCAAGGTCTGAAGCGCCTCGATCTTGTTGCCATAGGGATAGCTGGCGCCGAAGTGCTGGGCTGTGAAGGGGATGATTTCGGCACCGCGTCCTTCAAGGATCGTGCGTGCGGCAGCCGAAATGCCAATGGTATGACCGGCCCAAGCGCCTTCGGGCCGGGGTTCGGCAAGGATCAGGCGACCCTGCCAACCGGGTGCGTTCTGACGCAGCGATTCGACAAAAAGCGCGGCCTCGCATTCCAACCGCCCGCCCTGCACGACAAGCAGGATGTTGAAATGCTCTGGATTGATCGGAAATTTGTTCGAAATGCCGGCGGGTGAATGAAACGGGACGATCTGAGGGGAAATTTCGGCAAAGGGCGCAACGATAGCATCAGTTTCAGCAGGTTTTCGGCTTTTCCCGGGTGGTTTCTGCTTTTGAGGCGGCTTTCCCTTCTTGGCCTTGCGGGCCTCCTTTGCGGCGGCATTCGCTTCGCGCCGGGCACGGTTCGCAGCGTTGCGTGCACGACGCTCGGCCTTTTCTGCCTCTGACTGCTCATTCTGTTTCGAACGGTCTTTTGCCATCACTTCCGCCGCTTCTGTGCTGGTTCGTGCGTTCAGCTAGGATAAAAAAGCCGGCCAAGCGACGCCAGCCCCTACAGAGACTAACTACCGCTATGCATGGAGGCCTAGTCGAAAGTCTGTAGAACTCTACAAATGGGGATAGGATGGTGGGCGACCCTGGAATCGAACCAGGCATGGGTCTCCCCGGCGGAGTTACAGTCCGCTGCCGCACCTTGCAGCACGTCGCCCGCCGAGCCTTCGGCGTGGGGCGTGGAATAAGCGGGCATGGCGGGGGCGTCAAGCGGGAATTCGGCCCTTTCGGCAATGGGCTTGCGCGATCGGGGCCGGATGGCGCAGAAGGGCGGACGAAAGGGGATCTCCATGGCCGAACGCAAGAACCGCAAACCGGATTGGGTCATCGCGAAGGAACGCGCGAAGAAGGCCTCGGCGGCCGAAACGATCTGGCTGTTCGGCCTGCATGCGGTGCGGGACGCGCTTGCCAACCCGGCGCGCGAGAGGCTGCGTCTGGTGGTGACGCAGAACGCGCTCGACCGGCTGGGCGATGTCGCGGGGATGGAGCCCGAGATCACCGATGCCCGTGTCTTCGACAAGGTCGTGGGCCTGCCGCCGGACAGCGTGCATCAGGGCTGCGCGCTGGAGGTGCGGCCGCTTGGCTGGGCCAGCCTGACCGAGATTGCCGTGACCGGGCAGGGCCTGCCCCTGGTGGTGGCGCTCGACCGGGTGACGGATCCGCATAATGTCGGCGCCATCCTGCGTTCGGCCGAGGTTTTCGGCGCCCGCGCGGTGATCGCGCCCGCCCGTCATGCCGCGCCCGAAACCGGGGCGCTGGCCAAGACCGCCTCGGGCGCGCTGGAACGCCAGCCCTATCTGCGCATCGGCAATCTGGCCGAGGCGCTGGAGCAGTTGAAACAGGCCGGTTTCACCGTCATCGGGCTGACCGGCGAAGCCGAGGCACCTCTGGAAAGCGTGCTCGACACGGTCGGGACTCGGCCCATCTGTCTGGTCCTCGGTGCCGAAGGGCCGGGCCTGCGCGAGAAGACCCGCGAAACCTGCGATCATCTGGCGAAGATCCCCTTCGCCGGTGCGTTCGGTTCGCTCAATGTGTCGAATGCGGCGGCGATTTCGCTTTACGCGACCGCAAACCGTTTCACATCGCCTTGAGATAGCCCGCCGAATCATGGACAGCCCGGCGGTGCGATGCCATGTCTGATCCTCAACTGCTCCATGGTTCGACCGTGCAACGCCTTACGACGCTGATCTTCGCGACTGCCCTCGCCCTGCCTATTGCGGCGGTGGCGCAGCAATGGGCGCTCGGCGGTTATGACCCGGTGACCTATGTGACCCAGAATGCGGCGCTGGAAGGACAGGGCGATATCTCGACCAGCTGGCGCGGCAAGCAATATCACTTCACCTCCGAGGAAAACCGGGCGCTGTTCGAGGCCAATCCGCGCGCCTATACGCCGGGTTTCGATGGGCTCTGTGTGGTGGCCCTGTCCGAAGGACGCTCTGAGCCGGGCGATCCGCGCATGTTCGTGACCATCGGCCAGCGGGTCTATCTGGTCGGCTCGGACATGCGCCGGCGCGAGTTGATGGCCCATCCGCGCGAATTGCTGATGAAGGCCAAGACCATGTGGCTGCGACTCAGTGCGGGTGGTTGACAGCGCCAATTCACGAATCCGCGAGAGCCCTTGGATTCTTCGAATCATGTCCCATATTGGTCACACGGGCACGATGCCACGGAACGGCCGCGCCCAGATCACTGTCCCTCGTTCCGCGACTTGCGCCCGGCCTTATGGACCGGGCGCTTTTTCTATGAAAAGCTGCGCGCGCAAGGGGGGGAAACATGACCGAAGCCGAAATCATCCGCCAGATCAGGGACCGGACCCGCACCATTGCCGTGGTCGGCCTGTCGCCGAAACAGGACCGCCCGAGCTGGGGCGTCGCACGGTTTTTGCAGGCGCGGGGCTATCGGATCATTCCGGTCAATCCGGGTCATGCGGGTGCAAAGATATTGGGCGAGACGGTTTATGCAGACCTCTCCTCCGTCCCGGCAGATGCGGGCGTCGATATGGTCGATATCTTCCGCCGTTCCGAGGCCGTGCCCGAGATCGTCGACGAGGCGCTGCGGGTGCTGCCGGATCTGAAGACGATCTGGATGCAACTCGGCGTCAGCCATCCCGAGGCGGCGGCGAAAGCCGAGGCTGCCGGGATGGTGGTAATTCAGGATCGCTGTCCGAAGATCGAATTTCCGCGCCTCGATTGACTACCTGCCCAACCGGTCGCGCAGCGCATACCAGCCCATGCCGGCGACCAGAAGCGGCCAACGCAGGAAGTGGCCGCCCGGGAATCGGGCCGTGGGCAGGGCAGCCATGGTGTCGAAGCCCTGGGCCTGCCCGGCTATGGCATCGGCCATCTGCTTGCCTGCCAATGTCGCCAGTGCCACCCCGTGACCCGAGAAACCGCTGGCCGACAGCGCATTGGGTGCCGGGCGCATGAAGCAGGGCATGCGGTTCATGGTGATGGCCAGCGTGCCGCCCCAGCAATGGGTAAAGGGAATATCGGCGAGTCCGGGATAGATCTGCGCCAAGGGCTTGCGCACCTTGGCACCGATATCCTTCGGAAAGCGATAGCTGACATTCTCGCCACCCCCGAAGATCAGCCGGCCTTCGTCATCCAGCCGCCAGTAATTGACTACGAACTTCGTGTCGTGAACGGCGATGCTCCGGGTCAGGACCTCGGCCGCGCGGGGGCCGAGCGGGGCGGTCGCGGCGATGAAGTTGTTGATCGGCATGACCCTGGCCGCGACCTTCGGCACCAGATCGCCGAGATAGCCATTCGCGGCCAGCACGACATGATCGCAAGTGACCTGGCCTTGTGCCGTTCGAACGGTTGATTTCGAGGTCGCGTCGCGGGCGAAGTCGATGGCCTCGACATGGCTCGCCTCGTGAATGCGCGCGCCGGCCGCCTGTGCCAGCCGCGCCATGCCGAGCGCAAGTGCCAGCGGGTTCAGATGGCCCGCGCCCCGATCCAGCTCGCCGCCGCGATAGGCGTCCGAGGGCAGGATGGCGTGGAAGGAGGCGGGGTCGTGAATCTCGATGCGGTCATAATCGTAATGTCGCGCCAGATGCTCGGCCTCGCGCCGGGCATGGTCCAATTCCTCCGGTTTGCGGAAGGCATGGGCCACGCCGTCATGGACCGACACGCCCGCGCGCGATGCCAGATCGCGGGTCAGGCGCTTGGCCGCTTCGGCCATGTCCCAGAGGATGCGGGCGCGGTCGCGTCCGGCCATCCGCTCCAGCTCCTCGACCCCGAGGCGCTGGCCGGAGCCGATCTGCCCGCCATTGCGCCCCGAAGCGCCGAAGCCGACGCGATGGGCCTCAAGCAGAACCACGTCGAAGCCCGCCTGCGCCAGATGCAGCGCGGCGGACAGCCCGGTATAGCCGGCCCCGACCACACAGACATCCGCCCGCACCTTGCCCGTCAGCGCGGGGAAGGGCGGCAGCGGCGCGACCTGATCGGCATAAAGCGAGGGCGGGTATTCGCCACGGCGGTCATTCGAGAAGAGCAGGTTCATCCGGCCTCCTTCAGCGGCACGCCGCGCGGTTGCCGCAGGTCAGACATTCAACAGCAGATGTTCCCGCTCCCACGGCGAGATCACTTGCAGGAATTCCTTGTATTCGTTGCGCTTTACCGATTCGTAGACATCGACGAATTCGGAACCCAGCACCTCGCGCATGGGGGCGCTCTCGCTCATGATATCCAGCGCGTCGCCAAGGGTCAGCGGCAACTCGTCTTCCGAGATATAGGCGTCGCCAAGGCATTCCGGGCGCGGCTCCTTCGCCTCGATCAGGCCCAGATAACCGCAGGCGAGGCTGGCGGCGATACCCAGATAGGGGTTGCAATCCATCCCCGCGAGGCGGTTTTCCACCCGCCGCGCCTCGGGGCCGGAGATCGGGACGCGCAGGCCCGTGGTCCGGTTGTCGCGGCCCCATTCGAGGTTGATGGGTGCGGCGAAATCCGGGACATAGCGGCGATAGGAGTTCACGTAAGGCGCCAGCAGCGCCACGGCGGCGGGCAGGTGATTCTGCATCCCGGCGATGAAATGCAGGAATTGCCGGGCTTCGGCGCCTTTGGCATCGGAAAAAATGTTCTGCCCGCTGGCGATGTCGATCACCGAATGGTGGATATGCATGGCCGAGCCGGGCTCGCCCTCGATCGGCTTGGCCATGAAGGTCGCATAGCAGTCGTGGCGCAGCGCGGCCTCGCGGATCAGGCGCTTGAAGAAGAAGATCTCGTCGGCCAGCCGCACCGGGTCGCCATGGGCGAGGTTGATCTCGATCTGGCCGGCGCCGCCTTCCTGCAGGATGCCGTCGATCTCGAAGCCCTGCGCTTCGGCGAAATCGTAGATGTCGTCGATGACCTTGCCGTATTCGTCCACCGCCGACAGCGAGTAAGCCTGTTTCGCCGCCGCCCGCCTGCCGGAACGGCCCATGGGCGGGATGATCGGCTGATTCGGGTCGGTATTGCGGGCGACGAGGAAGAACTCCATCTCGGGTGCGACGATGGGCCGCCAGCCCTGTGCCTCGAACAGTCCGACGACGCGCCTCAGCACGTTGCGCGGCGCCACCGGCACCGGCTGGCCCTGCTGGTCATAGACATCGTGGATGACCTGCAAGGTGAAATCCGCCGTCCAGGGCGCGGCGGTGGTGGTCGAATAGTCCGGGGTCAGGATCATGTCGGGTTCGGTAAAGGCACCCGAAGGGTTGTCGGCCCATTCGCCGGTGATGGTCTGCAGGAAGATCGAGTTCGGCAGATAGAATTTCTCCTGCCGGGCGAATTTCGAGGCCGGCATGGCCTTGCCACGCGCCACGCCGGCCATGTCGGCGACGATGCATTCGATCTCGTCCAGTCGGCGACCGTCGACATAATCCTGCGCCGCCTGCGGGGTCTGTTCCAGCCAGTCGGGACTGTTCATTTTGCCCCCGATGCCACAGCGGCAAGAGCAGGGTGGCTGCTGGCGAGCGCTGCGGCAAGGCCCGCGCGATCCGCCTCGATCCGGTTCTGGCCGGCCTTCCATTTGCCCTGCATCTCGCTCACCTCGATTTCCAGCCCGACGATGCCGCGCAATTGCGAGGCGACGAATGTTTCGGGCGCATCGGACACGGCCCATGGCTCGGGCCGGTCGCTTTCCATCTGGTCGGTCAGCGCGTCGATCTGGGTGCGCAACCAATCTGCATCGGCCATCAGCCGTGCCGTCCCGCGCGCCTGCACCATCAGGTAGTTCCAGGTCGGCACAACCTTCCCGGTCTGCCGCTTGGTCGCATACCAGCTTGGCGTGACATAGCTCTGCTCGCCCTGAAAGACGACGAGGACCGGGTTGCCGGCCTCGATCTCGGCCAGTTGCGGATTGGCACGGGCGAGATGGGCGCGCAGGGTCTTGCCGATCAGTTCGAACGGCAGCGCATTGGCGGTGGGGCCGGATGCGCCTGCCGTAATCAGCAGGCCCAGAGGGTTGGCGCGGATCAGCGCCGCCAGAATCTCGGGCCGGTCCTCGGCGAAGGCGGGCGGGCAATACATCAGGCGGCCCCCTGCCGGTCGGCCACGGCCTCGCGGAAGAAGGCGGCGATGCGGGCCGCGATCGCGTCGCTGTCGCGCTTGCCGCCCATGCCGGCGCGGGCCCGGTCCAGAAGCGGGGTCGGCACGACGCCGATGGCGCGGGTCTCGATCAGGCCCTGAACGAAACTGTCGGTGAATTCCGGGTGCGGCTGCACGGTGAAGGCCCGGCCCGGATAAAGCAGCGCCGCATTGGCGCAGAAATCGTTCTGCCCGACCACGCGCGCGCCCTCGGGCAATTGCGTCACCTGATCCTGATGCCAGGCGTTCAGGGTCAGGGTCTCGCCCTCGAAATCGTATTCCTTGGCGCCGACCGACCAGCCTTCGGCATATTTCTCGACCTTGCCGCCAAGGGCTTGGGCGATGATCTGGTGACCGAAGCAGATGCCGACCATGGGCACGGCCTCGGCATAGGCCTCGCGGATGAAGTCTTCCAGCGGCGGGATGAAGTCATGCGCCTCATAGGCGCCGTGGCGCGCGCCGGTCAGCAGCCAGCCATCCGCGTCATGGACCGAGGCCGGAAACTCCATCCCCTCGACATGGTAATTGCGGAAGGTGAAACCGGATTCGGCCAGCAGCCGGATGAACATGTCCGGGTAATCGCCTGCCTGATCTTTCAGCGCTTCGGGCGCCTGCCCGCATTGTAGGATGCCGATTTGCATTTTCTTGCCATCTCGTTGCGTCGCCACCAGATTAGGCGGCGCATGAAGGCGTTGCAATCCGGCACGAAATCGCGCCAGATACCCCTCAGCATGAGTGACACGAACGTACCCGTTATCGAGATCCGCGACCTCTACAAGGCCTATGGCCAGTTGGAGGTGCTGAAAGGCGTGTCGCTGAGCGCGCCGCGCGGCCATGTCGTCAGCCTGATCGGCTCCTCCGGTTCGGGCAAATCGACGCTGCTGCGGTGCTGCAACCTGCTGGAAAACAGCCAGAAGGGCGAGATCCTGTTCTCGGGCGAGCCAGTGGCCTGGAAGGGCGATGGGCTGGCCCGCACACCCGGCGACCGCGCGCAGGTCACCCGCATCCGCACCCAGCTTTCCATGGTCTTCCAGCAGTTCAACCTTTGGTCGCACATGACCATCCTGCAGAATGTGATGGAATGCCCGGTCACGGTGCTGGGCCAGCCGAAGGACGAGGTCGAGGCCCGCGCCCGCAAGCTACTGGACAAGGTCGGCATCGGCGACAAGGCCGAGGCCTGGCCGGCCATGCTGTCGGGCGGCCAGCAGCAGCGCGCGGCAATCGCACGGGCACTGTGCATGGAACCCAAGGCGCTGCTCTTCGACGAGCCGACAAGCGCGCTCGACCCTGAATTGCAGCAGGAGGTGGTGCGCGTCATCAAGGACCTCGCCGCCGAACATCGCACCATGATCATCGTGACGCATGACATGCGGCTGGCCGCCGATGTCAGCGATCATGTCGTCTTCCTGCATCAGGGACGGATCGAAGAAGAAGGTCCGCCCGATCAGGTCTTCGGCGCGCCGAAATCCGAGCGGCTGCGCCAGTTCCTCAGCGCCACCATGGCGGTGTGATTTACCAACAGGAGAGAAAATAGTGAAAAAACTGATGCTTGCTGCAGCGACCCTGGCTCTCACCGCCGGTCTTGCCGCCGCCGCCCCGGTCCGTATCGCCTCCGAGGGCGCCTATCCTCCCTTCAACCTCGTCAACGACAAGGGCGATCTCGACGGGTTTGACATCGCCGTAGGCAACGAGATCTGCAAGCGGGCAGAACTGGAATGTGTCTGGGTCAAGAATGACTGGGATTCGATCCTGCCGAACCTGAAATCGTCGAATTACGATGCCATCATGGCCGGCATGTCGATCACCGATGAGCGGAAACAGGAAATCGACTTTACCCAGAACTACTTCCCGCCCACGGCCTCTGCCTATGCCGCGCTGTCGGCTGACGCCAATATCGGCGATGGCGCCGTCGTCGCAGCCCAGACGGCGACCATCCAGGCCAGCTATGTCGCCGAATCGGGGGCCACGCTGCTGGAATTTGCCACCCCTGACGAGACCGTCGCAGCGGTCCGCAATGGCGAGGCCGATGCGGTCTTCGCCGACAAGGACTTCCTTGAGCCCGCCGTGGTCGAATCGAATGGCGAACTGTCATGGGTTGGCGAGAATGTGCCGCTTGGCGGCGGCATCGGCGTCGGTGTGCGCCAGTCCGATACCGAATTGCGTGACAAGATGGATGCCGCCATTGCCTCGATGAAGGAAGATGGCACGCTGAACGGTATTATCGACGCATGGTTTGGCGAGGGCGCGCTGTATTACGGCGCCGATGGTCAGGCGGTCGGCAAGGCCGACGCCAAGATCACCCCGGTAAACTGACGATGGCGCCCCGCCGCCCGCGACGGGCTGGCGGGGCGTGACCCGTGATGTTCGAGTATTGCGCCGATCCCAAATCGCTTGAGGGCCTGCAATGGCTGTCCTGCTACCTGACGACAGGCACGCATCTGCGCTTCTATGCCAGTTTTGGTACCGTGCTGATGCTTCTGGCGATCACCGCGCCCATCGCGTTGCTGTTCGGCTTCGGCGGGGCGTTGGCGTCGCGTTCGCTGATCGCGCCGGTCCGGTGGTTCGGCAAGATTTATACATCGATGGTGCGGGGCGTGCCCGACATCGTCTTCTTCATGTTCGTGCCCATCGCGCTCGATCAACTGTTCGAATATCTGCGCTCACGAGTCTATTGCGACGCCTCGGTGCCGGTCCGGCAAGGCAATGATTTCGTTGTCTGCGCGGCGGCGAAACTGCCGCGAGCGGATGCCGCCGCCTGGGTCTTCGATGTCTATGGCATGTTTCTGGCGGTGCTGGCCTTCGCGCTTGTCTTCGGGGCCTTCGCCTCGAACGTGCTTTACGGCGCCATGCAGTCGGTGCCCCGCGCCCAGCTTGAAACCGCCGAGGCTTACGGCATGACCCAACGTCAGGTCACCCGCCGGGTGCTGATCCCGCAGATGTGGGTTTACGCCGTGCCGGGCCTGTCGAACCTGTGGATGATCCTGATCAAGGCCACGCCGCTTCTGTTCCTGCTCGGGGTCGAGGATATCGTCTATTGGGCGCGCGAGCTTGGCGGCTCGAAAACCCAGTCCTATGCCTATCCGCATCCCGACTGGCGGCTTTACTATTTCCTCGTCATCCTGGCCTTCTACCTGCTGATGACGGCGGTGTCCGAGCGTGTGCTGGCCCGTGTCTCGCGCCGGCTTTCGCTGGGTCAGGCGACGATGGCCGGCGAGGCGATGCGAAAGGCCGCGACATGAGCTGCGTCCAGACCATCGCCGATTACGGCCTGCGCTCCATCGGGATCGGCGAACGCCTGCTGCCGCGTGGCGATTTCGATCTGTGCACGCAGGTGACGCTGATCGGCTCGGGCATGTTGTGGAACCTATACTTCGGCACGCTCTCGGTGATTTTCGGCTTTTTCATCGCCAATGGCCTGGCGCTGGCCAAGGCGTCCGAAAACCCCTGGCTGCGCAAGCCCGCCGACGGGTTCATCTTCCTTTTCCGGGGCAGTCCGCTGTTCATCCAGTTCTTCCTCGGCTACCAGCTTTTCGTGCTGCTGCCGCGCGCGGGCATCGAACTGTTCGGCATCACCGTCGCCACCGGCTGGCTGACCAAGGCCTGGGCCGGGGCGCTGATCGTGCTGATCCTGAACACCGCCGCCTATTCGGCGCAGATCTTCCACGGCGCGCTGCAATCGGTCCCGAAGGGCGATATCGAGGCTGCCGACGCATACGGCCTGACCGGCTGGAAGAAGTTCCGCCGCGTGGTCTGGCCAACGATGATGCGCCTCGCCTGGCCGTCCTATACCAATGAGGCGATCTTTCTCTTTCACGCCACGACGCTGGTCTTCTTCTCCAGCTTTCCGGCTTTCGCCCAGCAGGGAGATTCGCTCTATTACGCGAATTACCTTGCCGACAAGACCTTCAATCCTTTCGTCGCCTATCCGATCGTCGCGGCTTATTTCATCCTGCTGACATTGTCGCTGATCGCGATCTTCGGGATCGTCAACCGACGCCTGAACCGCCATCTTCCCGGGGCCACGCAAAAGATAAGATACCGCCCCAAACTGATCAGGTGAATGATGAACTGGCTGGCCGAACACCCCGAAGTGCGCACGATCCGTGTCGCCGCTGCCGATCTGAACGGCGTGCCGCGCGGCAAGCGCGTGCCGGCGCGTTTCGCCGAAAAGCTGCTCAGCGAGGGGACAAAATTCCCCTATTCGGTGCTCAACATGGATATCTGGGGCGAGGATATCGAGGGCAGCCCGCTGGTCTTCGAATCCGGCGACCCCGATGGGCTCTTGATGCCGACCGAGCGCGGCTTCATGCCGATGCCCTGGCTCGACGCGCCCTCCGCGCTGCTGCCGATCTGGATGTTCCACCCCGATGGCCGCCCCTATGAGGGCGATCCCCGTCAGGCGCTGGCGCGCGTCGTCGAGCGTTACAAGGCGGCGGGCCTCACCCCGGTTGTGGCGACCGAGATGGAATTTTTCATCATCGACGATTCCGGCAAGACCCTGCGGGTGCCGCCCTCGCCCCGTTCGGGCAAAAGGCGCACCGGGGCGGAAACCCTCAGCCTGCGGGCGCTGGATGCGTTCGATCAGTTCTTCACCCAGCTTTACGATGCCTGCGAGGCGATGGACATTCCCGCCGATACCGCGATCTCGGAAGCTGCGCTCGGCCAGTTCGAGATCAACATGATGCATCAGCCGGACCCGCTGAAGGCGGCGGACGATGCCTGGTTCTTCAAGATGCTGACCAAGGGCGTCGCCCGCCAGTTCGGTTTCGCCGCCAGCTTCATGGCCAAGCCCTATGATGTCTGGTCCGGTTCCGGCCTGCACATGCATTTCTCGCTGCTCGATGCCGAAGGGCGGAACCTTTTCGACGACGGGACCGAAAAGGGTTCGGCGATGATGCGCCATGCGGTCGCGGGGATGCTGCGCGCCATGCCCGGCTCGACCCTGGTCTTCGCGCCGCATGAGAACAGCTATGACCGGCTGGTCCCGAACGCCCATGCCCCGACCGGCATCGGCTGGGCCTATGAGAACCGGACCGCCGCGATCCGCATCCCGGCCTCCGGCCCCAAGGCCCGCCGGATCGAGCATCGCGTGGCGGGCGGCGACGTGAACCCCTATCTGATGATCGCCGCCGTCCTTGGCGCTGCGCTGAACGGGATCGAGGACGCGCTGGAACCGCCCGCGCCCTTCGAGGGCAATGCCTATGACAAGGACCTCGCCCAGCTTCCCGGCACCTGGTCCGAAGCCATCGAAACCTTCGCCGCCTGCGACGAAACCAAGCGCATCTTCCCCCAGCACCTGATCGACAACCTGGTCATGACCAAGCGGCAGGAGTTGCACTACATGGCCGAACTGACCGATGAGGAAACCGTCGAGTTGTATCTCGATACGGTGTGATTGATCCGCCGATATGTTCGTGATCGGGACGCCGCCTTTGACGGGTCGAAATCCGGGATGAACGAGCGTATGGGGTCAGTTGGCGACAACGGCTGAGCGACGCGTGAATGACGGGCAATAGAAAAGTGGACAATTTTCCACCACATAGAGTTTCCGTCGCGCCGATGATGGACTGGACGGATCGTTACTGCCGCGGATTTCACCGCGTCCTGACACGGAATGCGCTGCTTTATACCGAGATGGTCACCGCGCCCGCGATCATCCACGGACCGCGCGACCGGCTGCTGGGGCGCGATGGCGGCGAAAGCCTGACCGCGCTTCAGATCGGCGGTTCCGACCCCGAGGAATTGCGCCGCGCCACCGCCCTTGCGGCACCTTACGACTATGACGAGATCAACCTGAATGTCGGCTGCCCCTCGGACCGGGTGCAGTCGGGCTGTTTCGGGGCGGTGCTGATGAAGACGCCCGATCTGGTCGCCGATTGCGTTGCCGCCATGATCGCCGAAAGCCCGGTCGAGGTGACGGTGAAATGCCGGATCGGCGTCGACGATCAGGACCCCGAGGCAGTGTTGCCCGATTTCCTGTCGCGCATTCGGAATGCCGGGGTCAAGCGCGTGACGATCCATGCCCGCAAGGCCTGGCTGGAGGGGCTGTCCCCCAAGGACAACCGAGAGATCCCGCCGCTCGACTATCCGTTGGTGCATCGGATGGTAGCGCTTTTCCCCGATATGAGCATCTCGATCAATGGCGGCATCACGGCTGACATGATCGCGGATCAGTTGCAGGTCATGGATGGCGTCATGATCGGTCGTGCCGCCTATCATCAGCCCTGGGACAGCCTCGGCGCGGCGGATGCGCTTTGGGGCGATACCCCTCCCTTCGACGATCCTGTCGATGCGGCTTTGGCCATGCGCCCGCAGATCGCGCGCTGGCTGGAGGAAGGCGCGCGGATCCACAATATCAGCCGCCACATGCTCGGCCTCTTCCATGGCCGGCCCGGTGCGCGACTGTGGCGGCGGACCCTCAGCGAGGGCGCCTCGAAGGCCCAGAGCCCGGCCGAGGGGCTTGCACTTTACGCCGCCGCATTGGATCAGGTGCAGGACGCGATGGAGGCCTCATGACCGACCTGATCCTGCCCGCCCTGACCCTTGCCGTCGTCGGTGCCTTTGCCGGCGTGCTGGCCGGGCTTCTGGGCGTGGGCGGGGGCATCGTGCTGGTGCCGGCCTTCCTCTATCTGTTCAGCACCTCCGGCTATGGCTCGGACGACCTGATGCAGATCTGCCTGGCGACCTCGCTGGCGACGATCATCGTCACCTCGGCACGGTCGGTCATGGCCCATAACCGCAAGGGGGCGGTCGACTGGCAGGTGCTGAAGGACTGGGCGCCGGGCATCATGTTCGGGGCGGCGGTCGGGGTGATGCTGGTCTCGTCGCTGCGCACCCATACCCTGCAGATCATCTTCGGCGTGCTGGTGGTGGTGATCGCCACCTATATGATGATCGGCAAGAGCAGCTGGCGCCTGGCCGAGGACATGCCGCAGGGGCCGGTCAAATATGTCATGGCCGGGCTGACCGGCTTCGTCTCGGTGCTGCTGGGGATTGGCGGCGGCTCCATCGGGGTGCCGATCATGACGCTGCATGGCCGGCCGATCCACCGTGCCGTGGCCACGGCGGCGGGTTTTGGGGCGCTGATCGCGCTGCCCTCGGCGCTGCTGTTCCTGTTCACCCCGACCGAGAACGCGCCCCCCGGCACCATCGGCGCGGTGAATATACCGGCCTTCCTGATCGTCATCGCCATGACGCTTCTGACCGCACCGCTTGGCGCCGCGCTGGCGCATCGGCTGGATGCGAAGATGCTGAAGAAGGTCTTCGCCGTTTTCCTGATGCTCGTGGCGCTGAATATGCTACGCAAGGCCCTGTTCTGAAGGAGGCACCATGTCGAATGCGCCCGCTCAACCGATGTCCGCGCGCCGCTCTGGCGCGCTGTCGGGCACGGCCCTGATCCCCGGCGACAAGTCGATCAGCCACCGCGCGCTGATCCTTGGCGCGCTGGCGGTGGGCCGGACCCATGTCACCGGTCTGCTGGAAGGGCAGGACGTGCTGGATACGGCCAAGGCCATGCAGGCCTTCGGCGCGACGGTGGAACGGCTCGGTCCCGGCGAATGGATTGTCGATGGCGTCGGCGTCGGTGGCTTTGCCGAGCCTGCGGGGGTGATAGATTGCGGCAATTCCGGCACCGGCGTGCGACTGATCATGGGGGCGATGGCGACGACGCCGATCACCGCCACCTTCACCGGCGATGCCAGCCTGTCGAAGCGCCCGATGCGGCGCATCACCGACCCGATCAGCCTGTTCGGGGCCGAGATCACATCGCGCGAGGGCGGGCTTCTGCCGGTCACCATCAAGGGCGCAGAGGAAGCCGTGCCGGTCACCTATCGCACCCCCGTCGCCTCGGCCCAGATCAAGTCGGCCGTGCTGCTGGCGGGGCTGAACGCGCCCGGTCATACCGTGGTGATCGAGGCCGAACCCACGCGCGACCATTCCGAACGGATGCTGGCGGGCTTCGGGGCCAGCATTACCACCGAAACAACCGATGAAGGCCGTGTCATCACCCTGACTGGCCAGCCGGAACTGCGCGCGCAAAGCGTTGCCGTGCCGCGCGACCCCTCCTCGGCTGCCTTTCCGGTTGCCGCAGCGCTGATCGTGCCGGGATCCGAGATCCGGGTGAACGGCATCAGCCGCAACCCGACCCGCGACGGGCTTTATGTCACGCTGGCCGAAATGGGCGCCGATCTGACCTGGGAAAACGACCGCGAGGAAGGCGGCGAGCCGGTGGCCGATCTGGTGGTGCGTCACTCGGCCCTGAAGGGCGTGACCGTCCCGGCGGAACGCGCCGCCAGCATGATCGACGAATTCCCGATCCTTTCGGTGATCGCGGCGATGGCCGAAGGCGACACGGTGATGAACGGCGTGGCCGAGCTTCGGGTGAAGGAATCCGACCGTATCGACGCCATGGCCAAGGGGCTGCGCCTGAACGGGGTCGAGGTCGAGGAGACCCGCGACAGCATGACCGTCCGTGGCCAAGGCCGCATTCCCGGCGGCGGCGCGCCGGTCGAAACCCATCTCGATCACCGCATCGCCATGTCCTTCCTTGTCGCCGGTCTGGCGGCGGAAGCGCCGGTCACGGTCGATGACGGGGCGGCGATTGCCACCTCTTTCCCGGATTTCGTGGCGCTGATGCAGGGGCTCGGTGCCGACCTGCGCTAATCGCGCCACTGGACCAGAGCCGCGCTTTGCGGCATAGACAGATCGAGAGACCCGAAGGAGTGCGCCCATGTGGATCGTCGACCGTATCCTGACCTGGTGGAGAGGTCAGACCCTGAACACTCAGGTGTGGACCGCGCTTTACGGCGAGAAGGTCGGCGAGGACGAGCAGGGTAATATCTATTACCAGTCCAAGAAGGGCGACCGCCGCTGGGTGATCTTCAACGGCGAATCCGAGGCAAGCCGGGTGCCGGTCGAATGGCATGGCTGGCTGCACCACACCTTCAAGGAACCGCCGACCAAGGACCCCTTGCCGCGCCGCGACTGGGAACTTCCCAGCCAGATGAACATGACCGGCACCGCGCAGGCTTACCGGCCGCAATCCTCGGTCTATCGGGCCGAGCCGGCACCGCGCAGCGATTACGACGCTTGGCAACCGGATCAATGATCCCGCAGCGATCCGGGGCGCACCAGCATGAGTGACGACAGCCGGGCCGAACTGTTTGCCGGCGGCATCGTGCTGGCGGTGGCGGCGGGGTTTCTGCTGCTGGCCGCCGGTCCCCGGCTGATGCCGGGCGGCGGCTATGACCTGATCGCCGCCTTCCCCAATGTCGAAGGTATCGAGACCGGGTCCGAGATCCGCATGGCTGGTGTCCCGGTCGGTCGCGTCACCGAGATCAGCCTGAACCCCGAAACCTACCTGGCCGAAGCGAAGCTGCGCCTGCGCGACGGTGTCGTGCTGCCCACCGATTCGGCGGCGGTGATCCAGTCCGACGGCCTGCTGGGCGGCGCCTATCTGGAGCTTCAGGCGGGCGGCAGTCTGGACAACCTTGCCCCCGGCGACGAGATCGAGGATGTGCAGGGCGCGGTCAGTCTTCTGTCGCTGATGATGAAATTCGTCGATTCGCAAGCGAGTAACACCGAATGAAACCCGTCTTCGTCCCCCTCGCCGCCGCCCTTCTGGCCGCGCAGGCCGTTGCCGTTCTGGCCCAGCCCGCGGGCGTCCAGACCACGCACGGCAATGGTGCCGTGCTGCGCGCGCTCGACAAGGTTTCCAGCAATATCACCGATCTTCAGCTTGCCCCCGGCGAAGCGGCCGAGGTCGGTCGGCTGACGGTCCGGCTGGGCGAATGCCGCTACCCGACCGAGGACCCCAATTCCGACGCCTATGCGCAGATGGTCATCACCGACCGCAGCAGCGGCGCGACCCTGTTCGACGGCTGGATGATCGCCTCGTCGCCGGCGCTCTCGGCCCTGGACGATGCGCGCTACGATGTCTGGGTGCTCGGCTGCCAGAGGGCCTGAGCCTCGGGCAGAGGGCGCGAGCGGATATCGACATCCTGCCGGATCGCCCGTGACAGCCGGCGCAGATAATCCGCGCGCGGGATGGTCTGGCCGCCCATGCTGGCCAGATGCTCGGTCGGATATTGGGTGTCGAACAGCGTGAAGCCGCAGCCCGCCAGATGCGCCGACAGCCAGATCAGCGCCGCTTTCGAGCCATTGCGCCGGGCCGAGAACATGCTTTCCCCGAAAAACGCCCCGCCGAGGCTCAGCCCGAAAATGCCGCCGACGATCCGGTCGCCGTCGCGGATTTCCATCGAATGCGCGTGGCCGATGGCGTGAAGCTCAAGGTACAGCGCGGTCAGGGGCGCATTGATCCAGGTGTCGCCGGGCCGGGCGCAGCCTTGGACAACGGCCATGAAGTCGCAGTTCAGCGTCGCGTGCCAGCCGCTTTGCCGCAGGTGCCGGCGCATACTGCGCGAGACATGAACCCCGCCGACCGGCATGATGCCGCGCTCGACCGGGTCGAACCAGTGCAATTCGGGGTCTTCGGCGGCGGCGGCCATGGGGAAGATGCCATTGGCATATCCCCACAGCATTTCGCGCGCGGTGATCAAGCCGGGGCGTTCTCGCTCAGCCAGCGTTCCAGCCAGTGAATCGAGTAGTTGCCCGACTGGATGTCAGGCTCCTGCAGCAGGGCCTGGAACAGCGGCATGGTGGTATCGACACCGTCCACGATCAGCTCGGACAGGGCGCGGCTCAGGCGCGCAAGCGCCTCGTTGCGGTCGCGGCCATGCACGATCAGCTTGCCGATCAGGCTGTCATAATAGGGCGGAATGACATAGCCGTCATAGATCGCGCTGTCCATCCGCACACCCAGCCCGCCCGGGGCGTGGAACTGGGTGATCTTGCCGGGCGAGGGGCTGAAATTCGGCAGCTTCTCGGCGTTGATGCGGACTTCGATGGCATGGCCGTTGATGTCGAGCTTGTCCTGATCCAGTTCCATCGGCTCGTCGGCGGCGACGCGGATCTGTTCGCGCACCAGGTCGATGCCATAGATCGCCTCGGTCACCGGATGCTCGACCTGAAGACGGGTGTTCATCTCGATGAAATAGAACTCTCCGTCCTCATAGAGGAATTCGATGGTGCCGGCACCGATATAGCCCAGCTTCTTCATCGCATCGGCGCAGATATTGCCGATACGCTCGCGTTCTTCGGGCGTGATCGAGGGGCCGGGGGCCTCTTCCAGAACCTTCTGGTGGCGGCGCTGCAGCGAGCAGTCGCGCTCGCCCAGATAGACCGCATTGCCTTTGCCGTCGCCGAAGACCTGAATCTCGATATGGCGCGGCTTTTGCAGGTATTTCTCGATATAGACATCGGGGTTGCCGAAGGCGGCCTTGGCTTCCGAACGCGCGGTGCGGAAGGCGACCTCAAGCCCCTTTTCGTCATGGGCGACCTTCATCCCGCGCCCGCCGCCGCCGGCGGTAGCCTTGATGATGACCGGATAGCCGATCTCGCCGGCGACCTTCTTGGCCTCGTCGACATCGTTCACGCCGCCGTCAGAGCCGGGAACGACCGGAATGCCCAGATGTTTCGCGGTGTCCTTGGCGGTGATCTTGTCGCCCATGATGCGGATATGTTCCGCCTTGGGGCCGATAAAGGTGATGTCGTGATCTTCCAGCATCTGCGCGAAGGCGGCGTTTTCCGACAGGAAGCCATAGCCGGGATGGACGGCCTGGGCGCCGGTGATCTCGCAGGCGGCGATGATCGCGGCCGGGTTGAGATAGCTTTCCGAGGATGGATTCGGCCCGATACAGACCGATTCGTCGGCCATGCGCACATGCATGGCATTGGTATCGGCGGTCGAATGGACGGCGACGGTCTGGATGCCCATTTCCCGGGCGGCACGGATCACGCGCAGCGCGATCTCGCCCCGGTTGGCGATCAGGATCTTGTCGAACATCCGGGCCTCATTCCACGACCATCAGGGGCGCGCCATATTCGACCGGCGTGCCGTCATCGACGAGAATGCGCTTCACCGTGCCGGATTTGGGCGAAGGGATGTGGTTCATGGTCTTCATCGCCTCGACGATCAGCAGGGTGTCGCCCTCGCTGACCTGCTGGCCGATGGTGACGAAGGGCGCGGCCCCCGGTTCCGCCGAAAGATAGGCGGTGCCGACCATGGGCGAGGTGACCGCGCCGGGCAGGTTCGCCGGATCGTCCGAGGTGGCGCCGGGCGTTGCCGTCGGCGTGGCCGGGCTTTGCGGGGCGGCGGCCGGCGCGGCATGGGCCATCGGCGCATGGGCCGGGGCTGCGGATTGCACCACCACCTGCTTGCCATGCTTGGACAGGCTGACGGTCAGCCGGTCATGTTCGCCATATTCGCGCTTGACCGACAGTTCGGACAGTTCGCTGCTGTTCAGAAGCTCGGCCAGAGATTCGATGAAAGCGACATCGCCCTCGTGGTTCTTGCCGGATTTACCGAATGCGGTCATGAGGATCCTCTGCCTTGTGTATTCCGCGTCTGCCGCGCGGTCGATTTGAACGGCTTATACCAAGGAACCCTGGGTAAGGAAAAGCAATTTGGTTCCTCGCCTTGCGTCTGGACTTAGAAATCTCTGGCATGAATATCAAGAACATGACGGCAAAACGCCGCGTTGCATCGCGCCGGTAGCCTGCGGGTCGGCTTTGCGGTGCCTGCGGGACAGGGTTCTCAGCCGCCGCGGCTGGCCTTCTCTGCGATGCCAGAGCGGCCTTCGCGCCGGGCCAGTTCGGCGGCCACATCGGCAAGGCTCAGGTCCCGTGCGGCCAGCATGACAGCAAGGTGAAAGACCGCATCCGCCGCTTCCGAGGTCAGCTTCTCGCGGTCGCCTTTCACCGCCTCGATGATGGCTTCGACGGCTTCCTCGCCGAATTTCTCGGCGCATTTTTCCGGCCCCTTGGCCAGCAGCTTCGCCGTCCAGCTGGACTCGGGATCGGCTTCCTTGCGGGTGGAGATGGTGGCGTCCAGCCGGGCGAAGGCGTCGTAATCGCTCATGTCAGCCTCACGGGGATGCCGGCGGCGGCCAGATGGGCCTTGGCCTCGCCCACGGTGAAGGTGCCGAAATGGAAGATCGAGGCGGCCAGCAATGCGCTCGCATGGCCCTCGGTCACGCCTTCGACCAGATGTTCCAGCATCCCGACCCCGCCCGAGGCGATCACCGGAATATCCACCGCATCGGCCACGGCGCGGGTCAGGGGCAGGTTGAAACCGGCCTTGGTGCCGTCCCGGTCCATCGAGGTCAGCAGGATCTCTCCTGCCCCCTTTTCCGCAACCAGCCGGGCGAATTCGACCGCGTCGATGCCGGTGGGCTTGCGGCCGCCATGGGTAAAGATCTCCCATTTGCCGGGCGAGACGGTCTTGGCGTCGATGGCGCAGACGATGCATTGCGAACCGAAACGGTCGGCGGCCTCGGCGATGACATTCGGATCGGCCACGGCGGCGGAATTGAAGGACACCTTGTCGGCCCCGGCCAGCAGCAGGGCCCGGACATCGTGATGCGTCCTGACCCCCCCGCCCACGGTCAGCGGCACGAAGCACTGTTCGGCGGTGCGGGTGACCACGTCGAACATGGTGCCGCGATTTTCGTGGGTGGCATGAATGTCGAGAAAGCAGATCTCGTCGGCGCCGGCGGCGTCATAGGCTTTTGCGGCCTCGACCGGGTCGCCCGCGTCCACGAGGTCGACGAAATTCACGCCTTTCACGACCCGGCCATCGGCCACGTCAAGGCAGGGGATGATGCGTGTCTTCAGCATGAGCGACAGATAACCCGCGCGCGGGGTCAGGGGAAGGGGTCAGCGCTTGTCGGGGCCGCGCATGATCAATGCATGGAACAGCACCGCCCCCGCCGCGCCAAAGACGATTGCCCAGAACAGGTTGCCATTTGCCATTTCGAACATCGCCCAGCCGAAGGGCAGGGCGACACAAAGGATGCGCACCCAGAGCTTGCGGAAAAACGGATGATTGGGATCGACCAGCATGTTCCGCCCTTTCTGCCTAAGCCTTCAATGCCGTCAGCGCCGCGCCCAGATCCAGCGCCCCGTCATAAAGCGCCCTCCCCGAGATCGCCCCGGCAATAGTGCCGGTATCGCGCAGCCGGATCAGGTCAGCCATGGACGAGACCCCGCCCGAGGCGATGACCGGGATCGAGACGGCGCGGGCAAGCGCCTCGGTCGCCTCGACATTGGGGCCGGCCATGGCGCCGTCGCGGTCGATATCGGTATAGATGATGGCGGCGACGCCGGCATCCTCGAAGCTGCGGGCGAGGTCGGTGGCCTGGACCGTGGTTTCCTCGGCCCAGCCCTTTGTGGCGACAAAGCCCTTGCGGGCGTCGATGCCGACGGCGACCTGTCCGGGGAAGGCGGCGGCGGCCTTGCGAACGAGATCGGGATTTTCGACCGCGACGGTGCCGAGGATGACTCGTTTCAGGCCCTTTTGCAGCCACATCTCGATGGTGGCCATGTCGCGGATGCCGCCGCCGAGCTGGGCGGGGATGTCGGTCGCGGCCAGGATCGCCTCGACCGCCGCCGCATTCACCGGCTGGCCGGCGAAGGCGCCGTTCAGATCGACCAGATGCAGCCATTCGGCCCCGGCATCCTGAAAGGCGCGGGCCTGGGCTGCGGGATCGGTGCCGAAGACGGTCGCGGCCTCCATGTCGCCGCGCAAAAGGCGCACGCAATTGCCGTCCTTGAGGTCGATGGCGGGGTAAAGGATCATCGGCGCGCTCCGCTCTGGTTCAGCGCGGCTTTGCCATATGCGGGGGCCGGGGGCAAGCAAGGCGGAAGCCGCGTCATGCGAGGTGGCGACCCCACGTCAATCTTGCGGGAATCGCCGCGCTGTCTTCTGATCCGTGCAAACGGATCTCTGGGAGGAAGACCATGAAGACATTCGCACTTGCCGCAGCCTTCGGGCTGATCGCTGCCGCCGCATCCGCCGACCCGATCGAGGGGCTGTGGCAGACCCAGGCGGATGAGGGCGCCTTTGCCCATGTCCAGATAACGCCCTGCGGCGGCGCGTTCTGTGGCACCATCACCCGCACCTTCAAGGACAAGACCGAATACCAGTCGCCCAATATCGGCAAGCAAATCGTCATCGACATGGTTCCGCAGGGCGGCGGCGACTACAAGGGCCGCGTCCTGCGCCCCGCCGATAACAAGGTCTATAACGGCAAGGCCACGGTCAGCGGCAATGCCATGGCGCTGTCGGGCTGCGTGGCCGGCGGGTTGATCTGCAAGAAGCAGAGCTGGGCACGGCTGCAATAGGCGGCGGTCCCGGATCGGGCGGCCCGGCCTGAAAGCTCAGGGTCGCCAGTTCAGGAAATTCTCGATGATGCGCAGACCCACGGCCTGCGATTTCTCCGGGTGGAACTGGGTGCCGACGATATTGTCGCGTCCGACGATGGCCGTGACCGAGCCGCCGTAATCGACATCGGCCAGCAGATGCGCCGGATCTTTCGGGTGGAACTGCCAGCTATGGACGAAATAGGCGTGATCGCCGGTCGCAATACCGTCCAGCACCGGGTGGGCGCCGCGCAGCCGCAGATCGTTCCAGCCCATATGCGGCACCTTCAGGCCCGGCTCTGAAGGTCGTATCAGGTCGATCTCGCCCCCGATCCAGCCAAGGCCCGGAGTGTCGCGATATTCATGCCCGATATCGGCCAGCATCTGCATGCCGACGCAGATGCCCATGAAGGGCACGGCGCGGGCTTCCACCGCGTCGCGCAGGACCTCGACCATGCCGGGCACGGCCTCCAACGCGGCCTTGCAGGCCGGGAAAGCGCCGTCGCCGGGCAGGACGATCCGGTCGGCCTTGCGCACGATTTCCGGGTCCGATGTCACCACGACCTCGGCCCCCGCCCTTTGGCCCATCAGGGCGAAGGCCTTTTCCGCCGAATGCAGGTTGCCGCTGTCGTAATCGACAAGCGCCACCCGCATCAGAGCGCCCCCTTGGTCGAGGGCAGGGTATCGTTCCGGGGATCCGGCTCGACCGCTTCGCGCAGGGCGCGGGCGACGGATTTGAAGGCGGCCTCGGCGATGTGGTGCGAATTGATGCCGTGGAGCGCATCGACATGCAGCGTGATGCCGCCATGGGTCGACAGCGCCTGAAAGAATTCGCGCACCAGCTCGGTGTCGAAACTGCCGATCTTCTGGCTTGGGAATTCGACATTCCAGACCAGATAGGGCCGCCCCGACAGATCCAGCGCCGAACGCACGAGTGCATCGTCCATGGCCAGCAGGAAGCTGCCATAGCGCCGGATGCCCTTCTTGTCGCCAAGCGCCTGCACCAGAGCCTGACCGAGCGCGATGCCCACATCCTCGACCGTGTGGTGATCGTCGATATGCAGATCGCCCTTGGCGCGCACGGTCATGTCGATCAGCGAATGCCGCGACAGCTGGTCCAGCATGTGATCGAAGAAGCCGACCCCGGTCTGGTTGTCATAGACCCCGGTCCCGTCGAGGTTCACACGAACCTCGATCCGGGTTTCGGCGGTGTTGCGGGTGATCTCTGCCTGGCGCATCGCTTATCCCTTCATTGCCCGCCGCTTATAGGCCCTGGGCGCGGATCAGCCAAGATGCACCTGTCCCTCGGGGTAACGGACCCGCGGCATGGTCCGGGTGGCAAGGAAGAAGCCCAGCGTCAGCGGCCCGACCCGGCCCAGGAACATGATGACGATGATGACGATCCGGCCGAACGGGGACAGATCGCCGGTATAGTTGCGGCTGAGGCCGGTATTGCTGAAGGCGCTGGCGACCTCGAAGCTGATATCCAGAAACTGGCCGTCATGGGTCGCGGCCATCAGGAAGACGCTGATGAAGTTCAGCATGGCGGCGATGGCGATCAGGGCCATCACCTTCAGCACCTCGTCCAGCCCGATGGAGCGTCCGAAGGCCCAGATCTCGGTCCGGCGGCGGAAGAAGGCCAGCGTTGCCAGCAGCATGACCATCATCGTCGTGACCTTGATCCCGCTCGCCGTCGAGGTCGGGCCGCCGCCGATGGTCATCAGCGCGATGTAAAGCAGCGAGGTCGAATCGTGCAGCCCGCCGATATCGGTGGTGGAAAACCCCGCCGTGCGCGTAGTCACACCCTGAAACCAGGCCACCGTCAGCCGCGAGATGGGCGAGGAGAACTGCGCCAGCGTCTTCGGGTTGTTCCATTCCAGAATGGCGGTCAGCCCGACCCCCAGCACGATCAGCGCCAGCGTTCCGACCAGCATGAGCCGGGTGTGCAGCGTCCAGCCGCGCCAGAATTTCCGGTGCTGGACATCCATCACCACCAGATAGCCGAGCCCGCCGAAGATGAAGAGGGCGGGGATGACGATATTGATGATCGGATTGATCGGATAACGAGTCAGCCCCTCGGAAAAGGTCGAGAAACCGGCATTGTTGAAGGCCGAAATCGAATGGAAGATCGCGTGCCAGCCGCCCCGGATCAGCCCGAATTCCGGCACGAAGACCAGGCAAAGCAGCATCGCCCCGATGATCTCTGCGGCCAGCACGGCACGGAAGATCTCGGCCACCATGGCGGTCAGCTTGTTGAACGAGGTCTGGTTCAGGTCCTCGCGCAGATAGCTTTTATGGGTAAGTCCGATCGGCATCCCGAGCGCCGAGAAGACCAGCACCGCAAAGCTCATCAGCCCGAGCCCGCCGAGCTGCACGAGGATCAGCAGGATCAACTGGCCCCAGAAGGTCAGCACATGCTCGACATCGATCACCGAAAGCCCGGTCACCGTGACCGCCGAGGTCGAGGAGAACAGCGCCTCCAGCATTGTCAGCGGTCGGGTCGCGGCAAAGGGCAGCATCAAGGCCAGCCCGCCCATGACCACAAGCGCCAGATAGGACAGCGCCAACACTGCCGGCGGCGGCATCCGGTTGAGGCGGTGCCGCAGCAGGCGCAGCAGCTTGTTGGACCGATTGCTCAACTTGTTGGACCGATTGCTCAAAACGACTCGCCGAAGGCCAGAAGCTCGGGTTTGCGGCCAAGGATCAGCAGCCGGTCGCCGGTCTTCATGATGGTCTCTGGCGTGGTCGGGACGAATTCCGTGCCACGCATCAATCCCAGCGAGCGCAGGCTGACATCCAGCCGCAGATGCGCCAGCGGATGTTCGTTCAGCCGTTCCGGGACGCGCATATTGACGACATTATAGCCGTTGCCGAGGGCGACGTAATCCTGCACCGCCGGGTTGTTCATCATCTGCGCCGTGTGCTGGCCCATTTCGACATCGGGCAGCAGCACCCGGTCCACGCCCATCTTCGACATGATCCGGTGATGGGTGCGGCTGTCCGCCTTGACCCAGATATTGCCGACGCCGATCATCTTGAGGTTCATCACCGAGAGGATGCCGGCCTCAAGATTGCCTCCCAGAGAGACGAGCGCGGTCTCGTAATTCTGCACCCCGGCCTCGCGCAGCGCATATTCGTCGGTGGCATCCAGGATGGCGACATTGCTCAGGCTATGGGCCAGTTGCGCGACGCGCCGCTCGCTGATGTCGATGCCGAGGACATGGTTGTCATATTGCGCCAGCGTGCTGGCCACGACGCTGCCGAAGCTGCCTAGACCAAGGATGACGAAGCTGTGCTTTTTGCGACCCATGACGACCCCTTAATCACCTGCGCCGAAGGTTGAACACCTAAGTTACTGGACGTCAACAGCCCCGGGCCGCGCCAGCGAAACAGTGGTTTTGTTGCCACTTTGAACCGTCGGGTGGCCATCTTCAAGCAGATGTGACATAAGCCGCACCCTCGTAAGCAAGACCTAATAACAGAAGAAAGAGTGAAAGGATTTTCATGTCCGATCCGAACGATCCGCATCAAGATCAGAAGGGCCATCCGGGCGATCCCGCCTATGAACGCCCGATCCTCGACGGCCATCCCGAAGATGTCCCACACGACACCCCGGAGGAAGACCCGGTGCCGCCGCCCGAAGGCCCGACCGAGGTGATCGAGACCGATTACGAGATCGGCCAGGACAATCTTGCGCACAGCGTCACGCTGGAGATCGACATTCACAAGCCGGTCTTTCCGATTGCGGCGCTGTGTATCATCGCCATTACCCTCGCGGCGCTGATCTTCCAGCAGCAGTTGGAGCCGTTCTTTCAGGGGATGCGCGACTGGCTGACCGGCAATCTGGCATGGTTCTTCCTGCTTGCCGGCAATATCTTCGTGCTGCTCTGCCTTGGGCTGATCGTCTCGCCGCTTGGCCGCGTCCGCCTTGGCGGCCCCGAGGCGACGCCGGATTTCTCGCTGGGAAGCTGGTTCGCCATGCTTTTCGCCGCCGGCATGGGCATCGGGCTGATGTTCTATGGCGTGTCCGAACCGATGAGCCATTTCGACAGCTCGCTGGCCGGAACCGTGGTTGAAAATGGCGCGCGCACCGATTGGGCGCCGCTGCAAGGCGCCGCCGGGGACGAGATGGCCGCCCGCCGGCTGGGCATGGCCGCGACGATCTTCCACTGGGGGCTGCACCCTTGGGCGATCTATGCGGTGGTGGCGCTGGCGCTGGCGCTGTTCTCGTTCAACAAGGGCCTGCCGCTGACCATGCGCTCGGTCTTCTACCCGATCCTGGGTGAACGCATCTGGGGCTGGCCGGGCCATATCATCGACATCCTCGCGGTTTTTGCCACCATCTTCGGTCTGGCAACCTCGCTTGGCTTCGGGGCGCGGCAGGCGACGGCGGGTCTGAACTTCCTGTTCGATGTCCCGGCGTCGAACATGACCATGGTGCTGTTGATCGTGGCGATTACCGCCGTAGCGACGGTGTCGGTCATCACCGGCGTCGACAAGGGCGTGAAGCGCCTGTCCGAGGCGAATATGGTGCTGGCCTTCCTGCTTCTGCTGTTCGTGATCGTGGTCGGGCCGACCATGGCGATCCTGACCGGCTTCTTTGCCAACCTGAAAGCCTATGCGCAGGAACTGTTGCCGCTGTCGAACCCGTTCGGGCGCGACGACGACAACTTCCGCCATGGCTGGACGGCCTTCTACTGGGCCTGGTGGATCAGCTGGTCGCCCTTCGTCGGCATGTTCATCGCGCGGGTTTCGCGCGGGCGGACGGTGCGGCAATTCCTGGTCGCGGTGCTGCTGGTGCCGGCTATCGTCTCGGTCCTGTGGATGACGACCTTCGGCGGCACCGCGATCTCGATCACGCTGGCGGGGTTCAAGGGCATCTCGGAAGCGGCGCTTGAGTTGAAGCTTTTCGTCATGCTGTCGCAACTGCCCTGGACCGGGATTACCAGCTTCATCGGCATCGTGCTGGTCATCGTCTTCTTCATCACCTCGTCGGATTCCGGCTCGCTGGTGATCGATACGATCTCCTCGGGCGGCAAGGTGAACTCGCCCGTGCCGCAGCGGGTGTTCTGGTGCACGGTCGAGGGGCTGGTCGCCATCGCGCTTCTGCTGGCCGGCGGGCTGGAAGCCTTGCAGGCCATGGCGGTTTCGACCGGCTTTCCCTTCACGATCGTGCTGCTCGGCGCCTGCTGGGCCATCGTGAAGGGTCTGATGGGCGAGAGCCGCGAATTGAAGTAAGCGCGACCGCGCTTAGAATTGCCGGGCGGGCGGGGATTTCCCCGCCCGTCCTTGTTTTTCAGGCGCGGTCCTGTAAGAAGGCTTATCACGAAAGACATTCTCGGGACGGGCCATGACCAGCTTTGCGGACAGTGAAAAGCGCCTGATCGCAGCATTCGGTCGCATAGATGCGGCGCTTGATTTGTCCGCAGCCGAGTCGACGTCACATCACAATGGTTCGACCGATGGCGCTGATCCGGGTGACACCGCAGCGCTGAAGGCCGAGATCGGCGCCCTGAAACGCCGTCTGGCCGAGGCGCATGAGGAAGCCGCCCGGCTGGCCCGTGCCAATGACGCCCTCGTGTCGGCCAATGCCGAACTGAGCGCCGGAAGTGCCGATTCCGATTCCGCGCTGAGGGCCGAACTCGACTCCATCAAGGCGGTCCGTCAGGCCGAGATCGGGGCGCTGGACGAGATCATGACCGGGCTGGAAACCCTGATCGCCGAGGCGCCGCGCGCCCCGGACGCGCCCTATGCCGAGGATGTGACCCCGGCGCCGGCCGATATCGTGGCATTCGACCAACGCGAAAGCTGACCGAAGGGGGCTGACAGATGGATGTGACCTTCACCATTGGCCACAAGGAATACACCCTGCAGGCGCAGGACGGCGAAGAGCGGCTTCTGCGCCGCGCCGCCGGGCTGCTGGACGAGGAAGCCGGCAAGATCGTTGAACAAGCCGGACGGATGCCGGAACCGCGCCTGTTGCTGCTGGCCGGGTTGATGCTGGCGGATCGGCTGTCGGCGATGGAAGACCGCGCCCTTTCCGCCGAGCGCGAGGTGTCGCGCACCCGTTCGGCCGCCTCGGGCACCAGCACGGCCGATGTGCTGGAGGCGATGGCCGAACTTGCCGCCCGCGCCGAATCGCTGGCCGACAAGGCCGAGGATCAGAACTCAAGGCAGGGCTGAGCCCGGCCCCGTCAGAACCCTATTCCGCCGCCTGCATCGGTGCGGTTTCAGAGCCGTCTTTCATGCGGAAACCGCGCTCTAACTGGTCGAAGGGTGCCACCGGGTAATCGCCCGAGAAACAGGCGTCGCAATATTGCGGGCAGGACTTGTCGCGGCCATTGGCCTTGCCTGCCGCACGGTAAAGTCCGTCGAGCGAGACGAAGGCCAGGCTGTCGACGCCGATCCATTCGCGCATTTCCTCGACCGACATCTGGGCGGCCAGAAGTTTCTCGCGGTCGGGGGTATCGACGCCGTAGAAGCAGGGCCAGGCGGTCGGCGGGGAAGCGATGCGGAAATGCACCTCGCGGGCGCCGGCATCCAGGATCATGTCCTTGATCTTGCGGCTGGTGGTGCCGCGCACCACGCTGTCATCGACCAGCACCACCCGCTTGCCGGCGATCAGCGAGCGGTTGACGTTCAGCTTGAGCCTGACGCCCATATTGCGGATCTGGTCGGTCGGTTCGATGAAGGTCCGGCCCATATACTGGTTGCGGATGATCCCCATCCCGTAAGGGATGCCGGATTCCTGCGCATAGCCGATGGCCGCCGGCGTGCCCGAATCGGGGACGGGGCAGACCAGATCGGCCTCGACCGGGGCCTCACGCGCCAATTCGACGCCGATCTGGAGCCGGGTTTCATAGACCGAACGCCCACCGATGATCGAATCGGGGCGCGAGAAATACACATGCTCGAAGATGCAGAAGCGTGACGATGTCGGATGGAAGGGGCGAGAGCTTTCGATCTTGCCCTTCGAGATCACCACCATCTCGCCCGGCTCGACCTCGCGGACGAATTCGGCGCCGATGATATCGAGGCCGCAGGTCTCGGATGACAGCGCATAACCGTCATCGCCCAGCTTGCCGATCACCAGCGGGCGAACGCCCAACGGGTCGCGCACGCCGATCAGCTTGGTGCGGGTCATGGCGATGACGCTGAAGGCGCCTTCGATGCGGCGCAGCGCGTCCTTCATTCGCTCGGGGATATTGCGCTGGATGGATCGCGCCATCAGGTGAATGATGCATTCCGAATCGCTTCCCGACTGGAAGATCGAGCCGCGGTCGATCAGCTCGCGCCGCAGCGCGTCGGCATTGGTGATATTGCCGTTATGCGCGACCGCGCAGCCGCCCATGCTGAATTCGCCGAAGAAGGGCTGCACGTCGCGGATATGGGCCGCCTTGGCACCGGCGGTTGAATAGCGGACATGCCCGATGGCCAGCGGCCCGGGCAGGGTTTCCATCAGCGATTGCTTGGTGAAATTGTCGCGGACATAGCCGAAGCGATGGGCGCTGTTGAAGCCGCGTTCGGTGTCGTGGCTGACGATGCCGCCGGCCTCCTGACCGCGATGTTGAAGCGCGTGCAGCCCGAGCGCCACGAAATTCGCCGCCTCGGCGACGCCGATCACACCGAAGACGCCGCATTCCTCATGCAGGCGATCATCGTCGAAAGGATGCGCGAGAAATGGCTGCATGGGGCTGCTCGTCTGACTTGTGGGGCTGCGCCCTAGATAGGGGCTGCGGTGGAAAAAGTCACGCCCCCGGACCGGGGGCGTGACAGGAAAATGACATTGGGGGCGGCAAACCGCGACTTTGGCCGTCAGTTGCTGGTGCCGGTGGTCTCTGTTGCAGGCGCGGTCGCCTCGGTCGGGGTGATCGCTTCGCCCGTGCAGCCGGAGACCAGCTGATTGTAGCGGTTGGTGATCCAGCCCGGCGCGTCCTGCGGGATTTCCGAATCCAGCGTGCCGATCATCCGGTCCAGCACTTTCGCGGTGCGCGAATCGTCCACCATCGGCACCGGCGAGGAAGCCATGACCCGGTCATAGACGATGAAGGCGATGGCCACGAGCAGGATGCCGCGCGCCACCCCGAAGAGGAAGCCCATGCCCTGATCGACCCCGCCAAGGGCCGAGCGCTGCACCACCGAGGAAAACAGCGGCGTGATGATCGAGAACAGCACCAGTGCCAGCGCGAAGGCGGCGGCGAAGGCGGCGATGGTCGCCAATTCGCAGCTTTCGCCAAGGAAGCGATCCAGGAAAGGGATCTGCGCGATCATCGGGCGCAGCGTTCCGGCGAAGATGAAGGCCAGCACCGCCGCCCCGATCCAGCCGAGGATCGCCAGCGATTCGCGCACGAAGCCGCGCGCATAGGCGAGGATCGCCGACAGGATGATGACGGCCGCAACGATGCCGTCGATAATGGTGAAGCCGTCCATTTACCCACCTTTTGCGGCAGATGTGGCCGCTTTGTCCCTGTTCTAGCCGGCCCCGAAAACCTCTCCGACGAAGCTCGTCAGATCGGCCGTCCGGTCCAGCCGCATGTCCCGCGCGCCCTCGATCTTCGAGGCGGCAGGGATGATGGCCTGTGAAAAACCAAGTTTTTGGGCTTCTTTCAACCTGTTTTCCGCCTGAGCGACCGGACGCAGCGCCCCGGAGAGGCTGATTTCGCCAAAAGTGACACAGTCTGCGGGCAGGGCGCTGTCCTCGCGCGCGCTCAGCAGGGCGGCAGCGATGGCAAGATCGGCGGCGGGTTCCAGCACCCGCATGCCCCCGGCAACATTCAGAAAAACATCGAGCCCGGCAAAGGGAATGCCGCAACGCGCCTCCAGCACGGCGAGGATGGTCGAGACCCGTCCCGAATCCAGCCCGACCACGGTTCGGCGGGGACTTGCCAATGTCGAGGGCGCCACCAGGGCCTGAATTTCGGTCAGCACCGGCCGCGTGCCCTCGATGCCGGCGAAAACCGCCGATCCGGGCGAGGGCTGGCCACGTTCGGACAGAAACAGCGCCGAGGGGTTGGCGACCTCGGCCAGTCCGCCGCCGGTCATCTCGAAGACGCCGATCTCGTCCGCCGGGCCGAAGCGGTTCTTCACCGCGCGCAGGATGCGGAACTGGTGGCCGCGCTCGCCCTCGAAATAAAGCACGGTATCGACCATATGCTCGACCACGCGCGGCCCGGCGATCTGGCCGTCCTTGGTGACATGGCCGACGATGATGACGGCGACGCCGCGCTTCTTGGCGAAGGTGACCAGCTCATGCGCCGAGGCGCGGACCTGGCTGACGCTGCCCGGTGCGGCCTCGACCGTGTCCGACCACAGGGTCTGGATGGAATCGACGATGGCAAGATCGGGGCGTTCGGCATCCAGCGTGGTCAGGATGTCGCGCAGCGCGGTCTCGGCCCCCAGCCGCACCGGCGCCTCGGCCAGCCCGAGCCTTTGCGCGCGCATCCTGACCTGGGCGCTGGCTTCCTCGCCCGAGATATAGATCGCATTGGCGCCGCGTCCGGCGAAAGCTGCGGCGGCCTGCAGCAGCAGCGTCGACTTGCCGATCCCCGGATCGCCGCCGACAAGGATCGCCGATCCCGGCACCAGCCCGCCGCCCAGAACCCGGTCGAACTCGGCAATGCCGCTTTCCGCGCGCGGCGGCGGCGGTTCTTCGGTGGACAGCGCGCTCAGCGCCACGGTCCTGCCCTTGGCCGCGCCAAGGCCGCGCCCCGGCCCCTGGCTCAGGGGGGCTTCCTCGACGATGGTGTTCCAGGCCCCGCAGGCATCGCAGCGCCCGGCCCATTTCTTGTGGGTCGCGCCGCAGTCCTGACAGGTGAAGCTGGTAACGGGTCTGGCCATGCCGGCCTTCATGGCAGAGGGGCGATGGGCAGGCAAGCCCGGCATTCCCCGGCACTGAAACAGCCGGGGCACGGGCCGCCGGAAAACGCCCCCCCACGCGGCTCAACAGCCGATCACGGCAATGTCGGCTTGCGCTTTTCGTGCTTTCCGATCACCTTCCCGGCCGACCCAAAGGACCGGACATGGCTCAATCCGCATCGAACCCACGCCCCTTCTCGGGCTTCGAATTCATGATCGCCTGGCGCTATCTGCGTGCTCGCCGGGCCGAGGGCGGCGTTTCCGTCATGACCTGGATCAGCCTGATCGGCATCGCGCTTGGCGTTGCTGCGCTGATCGTGACGCTGGCCGTGCGCACCGGTTTCCGGGCCGAGTTCGTCGATACCATGTTGGGCGCCAACGCCCATACCACCGTCTATATGTCGCCCATCACCTTCACCAACGAACTGACCGGCGAGATCTACATGCAGCCGGGCCGGATCGCCGATTACGATGCCATGGCGGCGCAACTGGCCGAGGTGCCGGGCGTCACCGGCACCGCGCCAGTGGTGAAAGGGCAGGTCATGGCCACTTCGGGCGGTGCCGCCAATGTGGCCGAGGTCTTCGGCATCACGCTGGATGACCTTCGCCAGATGACCCGCATCGCCGACCCCACCACCGCCCTCGGCAATATCGAGGATTTCGACCGCGGCATCGCCATCGGCTCGGGCATCGCGCGCGAGCTTGGCGTGGGCGTCGGCGACCGCATCCGACTGATCGCGCCCGAAGGCGCGCAGACCGCCTTCGGCACCACGCCGCGCGTCAACGCCTATGAGGTCACTTATATCTTCACCGCCGGGCGCTACGACATCGACCGCACCCGGGTCTTCATGCCGCTGACCGAGGCGCAATCCTATTTCAACCGCGAAGGCGTCGCCGACGAGATCGAGATCTATGTCGACGATCCCGACCGCGTCGGCGACTGGACCCTGCCGCTGATGCAGGCGGCGGGCGAGGGCGCGCAGGTCTGGACCTGGAAGGACAGCTCGGCCAGCTTCCTTAAGGCGCTCGACATGGAGGATGACGTGATGTTCATCATCCTCTCGGTGCTGGTGCTGATCGCGACCATGAATATCACCTCGGGGCTGATCATGCTGGTCAAGAACAAGGGCCGCGATATCGGCATCCTGCGCACCATCGGCCTGACCGAGGGCGCGGTGCTGCGGGTCTTCTTCCTCTGCGGTGCCTTCACCGGGATCATCGGCACCATCGTGGGCGTGATCCTTGGGGTGATCGTCTCGCTCAATGTCGATCACATCATCTCGGCGGTGAACTGGTTCACGGGCGGCGGGGCCTGGGATGCCTCGGTGCGGGGTATCTACGAATTGCCGGCGAAGATCCGCGCCGTGGATATCGGCAAGGCGGTGGCGCTGTCGCTGTCGCTCAGCTTTCTGGTCACCATCTTCCCGGCCGCCCGCGCCGCGCGCATGAACCCGGTGGAGGCCCTTCGCTATGAATGACGTGCTGCGCCTCGACGGGATCGAGAAGACCTATAACCGCGACACGCCCGGCCAGATCGACGTGCTGCGCGGGCTGGACCTGACCATCGGCAAGGGCGAGGTCGTGGCCCTTGTCGCCCCCTCGGGCGCGGGCAAGTCGACGCTTCTGCATATCGCCGGGCTGCTGGACACGCCCGACAAGGGCAGGGTGACGCTGAACGGAACCGACCTGACCGGGCAGCGCGACATGACCCGCACCATGGCCCGCAGGCGCGATCTGGGCTTCATCTATCAGTTCCACCACCTGCTGCCCGAATTCACCGCCGCCGAGAATATCCTGCTGCCGCAACTGGCGAACGGAACCGGCGACCGCGCCGCGCGCGAGCGGGCGGCGAAGCTGCTGGAGCATGTCGGGCTGAAGGATCGCGCCGGTCACCGTCCGGCGGAACTTTCCGGTGGAGAGCAGCAGCGCGTCGCCTTCTGCCGCGCGCTTGCCAATGCGCCCTCGCTGCTGCTGGCGGACGAGCCGACCGGGAACCTCGACCCCGGGACCTCGGACCGGGTCTTCGACGTGCTGATGTCGCTGGTGCGCGAGACCGGGCTTTCGGCGCTGATCGCGACCCATAACCTCGACCTCGCGGCGCGGATGGACCGGGTGGTGCGGCTGGAACAGGGCCGGGTGATCGGGGTCTAGGCGTGCTCCTCGGCCGCTGTGGCCGACAGGGCCTGATTCAGCGCCTGCAAGGCATCCACATGATAGAGCGTGCCGATAATCTCGGGCGGCGGCGCCGGACCTATGGCCTCGGGCGGGCGCGGCGCGACTGGCCGGATGACCGGCAGAAAGGCCGCACCGGTGCGGCGGAACTCGGCCAGGGCGCGGTCCAGCGTCGCGCCATCGACCAGGGCCCGACCCGAGAGCGCCAGCTTGCGCACCAGATCCGGGGCGGGCGCATTCTCGGCTTCCGGCGTTCGCATCAGCGAGTTGATGCGCATCTTGCGTGGCAGCCAGACCTGCGGCCCCTCGGCGATATGAACGCCGCGCAACTCAAGCTGGGTCAGGAAGAAGGACCGGTGCAGCAGCCGCGATGCCAGCGCCGATGACAGCGAGACCGCCGCCATGACCGCGATCCCGGTCTGATAGTCGCCGGTCATCTCGAAGACGATCAGCGCGGTCGAGATCGGCGCCCCCAGCACGGCGGCGGCGACCGCGCCCATGCCGGCCATGGCGTAGATCGTGGTGCTGCCCGACAGGCCCGGCAGGGCGGCGGTGGCGATCATGCCGAAGGCCAGACCGGTCAGCGCGCCCAGAACGAGCGCAGGCGAAAAAATGCCCCCGCCCATGCGCCCGCCAAGCGTCAGCGCCACGGCGAAGACCTTGACCACGGCGAAGAGCATCACCTCCTGCAGGCCGAAGGCGCCGCGCAGGGCGGCGAATGTGGTCTGATAGCCGATGCCGATGATATGTGGAAACGGGATCGCCATCAGCCCCAGCAGCGTGCCCGCGAGCATCGGCCTGATCCAGCGCGGCCAGCCGGTGCGGGCGAAAAGCGCATTGCCGGCGGCATCGGCGCGCAGCACCGCCCAGACCAGCGACGCCGCGACAAGCGCCGAGACCAGGCCGAGCATCATGAAGGCCGGCAATTCGACATAGAAGGACAGGTTCGGCTGTCCGGGCAGATTGAACTCGGTCACGCCGCCGAAGGCCTGCCGGTTGATGATCGCACCGGCGACCGAGGCGATGGCGATGGGGGCGAAGGCATGGGCGGCGAAATGGCGCAGGATCACCTCATGCGCGAAAAGCGCGCCGGCGATGGGGGCGTTGAAGCTGGCCGAGACCGCGCCGGCGACGGCGCAGCCAAGAAGCTCTCGACCCGCCATCGGGCTGGCATTGATGCGGGTCGCGAACCAGGTCGAGACGACGCCGGCCAGGTGCACCACCGGTCCCTCGCGCCCCGACGAGCCGCCCATGCCGAGCGTCAGCAGCGAGGCCGCGGCCGAGGCCAGCCCCTCGCGCATGTTCACCCGGCCGCCTTCCAGCGCCGCATCCTCGATCACGTCGGCCACGGTCGTGGCGCGACCGGCGGCGGTGAAGCGGTCGAGGATCAGTCCGACGATCAGCCCGCCCACGGTCGGCACCAGGATCAGCCACCACCAGGGCATCCGCGCGGCCTCGTTGGTCAGGGCCTGATCGTCGATGCCGTAAAAGGTCCGCATCAATGCGGTGATGCCAAAGCGGAAGAACAGTGCCGCCAGCCCTGCGCCAACCCCGATCAGCAGCGCCAGCAGCCAGAACTGCACCTGGCTTGGTCCGCGCTTGCGAATGATGTGCCAGGCGTGCAGAAGCCGCCGGCGCAACTGCCTTGGCCCGCCGGCCAGCCAGCGGCCGGAATCGGCAATGATACTGGGCTTTCGCTGCGGGTCCGGTTCGGTCATGTTGGCATCAAAGAAGAGGGGGAAGCGATGGTCAACCACAGCCACGCATTTGACGAAATTCGCGCCGTGATTGGGGATCGCCTGTCACAGCGTCAGGCCGACCGCGACGAGCACGGCCAGTCCGAGACATGGCACCGCGCGCCGCCGCCCGATGCCGTGGCCTGGCCCGAATCGACCGAGGAGGTCAGCCGGATTCTGGCCATCTGCAACCGCCACGGCTGCCCGGTGATCGGCTGGGGCACCGGCACTTCGCTGGAGGGGCACGCCCTTGCCACCCATGGCGGGCTGGTTCTCGACATGATGCGCATGGACCGGGTGCTGGACATCCGGCCCGAGGACATGCTGGCCGTGGTTCAGCCCGGCGTGACGCGCGAGGCGCTGAACACCGATCTGCGCGCGACCGGGTTGTTCTTCCCCATCGACCCCGGCGCCAATGCCTCGCTCGGCGGGATGGCGGCGACGCGGGCCTCGGGCACGATGGCGGTGCGTTACGGCACCATGCGCGACGCGGTTCTTGCGCTGGAGGTCGTGCTGGCCGATGGCACCGTCATCCGCACCGGCACCCGGGCGGCGAAATCCAGCGCCGGATACGATCTGACGGCGCTGATGGTGGGCTCGGAAGGGACGCTTGGCATCATTACCGAGCTGACCCTGCGCCTGCATGGCCAACCCGAGGATGTGGCGGCGGCGGTCTGCGCCTTCCCCTCGCTGGACGATGCCGTGAACTGCGTTGCCATGACCATGCAGATGGGCATTCCCATGGCCCGGATCGAGTTCATGGACCCGATCGCCATGCGCGCCGTGAACCTGCATTCCGGCACCGACTATCCCGAGAAGCCGCATCTGATGATCGAATTCAACGGCTCGCCCGAATCGGTGCGCGCCAATGCCGAATCCTTCGGCGAAATCGCCGGCGATTGCGGTGGCGAGGGGTTCCAATGGGCCGCCTCTCCCGAGGATCGCAAGAAGCTGTGGGAGGCGCGCCATGCCGCCTATTGGGCGACGCTGAAGCTGCGCCCCGGCGCGACGGGGGTCGTCACCGATGTCTGCGTGCCGATGTCGGAACTGCCGGGTGCCGTCGGCGCAGCGGCGGCCGACATGGCCGAGGCGGGGATCCTGGGAAATATCGTCGGCCATGTCGGCGACGGGAATTTCCACACGCTGCTGCTGATCGAGCCCGACAATGCCGAGGAACTGGCCCGCGCCAAGAAGGTCGCCAATGCCATGTCGCGGCGCGCCATCGCCGTCGGCGGCACCGTTTCGGGCGAGCATGGGATCGGCCTTGGCAAGCGCGGCTTGATGGAGGAACAGCACGGTCCCGCCTGGGCGGTGATGGGCACGCTGAAAGCGGCGCTCGATCCGAAGAACATCCTCAATCCCGGCAAGGTGGTGGCCGACCGCGACTGAAAGGCAGGATTAGCTCACCGGACTGCCCTTGCGCGGCGGGTCTTCGCCCAGCCGAGCACTGACGGATTCGTGAGCGATTTGGTGTCGTGACTTTATCCACAGGCGCTGCGATAACGAGGAAAACACGTTTGAGGGGCACCATGTCGCGCATTGTTACCGTTTTCTCGGCCCTTGTTATCCTGCTGCTTGCCGCCTGCGGCGGCGGACAGCGCAGCGTTTCCAGCGGTGGCGGATGGGTTGGCGGCGCGGTGCCGCAACTGGGCGACAACGCCCCGCATCAATGGGTCGGCGGGCATCCCTATGACCTGCCCGTCCACGGCATCGACATCTCGCGCTGGCAAGGCAATATCGACTGGGGTCGCGCCCGGACATCCGGGATCAGCTTCGCCTTCCTGAAAGCGACCGAGGGCGCCGATCATTCCGATCCCGAATTCCCCCGCTATTGGCGCGAGGCAGGCAATGCCCGTATCCCGCGCGGCGCCTATCACTATTATTACTTCTGTCGCTCGGGCGCCGAGCAGGCCCGCTGGTTCATCCGCAATGTCCCGCGCGAGCGTGGGTCCCTGCCGCCGGTGCTGGACATCGAATGGACCCATTCGAAGACCTGCCCACGCCGCCCCGGCTCGGCCGAGATCCTGCGCGAGGCATCGACCTTCATGTCGATCCTCGAACGGCATTACGGTCAGCGTCCGATCGTCTATACCACGGTCGATTTCTATCGTGACACCGGGATCGGCCGGCTGAATGCCGAATTCTGGCTGCGCTCGGTTGCCGGCCACCCGCGTCAGGTCTATCCCGGCCAACGCTGGACCTTCTGGCAATATACCGGCACCGGCAGCGTGCCGGGCATCCGGGGCAATGTCGACATCAACGCCTTCGCCGGCAGCGTCGGAGACTGGAGCGCATGGCTGAGCCGACGCCTGGTGCGCTGAACCAGCAACGCTTCATCTGGGCGCGTCCGGGCCAAGGTGGCCTGGGCGCGCTCTGGGCGGAATTCGCGCTGCTCTTTGTTGCGGTTCCGGTCGCCATCGCGCTGTTCCTGCCGCCACGGCAGATGTTCAGCGCGCTTTTCGCCTTTTCGCTTGTCGGGCTGATCCTGCTCTGGCGGACTGGGGGCTTTCACTGGCGCGACCTGCGGCGCGGCTGGGGGCGGTTCGACTGGCGGCTGTTCGCGGCCTTCGCCGGGCTGACCTTTTTGGCCTGTGTGACCGTCCTTTACCTGACCCGGCCAGACGCGCTTTTCGCCTTCCTGCGCCGCGATCCGCGCTTCCTGCTGGTGATCTGGGCGCTTTACCCGCTGCTTTCCGCCCTGCCGCAGGAACTGATCTTCCGCGTCCTGTTCTTCCACCGCTACGGCCCGCTTTTCGCCGGGCCGGGCCAGGCAGTGCTGGTCAATGCGGCGCTCTTCAGCCTTGCGCATCTGATGTACTGGAACTGGATCGTCGCCGTCTTCACCTTCTTCGGCGGGCTGGCCTTCGCCATTGGCTATCTGCGGCGCGGGCTGCCATGGGCCTGGGCGCTGCATGCGATTGCCGGAAATATCCTCTTTGCGGTCGGCATGGGGGTCTATTTCTACTCTGGCAATGTCGTCCGGCCCTTCTGAGCGGTTGACTTCCGCCCCCTCGCGCTGTTCATGCGGTTGCTGAACGAAAGAGGTCCGCCATGCACGCTTACCGCAGCCATACCTGCGCCGATCTGACCGCCGCCAATGCCGGCGAAACCATCCGCCTGTCGGGCTGGGTCCACCGGGTCCGCGACCATGGTGGCGTGCTGTTTGTCGATCTGCGCGATCATTACGGCATGACCCAGGTGCTGGCCGACAGCGACAGCCCGGCCTTTGCCGCCATGGAAAAGCTGCGCGCCGAGACCGTGATCCGTGTCGACGGACGGGTGAAGCCGCGCGACGCGAGCCTCGTGAACCCGAAACTGCCCACCGGCGAGATCGAGGTCTATGCGACCGAGATCGAGGTTCTCGGCCCCGCTGACGAGCTGCCCCTGCCGGTCTTCGGCGATCAGGACTATCCCGAGGAAACGCGCCTGACCTATCGCTTCCTCGACCTGCGTCGCGAGTCGCTGCACGACAATATCATGCTGCGCTCCAAGGTCGTGCGGTCCTTGCGCAACCGCATGTGGGACGAGGGTTTCACCGAGTTCCAGACCCCGATCATCACCGCTTCCAGCCCCGAAGGGGCGCGCGACTTTCTGGTCCCCTCGCGCCTCCATCCCGGCAAGTTCTATGCGCTGCCGCAGGCGCCCCAGCAGTTCAAGCAGCTGATCATGGTCGCGGGCTTCGACCGCTATTTCCAGATCGCCCCCTGCTTCCGCGACGAGGACCCGCGTGCCGACCGCTCGCCCACCGATTTCTACCAGCTCGATATCGAGATGTCCTTTATCGAGCAGGAAGACGTGTTTGCCACCGTCCAGCCGGTCATCCAGGGCCTGTTCGAGGAGTTCGGCGGCGGCCGCCCGGTCGATGCCAACTGGCCGCGCATCCCCTATGCCGAGGCGCTGTTGAAATACGGCAGCGACAAGCCCGACCTGCGCAACCCGATCGAGATGCAGGTGGTCAGCGACCATTTCCGCGGCTCGGGCTTCGCCATCTTCGCCAAGCTGCTGGAACAGGACGGCACCGAAGTCCGCGCCATTCCCGCGCCCACCGGCGGCAGCCGCAAGTTTGCCGACCGCATGAACGCCTTCGCGCAGAAGGAAGGCCTGCCGGGCATGGGTTACATCTTCTGGCGCAAGGCCGATGACGGCTCGACCGAGGCCGCCGGCCCCATCGCCAAGAATATCGGCCCCGAACGGACCGAGGCGATCCGCCTGCAACTGGGTCTGGGCGAGGGCGACGCGGCCTTCTTCCTCGGCGGCAAGCCCGAGACCTTCGAGGCCGTCGCTGGCCGCGCCCGCAACGAGATCGGGCGCGAACTTGGCCTGACCGAGGAAAACCAGTTCAAATTCGCCTGGATCGTCGACTTCCCGATGTATGAGAAGACCGATGACGGCAAGATCGACTTCTCGCATAACCCCTTCTCGATGCCGCAGGGCGGGATCGAGGCGCTGAACGGCGATCCGCTGAAGGTGCTGGGCTATCAATACGATCTGGCCTGCAACGGCTATGAGCTGGTCTCGGGCGCGATCCGCAACCACAAGCCCGAGATCATGTTCAAGGCCTTCGAACTGGCGGGCTATCCGGCCTCCGAGGTGGAAAAGCGCTTCGGCGGCATGGTCAAGGCCTTCCGCTATGGCGCCCCGCCCCACGGCGGTTGCGCGGCGGGCATCGACCGCATCGTCATGCTGCTGGCGGATGAGCAGAATATCCGCGAGGTCATCATGTTCCCGATGAACCAGCGTGCCGAAGACCTGATGATGGGCGCCCCGTCCGAGCCGACCAACGAACAGCTTCGCGATCTGCGTCTGCGCGTGCTGCCGAAGGAATAAGCCTCGCCGGTCGAAACCCGCGTTGCTATCGGGCCTCGCATCGCCCCAGCACGCCGCTGTTGCGGCGTGTTGCGTCCCGCGAGAGCGGAATGGTTGTGTTGGCTGGACGTGACGTTTTGCCTTCCCCTGCCGCAGGGCCGGGCGCACAACATCACTCTGGATGGCGGCATCTGCGCCGCGGGCGGTAATGGCGCCGTTGACAGGCACCGTGGCATTTGCGCGTGTCATTGGCACCGTAGTGCGGTCTTCAAATGTGCAGCATAGGCGTTTGGGGTAAGGGGCGACTACATCTAGGTTCTGACCTATGCACAAACCTAAACGTTTTACAGTCAAACGACTGAATATTGATTATATTGAGGCATGACCTACACGACTTCGTTCCGTTGTCATGTCCTTGCGGTCAAAGAGCGTGAGGGGCTGACATTTGCCGAAGCTTCTGAGCGGTTTTCCGTCGGCATAGCCAGCCTTGTGCACTGGAGCGGGAAACTTAAGCCCAAGGTTTACCGCCACCGGCGGGGACTGAAGATCGACCTTGAGAAACTGGCGCAGGATGTTCGCGACCAAGGCTGCAGGCGGCCGCCCCTGCCGGTCGGCGCAGCCACCCAGATCACCTCCGGCTCGAACCAAATGGTCAGCGCGCCTCGACGGTTGAGCGATTCATCGCAGGTCTGCCGGTTTCTGGTCCTGTAGGACGGGTGCGTCGGTATGATCATCCCTCGCTGTTACCACTCTGGATTCACAAGATGAATCCTTCACGGGATATGTGCAACAGAACCCTGAGTCATCTCCAACTGGATCTCTTTTCCGTCGGCGCTAATGATGATTTCGACGGGAAACGCGTCTGGCGGCACCTGTTTCAGTTCGAATGCTCCGCGTGCGGGATCGAATTTCAGCCATTCGGGCAACGGACCACCATTGACAAGACCTATTGTAAGGGCTTTCGCCTGCGCAACATGCCCGGTCAATTCCTCTGGCAGCGTGAAGCTGAATTCCGAGTTGTCCTTGAGAAGTTCCGAGGAAAACGCCACCCTCAGCTTGGATATCCGCCCTTGACCGAGGCCAGTAACAAGTTCGATCCGAATGGCGTCGGACGGCGCCGCACCTTTTACATCCGCTGCTGAGCCGGTCGGCATGACGCCGTTCACAGCGATTTTTTGGGGCATTGTACGGCTGATCAGCAACTCTGCGAAGCCGTGTGTGGTGTCTTGCCCAGCCGCGACCTCGCGCTTGATCTTATCGGACGCTATGCCGTCGGTGTGACCCATAATCGATACGGAACCGCCGTCGATAGACAGGCTGCCGCCAATCTCATTGTCGGGCCGCATCAGATCGACCACGCCATTGGCGCTGATAAAGCTGGGCCCCGTCGCGACGGTCAGGCTGCCACCGGTCTGGAGAATATCGCCGCCCCTGCTCCATAGTTTCACCCGGTCGGCAGAGACCGCTCCCGCCAGTTCGAGGGAACCGCCGGCGGTTGCGCCAAGCGCACCTGAGGCATGAACGCGCCCGAGGGTAAGCTGGTTGATGTCGGACAGTGTAATATTGGCGCCCGAGGCCTGGACCATGCCACCGAAATCATTACCAGTCGCGCCAAGCGTGATATCCGCTGGCCCGGTGCCCCTCATTGCAGCCAGCGTCGTACTGCCGTCGATCTTGATCGTGCTACCGCCAGATTGCTGGATAGGGCCATCGGTGCTGGAGACGGAAAGGTCGCCTTCTACGCTCAAGTTGCCAAGAACCGTGCCGCCGATACTGTCGGTAATCTCAGCATTCCCGGACACGGATACCGAGCCGCCCCTTGACTGGCTGAAGCCATCGGTCACCACGAAACTTGCCCCGCGATCGGTGGTGAAGCGGCCGTCCGACTGATCGAAATATCCGATGATGACATCGCCGGATGACATGGTGGTGCCGCCCATCTGAGAAAAGCCGGTCAGCGCAATGCCGCCTGTGCCGACATTCAGAGCCCCATCAATTTGGGTTAAGGATCCTTTGCTGCCAATTGAATCGACATTGACTGGACCCGCTTGGGCGGGGGCCACCACATTGCCGCCGAAGGTCACATTGACCCCCTCCGGGATGATCACATTGGCGACATTCGACAGGTCCGGGACCGCCCCGCCTGCCCAGTTCGCCGGATCGAACCAATCGCCAGAGGGGCCGCCGATCCAGCGCACTTCATTGAGACGGTCGATGCTGGCGGTCGTGCCAGCTGTTTCGTTGCGCAAGGCATAGTTGCCTGCGTCTGCGCCGGTCAACGAGATGCCGCTGATGGTGACACTCTTTTCGCTCCCGACATTCTTGTCGGCGAACAGCGCCGCAGCCTGCGAAAACCCGATGAGATCGCCAGCGACGATATCCGATGACTGGCCGGAGACGATCGCATTGCGGTTGCCGTCATAGATCTTGTCTTCGGCCTGGTAGTTTACCGTCAGTTCCTTTCGGGTGATGGTGCCATCTGTCCCGCTGAAGCTGTTCGCCCCGCTCAGATAGTAGTTCTGCGCATCGGTGCCACCAAGGGTAAGGCCCGAAATCGTATAGCTCTTGTTCATGCCGGCGTAGCGGTCCGAATACGAACCGATTCCATTGGTCACGACCTTATCGCCACTTTCCAGCCCGGCCAGCTGCAGTTTGACTGCCGTCATGTCAGCGTTGCCGTCATAGACCTTGGACACGCCGCTCGAGGTGCTCGCTGTTACGGCTTTTGCGCTGACCTGATGGGCGCCAATAACGGTAATCACGTCGCTAAAGTTGACGCTATTTTCCGTTACTGTACCCGTCGTGGCAAGTTGGTAGGCACCTGCGGCCAGCTTGCCAGAACTCGAATAGGTGCCGCCTGACGGCGCCAGCCGAAAATCTGCCTGTCCGCCGGCACCGTCATGGACCACGACGCGGCCATTTGGGTCGACCGTTACGCTGGACCCCGCGATGCTGCCATCATCGAGGCGAACGATCCCAACCCCGTCATAATATTCGACGCTTGCAGGTTGATAGGCCGCCGTTGTGGCATAGACAGTATCGAGATTGGTGACACGTATCAGGAGGCGATCGGAAGGCAGGATCGTGTAATCGCCGCGCTCATAGGCGAAGCTGTAGTTATCGGCCGATCCGTCCTGGGCGGTCAACTGATCGGTGTAAGTGCCGGCGATGCTGTTTCTACCGCTGGTATTCCCGTCGGGGCCGCGTGTGCTGCGCGTCACGCTTGGCGCCACAAATCCAGCGGCAGTGGCCACCGACTCGCCATTGACGAAGCCGCTGTAGCTGACGCCAGCATATCCGGCAGCGTCCCCCTGAACGACGAATTTCGCATCGTTATTCGCGTAAACCTTCAGCAGCGCAGGGGTGATCGTCGCAGCGATTGATTGGCTGGGCGCATCCAGAACATAATCTGTGGCTTGCGAGCCATTGCTACCAGTGATCTTCTCGACCGACAGTCCTGATACGGTAAGCTCATGGGCCGTGACGACATTGGCGCTGTTATAAGCGCGACCGGTATCGCTCAGGTTGGCGGTCGTGTCGCCCGACACCAGTCCTGCAATATGGTAAGTCGGCACGAAATCTGCGCCGGCATTTGTGGTGCCGTCATAGACCTTGGTGACGCCGGGATTGGTCAGGCTGACGGCCAGAGTCCTGGCGCTTATCGTCACGGCTGCATTGGCCGAATTGAGGCTCGGCAGTCGGTAGTTGGATGCCAGCCCGCCATTCGACCCATTGGCAAGCGTCATGCTGCCGATGTACTTGCCCGCGGTTGCGACATGGGCGTTGCTGGCGGTCGCGCTGTAGGTGAGGGTTTCCGAACCGACCAGGTTTCCGATGCTGACCTTGCCCGCTAGCGACGTCGTGCCGTCATATGTCTTGGATGCGGATAGAGTCAGCTGGCGCTGTGTGATTCGCGAGGTGGTATCTGCGGCGTGGGGAGTCAGGGAATAGTTCGAGGCGTCGCCTCCCGTCAGACTTGGGCCGCTGAAAGTAACGCGATTGGCTGTGGTCACATCCTTGCTGTTGAAGGTGCCAATTGCCTGGCCGGTCAGGTTGACACTGTCGCCGGAAACCGGCTTGCCGTCATTGGCGCTGCCTGGCGCCGTAGCCGCTTGAAGTGCGGCTGTGCCCAGAACAGTTGCGGTGGCCGTGCCGTCATAGACCTTGCCCTGTCCGGACAGCCCGCTGATCGTCAGGGCCTTCCGTCCCACGGACAGTGTTCCGTTGGTAATACTTCCCAGCGTGTAGCCCAGGCCTTCGAAGTCGCCGGTTGAAACGCTGTAAGACCCGACCCTGAGCAAGGCTGCGCCGGAGAGTTGCGGCGACAGGATCTCGAACAGGTCGTCGCCGTTCATCGGGCCAGAGCCGCCGCTCATCGTGAAGACTGGTGTGGCGTCGCCATAGGTTACAGTTTTGTCGTCAATGGTGCCCGACAGCATCACCGCCTCGCGATAGATCGCGCCCGGCTCTCCCGCAGGGAGAGCGGTCGTATAGTTCGTCGCCGTCTCGTCCGAATTGTAGCGGAAGCGCCTGCTACCTGATCCGATCAGTCCTGTCAGCCCGGTGCTGCCGGTCACGCTGCCCGACAGGAGCCGGACGCTGCCCCCGCCACCTGCAGTCACCGTCGCGCCATCCGCGACCGTGATGTTCCCGCCCGTTGCGGTGCCTGCGGCCGCAGCTCTGCCCGCATTGAGCAGAACGGCATTGGCGGTCGTGCTTGTCGTGGTCACGCTTTGGGCAATGTTCAGGTTGCCGGAGAGCGTCTCGATCTTGACATCGCCCGAGGCGGAAATTCCCCTCGTCGCTCCGGCAGAGTCGATATCGAGCGCGCCGGAATTGACGAAGGCAAGGCGTCCCACGCGAACCGACGGGGTGCCGGCTGCAATGGTCCCGATGGCGTTGCCAGCATGGGTCAATGTAAATGCGCCGGTGCCGTTCAGGGAAAGCCCGCTTGCGGTCAGCGCCGCAGTTTGCGTCACTGTTCCGTCCGAGGTCACAGAAATGGTGTCGCCAGTTGCAGTTACCGCATTGTTGAGGGCGATATTGCCGCCATGGATCGAGATCGGCCCGGTCAGCGTCGCGCTATCGGTGAAAGTGACGTTGCTGCTATTGTCGATGGTGACGCCTGACATGCCGTCATAACGACCGATTGTCAGCCCGGTCAGCTGGCCGAAATTCGCAACCCCCAGCCAATTGAGTTGCGGCCCTTCGAAATTCGTCAAGGTATCATTATTGTTGTGATTCCAGTCGAAGGTTCCGGCGAAGGCACCGTCATCCGGCGCGATGGTCAGGTGCCCGGTGCTGTCCACGACCAGAAGATTGCTGCCGGCGCCGGCGATCCGGTCGGTGATGAGCGTGACGTTGCCGCTGCCGGTCCTGATCGTGCTGCCATCGGTATCCGTTGAGATCCCGTAAGCACCATTATAGCCGTTTCCGGCCCAGACCAACACATCGCCGCCGTCGGTGGTGATATCGCCGTAAAGGTCAACTGCATTGTTGTTGAACCCGGTGGTGCCAATCGAGGGTCCGTTGCCGACCGTCAATCCGTTCCAGATCGAGCTACCAGCCGCAGTGTCCGAACCACCGATCCAGACATGACCGCCTCCGGTTGCGACCGTGCCCAGCAGCGAGACACCGCCATCGTCGTCGTCACCGTCGAAATCCGACCACAGCACGGTGTTCAGCGTCCCGCCATTCGTCGTCGATATGCCCCCTTCGAGAAAGATCCGGGCATTGCCTTTCATTGTCAGCGTTCCTGCACCACCGCTTTTTACGATTCTCTTGCCGGACCTCAGGTGGAATTTCTGATTGCCGCCACTGGTGCTGCGCAGCAGAATGTCGCCGTCGCCGAACGATGTCAGGTTGCCGTTGATATCGATTGCGCCGCCATAGACATTGAATGTCCCCGGCAGCGACAGGTTTCCTGTCAGGGCCATATTGGCATTGTTGCCTTCCTTGCCGAGCGTGAGACCACCCATATTGGCAATATCGTTCAAGACCAGCCCGCTTACTGAACTCGTCCCGACAAGATTGCCGCCCGCCATTGTGCCGCCGAACGTGAATGTGGCCGGATAGCTGGCGTTGAACGGCTCGATGGTCAGGTGTCCCGTCGTATTGACCGTTAGCGTGTCGGGACTGTTCGGACGCGTGAAGGTGTCGGTCCTTATTGTCACATCACCGGTGCCCTGCGTCGTGATCCTGGACGTCCCCTCGATGTCAAGCTCGGACGAGGCGGCACTGATCATGACATCGCCGCCGCTTGTGATTTCGGTATTCTCGATGGTGTAGGACCAGTTGTAATCTGATTGTTCCAAAGCGTCGATCGTCAGGTCGCTCGCCGCCGACAGGGTCACGTCTTTGGTCAGGAGCGCGCGGTTTGCCCCGACGCTGTGACTGGAGACGATGTCCAGCGTGCCGCCTGAACTTATGCTGGTATTCTTGGCGGTTCCCGTGATTTCGACCAGGTAAAGCGAGTTGACATTGCCGGCGGGCTTCGTGCCGGTGATCGTGATATTTCCAGAGCCGGCGGTGGATATTTGCGTGCCCGGGTTGACCGCAACGGCGCGAGAGGCTGAACCGACCGCAATATTGTTCCCCTTCAACGTTCCCTGGATGCTGATATCGCCATCGGTCGTGGACAGCGTCGCGCCATTGATCCGAACGCCATATACAGTGTCCTCTGCTCCGTTGGTTTTGTACGTTGTCCCGGCAAGCGCGATATGCCCCACCCCCGTCTTGATCGTGGTGTTCGGCCCGAGATATAGGGCTGCGCCGCCCCCATATGAGGCGTGATCCGAAACGGTGAAGTCACCACCATTTGTGATTGCGGTTAAGCCGGACAAGTCGACGACGGCACCTTGGCCCACGCTTTGCGTCTGCATCGATATGTTGAAGTTCAGCGGTGCGCCGGTTGATTCGACCTTTGAACCAGTGCTGAAGCTGATGTTGGACCAGCCAAGCCCTTTGCTGTTCATGTTCAGAGAAACCTCTGACGGCGGCCGGACACTGACCTTGGCACCCGCGCTCCATGTCAGGGTCTGGTCGGCGGTCAACGTGACACTGGTCCCGGAGTTCAACAACCGCGCGATTTCGCCCGAGGTGACGGTAGCCCCCGCAACGCCATCACCCGTCGTGGCGTCATTGGTCACGGTGATATTCGTCGGGTCGAACAGCCATTCACCCGCCTTGCCTGCGGGTGCTGCAGCCGACCCGCTGGCGCCGGTGGTGAACAGACGGTGTCCCGAGGTCTCGATGGCGCCGCCATCGCCGCCTGCCATGCCGCCGCGGGCGGTAATATGGCCCCCGACGCGCGTCACCGACGCGTCATTGCCTGTATCCGACCAAAGCACAACGCGACCGCCGTCGCCGCGCAGGATCGCAGAGGCGTCAATGCGCGCGCCCTTGGACATTGTCACGCTTCTTGCTTCGCGCATCGCATCGGAACCTGCAAAGATCAGGCGTTCCGGATTTGCGCCGCCTTGCCAGTCACCTCCGATCACGACGTCGCCGCCGCCGACGAGTCCAGCGGCGCTCAATCGCGCCGAAGGGGTCAGCGTGATGTGATCGCCCTCAACAGCGATGGTGCCCCCTTGGTGCCCGCTTGCATCGAAGCTGCCGTCAAGTATCGCGGCGCCGGAATCGATATGGATCTGTGCCTGTTCTGGGCGAGCCACGGGCTGGGCAGAACTGTCAAGCGTGATCCGTTCTGGCAATGCGGTCGAGGCCCGCAGACGACTGTTTGCCGTGGTTCGCACCTTGCCACCGCCGAGGAAGATGCGCCCACTCGACCGGCTGATGCCTGTTGCATTCACCGTCCCCGAGTTGCGCACGACACCAGAGCGAATCGCGTTGGCCGCACCCGCCGTCATGATGACCTGCCCGCCCGGGGCTTCGATCAGGTGGCCATTTTCGACGAGTGCTTCGATCTGACCAGCCTCGACCCTCACATTCATATGTCCGGCGCCTTCGTCGAATTCCAACTCGACAGTCTCGCCCGCAGCCAGGGCCACCGTACCTTTGCGCGCGACGATGACGCCTGTGTTGCGGACTTCCGGTGCCATCAGGGCGATATAGCCCTGATCGTTCGACGTCAGCCGACCCTCGTTCACAACGCCGCCCGTGGCGCCATCGCGCGTGAAGCGCGCGCCGCCGGACATGAAGCTCTGATCGGAAATGGCATGCGTGGTGGCCACCAGCCCACCCACATCGACGCGCGCATCCTTGCCGAAATAGACACCGCGCTTGTTGGATATCCAGACCTGTCCATTTGCCGTCAACTGGCCATTGATCTGAGAGGCGCTGACGCCTTGGACCCGGTTCAGTGCGATGCTGCTGGCCGAGGGCTGCCGGAAGTCGACGCTGGCATCGCGGCCGATATCGAAACTGCCCCAGTTGATCACAGCGCGATTGCTGTGCTGATCGACCACCAGCGTTCCTGGGCCGGTCTTGCCGATCTGCGCCTTGCCGGCGGCCACATGACCGTTCTGCGGCAAAGCAAGGCGCGCCGGTTCAGCATGAACCTGTCCAGTCAGTCCGGCCTCCAGCATTGCGGCGACCAGCAGCGCCATTGCTGCCTTGCAGGCTGCGTTCAGATGCCGCCTTTGCCGAGGGCCGGATCGGCGGGAACCTGTGCGGACCAACTCAGGCACCACGATCATGCAGCTCTGCGTCATGCTCCAGATCACACGAAAATACTTGTTCATCATCGTCGCCTTGGTTGATTGCGTCTCTACTTGGCTCTCGGTCGGGGCGGTGGTTGCAGCATGGGGTTGATGGCGGTGACGCATTGGGAAGCCAGGATCAGGCGGGAAGCGCGATGCAGGCTCATTGTCAGCCATCAGAACGTTCTTCGCAGTGCGAGCCAGGCGCGGATCTTGCGATGGCTGCCGTCCTGATCGTCGCCGTTGCGTGACGGGTTGCGGGTATCTTCGATGGCATTCGGGTTCTGCCCGAGCCGCCGCGCGAGTGTCAGATCAGCCGCCCAGCCTTTGGGGCTGGACCAGGACACCGTCGCGCCGACCCCTTTCAGTTGATAGCTGTCGGGTTCTCCGAGGGTGGTGCGGTCTGCGATCCATCCGTGATCGTAGAAGCCGGAAACTGCCCAATCCCGATTGATCTGGTATTTCAGTTCAAGGTTCAGGACAGCGCCAGAGGGACCGTCGCCCTCTCCGATCGGATAGGCGCGTACGCCATTGCGGCCGCCAAGGAAAAACTCCTCAACATCGTCGAGGCCTTCTGGCCCCTTTTGCGCCGAGAGGTGGGCCGAAACCAGTGTCCGGTCATTGACATATTGCTCTCGACTCAGATTGAGGCGCCAGATGCCGAAGTTGTCTTCGATGAAGCTACCGGCGTCCGTGCCCTTGGTCTTGCCATGTGTAAAGCTCAGCGCCGCGCGGGTCGTGCCTCCGCCGTGAAGGTCATCTTGCCAGAAGCCGTCCAGCCCGATGCTGGCGCGGGTGACGTGATAGTCCGAGACCGTATCGCTGCGCACCTTGTTCGTCAGATCGTCGCGCCCGGCCGACAGCGTCAGGTTGATGTTGCGTTGCCGACTGAGCACCAGCGGAATTATCGCGCCGATGTTGCGGGTCAGGCTACGACCGTTGGGGTCAAGCTCGACCAGGTCCTTCTCTGTCACCTCGTAATCCAGATAGCCCAGGTCGGCCCAGACACTGGCACCCCGTACCCCCACAGGGACCGAATAGCGAAGCTGAACGTCCGGACTACCCTCGGTCGCGGTCAGGCGTGCGAGCAACAGGTCGCCGCGGCGCAGCGGGCTGTAAAGACCAAGCTGGGCGCTGGCCCTTGCTTCGCCGACCGAACGGGAACCGAAATTGTCGAGCGACAGGTCCGCAGTCCACGGTTTCTCGTCCACCGCAGTCAGCAGCAGCACCGTGTCATTCGGTGCCTGCCCCGGTGCAAGCGCGCCGCTGAGCCTGACGCCATAATGCCCATTCGCGATCAGTAGCGGCTTGTCCAGCGCTTCCGGGCGCAGCGGCGTGCCCGGCGGGACATTGCCGTCAAACACCCGCTGGATGATTTCGGGCCGAACCCGCGTCGGCGGCGTTCCCTCAAAGGCAAGGCCGGCATATCGCGCCTCCTGCACCTCAAGCAGGACGCGGCCGCCCACAACTTCCTGCGGCGGCACAATGACGCGGGCGACATAGCCGTTTTCGGCGTAGTAAGCCTCGATCATGCGAGCGGCGCGGTTGATCTGTGGAAGGCTAACCGCGCGGCCGGTAACCTCTGCCAGCACGCCGCGAAGCTTTGGCGTATCGAACAGACGATTACCCCTGAACTGCCACTCCGACAGATATAGCGTCGGGGCTTTGGGATCGTCTGGAATGTCCGCGACCATATCGACAGAAATCCCCGGCAGCACGACGGAGCCGGTATTCGCGTTCTGTGGCGAAGGGGGCAACGGCTCCAGCGTATCGGCTTGCCGTTGCAGTTTGCCGGCATTCGCAGCAATGGCCTGCGCAAGCGCCGACCCGCCGGGCATCGCGATCAATCCGCATGCGAGCATCATCGCGATCCACCGGGATCGGCTGCGGCAGGCATTTCTGGCAGGTCTGTCAGGCCGATCTTGCTTGCGATTCTCCTTGCGGTAAGCAGAAGCCCCCTGATGAACGGACCTGTTCGAGCTATTCTTGGTCAATGCCATCCCTTCGTCTTTGTCTTCGGCGTTCTGCACAGCCGCACAGATTTCTTGCCCCGTAGTCTTCATCACGCTGCGACCACCCTGGCGTTGCCCCCCACTGAGCCGGGTGCTTGAGAGAACCAACCACAAACTCGTTAAGATTCTCCTGATTGCGGCTCGCGGTCGGCCATGGCGTTCACGCGACAAGAAGTCGACCGACGACGCAGCCTTCGGAAGGGTGCTTGCGATCCTGCAGCACAAACATCTGCGCGACTCCTGCACTGGAATTCTCTACGGCGTGGGCAACCCGGCAGGTGCCGAGCGACAGCCCCATGATACAACCATTCGAAGGTTAAGAATCTGTTAATAAAATAAAAATTTAAGTAGATCGGCCAGCGGAGCCCGACCGCAGGAGGCAGAAGGCCTGCTGTCTGGTGGAGGTTCTGCTGACGGTTCTTCGCTGCCCCTGTTCATCCGCCGGCGGGGCAGAAAGCCGGATTTCCGGTTCGACTTGGCCGTCAGCCGCAAGCGACCTTCGCCGGCCCGTCGCACAGCCGGCCAGCCAGACCCCCGGCGGGCACCAGCCCGGCGAGCTTGGCAGGCAGGCCGCGATTGCCGATCGTGTGCCATTGATGTTGGCGCAGTCGCCTTAGCAGCGATTTGCGCAGGCCGAGGGGGCGCAAATCGGCGGCGCTCAGGCGGAATGCGCCGCCCGAGACGAATTCGTAGGGGTGCAGGTAAACATGCGGGGCGAAGCCAGCCGCCTCGGCCTGGGTCAACAGGCTGCGACCGACCCATCCCGGGAACAGTTTCAGATAGCTGCCACCCAGCCTGAGCCGCCGTCCCGCGATCCTGCCGGTGAAGATCGGCAGAATCTGCAGTGTTTCCAATCCGCACAAGCGGCGCCACGCTTCGACGTCGTTCAGGTTGCCGGTCGGGAAAGAGCTGTCATAGCGAAACACCTCCTCGACGGCGCGATATTGTTCTGCACCCTGCCTGTCGATGCGGAACTTCGGTGCCCGAAAGCCCCGGACTGGCTGGCCCGAGGCATCCTGCAATATGTCGCGGGCTCGCTTGAGCATGTCGCGGACGGTGCCGATCTGCTGGTGGTCCATCTCGTCATGGAAGTAGTAGTGGCAGCAGACTTCGTGCCCGTCCGCAGCGATGCGTGCGATCAGGTCCGGCGCCTGACTGGCAAGGATGCCCGTGCAGAAGAAAGTCGCGTGGCGCCCCCGCGGCCCGCCATGCCTGGCCAGAAAGCCGTCGATCTGTTCATAGCTGTGCCAGAGCGCATCAAGGCGCAGCGGCCCGGTTTCCCACAACCCGAGATCCCGCTTCTGGTCATGGGCAACATCCTCGAAGTCGATGCTGAGATGCAGGCTCATGAAAGATCGCCCCTTTCGACGATATGATCCCCGATCACCAGGGCATCGACACCCGATGCGGCGAAGGTTGCCAGCGCGTGTTCGGGTGAATAGACGATGGGCTCCTGAATGTTGAAGGACGTGTTCAGCAGCACCGGGATGCCGGTGATCTCGCCAAAACGGGCGATAAGCGCGTGATAGCGTCGATGCGCATCGGCTGAGACCGTATGGACCCGCGCCGTGCCGTCGACATGGGTAATCGCCGGCACCCGGTCGCCCCGGACCTTGGCGACGATATTCATATAGGGGCTATCCTGCCCGATCTGGAAAAACTCGCTGGCCGCCTCTGCCGTGGTCGAGGGCGCGAAGGGGCGAAACAGTTCCCGCTTCTTGATCTTGTCGTTCAGGGCATCGCGGATTTCGTCGCGACGCGGATCGGCAAGGAACGAGCGCGCGCCGAGCGCCCTTGGCCCGAACTCGGCACGACCCTGGAACCAGGCGATCAGCTTGCCCTCTGACAGCATGGCGGCAGTGCGATGGATCAACTCGGCCTCGGGCAGGGCGGGCGGAACGCTGTGGCAGCGTGCGGCAAGGGCTGTGGCGATGGTATCCGCATCGAAAGCCCGACCGAGATAGGGGCTGCGCACCGTCTGGCGATCCGCCGGGACTTGCAGCGCCGCCAGTGCCGCACCGATGGCACAGCCGGCATCGTGCGGCGCGGGCGGGATAATGATCTCGTCAAAGGTGCCGGCTTTCAAAAGTTGACCGTTTGCGGTCACGTTCAGCGCGCAACCGCCCGAGAGCACCAGCCGGCGAAGCTGCGGATAAGCGTCGCGGGCCGGTTGCAGCACATGCTGCAAGGCGGCCTCGAAAGCTGCCTGGACGCTGGCGGCGAGGTCGATATGGGCCTGGCTCGGCGCTTCGTCGGGTTGGCGGGGCGGGCCGAACAACTCGGCCAGGCGGGGATGAAAATGACCTTCCAGCGCGGCGTGATAATCACAAACCTTCGTGTCCAGATCGTAGCTGCCGCCGGGCTGCAGACGCAATATCTCGTCAAGGATAACCTTCGACCATATCGGCGTGCCATATGGCGCCAGCCCCATCATCTTGTATTCGCCCTCAAGCATCCGGAACCCCAGAAAGCCGGTGAAGGTCGAATAGAAATGTCCCAGGGAATTTGGCCAGCGATGCCGGCTCAGCACCTTGCGTTCACCCTTAGTCAGGACCGAAAGCACCGTGGAATGTGCTTCCCCGCCGCCGTCATAGGACAGCGAGACGCAATCGGGCCAGTCGCGCATCGCTTCCGCGTAAAGCTGGTGCGACAGGTGGTGGTCGATGTAATGCAACCTGGCCTCGGTCGGGCCATGTTCGGCGGTCAGGATGCGGCGAAGCCGGAACAGATCGCCCCAAGAGCCGTTGCGGCCCCCGTCCTGCGTCTGGGCCGGGGCGAACATGTCGCGGATGCGGCTGGCGATGGCGCGCCGGGCGCGGGCGCTGCCGGTGATTTTCCGCAGGCTGCCGCTCATCCGCGTGCCCATGCGCCAGGGCTGCCAATAGACCGCGACGGCATCCAGATCCGACAGGCTTATGCCGGCGATATCAAGCACTTCCGAAATGGCCAGATGCGGGAAGCTGCCGTCGTTCTTGACCCGGCTCAGCCGCTCGTTCTCGACAGCGGCGATGAGCTTTCCATCACCGAACAGGGCTGCCGCGCTGTTGTCCATTGTCGCGAGACCAAGAGTATAGCGCATGTTCGTTCCTGTGCCAGTCCAGCATTGATGCGGGTATCCCCAAGGTATGCAAGGCTTGGCGGCTGGTGCCAAGGCCGGATGCAGGGGCGGGTGCCTCTCGCACTTGCAATATTCGGCGTATGCCGCAAACAAGGTTGGCATGGAACGCGGCGCGGAATGGATGGCTGATGAAAGACTGGCTTGAGACCGGATGGGTTCTGCGCTTGCGAGAGCAACTGCGCAAGATGTGGGTGCGTGTCATCCTTTACAGCCTGGCCGGCGTGGCCTTGGCGTTGGTCGCGCCGCTGTTCGGACCTGTCCTTCATTATATCCCGAAGATCGACCTTGCTGCCGGCTCGGTCGATGCGCTGCTGAATATCATCGCGACAACGATGCTGGCGGTCACCACCTTCTCCATGTCGATCATCGTCGGGGCCTATGGATCGGCGACCTCCAACGCGACCCCGCGCGCGACCCGCTTGCTGGAGGAGGACCGCACAGCGCAGAACGCGGTGTCGATCTTCATTGGTTCGTTCCTGTTCAGCATTGTCGGGATCGTCGGCCTCTCTGCCGGTTTCTATCCGGGCGATGCGCGAGTCCTTCTGTTTGTCGCGACACTGGGTGATATCGCGCTGATTGCCTGGGCTCTCGTTCGCTGGGTCAGCCACCTGAACGAGTTTGGAAGAATGAGCGATATCATCAGCCGGATCGAACGGGCGTCCTTGCGCCCGGCGCAAAAATATCGCGACCGGCCGGCACTTGGGGCTGTTCCCCAAGCTGATGCCCTGCCCGAAGGGCTGCCGCTTGTGGCATCGGATCTCTCTGGATATGTGCGCTATGTCGATGTCGAGGCCTTGCAGTTCATCGCCGAACAGCTTGGCATCAAGGTCGAGATTCGTCGGATGCCGGGAAAATACGTCCACCGGGGAGAGGCGCTGCTGCGATTGACCGATGCGGTCGACGATGAAGGGGCTGCGGTCTTGCGCGCGGCTTTCGTGCTCGGGGAAGCGCGCAGCTTCGATCAGGATCTCGCCTATGGGCTGACAGTCCTTTGCGAAGTCGCCAGCAAGGCACTTTCTCCCGGCATCAACGACCCCGGCACTGCAATCGAAGTGCTGCGCGCAGGAACGCGTGTGCTTGAGGTGCTGCATGGGGAACATGACAAGCAGGCCGAAGTAACCTTTGACCTGGTCTACGCCCCGCCCCTGGACGCAGCAGAGGTCTATTCGGCATTCTTCGCACCCATCTCGCGTGATGGCGCGGCTCTTCTTGAGGTGCAGGAAACCTTGCTGGACTGTCTTGGCGCCGTGGAACGCTTCGGTGACAGCGTCGCTGCAAGACGAGAGATGGAGCGGGTCCGGCAACGCGCCCGCGCCGCCTTGTCAGAAGTCTGGGAGCTGGAGGTTCTTTCCCGGTCCTGATCCTGGGGGGAGGAGAGCGGCCGGTTGCGGCCGCCCTCTTGTTTCAGCGGTATTGCCTTGGATCAGAAGCGGAAGGCCGCACGCAGCTGCACCAGGTCGGTATCCAGATCCAGCCCGTCGATGCCGTCGACATCGCTGAAGTCCTGCTTGGAATATTCCGCACCGATGGTGAAGCGTTCGTTGACCTTGAAGTCGCCGCCGATCCCGTAAGTGACATCGGTTTCCGAGATGTCATAGACGCCAGTATCCGCATCGAGCTTCGCCACACCCAGCGTGACATAGGGCATGAACCGGCCCATGTCATAACCTGCACGCGCGCGAAGGCGGGTCATGTCGCCCTTGTCTTCGATATCGTCGATATCCAGCCGGTTGTAATCCAGTTCGCCGCCCAGCACGAAGGTGCCGAAGTCATGCTGATAACCGGCATGAACACCGTAGGCGTCCATGTCAGGGCTCAGGTCGGTGCCGTCGCCCGAAAGTTCGAAAGAACCCGTGCCATATTGCGCACCAGCATAGAAGCCGGTCCAGTCCGAGGGATCGGCAGGCGCCACCACCGGAACGACGACCGGGGGCTGCTCGACCGGGGCGGTATAGCCGCCGGCAAGGGCCGAACCTGCGACAAGCGACGCCGCAACGGATGCAAGAACGAGTTTCATGAGTCTCTCCAATTCCTGAGCTTGATGCTCGGGAGGAGAGCTAGGATCGTCCCGGATCGAGATGAAGGCGCAACGGGGGCAGGCAGGCCGGAATCGTGTCGGTCCGGCAACCACGCAGAGGTGAGCTATTGTGAGTTGAACGCTTCTCGGACTACAAAAACTGATTTATTTCAATTGGTTGGGTTGAGATTAAGAATGCTCACGGACCCGATCATGCAAATTTGCTTCGGATTACGCAGCGTCGCAGCACTTGGCATCTGGCTTGCGCAATTGCCTGCCAAACCTGTCTGCGCCCGTGACGCTCGTTGTGCCTGCCTGCCAGCTATGAGTTGAGCTGCCGCGCGCCGCCGCAATTTGATCCGCGCGTTGGCTGGACCGGCAGCGGAAGAGGCGCCGGCATCTGCGCATCGGGCGCGGCCTGTGCGTCCGGCGCGGGTGGCGGCGGTGTCGGGTCCGGCTCTGCCTGCTGCGCTATGGCGGATTGGCCGAGCAGGGCCGCGAAAACTGTCGGCAGGATAATGCGAAGCATGTCGTTTTCCTTCCGTGAGAGGCAATGCACCCCCTGAGCATAGCCCCGAATCGCGATTTCACCAAAACCATGGTCCGCATTGCGGGTGTTGGGCATGAAAAAAGGCGCGCAGAAGCGCGCCTGCTGAATCTTTTGGCTGTCAGATCAGAAATCCCAGTCTTCGTCCTCGGTCGCGACCGCCTTGCCGATCACATAGCTGGAGCCGGAGCCGGAGAAGAAGTCGTGATTCTCGTCCGAATTCGGCGACAGCGCCGCCAGGATCGCGGGCGAGACCTTGCAGGCTTCCGGCGGGAACAGCGCCTCAAAGCCCAGGTTCTGCAGGGCCTTGTTAGCATTGTAATGCAGGAAGGTCTTCACGTCCTCGGTCAGGTTCACCGGATCGTAGAGGGATTCGGTGTATTTCGTCTCGATCTCGTAAAGATCGAACAGAAGCGCGAAGGCGAAATCCTTCAGCTCGGCGCGCTCGGCCTCGGTCAGCTTTTCCAGCCCGCGCTGGAACTTGTAGCCGATGTAATAGCCGTGGATCGCCTCGTCGCGGATGATCAGCCGGATCAGGTCGGCGGTATTGGTCAGCCGCGCGCGGGAAGACCAGTGCATCGGCAGGTAGAAGCCGGAATAGAACAGGAAGCTTTCCAGGAAGACGCTGGCGATCTTCTTCTTCGCCGGATGGCTGGCGGCGTCGTATTCGTCGAGGATCAGCCGCGATTTCGCCTGCAGGTGTTCGTTTTCCGAGGACCAGCGGAAGGCTTCGTCCACTTCCGAAGTCTGGCACAGGGTCGAGAAGACCGAGGAATAGCTGCGCGCATGAACCGCCTCCATGAAGGCGATATTCGTCAGCACGGCCTCTTCATGGGGCGTGATCGCGTCGGGCAGAAGCGAAGGCGCGCCGATGGTGTTCTGGATCGTGTCGAGCAGCGTCAGCCCGGTGAAGACGCGGATGGTCAGCGTCTGCTCGGCCGGTTTCAACTGCGACCAGCTTTGAATGTCGTTCGACAGCGGTACCTTTTCCGGCAGCCAGAAATTCGCGGTCAGGCGGTTCCAGATCTCCAGGTCCTTGTCGTCCTGAAGGCGGTTCCAGTTGATCGCGGCGGGGACCGCACGGGTGGTGTTCACGGCGTCTTTCATGTTCTTGTCCTTCACAGCGTGCAGGAAACGCAGCCCTGAACTTCGGTCCCCTCAAGGGCGTTCTGGCGCAGGCGGATGTAATAGATGGTCTTGATGCCCTTCTTCCAAGCGTAGATCTGGGCGCGGTTGATGTCGCGCGTGGTGGCATCGGCGGGGAAGAACAGGGTCAGGGACAGGCCCTGATCGACATGCTGGGTCGCGGCGGCATAGGTGTCGATGATGGCTTCGGGGCCGATCTCGTAGGCGTCGCGATAGAATTCCAGATTGTCGTTGGTCATGTAGGGCGCCGGATAGTAGACGCGGCCGATCTTGCCTTCCTTGCGGACCTCGATCTTGGCGGTGATCGGGTGGATCGAGGAGGTGGCATAGTTGATATAGCTGATCGAGCCGGTCGGCGGCACCGCCTGAAGATTGCGGTTGTAAAGCCCGTCCGCCATCACCGCATCGCGCAGGGCAGCCCATTCGTCGCGGGTCGGAACGGGAATGCCGGCGGTTTCGAACAGCTCCTTCACGCGGTCGGTCACGGGCAGCCAGTCGCGGTCGACATATTTGTCGAAGAAGGTGCCGTTGGCATATTTCGACTGCTCGAAGCCGGCAAAGCTGTGGCCGCGTTCCTTCGCCAGCAAATTCGATTCGCGCAGCGCGTGATAGAGGACCGTCGCGAAATAGATATTGGTGAAATCGATACCCTCGGGCGATCCGTAATGGATGCGTTCGCGCGCCAGATAGCCGTGCAGGTTCATCTGGCCCAGACCGATGGCATGGCCCTCGTCATTGCCCTTGCGGATCGACGGGACCGAGTCGATGGCCGACATCTCGCTGACCGCGTTCAGCGCCCGGATGGCGGTGCCGACGGTGGCGGCCAGATCGCCACTATCCATCGCCTTGGCGATGTTCAGAGAGCCGAGATTGCAGGAAATATCCGTGCCCATCTGGGCATAGCTCAGGTCGTCGTTGAATTCCGACGCCGTGTTCACCTGCAGGATCTCGCTGCACAGGTTCGACATGGCGATGCGGCCCGCAATCGGGTTCGCGGCGTTCACCGTGTCCTCGAACATGATATAGGGATAGCCGGATTCGAACTGGATCTCGGCGATGGTCTGGAAGAAGGCGCGGGCGTTGATCTTCTTCTTGCGGATGGCCGGGTTGTCGACCATCTCGTGATATTTCTCGGTCACCGAGATGTCCGAGAAGGGCACGCCGTAGACCTTCTGCACGTCATGGGGCGAGAAGAGATACATGTCGTCATTCTTCTTCGCCAGGTCGAAGGTGATGTCGGGGATGACCACGCCAAGCGACAGCGTCTTGATGCGGATCTTCTCGTCCGCGTTCTCGCGCTTGGTATCCAGGAAACGCAGGATATCGGGGTGATGCGCGTTCAGATAGACCGCTCCCGCACCCTGCCGTGCGCCAAGCTGGTTGGCATAGGAGAAGCTGTCTTCCAGCAGTTTCATCACCGGGATCACACCCGAGGACTGGTTGGCGATCTGCTTGATGGGCGCGCCGTGTTCACGGATATTGGTCAGCATCAGGGCCACGCCGCCGCCGCGCTTGGACAGTTGCAGGGCCGAGTTGATCGACCGCCCGATCGATTCCATGTTGTCTTCGATGCGCAGCAGGAAGCAGGACACGAATTCGCCCCGCGCCTTCTTGCCGGCATTCAGGAAGGTCGGCGTCGCCGGCTGGAACCGGCCCGAGACGATCTCCTGCATCAGCCGCATCGCCAGCGCCTCGTCGCCGCGCGCCAGCGTCAGCGCGACCATGACCACGCGGTCCTCGTAACGCTCCAGGAAGCGCTCTCCGTCCCAGGTCTTCAGCGTATAGGAGGTGTAATACTTGAACGCGCCGAGGAAGGTCGGGAAGCGGAATTTCAGCGCATAGGCCTCGTCCCAGATCCTGCGCTGGAAGTTCTTCGAATACTGGTCCAGCACGGCGGCATCGTAATAGCCCTCGTCCACCAGATAGCCCAGCTTCTCGTCGAGGCTGTGGAAGAAGACCGTGTTCTGGTTCACATGCTGCAGGAAATACTGCCGCGCCGCCTTGCGATCCGCGTCGAACTGGATCTGCCCCGCATCGTCATAGAGGTTCAGCATCGCGTTCAGCGCGTGGTAGTCCTTCGCGTCGGGCGCCGGACGTTTCAGGCGGTCATCAAGCATGTCTCTCTCCAGAATCGTTGAAGCCCGTCGGTGACGCGGGCGATATCTTCCTCGGTGCCGGCCAGCTCGAACCGATAGAGCAGCGGCACCTCGCATTTGCTGGCAATTCTTGCGCCGGCAGCGGCGTAGAACTGCCCGAAATTCCGATTCCCGCTGGCAATGACGCCGCGGATCAGCGCGCGCCGGGCAGGATCGTTCAGAAACTTGATAATCTGCGGATGGACGGCGCCACGGCCTTCCCCATCCGCATAGGTCGGAGAGATCAGCACATAGGGCTGATCGGGTGCCGGCATCGGCTCATCGGCGGAAACCGGGATGCGCAGCGCGTCCATCCCCAGCCGGGCGACGAATTTCGCCGTATTGCCCGAGCGGGAGGAATAGAAGACGAGCTGCGCCATGGTCCCGGTGCCAATGCGGATGCCGCGCCGATATCAGGAAAGCTGGCCGATCAGGTCCGGGCGGAAGCCCGACCAATGCGCATCGCCGGCAATGACGACCGGCGCCTGCCGATAGCCGAGGCCCGAGACATGGGCATAGGCGTCCTCGTCCTGGGTCAGGTCGACGACGGCGAATTCGATGCCGCGCGCCTGAAGCGCACGGGTGGTCGCGGTGCACTGCACGCAGGCCGGCTTGCTGTAAACGGTGATGCTCATTCGTCCCTCATACTGATTTCAGCACCGGGCAGAACGAAATCGGTCGGAAAGCACAGCTTTCCGATGACGCGCCCCATGGCCCCGGCACCATGGTTTCTTCTTGTTGCCCTGACACCTGTCCGCCGTGCGCTTCCGAGGGGTTCATCCCCTTCTCGCCGCGTATTTCAGGATCTCACCTGCTAAAGCCAGAGCCTAACCATCTTGTGTCGAATCGGCATAGTCTGTCAACATTTTGTATGATGCTTTAATGAACTATCTAGGGCTTGACAGCTATGCGCGATTATGAGGTTCACGCCGGCGTGAACTCAGACGGTTATCCGTCAGCAGGCGATAGTGGGACAAAGCCGATTTCTGCCAACTGGTTGTAGGAAGAATCAATCTTCGGCGATCAGCACGCGGCCGTTTTCCAGATGCAGCGGCACCGTGTCCAGCCCGCAACTGGCCGGGCCTGCACAAACCTCTCCGGTCACTGCATCGAACTGCGCCTGATGCGAGGAGCAGGTCAGTCGCCCCCCATCCGCCGACAGCAGCCGGTCGCTGCGATAGTCCAGCGGCAGGAATTGATGCGGGCACAGGTTGACGAAGCCGCGCAGCCCGGCCGCATCGTGAATGACCAGCAGCGGAAAGCCGGACAGGTCGAAAGCGCGAACGCCCTCGACCTCGGCCACATCGCAGACGACCGTGCCGGGATCCGGCGCGGTCGAGATATCGCGCCAGCTCATGCGGCGTCTTCGGGTTTCAGCGCGCCGCGACGCAGCTGGTCTTCCTCGATCGATTCGAAGAGGGCGCGGAAATTGCCCTCGCCGAAGCCGTCATCGCCCTTGCGCTGGATGAACTCGAAGAAGATCGGCCCGATCACGGTCTTGGAGAAGATCTGCAGCAGGATCCGGGTCATGCCGCCATCGACGACGCCTTCGCCGTCGATCAGGATGCCGTGCTTCTTCATCCGGTCGAGCGGCTCCTCATGGCCGGTGACGCGCTTCCTCGACATTTCGTAATAGATGTCCGGCGGTCCCGGCATGAATTCCAGCCCCTTGGCGGCAATGGCGTCGGTGGAGGCATAGATATCTTCGGTCGCCACGGCGATATGCTGGATGCCTTCGCCCTTGTATTCGTTCAGATATTCCTCGATCTGGCTGTGCTCATCGGCGGATTCGTTGATCGGGATGCGGATCTTGCCATCGGGCGAGGTCAGCGCGCGGCTGAAAAGCCCGGTCTGCTTGCCCTTGATGTCGAAATAGCGGATCTCGCGGAAATTGAAGGTCTGGTTATAGAACTTGTACCAGGTGTCCATATTGCCGCGCACGACGTTATGGGTCAGGTGGTCGATATAGTAGAAACCGACGCCTTCCGGGCGCGGATCGGCTTCGCCCAACCAGTCGTACTCGGCCTCCCAGGCGCTGCCGGTCTCGTCATATTTGTCGATGAAATAAAGCAGGCTGCCGCCGATCCCCAATACGGCCGGGAAATCCAGCACCTTGCCGGGGCCGGTATATTCCTCGGCCCCCAGTTCCACCGCGCGTTTCAGCGCGTGCTGCGCATCGACGACGCGCCAGCCCATGGCGGGCGCGCAGGGGCCGTGATCCTTGATGAACTGGCTGGCATGGCTGCCGGGTTCCGCGTTCAGCACATAGTTGATGCCGCCCTGACGATAGAGCGTGACATTCTTCACCTTGTGCTTCGCCACCGGCACGAAGCCCATCTTGCGGAACAGTGTGTCCAGTTCCTCGGGGTTCGGATGGGCGAATTCAACGAATTCGAAACCGTCGGTGCCGGCGGGATTGGCCGTGCTGATCTCGGCCTTGGGTGCGTCATGCGGGAAAGGGCCCATGATATTCCTCCTGTTTGCGGCTTGCGGACAGTATGATGCAGATCGCGCACAAGTTGCTTGCATTCGGGACGGATTGTCGCAGGATGGCGCGTGAAACATGCATGGAATTGGATGATATGACGAATCTGACGCATGACCGCTTCGATCGCGCGATTCTGTCCGCATTGCAGCGCGACGGGGCGCTGACCAATGCGCAACTGTCCGAGATCGTGCATCTTTCACCCTCGCAATGCTCGCGCCGGCGGGCGGCGCTGGAGAAATCAGGGGCGATCAGGGGTTATGCGGCGCGGCTGGACGGGCGGCTTCTGGGTTTCGGCATCCGGGCCTTTGCGCGGGTGAACCTGCGCAGCCACGGCGCGGCGGGCGACAAGGATTTCGCCAGCTTCGCCGCCGCCCAGCCCGAGGTTCGGGCGGCGCATTCGGTCTCGGGCGATGCCGATTACGTGCTGGAATTGCAGGTCCGCGATCTGGATGCGCTGGCGGATTTCATCCATGACCGGCTGTTGCAGCACAGCCAGGTCACGCAGGTGCGTTCGGAAATCGTGCTGAAGTCCGCGAAGGAAGACGGTGGCCTGCCGATCTAGATCGCAAGGGCCAGTTCCGGCAGCGGCACCTCGACCGGGGTGCGGTTGTGATGGCGCCAATAGCCCGGTTTCAATCCGAATTCCGGCAGGAAACGGATCAGGGCGCGGGGATCGTCACGCTCGATATCGAAGACCAGAAGCTGATCGGGACGGTCGGCGAAATACTCCTGCACGGCCGCGTGGTGGTCGTGCCATTCGCGCAGCCAGATCGCCTGCATCGTCGCGATGTCGCCGATCCCGGCCTGGATCATGGCGCGCCGCAGATAACCCCCGGCGAAGTGACGACAGCGGGATTGCACCCAGTTCATCGGATCACGGGTATTCAGGATGAAGCGGCTTCCCGGATATTCGGCGTCGAGCCGGCGGAAATGGCCGATGCCCGACAGGCGGGTATTCTTGCCGCACATATCCATGTCGGAATAGACCTGCGCGTCGTCGATTCCGCTCAGCAGTTTCCGGTCCGAGCGTGCATTCCTGTCCAGTTGGGCCGCAATCTTGATCGGGGTTCCGTCGTGGCATTCAGGCCGGTGATGGGACGAGCGATGCCCGGCGCGCTTGAACATCCGATGCAGGCTGGTGGTGCCGCATTTGTTGAAGCCGATGACGAAGACCTTCGGAAGCATGCCAATTCCTTCTCAACCCTTGGTTGAGAATTGGCGCGTTAAGGTTAATTTTAGGTAAAGATTTTCGCGTCAGATCAGGTCGAGGATCAGTTTCAGCGCCAGCAGCGTCGAGGTGGTGACCAGAAGCGGCTTGATCAGTCGCGCGCCGATCCGCATCGCCAGATGCGACCCGACCCAGGCCCCGGCGATCTGCGCCGCGCCCATGGCCAGCCCGGTGATCCACAGGGGCTTGCCGACAAGCGCGAAGGCCACCAGCCCGCCCAGGTTCGAGGCGAAGTTCAGCAGCTTCGTATGCGCTGTGGCCCTGAGGATACCGTAGCCCGCCAGCATCACGAAACCCAGCATGAAGAACGCCCCGGTTCCCGGCCCGACCAGCCCGTCATAGAAGCCGATCAGCGGCACAACGAAGGCGGTGAACTGGGCGGGCGTGATGCGGGCCGTGCGGTCGGCATCGCTGAGCCCGGGTTTCAGCGCGAAAAAGGCCGCGATGCCAATCAGCAGGATCGGCAGCAGATAGCGCAGCGCCTGCGTCGGGATCAGCGTCACGCAGAAGGCCCCGGCCATCCCGGCGGCAAAGGCAAGCGCGGCTGCCCCGATCTGCCGGCGCGGGTTCACATGGCCGGATACGGCATAGCTGATTGCCGCCGTGGCCGCGCCGAAGACGCCCTGCACCTTGTTCGTCGCCAGTGCCTGCGCCGGCGGCACACCGGCCAGCATCAGCATCGGCACGGTGATCAACCCGCCACCGCCGGCAATGGCATCGACGAAACCCGCCGCAAAGGCGGCAGCGATCAGCATCAGGACGAGATCGAGCGAGAGTTCGAACATCCGCGCTTGATCCTTCGTGCCGCGAGGATTGTAAATGGCGGAAACGAAGGGGGCGATGATGCTTTTGGAACGGATCGGAATGCGGGTGCCCGTGGTGCAGGCGCCGATGGCCGGGGTGACGACGCCGGCGCTGGCGGCGGCGGTGGCGAATGCGGGCGGGCTCGGCTCGCTCGGCGTGGCGGCGATGGATGCCGCGCGGGCAGGGCAGGAGGTGCGCGCCACCCGGGCGCTGACCTCGGCAAGGTTCAATGTGAATGTCTTCTGCCACCGCCCGCCCCGACGCGATGCGGCGAAGGAAAAGGCCTGGCTCGACAGCCTCGCCCCCGATTTCGCCCGCTTCGGCGCAGCGCCGCCCGAGATGCTGAGCGACGGCTATCGCCCCTTTGCCGATGACCCCGAGATGCTGGCCATGCTACTGGCCGAAAGGCCCGGCGTGGTCAGCTTCCATTTCGGCCTGCCGGCGCCCGAGCAACTGGCCGCCCTGCGCGACAGCGGCGCGGTGCTGCTGGGCTCGGCCACCAATATCGCCGATGCGCTGGCAATCGAGGCGGCGGGACTGGACGGGATCGTGGCGCAGGGCTGGCAGGCCGGCGGGCATCGCGGCGTCACCGATGAAAACGCCCCGGATGCTCGGCTGGAGACGCTTCCCCTGCTGTCCGCGCTCAAGGATATCGGCCTGCCGCTGATCGCGGCGGGCGGGATCATGTCACGCACCGATGTTCAGGCGGCGCTGGATGCCGGTGCCGTGGCCGCGCAATGCGGGACCGCCTTTCTTGTGGCGGACGAGGCCGGGACCTCGGCCCCCCATCGCGCGGCGCTGACCGCTGGCCGGACACGGATGACGCGGGCGATCTCTGGCCGGCCGGCGCGGGGTGTGGAAAACCTCATCAGCAGCCGCGGCGACAGCGCCGCCCCCGATTACCCGCTGCCCTATTCGGCGCTGAAGGCGCTGCACGGGGTGGCCTCGAAAGCCGGCGAATATGGCTATGGCCCGTTCTGGGCCGGGACGGAATGCGCAAGGGCCAGGTCCGGCACTGCCGCCGAAATCCTGTCACGGCTGGCCCCCTGACGCAGCCCACGGTGGTTGCCGACAAGACGGGGCGGGGATCAGGCCGGGACGGCAATAGTGTCCTTCGGGTCCCAGCCCAGCCAGACCTCTCCCTGCTCCGGCAGGATCGGGATATCGCGGTCGCGGTCGATGACCTTCCATTGCGTGCCGTCCACATCGACGATGCTGGTTGCCATGGAACCGGCGAAGACCCGGTGCAACATCCGGCCGCGTATCGCATTGCCGGTCTCGGGGCGCGCCTGGCCGATGGTCAGCATCTCGGGGCGGATCGCGTAGAGTTGCGGGCCGTTCGCCGGGGGCAGGGACAGCCCCCCCAGCCGGCTTTCGGGGATCCAGTTGGCCTCGCCCAGAAAACCGGCGCAGAAGCTGTCGGCGGGGCGATCATAGACCTCGCGCGGGGGGCCAGACTGGACGATCCGGCCGGCGCGCAGGATGCCGATCCGGTCGGACAGGGTCAGCGCCTCTTCCTGGTCATGGGTGACGAAGATGGTGGTGATGCCGATCTCGCGCTGGATCCGCTTCAATTCGAACTGCATCTCGACGCGCAGGCTTTTATCCAGCGCCGACAGGGGTTCGTCCAGCAGCAGCACGCGGGGATTGGTGACGATGGCGCGCGCCAGCGCCACGCGCTGCTGCTGGCCGCCGGAAAGCTGGGCGGGCTTTCGCCGGGCCATGGCGCCAAGCTGGACCAGCTCCAGCGCCTCGGCGATGCGGCGGCGTTCCTCGGCGGCGGGGATCTTGCGCACGCGCAGGCCGAAGCCGACGTTATCGGCCACCGTCAGGTTCGGAAACAGCGCGTAATTCTGGAACATCATCCCGATATCGCGCCGCTCGACCGGGATCCGGCCGACATCCTGATCGCCGATGCGGATGGTGCCGGCATCGGGAAAATGAAACCCGGCGATCATGCGCAGCAGCGTGGTCTTGCCGCTGCCCGATGGGCCGAGCAGCGCGAAAAGACCGCCTTCCGGGAAATGCTCGGTGATATCGTCCAGCACCTTCACCGTGCCGAAGCTTTTCGAGACATGGGCGACATCGACCGAGGACATCAGTTCTCTCCCCCGAATCTGGAATATCGCGCCGCGATCAGCACGAGGGCCATGGAAATGGCGATAATGATGGTCGAGATCGCATTGATCTCGGGCGTGAAGCCCTTGCGGATGGCGGTGTAGATCAGGACCGGCAGGGTGCTGTCGCCGGGCTCCGACAGGAAATAGGAAACCACGAACTGATCGAAGCTGACCGCGAAGGCGAACAGCGCGCCGGCGATGATGCCGGGCAGGATCCAGGGCAGGGTGACCCGGCGCAGCACCGTCCAGCTGCCGGCGCCAAGCGCGCGGGCGGCTTCTTCCAGCGTCGGGTCGAAGCTGCTCATCCGGGCCGAAACGGTGACGATGACATAGGGCAGGGCCAGCGCCACATGGCCGATGATGACGGCGGGCGTTCCGCGTCCGATGCCGATGGAAAAGAAGAAGATCAGCATCGCCGTGCCAGTGATCAGCCAGGGAATGGCGATGGGCGGAAACAGCAGCGCCTGCAACAGCTGCTTGCCCCGGAACTGATAGCGGAACAGCGCCACCGAGGCCGCCGTGCCAAGCGCCGTGGCGATCACGGTGGTCGCGCCGGCGATCAGGATCGAGCGGATCGAGGCGTCGATGATCTGATCGTTCCGGGCCAGGTCCGCATACCAGCGGGTCGAGAATTCGAAGGGCAGTTGGTAGAAGGGCGAGGCGTTGAAGGACATCGCCGCCATGACCATGATCGGCGCGTAGAGAAAGACCAGAATCAGCGCCAGCCAGACGCGGCCCAATATGCCCAACAGCCGAAGCGTCATGCTGCCCCCCGTCTCAATGCCGGCGCGGCCAGGCCAAGGATGACCAGTACCACCGCGAGCAGCACGAAGGACAGCGCCGCCCCGAGCGGCCAGTTATAGACAGCGACGAACTGATCCTCGATCACCGTGCCGTAATAGGTGCCGACGCGCCCGCCAAGGATGCGCGGCTCCATGAAAGAGCCGACGATGGGCACGAAGACCAGCACCGCCCCGGCGATCAGTCCGCTGGCCGAAAGCGGGATCAGCAGCCGGCGAAGGATGGTGAGGGGCGAGGCGCCCATGCTGCGCGCGGCGTCGATCAGCTTGTCGTCGATGGCCTGCAGGGCGAGATAGCTGGTCAGGATCACATAGGGCAGATAGCTGTGGACCAGCCCGATGATGACGGCGCCTGTCGTGAACATCAGGTTCAGCCGGATGTCGAAGGGCAGCACCGCCTCCAGCCCCAGTTCCAGCACGCCATTGCCGCGCAGGACGATGGCCCAGGAGAAGATGCGAACCAGCGAATTCGACCAGAAGGGCAGGATGACCAGCAGAAACAGCGCCTCGCGGCTGCGGCCCCTGATGCTTTTTGCCAGCACGAGCGCGCAGGGAAAGCCGACCGCCAGACAGATCAGCGTGACCGTGCTCGCCAGGATCAGCGATTTGCGCAGCAGGATGAGATAGGTCGGGCTGGCGAAGACCTCGCGGTAATTGTCCAGCGTCAATTGCCACGCGGTGTCTCCGCCCGGCATCTCGCTGGCGAAGCTGAAGAACAGCATGGCCGACAGTGGCAGGAAGATCGCCACCGTCAGCCAGAGATAGGCCGGCGACAGAAGTGTCGCCAGCCTGCGGCGCTCTCCCCTTGTCAGGGTTCCGGACATCGGCGCGCCGCGCGCCCTATTGCGCGGCCTTCAGCGCCTGCCAGAGCTTCAGATAGGTCTCGCGATCCTCGTCGCTCAGCGGGGCCTGAAACTGAACCCGGGCCAGCAGGTCGGGATCGGCCACCACCTGCTTGTTGAACGAGGTATCGGGCAGGGCCTCAATCGCCTTGGCATTGGCCGAGGTCGGTGCGCCTTCCAGATCCCATTTCACATAGAATTCCGGGTCGATCATCCAGTCGATGAACTGGGCCGCGGCCTCTTTCCGGGTCGAGCTTTCGGGGATGGACAGGCTGTCCAGCCAGCCGATGGCGCCTTCCGCGGGCACCACGAAGGCAATCGGCAACCCCTGCGCGATGGAGCGCGCGGCAGAACCGGACCAATAGGTCGCCACGTCGAATTCACCGGCGGCCATATACTGGTTCCAGTCGTTCTCGCTGCCCCAGAAGGTCCGCAATTGCGGCATCAGCGAGGCCAGCTTGTCGCGCACCGCGTCGAGGTCCTGAATGTCGTTGATGTCCTGCCCCGTCGCCAGCGCGCCGAACTGCACCGCCTCGACCGCGTCGTCGCGGATCGAGACCCGACCCTGATGCGCCGGATCCCACATGGTGTCCAGCGAGGCGGGCGGATCGGGGTAAGCGCCGGTGTTGACGGCAATCGAGGTCAGCCCCCAGGTCCAGGGCACGCCATAGACCTGGCCATCATGGACCAGCTTGCTGTCGCCGGCGAAATTCGGGGTGATATCGGCGAAATTCGGGATGGCGGCGGTGTCGATGGGGGCGATCAGATCTTCGGCCATGGCCTGCGCGGTGAAGGCGGCATTGATCATGACCACGTCATAAGCGCCCGGATTGGTGCGCAGCTTGGTCAGCATTTCCTGTTCCGAGTTGAAATATTCGTTCACGACCTTATGCCCGGTCGCGGCCTCGAACGCCTCCAGCGACCAGCCGATATCGGTGCCGTAACCCTGCCAGTTCAGCACCCGGATTTCATCGGCTGCGGCAGCATGGGCGGCGAAAGCCAGCGCAGTTGCGGCGATCAGCGAGAGTTTCATGTCTTCCTCCTCAGGGTTTGGTTGGCCCGTGTCACCACGGCCTAAAGCAGCTTCATGACTTCGTCGCGAGGCGGCGGGGTTGCCGGCCCGTCGCGGGTCGTGGACAGGGCAGCGGCAATATTGGCGTAGCGCGTGGCCCGCAGAGGATCGCCTGACCGCGTCAGCTCGGCGATGAAACTGCCGATATGGCAATCGCCGGCGCCGTTGCTGTCGATGGCCTTGACCTCGGGCGCGGGCAGTTTGTCCAGCCGCCCCTCGGTTGCCAGCCAGGCGCCATCGGCACCGCGTCGCAGGACGGCACCCTGCCGGTTTCTGGCCAGACCCATCGCGACCCGACCGGGCTTGTCGAAGCCGACCAGGGTTACGCCCTCCTCGAAATTGGCGCTGATCCAGTCGGCGCGGGCGAAAACCGGGGCCAGAAGCTCCGACGAGATTTCGGCCACGATGGGGGACGGGTCGAACAATACCTTGATTTCTGGCGGCAGGGCCGAGATCCAGCCTGACACCGCCCGCGCGGCAGCAGGATAAAAGAGCGTATAGCCCGACAGCATGACCCAATCCCCGGGCGATACCTCGATCCGGGCCAGATCGGCTTCGGTGACATGCCCCTCGGCGCCGTGATTGGAAACGAAAGTCCGTTCTCCGTCCGGCTCCAGCAGCACAGTGCACAACCCCTGATCGAGGTCGGGATGGGTGCCGCCGATATGGGGAATGGCCTGTTCCGCCAACAGTTTGCGGGTCATCTCTGCGAATGGCCCGGTGCCAATGGTGCCGCCAAGCGCGGCCTCCATCCCGGCTGCACGCGCCGCCACCAGAGAGTTCGCCCCGCCGCCCGGCGCGGCGAGAAAGCCGGTTACAATCCCTTCTTCGCCCGAGGCCGGGATTTCCCGCACCCGGTAGACGAGGTCCACCACCGGTCCGGTGATCTGGATCAGCTTCGTCATTGGCGTGCCTCCATGTCGCGGTGGCGCAAGGCAAGCAACTGCCGCGCGATGGCCGGGATGTCCAGCCGGTTTGCCGACGTGACCCGCCCAATTGCATCCTTCGGCAGCGAGGAGGCACCCGCGCAGGCGCCGGCCATTGCCCCGGCAATGGCGCCGATCGTGTCGGTATCATCGCCGATATTGGCCGCAATCAGCATGGCCTGCCAGCCGTCGCCGCCGGCCAGCATGACCAGCCCGAAGGCCGCAGCGACCGATTCATGGCTTTGCACAGAACTGCCGGTCGTCGCAATCAGCCGATCCAGATCGCCCGTCCTTGCCACATCCAGCGCCGTCTCGATCCGGGCGGCCATATCGCCGATGCCGGCACTGCTGCCCCACCCCTGACCGAGGCGCGCGGCATCGAGTGCATGGGGCAGGGCGTCTTCGAAATCCGCCCCGTCGATGCCGGCCGAGACGACCATCGCCACGGCTGAGGCGGCGGCAATCGCCTCTCCGGTGTGATGGGTGACGCGGCTGGTCGCGACCACACGGGCCACGATCCACTCAGGCTCTGGCGTGGTGGCTATGCCGACCGGGGCGATCCGCATGGCCGCGCCATTGGTTGTCCCGGCCCGTCCGGTCTCGGTCGGAGATGCCCCGGCCATGAGCGCATCAAGCGCCGCTTTGGTCGACGGGCCAAGCAGGTCACGCAGCCCGCGCGCCCTGATCCCGTCTTCCCAGGCGACGAGATCCCGGGCCCATTTCCGCTCATCGAACCGCTCGGCATCGGCGATCAGGCGGCGGGCGAGAAGCAGGCTCTGTTCGGTATCGTCGGTGATCTGCCCTGCCGTCAGGCCGTGAGAGACCGGGTGATCGTCGAAAGGGGCGACGAAGTCCTTGATCCGACCGTAACGGGCTTGAATATCGGCGCGTGACAAGGTTTGCGATGGCATGCCGAGCGCATCACCGATGGCGAGGCCGAACAGCGCGCCCTCGGCACGGTCGAAGGGGGTATATTTCGCGGTTGCAGCCGTCATCCGCACCCCATCGTCAGGCTGAACCGATCAACGTTCTGCATTGCCGGGCGGCGATCCCTTCCGGTTTGGACTTTGAATCAGATGCTTGCATACCTGTCTGCGCCTACCCGACCATATCAGACCGGACAGACGTTTGGAGTCAATAATTTTTATTGGTTAACAAATGGTTGACGCGATTGCGGCTGGAGGCGCGCCGGCTTTCGTCTTTCTTGCGGTTAGCCGCCTGTCGTCGCGTTGGGGTGACTGAAGCGGGCCAGCGTTTCGGTCTTGATCTGGATCGAGAATCCCGGCTGCGAGGGGGCCATATAGGCCCCGCCCCGAACCTCGCAGGGATCGCAGAAATGTTCGTGCAGGTGATCGACATATTCGATCACCCGGCCCTCGCGGGTGCCGGAAACGGCGATGTAATCCAGCATCGACAGGTGCTGGACATATTCGCACAAGCCCACCCCCCCGGCATGGGGCCAGACCGGCAGCCCGTATTTCGCCGCCATCAGCTGCACCGCCAGCACCTCGTTCAGCCCGCCAAGGCGGCAGGCGTCGATCTGGACCACGTCGATGGCACCGCCGGCGATGAACTGCTTGAACATGATCCGGTTCTGGCACATCTCGCCCGTGGCCACCCGCACCGGCGCCACCGCCTGCCGGATCGCGCGATGGCCCAGCACGTCGTCGGGCGAGGTCGGCTCCTCGATGAACCAGGGCCTGGCGAAATCCAGCGCCTTGACCCAGTCGATGGCCTGATCGACCTCCCAGACCTGATTGGCGTCGATCATCATGGTGATGTCCCAGCCAAGCTCCTCGCGGGCGATGGTCAGGCGGCGGATATCGTCCTGCAGATCGCGGCCGACCTTCATCTTCACATGGCTGAACCCGGCTTCCTTCGCCTCGCGGCAGAGCCTGCGCAGCTTGTCGTCGGGATAGCCCAGCCAGCCGGCCGAGGTGGTGTAGCAGGGATAACCCTGCGCCTGCAGATCGGCGATGCGATCCGCCTTGCCGTCCTGCGCACGTTCCAGAATCGCCAGCGCCTCGGCGGGCGTCAGCGCATCGGTGAGATAGCGGAAATCGACGATCTTCAGGACCTCGGCCGGGGACATCTCGCCGACCAGCCGCCAGACCGGCTTGCCCTCGACCCGCGCCCAGAGATCCCAGACCGCGTTGACCACGGCGCCCGTCGCCAGATGGATCACCCCCTTGTCGGGGCCGACCCAGCGCAGCTGGCTGTCGCCGGTGACATGGCGCCAGAACCGGCCCGGATCCTCGCGGATCCAGTCCATGTCCAGCCCGACGACGCGGGGGGCAAGCGCCCTGATCGCGGCCACGCAAAGCTCGTTGCCGCGACCAATGGTGAAGGTCAGGCCGTGACCCTCATGTCCGCCATCGGTTTCCAGCACCACATAGGCCGCCGAATAGACCGGGTCGAGGTTCATCGCATCCGAACCGTCAAGCGCGCCTTCGGACGGAAATCTCAGGTCATATGTCCGCAGCCCGGTGATCTTCATTTGTCGGCCACCACGTCCTGACGCTGCTGGCCAAGGCCCTCGATCCCCAGTTCGACCACATCGCCCGCCTTCAGGAAGCGCGGCGGTTTCATCCCCAGCCCGACGCCGGGAGGGGTCCCGGTCGAGATCACGTCGCCCGGATGCAGCGACATGAATTGCGACAGGTAGCTGACCAGATGCGCCACCCCGAAGACCATGGTCGAGGAACTGCCATCCTGCATCTTCTCGCCATTCACGGTCAGCCACATCTTCAGATTCTGGGGATCGGCGATTTCGTCCTTCGTCACCAGCCAGGGGCCGATCTGGCCGAAATTGTCGCAGCTCTTGCCCTTGGTCCACTGGCCCGAGCGTTCGATCTGGAAGGCGCGTTCCGAGACATCGTTGGTTACCGCATAGCCGGCGACATATTCCATAGCCTCGGCTTCGCTGACATATTTGGCGTGGCGGCCGATGATGACGGCCAGTTCTACCTCCCAATCGGTCTTTTCCGAGCCGCGCGGGATCACGATCGGATCGTTCGGCCCGCAGATGGCCGAACTGGCCTTCATGAAGATGATCGGCTCCTTGGGGACCTCGGCCCCGGTTTCGGCGGCGTGGTCGGAGTAATTCAGCCCGATGCAGATGAACTTGCCGGTCCCGCCGACACAAGGACCAAGGCGCGGATCGCCAGAGACCAGCGGCAGGCTGGCCGGGTCGATCCGGCCAAGCTCGGCCAGTTTCGCGGGGTCGATGGCCGCGCCCGCGCCATCCGCAATATGCCCCGAAAGGTCGCGGATCCGGCCGTCGGTGTCGATCAGGCCCGGCTTCTCGGCGCCGGCCATGCCATAACGTACGAGTTTCATCTCATGTCCTTTCAGATTGTCCAGCCGCCGTCGATGCAGACGGCCTGACCGGTGGTATAGGTTGCGCCCGCGAGGTAAAGGGCGAGATCGGCGATCTCTGTCGCCTCGCCGATGCGGCCCATGGGCTGGCGGGCGATGAAATCGCGCTTGGCCTTGTCGTAATCGCCCGTCGCCGCCAGCCGGTCATCCAGCGAGGGCGAATGCACCGTGCCCGGGCAGATCGCGTTGCAGCGGATGCCTCGGGTCACATAATCCGCTGCGACCGCCTTGGTCAGGCCCAGAACCGCCGCCTTGGTGGTGCTGTAGGCGAAGCGGTTCGGCACGCCCTTGATGGAGCTTGCGACCGAGCTCATGTTTATGATGCAGCCCTCGCCGCGGTCCAGCATCCCGGGCAGGACCGCGCGGATGGTGCGGATCATCGAGCGCACGTTCAGGTCGATGGCGAAGTCGAAATCCGTATTCGGCATGTCCAGAATCGTGCCGGCATGAACGAAGCCGGCGCAGTTGAACAGCACATCGACGGCCCCGATCCGCGCCACCAGATCGTTCACCGCCGAGGTATCGAGCACGTCCAGCCCATGCGCCCTGATCCCCGGCACCGCGCCGAGCGTGGCCAGCCCGGCCTCGTTGATATCCGTCGCATGGACGCTCGCCCCGGCGCGGGCGAAGGCTTCGGCGGTGGCGCGGCCGATCCCTTGGGCTGCGGCGGTGATCAGGACGGTCTTTCCGGTCAGGTCGGTCATGCCGCCCCCCTTTTCTGGATGATGTAGATATGTTCGCAGGCCAGCACGGTCCGGTCATCCTGATTCAGCACCTCGACCTTCTCGAACAGCCGCCCGTGATCGGCGCGTTTCGGGTCGTCCTCCTTGCGGGCGGCGGTGACGCGGGTGCGGATGGTGTCGCCGATGAAGACCGGGCGGACAAAGCGCAGCCGGTCGTAACCATAGGAAAAGGCGACCGGATTGATCACCGTCGCGGTCAGCCCGATGCCGATGGCGAAGACCATGGTGCCATGGGCGATGCGCTGGCCGAACTCGCTGTCCGCCATGAAGACCGCATCCATGTGATGCGGAAAGAAATCGCCGGTATGGCCGGCATGGGTGACGAAATCGGTTTCCGTGATCGTGCGGCCGAAGGTGGTGCGGCTTTCGCCGATCTCGATATCCTCGAAATAGCGGGTGATTTCCATCAGGGCGGGCTTTCGATTGGCGTGGCGGGCTGGCGGGAGGAGACGAAGGAGGCCTCGACCAGCGCCATGGTCTTCCAGGCGTCTTCCACCGGGGCGATCAGATCTTCCTCGCCGCCGGCGGCGCGTTGCAGGTTGTGCATCCGCCCGGTGAAGGCATCGGGAAACCATGCGCCCTGCAGAGGAACATCCATCCAGTCGCCGGCTTTCGGGCGTATCTGCAGGATATCGACCTCTCCCTTCGGGTAGTTCAGATTGACGCCCAGTTGCAGAAAGGCCGCGCCCTCGGTCCCGGCCAGGCGCATCTCGCAGGCCTGATGCGGGCGGCCGTAATCCCAGTCGTGGTTGACCGAGAGCGTGCAGCGGACGCGGTCGCCGTAATCCAGAATGGCCGAGGTGCGGGTCTGCGCGACCCTGTGGCCGGGATGGCCCATGGTCTTGGCATGGATGCCCAGGGGATCGCCCAGCATCATGCGGATGCTGTCGAGGTAATGGATCGAATGCATGGTGATCTCGATCCGGGGCAGGCCGTCCAGAAAGGCCCAGAGGCTCCAGGGTGTCGCCATGACGCCGTGCATTTCCACGTCCACCACCTCGCCCAGCCAGCCTTTCGCGATGGCGTCGCGCAGGGCGATCATCATGGGCGCAAAGCGCAGCTGGAAATTCACCGCCGCCAGCAGCCTGCGTTCGCGGCAGACCGTCAGGATTTCGGTCGCACCGGCAAGGTCCATGCCCATGGGCTTCTGGATCAGCGCCGGCGCGCCTTCCGGCAGCGCCCGCAGGATGCCGGCATGGGCGGCGGGCGGGGTGGCCAGATCGAAGACCGCGCCCTCGACCCGCGCGGCGTCCTCGATTGAGGCGAAGACCGGCAGGCCCAGTTCTGCCGCCTTCTTGCGGTCGGGATCGTAGATGCCGGCGATGTCGTAGCCGCCTTTGGCATAGGCCGGCAGATGCGCATCGCGGGTGATCGAGCCCGCGCCGAAGATCACGATGGGCCGGCGCGTTGCCGGTTCCGGCCAGTGCTGGCGCAGCGAGAGGGGATCATGCATGGAAAAACACCTCCTCCATCGGTGCCCACCATTCGCCATCCTTCGCGCTGTCCAGCGGGCGCTGGCAGGGCATGCAGAGCGCCCACCACTCCTGCGTCACCGGATCGGCGGCCATCTTCGCCTGATCGGCCTGCCAATCCTCGCCGTGATATTCGAAATGCGAGAACAGCAGGTTTTCCGGCTCGCGCAGGTAGATGACGTAATTGCGGATATGGCAGGCGCTGATCATGGCCAGAACGCCGGGCCAGGCGGCGGCATGGAGCGCCTTGTATTCGGCGATCTTCTCTGGCGCGAGGCCGATGACGGAACCCATGCGGATCATGGCGCGGCCTCGGTGATCGAGCGGGTGAATTCGGGAATGGCGCGCCCGGCGATGGCGTCCAGATCCCAGTCGATGCCAAGCCCCGGGGTTTCGGGGGCGAAGGCCTGTCCGTTTTCGATGCGCAACCCGGACTGGGTGATCTCGTCCAGTTGCGGGATATATTCGACATAGCGCCCGTTCTGCACCGCGCAGACCAGCGAGGCATGAAGCTCCATCAGGAAATGCGGGCAGACGGGGATATCGAAGCCCTCGGCCATATGGGCGACCTTCAGCCAGGGGGTAATGCCGCCGATACGCCCGGCATCGACCTGAATGATCCCGCAGGCGTCGCGGGCGGCATATTCGGCGAAATGGCGGATGGAATAGAGCGATTCGCCGACAGCGATGGGAATGGGCGTCGATGCGGCCAGCGAGACATGGCCCGCGATATCGTCGGCGGGCAGCGGCTCCTCGATCCAGGCGAGGTTGAAGGTGGCAAGCGCCTCGGCCCGGCGGCGCGCGCTGTCACGCGCAAAGCCCTGATTGGCATCGGTCATGATCTCGTAGCCGTCGCCCACGGCCTCGCGCAGCGCGGCGATGCGGGCCACGTCCTCGGCGATGACGGGGCGGCCGATCTTGACCTTGGACCCGGTAAAGCCCTGCGCCTGCGCGTTCAGCGCGTCCTCGACAATCGCCTCGGTCGGCAGGTGCAGCCAGCCGCCCTCGGTCGTATAGCAGGGCGCGGATGGCCGCGCGCCGCCGGCCATCCGCCACAGTGGCAGCCCGGCCTTGCGGCAGCGCAGGTCCCAAAGTGCTGTGTCGATGGCCGCCAGCGCGATCGAGGTGATGGCGCCGATGGTGGTGGCATGGGTCAGGAATTCCAGCTCGTGCCAGATCGCCTCGACCTCGGTCGCCTCGCGCCCGATCAGGCGCGGGCAAAGGTGATCGGCCAAGAGCCGCATGACCGAGGACCCGCCCGTGCCGATGGTATAGGAATAGCCCATGCCCTGCCCGCCATCGCTGTCGGTGATGGCGACCAGCGGGGTTTCTTGACTGACGAAGCTCTGGATCGCATCCCGGCGTTCGACCTTGGGGGCCAGATCGACCATGGCCAGCTGGATGCGTTCGATCCGGGCCATCACGCATCCCTCAGGCTGAGGCCGGATTCGGCATCGAACAGATGCGCCCGCGACAGGTCGAACTGGAATTCGACCACCTCGCCCCGGCGCAGGTGGCGCGGGTTCAGCATCCGGCTGGTCCATTCCTGCCCGCCGAAGCGGATGAACAGCAGGGTCTCGTTGCCGAGCGGTTCGGTCAGCTCGACCTCCAGCGGGCGGGTCTCGACCTGCGTGCCGGCGTGAAGGCCGTGGCCGGTCGGATAAATGTCGTCAGGACGCAGCCCGAAGGTGACCCGCTGCCCTTCGCTGACGCGGTCGCGGAATGCCTGCGGCAAGGGCAGTTCGGCGCCGTCGGGCGCGCGCAGCCGGTCGCCCCTCACCTCGGCCTCGATCATGTTCATCGGCGGAGAGCCGATGAAGCCGGCGACAAAGCGTGTGGCCGGGCGGTTGAAGACCTCGTCGGGGGTGTCGGCCTGCTCGATATGGCCGTCGCGCATGATGACGATGCGGTCGGCCAGGGTCATCGCCTCGACCTGATCATGGGTGACATAGACCACGGTCGCGCCCAGCCGGGCATGCAGCTTCTTGATCTCGGTCCGCATCTGGCCGCGCAGCTTGGCGTCGAGGTTGGACAGCGGTTCGTCGAACAGGAACACGTCCGGGCTGCGCACGATGGCGCGGCCCATGGCGACGCGCTGGCGCTGACCGCCGGAAAGCTGGGCCGGGCGGCGGTCCAGCAATGGCTCGATCTCCAGCGCGCGGGCGGCCTCGGCCACGGCGGCGTCGATCTCGGCCTGCGGGCGCTTGGCGATCTTCAGGGTGAAGCCCATGTTCTCGCGCACGGTCATATGCGGGTAAAGCGCATAGGACTGGAACACCATCGAGATATTGCGCTGGCGCGGCGCAAGGTCGTTGACCAGCCTTTCGCCGATCAGGATATCGCCGCCCGAGATCTCCTCCAGCCCCGCGATCATGCGCAGCGTGGTGGACTTGCCGCAGCCCGAGGGGCCGACAAGCGCCACGAATTCGCCATCGCTGACGGCAAGGTCGATGCCCTTCACGGCATGGAAGCCGCCATATCTCTTGTCCAACCGGTTCAGTGTCAGATCGGCCATGGTCCTATCCCTTCACCGCGCCGGCGGTCAGGCCGGACACGAGATGTTTCTGCACCGCATAGGTCAGCGCCAGCGCCGGCACGATCATCACCACGGCAAGCGCGCACATGCCGCGCCAGTCGATGGTGAATTCCGCAGTGTAATCCAGAAGCCCGACCGGCAGCGTCTTGCTGTTGGTCGAGCGCGTCAGTTGCGAGGCGAGCGCGAATTCGTTCCACGCCGTCAGGAAGGCGAAGATGCCGGCGCTGGCAATGCCGGGACGGGCCAGCGGAAACTCGACCGTCCAGAAGGCCTGCCAGCGGGTGCAGCCGTCGATCTGCGCCGCCTCGGCCAGATCGCGCGGGACCTGACGGAAGAAGCCGTCGATCAGCCAGACCGTGAAGGGCACGTTCATCGCCACATAGGCGAGGATCAGCCCGAAATGCGTGTCGATGATGCCAAGCTTCGCATAGATGAAAAACAAAGGCAGCGACAGCGCGATACCGGGCACCGTCCGCGTCAGCATCAGGCCAAGGAACCAGCCCGACTTGCCCCGGAAGCGATAGCGCGCGAAGGCATAGCCGCCGGCCATGCCGATCGCCAGCGCGATCACGGTCGAGGTGACGGCGATGATGATCGAGTTGCGGAAATAGGCGATCACCGGGATGCCACCAGAGCCGACGCCGGAAAACATCGCCACATAGGCATCGAAGTTCAGTTCATGCGGGATCCAGACCGGGGGCTTGGCCATGATCTCGACCGTGGGGCGCAGCGAGTTCAGCACGATCCACAGCCCCGGCAGGCAGATGATCGCCATGGCCAGAAACAGCGCGATATTCAGCCCCCAGCGGGTCAGGCGCTTGCGGATGCGGGATGATCTGTTGGCGTCCATGCTACCACTCCGCCGCGATCTGTTCGCGGGATTGCGCGAGTTTGCGGAAGAAGATGACCGTGAACAGGATCGATAGCAGGATCGCGACATAGGCCATGGCATTGGCCATGCCCATCTTGGAATCGGCGTATCCGGTGCGCGCGATCAGCGTCCAGAGCACCTCGGTCCGTCGCGCCGGGCCGCCATCGGTCATGATCTTGATGATGTCATAGGCCCGCGCCACATCCAGCGAGCGGATGGTCATGGCGATGAAGGCGAAGGGCATCAGGAAGGGCCAGGTCACAAAGCGGAAGGTCTGCCAGGGCGTGCAGCCATCGACGCGCGCGGCCTCCAGCGGGTCGCGGGGCATGGCCATCAGCCCGGCCAGGATGAAGATCGCGAAAACCGAGGTCGAGGACCAGATCTCGGCCACGACGATCGAGAAGAAGGCCAGATGCTGGTCGATCAGCCAGGGGATCGCGCTATTGGTCAGCCCCAGCGATTGCAGGGCGTTGTTCACCAGCCCGACATTGTCGTTGAACATGAACTTGAACTGGAAGCCCACCAGCACCGGCGAGAACATCATCGGAAACATCAGCAGCGTGCGCAGGATGCGCTGCCCGCGGCTGGCGCGCTCGATCAGCAGGGCAAGACCGAGGCCGAGCAGCATTTCCAGGTTCAGCGCCACGGTCAGCAGCAGCACCGTGCGCCCGAAGGCCGACCAGAACTGGCCGTCGCCCATCAGCCGGGCATAGTTGCGCAGGCCGACGAAGTCATAGATCGAATCCGGCCGGGTCAGCCGGAACGGGGTCAGGCTGGACCAGAAGGACAGGATCAGCGGCAGGATCACCACCGCCAGCAGCACCAGAACCGCCGGCAGCAGCAGCAGGATATGCGGGGATAGACGCCAGGGTTTCATCGCGTTCCGCTTCTTGCGTTAGGGGATGAAGGGGGCCATCGCGGCCCCCTTTTCGGCGATCAGAGCTCGCCTGCGTCCTCAAGGACCTGCGTCGCTTCTTCGGCGGCGGCGTTCAGCGCATCCTCGACCGATTTGTCGCCAAGGATCGCGGCCTGAAGCTCGGGATAGACGACATTGGTGATCTCGATCCAGCTCGGCGTGCGCGGCACCGGATAGGCGCCCTGCGCGGCCACCTGGAAGGCGGCGAGCGCCTCGGCACGGTAAGGATCGCTGGCCGCTTCGGCGATGATGTGATCCCAGACCGCGTTGCGCGTCGGCAAGGGGCCGGCGCCGCTTTCCAGCTTCTGGCTGTCCTCGTTGGTCAGGAACCAGACCAGCGAGGCGGCGGCCTCGGGCGTGGCGCAATCCTCGGTCACGGAAAAGCCGTGGAAGCCCGACCAGCCGCTGCGCGCGCCCGAGGATCCCTTGGGCGGCGGGGCCACGCCGACATTGCCGGCGATCTTGCTGGAAGCCGGGTCGTTGAAGAAGCCCATCCAGCCCGGCCAGTCATGGTCGATGGCGACGGTGCCCGAGGCGAAGCCCTGCCCGAGATCGTCCCAGAGGTAATTCGGCACCCCGCTCGGCACCGCGCCGGCCTTGTAGAGATCGACGAACCATTGCAGCGTCGCCGCCCCGGCTTCCGAGTTGAAGGCGGGCTTGCCCTCGGCATCCAGAAACTCGCCGCCATTCGACAGCAGCATTTCATAGAAGCGCCCGGCGATGGCCTCTTCCTTGCCGGCATATTGGGTGCCGTAGAAATCCGGCGGGTTGGCGAAGAACTTCGCCTGATCGGCCAGTTGGTCCCAAGTGTAGGGCGGGGCCAGATCATAGCCGAGTTTTTCCTTGAAGGCGATCTTGTTTGCCTCATCCTCGTAAAGCGATTTCTGGTAATAGACCGCCGAGACATCGAACTGCGCCCGGGGCAGCATGACCAGCTTGTCTTCCAGCGTCGCCGCGTCCAGCGTGGCGGGCACGAAATCCGCCAGGGCCTCTGCCGGCAGAAGCGCGCGCAGATCGGCATAGATGCCGGGATATTGCGGCGCGAAGGACGAGTGGTTCGAGCCGACGCACCAGCCAAGCTGGCCGGTGGCGATGTCGGATTTGATTTCGCGATCCAGCTCGAAATGGTTTTTCTTCGAGATCACGTCGACCTTGGCGCCGGTCGCCGCCTCCCATTCGGCGATGCGGGCGTAGAGTGCCTCGTATTGCTGGCCGCCGATCAGCTTGGCCTGAACGGTCACGCCGTCGAACTTGCCGGGCAGGTCCTGCGCCATGACGCCGGTGGCGCCGACCAGAACCAGCGCGGTGGTGGTCAAGAGTTTCATGTCTTCCTCCCTTGAGCACCGGGTTGCCGCATGTTTGATCATGCATCAGTAAGTGCTCTGTTCATATACAAAGATGAATGCTAGTTTGTGTCAAGAACCTTCTGGAATGCTTGCAAATTTCGGCATTTATGAATTGGACAATTCATGGAGGAACGATGACCGAAGAGGATCGTTACCGTGCCCCGGCCTTGGACAAGGGGCTGGATATGCTGGAATTGCTGGCTGAAATCGACGGCGGGCTGACCCAGGCCGAGATTGCGAAAAGCCTCGGCCGGACCCCGAACGAGCTTTACCGGATGCTCGACCGTTTGCAGCGGCGCGGCTATGTCACCCGAATCGATGGCGACCGTTTCGCGCTGACGCTGAAGATGTTCGGCCTCGCGCAACTGCACGCGCCGACGCGGCGGCTGGTCAGCTATGCCACGCCCCTGATGCGAGATCTGGCCGGGCGCGCCCGGCAGGCGGTGCATCTGGCCGTCTTCGACCGGGGGCAGGTCGTCGTCGTCGCCCAGCAGGAGGCGCCGACCTATTGGGGGATCAGCATCCGCGTCGGTTCGCATATCGGGCTTTTCGATACCGGATCGGGCCATATCCTGCTGGCCTTCAACACGCCCGAGCGGCGCGAGATGATGCTGACCGAAAACCGTGCCGAAGCCGGTCGCACCGTGCCTCGGGCGCTGGCCGAACGCTTCAACCGCATCCGAGAGCAGGGCTATGAAAGCATGCCCTCGGCGCAGACGGCGGGGGTGTTCAACCTGTCGGCGCCGATCCTTGCCGGGGATGGCAATGCCATCGCGGCGCTGACCGTGCCTTACATTCCGCTGGTGAACGCAGCCGACGCGCCCGACATGTCCGATTGCACGCATCTGCTGGTCGAAACCTGCCAGAGACTGTCCGAAATGGCCGGCATGCGCGAGGAGAGCGCCTGAGAGAGCGAGGCGCAAGGGGAGGAGAGAGATGACCGCAATCATCGACACGCATCTGCACTTGGTGGACCGCAGCCGGTTGACCTATCCATGGCTGGCCGAAGCGCCGGCGCTGGACCGCGACTGGAGCCATGCCGAATACGCGGGTGAGGCCGCAGCCGCCGGAATTGCCCGCGCGCTTTACATGGAGGTCGATGTGGCCGGCGACATGATCGGTGCCGAGATCGACGTGATCGAGGCCCTGCCGCCGCGCACCGATACCCCCATCGCCGGCATCATCGCCGCCTGCCGGCCCGAGCAGGACGGCTTTGCCGCCGAGATCGAGCGGGCGCAGGACCGCGCCTCGGTCGTGGGCTTCCGGCGGGTGCTGCATGTGATGCCGGACGAGCTGTCGCAGACCGCGCTGTTTCGCGACAATATCCGCAGGCTCGGCCCCGCCGGGCTGCCCTTTGATCTGTGCGTGCAGGCGCGGCAATTGCCGCTGGCCACGGCGCTTGTCGATGCCGCGCCCGAAACGCAATTCGTGCTGGATCACTGCGGCGTGCCCGACATCGCCGGCGGGGCCTATGACGATTGGGCGCGCGATATCGCCGCGCTGGCGCTGCGCGACAATGTGGTGGCCAAGGTCTCGGGCCTGCCGGCCTATGCGGCCGAGGGCTGGACCGCCGCCGACCTGCGGCCATGGGTTCATCACGTCGCCGAATGTTTCGGCCTCGACCGGCTGGTCTGGGGCAGCGACTGGTTCGTCTGCACCCTGGGCGGCGGGCTGACGAAATGGGCCAGCGCCAGCCGGGCGCTGTTCGACATGGTCTCGGAGCAGGAGCGCGAGATGCTCTTCTCCGGCAATGCCGCCCGGATCTGGAACCTGCCGGGCTGATCCGGCTCAGCCGGCGGTGAAGGTGGCGGCGAAAAGCCGGCCCATATCGTCGATGGCCGCGCCGAAATCGCCATCCTTCAGCGCCTGCGCGATCCGTGCCGAGGCCGCGTCCTGAAACGGCATATAGCCGTCATGGCGCGGGCGCAGCACGGCCCCGGCCAGCGTGCGTGCGGTGCCGGAATAGAAGCCGCCGGCCTCGGCATCGACATTCGCGTCATGCCAGGCCTCGCCATGACCAACCTGCCCGCCAGAACCGGCATAGAGCCCGCGCTGAACCTCTGGACCGGCGACATGGCGGGCGAAGGCGATGGCGGCCTCGGGCTTGGTGGAAAAGGCCGACACCGCGATCCCGGTTCCGCCAAGCGCCGATCCCGCCACGCCTGCGCCGGGCCGGGTTTCGGCGATGTCATGGAAGGACAGGCGCTTGCCCGGCGCATCGCGGCGGGAATAGCTGACATAGCCATAGGCCAGCGGCACGCAGGCGATCTGGTCGCCCGCTGCCATCCGTTCATAGACCTCGATAGGGTCCCAGTCATAGCAGGCGGGATCGACAAGTGCGGCGAGTGCTGCCAGCCGTTCCAGCGCCGCGATCCCGGCCTTGCGGTCGACGAATTGGCCGGGGCCCTCGGTCCTGACCGGATGGCCGGCATTGGCCACCAGCGTCAGGAAAGACATCAGGATATGTGGCGCCCTGAGCGGGATCGCGACCCGGCCCGATTTCGCCAGGTCAAGCACCTCGTCCCAAGTCGCGGGCGCTTGCCCGATCAGGTCGGGCCGGATCGCCTGCACCTGGGTCGCGGCGTCGATCGGATAGGCCCATTGCTTCCCCTGCCAGACATAGCTGGGATAGGACAGCCCGACACTGGCCCGCGCGATCTCGGGCGCGTCGGGCAGGGGATGCAGGCAGCCCTCGGCGGTGATCTGGCCGACATGGGGGTGGTCGATGACGATCAGGTCGTATTCGCGGGCCAGCGTCTCGACCGGGTAGCTTTCGAAATCCTGCAGCGAGCGCTTGTCCCAATGGATGCCGACACCGGTATCGCGCTGCCATTCGGCCGAAACCGCGACCATCGGATCGTAGCCGCGCGGGTGGTTCCAGGTCATTCCCCTGAGCGTGGTCATAGCCCGAATTCCTTGCGGATCTGTTCCGTCTGATCGCCGACGCGGGGGGCTGCGCGCGCGTTCGCGGGGCGGCGCCCGTCCAGCGTCAGCGGCGAGCGTGTGGTCCTGATCCTCACGCCATCCTCGCGCGTGACCAGTTGCAGCATGTCCAGCCTGGCAAAGCCCTCGCTGGCCAGAAGCTCGGGCCAGTTCATGACCTCGGCGCACCAGATATCGGCGGGTTGCAGGATCGACAGCCAATGCGCGACCGTGCCGCTGGAAAGGCGCTCCGCCAACGCCTCCTTGATCTCGTCGCGGCGGCGGAAGCCGGCATCGGGCTGGCCCTCGGTCAGATCGGGCATGTCGAGCAGCGCGAACAGTCCCGGCAAGGGCGTCATCGCCAGCGCCAGATGGCCATCCTCGCAGGCATAGACGCCGTAGGGCGCCGACAGATAGGCATGGGCGCTGTTGCGCGCGGCCCGGCTGGGCAGGCGACGGCCATCGTTCAGATAGGTGGTCAGCACCTCGAATTGCAGGTCGATCAGGGCCTCCAGCAAGCTGGTCTCGACCAGCCGGCCACGCCCCGAGACGCCGCGCCCGACAAGCGCGGCCAGAATCCCCTGGCTCAGCGCCACGCCGGCCATCATGTCGGCCACGGCAAGGCCCATCGGCACCGGCCCCTGTCCGGCATCGCCGCTGAGCCAGGTCAGCCCGGAGCGCGCCTGTGCCAGCAGGTCCTGCCCCGGCAGCCCGACCCATGGGCCGGAGGTGCCGTAACCGCTGATCGAGCCATAGACGATGCGCGGATTGATCGCCTGCACCGCCGGCCAGTCCAGCCCCATCCGCGCCGCCACGCCGGGGCGGAAATTCTGGATCACCACATCGGCCTGCGCCAGCAGCCGTTTCAGCGCCGCCAGATCGCCCGCGTCCTTGAGGTCGAGCGCGATGCTTTCCTTGCCGCGATTGATGGCGTGAAAGATCGTGCTGTCGCCGCCGATCTCGGTATCGGACAGGTAAAGCTGGCGCGACAGGTCGCCTGCGCCTGGGCGTTCCACCTTGATCACCCGCGCGCCAAGGTCCGAGAGCCGCAGCGAACAATAGGGCCCGGACAGGAACTGGCTGAGGTCAACGACGACCAGCCCGGCCAGCGGCAGGTCCTGCGGATCCGGCGGCGCGGATGCGGATGAAAGATCTGCCACCGAAGGCCCTCCAGGTTTCCTTCCTCCGGGGCAGGTTATGAAATTCATAAATGGTTGGCAAGTTCATATATGAAGTTATCGGTGACGTGTCCTGCCGGCTGCCGGGCGGGGCGTGGCACTCAGGAATTTTCAATCAGGCTCGCCTCTTGTCGTAGAAATCATACGAAATGGTTTATTTGCTCGCTTGATGTGCGGCCTGACCCGGCATAAAAGGGCGCAAATTTGGCTGCTGGCAGATACGCGGCGGCCCCAAAGATCGGGTGTCCAGATGCAGGATATCGTTGTTTCCGTTCATATTCCGAAAACCGGCGGCACCAGTTTCCGGCGCATACTCGAAGACTGTTATGGTCGCGCGATCCTTGAGGATTACGATTGGCTGAAGCGACCGAAAGCACTGGCCGGCACCGATCTCGATGCCAGCGATGACCAGATCCGCGCCGCCCTGAAGGGTGTGCGCTGCATCCACGGCCATTTCCCGGCCCAGAAATACAAGCGCCTGCGCGAGATCGAGGGGATCCGCCCGATCTTCATCACATGGCTGCGCGACCCGGTGGAGCGTGCCGTGTCGGCCTATTATTTCCTGCGCGCCAACCCCTCGAACCAGCCGGTTGCGGACATGCCGCCCTGGGAACAGGGTGCCAAGACAATGAGTGCCGAGGAATTCCTGACCCAAACGAAATACGGTGCCAACCGACAGGCCGCGCAGTTGCGCAACATGCCGCTGGAAGGGTTCGACTTTATCGGCTGTACCGAGGCCTATGACGCGTCGATCGAGGTCTTCAACAAACTCTTTCGACCCGGCCGCCCGCTGCACAAAGTGCCTGTCGAACGCAAGAATCCCGACCGCAAGGGCGACCGCTACGACCTGACCCCGCGTGTCCGCAAGGCCCTGGTCGAGATGAACGGGCATGATTTCGCGCTGCACCGCTATGCGCAGGGCTGGGTGCAGGGGGCGCATCGCGTGTTGCGCCCGCTCTGATCCTCAGGGTTATCAGTGTATTAAAGGCTTCTCGACAAGCGCAGCGGGTCGTTAGTCCGTCCCAAGCGCCTTTGCCCGGTCGCGCAGGATGAATTTCTGGATCTTGCCGGTCGAGGTCTTCGGCAATTCGTCGAAGATCACCGTCCGGGGCGCCTTGAAATGGGCCATGTTCTGCCGGCAGAAGGCGATCAGCTCGGCCTCGGTCAGGTTGCGGCCCGGTTTCAGGGTGACGAAGGCGCAGGGCGTTTCGCCCCATTTTTCGTCCGGGCGGGCGACGATGGCCGCTTCCAGAACGTCGGGGTGGCGATAAAGCACGTCCTCGACCTCGACCGAGGAGATATTCTCGCCGCCCGAAATGATGATGTCCTTCAGCCGGTCCTTGATCTCGACATAGCCGTCGGGATGCATGACGCCAAGATCGCCCGAGGCGAACCAGCCGCCACGGAAGGCGGTATCGGTGGCGGTCGGGTTCTTCACATAGCCCTTCATGACATTATTGCCGCGCATGAAGATCTCGCCGATGGTCTGACCATCCGGCGGCACCGGCGCGAGCGTCTCGGCATCGGCGACCATCAGCCCGTCGAGAGCGATATTGCGCACCCCCTGCCGCGCCTTCAGCCGGGCCCGGCCCGCGCTGTCCAGCCCGTCCCATTTCGACTGCCAGGCACTGACCACCGAGGGGCCATAGGTCTCGGTCAACCCGTAGACCTGCGTCACCTCGACACCCATCGCCTCCATATTGGCGATGACGGCGGCAGGCGGGGGCGCGCCTGCGGTCATTACCTTCACCTCGTGGTCGAAATCCTTCAACTCGTCCGGGGCATTGACCAGCATCTGCAGGATGATCGGCGCGCCGCAGAAATGGCTGACCTTTTCGTCGCGGATCAGCTGGAAGACCGGCTCGGGCCGGACCGCGCGCAGGCAGACGCAGACGCCGGCATTGGCGGCGATGGTCCAGGGGAAGCACCAGCCGTTGCAATGGAACATCGGCAGCGTCCACAGATAGCGCGCATGATGCGCCATGCCCCAGGTGACGATATTCGACATCGCGTTCAGCATCGCGCCGCGATGGTGATAGACGACGCCCTTGGGATCGCCGGTCGTCCCTGAGGTGTAATTCAGGCTGATCGCATCCCATTCGCTTTCGGGCATGATCCAGTCGAATTCCGGGTCGCCCTCGGCGAGAAGCGCCTCATAGGTCAGCGCGCCGATCCTGTGACCGCCCTCGAAGCTTGAATCTTCGATATCGACGACCAGCAGGTCGGGAATATGGGCGATCCTGACGGCGCGTTCGGCGACCTCGGCGAATTCGGGATCGACCAGAAGCACCTTCGCCTCGGCATGGTTGAGGATGAAGGCCACGGCTTCCGCGTCGAGCCGGGTGTTGATCGTGTTCAGCACCGCGCCGGCCATGGGCACGCCGAAATGCGATTCGAACATTTCCGGGATATTGGCCGCGATCACCGAGACGGTATCGCCCTTCGAGATCCCCCGCGCCGCAAGCGCACTGGCCAGCCGCCGGGTGCGGGCATAGGTCTCGGCCCAGTTGCGGCGGATGTCGCCATGCACGACGGCAGGCAGATCGGGATAGATCGCAGCCGTCCGGGCGATGAAGGACAGGGGCGAAAGCTGCACGAAATTCGCCGGATTCGCCTCCAGCCCCTGATCGAAGATATTGGTTTGCGTGGCCATGTCGTCATCCCCTCCCCATTGGCGCTGGCGGGTCCGCCCCCGCCGCGGCGCCTTGTTGGCACAATACGCGTCCATTGTATCGCGGAATGCGCCGATAAGCTCATTAAGCCTGCCACCAGGACAAGCGGAATCATGGCGCGGTAATGGGCAGGCTTTCGCCTATTCGCCCTTTTCGGCCATCAGATCGACCTGCCGGGGCAAAAGTTCCTCGCCATGACCGCCTGCGACCAGCCGGGCCATGATCGCGCGCGTGGCCTCGGCGATCAGGTGCGGGCTGCCGACCTCCTCGGCCATGGCATTGTAATAGGTCAGGTCCTTGAGGCTGTTCGAGACGGTGAAGCGCAGCTGATCGACCGCGCCATCCAGCAGGAAGGGCGCCATCCGGTCGAGGCCCGCGCCATATCCGCCGCCGCGTTTCAGGCAATCGACCAGCACCGCGTCCGAAATCCCCGCCGCGCGGGCGCAGGCGGCAGCTTCGGCGATCAGCGTGACCGAACCGAGCGAGACGAAGTTGTGCAGCAGCTTCAGACGGTGGCCGGAACTGACCGGCCCGGCATAGAAGCGGTTCTCCGAAAAGGTTTCCAGCATCGGGGTGATGCGCGCGACGATCTCGGGCGCACCGCCGATCAGCAGGTTCAGCCGGCCCTCGGCGGCCTCCTTCGGGGTCCGGGTCATGGCGGCATCGACGAAATGGGCACCGCGCGCCTCGACCAGCCCGGCAAGCGCCAGCGTCGATTCCGGGATCGCGGTCGAACAATCGACGACCACCATGCCGGGGCGCAGCGCCGCCAGCAGATTGCCCGATCCGGTCAGGACATCCTCGACCTGCGGGGTGCCGGTGACGCAGAGCAGCAGGATATCGCATTCCGCCGCAAGCCCCGCCACATCGTCGAAGGCCTGCGCGCCGGCTTCCAGCAGGTCGTCGCTCGGCTGGTTGCCGGGATGGCTGAGATAGCCGAGCGGCCAGCCCTTGGCGACGATGTTCAGCGCGATGCCATGCCCCATCAGCCCGACGCCGATCACTCCGATCCGTTCCATGCCTGTGCTCTCCATCTTCCCGATCCGGTTTGGTTACAGCCCGCGTGTCAGGTAAAGACTGATCGCGGGGATATAGGTAATCAGCAGCAGCGCCAGCACCACCGTCGCCAGCGGCATCAGCAGGGACCGGAACATGCGCTGCACCGGGATCTGCGCCACCGATGCGGCGGCGAACAGGTTCACGCCAAGCGGCGGGGTGATCATCCCCATGGCCAGGTTCACGATCATCACCACGCCGAAATGCACCGGGTCGATGCCGTAACCGATGGCGATGGGGGCCAGCACCGGGCCCAGCACGAGGATCGCGGCCGAGGTCTCGATGAACATGCCGACAGCGAACAGCAGCAGATTGATCGCCAGCAGGAATTGCCACTGGCTGGTGAAATTGCCCTCGGCCCAGGTGCCGATGATGCGCGGCAGGCCCGACAGGTTGACGAGGAAGGACAGAAGCCCCGCCGTGCCGATGATCAGCATGATCGCGGCGGTCGAGACGGCGGCGGTGCGGAAGATGCCGGGCAGGTCGGCGGGGCGGATCTCTCGATAGACGAACATGCCGACCAGCAGGGCATAGCCCACGGCGACGGCGGCGGCCTCGGTCGGGGTGAAGACGCCGCCGTAGATCCCGCCGAGGATGATGACCGGCAGCATCAGCGCCCAGAAGGCGCGATAGGTGCTGGTCAGGATCGACAGGCGCGCATCGCCATCCTGCTTGCCATGGCCGCGCATCCGGCACCAGATCTGGACCATGCCGACCAGCAGGGCCGCAATCAGGATGCCCGGCCCGATCCCGGCCATGAACAGCTTGGTGACCGAGGTCTCGGTCGAGACGGCATAGATGATCATCGGCACCGAGGGCGGGATGATCACGCCCAGCTCCGCCGAGGAGGCCTGAATGGTCGCGGCCATCGGCGTCGGATAGCCATGCGCGACCATGGCCGGGATCAGGATCGCCCCGATCGCATAGGTGGTAGCGACCGAGGAGCCCGAGATCGCGGCGAAGATCATGCAGGTCACGACGCAGGTGCTGGCCAGCCCGCCCTGCATCCCGCCGATCAGCGATTTGGCGAAATCGACCAGCCGGGCCGAGACGCCGCCGCGCGACATCAGGTTGCCGGCAAGGATGAAGAAGGGCACCGCCAGCAGCGGAAAGCTGTCGAGGCTGGTGAAGATCTTCTGCGGCACCACCAGAAGCGGCATGGAGGAGAAGAAGCTGATCCCGAACATCGCCGACAGGCCGATGGCCACTGCGACCGGCACCGACAGGCCAAAGAGGATGATCAGGCAGGCGGCAATGGCGGCGTTCATGCGGCCTCCTCGCGGTCGTCGGGCCGCTCGGGCGGGTCGAGATGGCCAAGGATCACGCCGGGGATCGCCAGCAGGCAGCCGACCGGGATGGCGGCGTAAAGCCAGCTCATCGAGACGCCGAGCATGGCGACCTGCTGGTTCTGCACCCGCAAGGTCATCAGCACGCCATACCAGCCGAGCACGACCAGAAACAGCAGCGTCAGCCCGGTCACCAGGGCCATGACCGCGCGACGCGCGCCGTCGGGCAGGATGCTGCGGATGAATTCCAGCGAGATCATCGCCCCGGTGCGAAAGCCCACGCCCACGGCGATGAAGACCATCCAGATCACCGTCGCGCGCGAGGCGACCTCGGACCAGCCCGAGGCGCTGCCGAGCACGAAGCGCGTGAACACCTGATAGATCACCAGCACCGAGGCCACCGCCAGCAGAAGAGCCGCGATATTATGGGTCAGGGCCATCAGCCACTCGGCCGCCTTTCGCGCCGATCTCAACATGGGTTCCTCCTTGGCCGGGCGGGTCGCGCGTTCGGTCGCGCTGTCATGCAGCCCCGGCTTGCTGGCCTTCATCTCAAGTTCAACGGAATTTGTCACCCTCTGAAACGGCAGGCCCCGGCGCGGGTATGGGCATCGCGTCTCGCTTCGGCTATCCCGCTTCGGGCAAGACCTGCTGCCATCGAAGGGGGAAAATCACATGAACATCCAACAATCGCTCTGGTTCGATCCGACCATGATCTTCATCGGCGGCGAGTGGCAGGCGCCCGGCAATCCGGCGACGATCCCGGTCGAAAACCCCTCGACCGGCGCGGTGATCGGTGCCATCGGTCAGGGGACGGCGGCGGATGTCGACAAGGCCGTTGCTGCCGCGGAACTGGCGCTGGCGGGCGAATGGGGCCGGACCCCGGCGCTGGAACGCGGCCGGATCCTGACCCGGATGGCAAGGCTGGTGATGGAGCGGGCCGAGGAACTCGCGTTCCTCGAATCCACCGATGTCGGCAAGCCGATGAAACAGGCCCGCAACGATTCCATCGCGCTGGCGCGTTATCTCGAATTCTACGGCGGTGCCGCCGACAAGCTGCATGGCACGACCATCCCTTATCAGGAAGGTTTCACCGTCTATACCCTGCGCGAACCGCATGGTGTCACTGCCCATATCATCCCCTGGAACTACCCGATGCAGATCCTCGGGCGTTCGGTCGGGGCGGCGCTGGCGATGGGCAATGCCTGCGTGTTGAAACCGGCCGAGGATGCCTCGCTGTCCTCGCTTGCCTTCGCGGCGCTTGCCGCCGAAGCCGGGCTGCCGGCGGGCGCGCTGAACGTGGTCACCGGCTACGGGGCCGAGGTCGGGGCGGCTTTGTCGGCGCATCCGGGGGTGGATCATGTCTCCTTCACCGGATCGGTCATGACCGGGCGGCATATCCAAGAGGCGGCGGCCAGGAATGTCGTGCCGGTGACGCTGGAACTGGGCGGAAAATCCCCGCATATCGTCTTCGACGATGTCGATCTGGAAGCGGCGCTGCCGACGCTTGTCGGGGCCTGCGTGCAGGGGGCCGGGCAGACCTGTTCGGCGGCATCGCGGGTGCTGGTGCAGCGCGGCATCTATGACGAGGTCCGCCGGCGCATGGCCGAGGTCTATGCCGGGCTGGAAGTCGGCCCCGCGCCCGATAACCGCGATCTCGGTCCGCTGGTTTCGGCCAAGCAGAAGAAGATCGTCTCGGATTATATCGCGCTCGGCAAACGCGACCTGACCGTGGCGGCGGAAGGCACGATCCTTCCCGATGCGCCAAAGGCCGGGCATTACGTCGCGCCCATCCTTTTCGCCGAGGTGCCCCCCGATCACCGGCTTGCGCAGGAAGAGGTCTTCGGCCCGGTGCAGGTCCTGATCCCCTTCGAGGACGAGGCCGAGGCGCTGCGGATCGCCAATGGCACCGAATACGGGCTGGTTGCGGGTCTGTGGACCCGCGACGGCGCGCGGCAGATGCGCATGGCGCGCAAGCTGAATGTGGGTCAGGTCTTCATCAACAATTACGGCGCCGGCGGCGGGATCGAACTGCCCTTCGGCGGGGTCGGCAAATCCGGCCATGGCCGCGAAAAGGGGTTCGAGGCGCTTTACGGCTTCTCGCGCCTGAAAACCGTCACCGCCCAGCACGGATAGCTGCGACGCCGATTGATGTGCTGCCGCTTGCAGCGGATCGCAAGGCGGTTAGGTTGATCCACAGGAAACCATTCACGCAAGGAGCACCAATGCCCCGGATTCTCGGACTGTCTGGCAGCCTGCGCAAGGCGTCGTTCAATGCGGGGCTTCTGCGCGCCGCCCGCGATCTGGCACCCGAAGGGGCCGTGATCGAGATCGGCGATATCCATCAGGTGCCGCTTTACAATGCCGACGAGGAAGCCGCCCATGGCCTGCCCGCCCCGGTCCAGAAGCTGCAATCGCAGCTGGATGCGGCGGATGGCCTGCTGCTGGTGACGCCGGAATACAACAATGGCGTGCCGGGCGTGTTCAAGAACGCCATCGACTGGATGTCGCGCGGGTCGGGGCTCAAGATGTTCGCGGGCAAGCCGGTCATGCTGATCGGCGCCTCGCCGGGCGGCTTCGGCACCATCCTGTCACAGAACGGCTGGCTGCCGATCCTGCGCACGCTCAAGACCGAGCTGTGGGAGGGCCGGATGCTGGTTTCGCGCGCCGGGCAATTGTTCGACGATCAGGGCAATCTGACCGACGACAAGAACCGCGAGGCCCTGCGCGATCTGGTCGCCGGATTTGCCGGCAGTCTTTAGGCGACGCGCTGCCAGCGGCTGACCTGCGGGCGGCCGTCCAGCAGCGCCACCCCGCGTCCGAAGCCGGACCCGGCGCCGGTGATGAGGACGGTCTTGCTCATGCCATCTCCTCCGCCATCCATTCGGTTGCCGCGTCCAGATCGGCCTGTGCCAACTCGTGCCCGGCCTCGATCAGCCGCGCGTCCAGATCGGCGCCGCCCGCCACCAGCGCCTGTTCCAGCGCCGGGGCCATGCGGTTGAACGGGTCGCGAAGCCCCGAGAGCATCAGCACCCTTGTGCCGGCAAGATCGGCGGCCGGTGGGTTTTCCAGCGCCTGCACCGGGCGCAGCAGGATGGCGCGGCGGACCACACCGGGGTGAAGCTGCATGATCGCGCCCAGCAGGTTCGCGCCATTGGAATAGCCGAGGAAACCGATCCGGTCCGCATCCAGCCCGTAACCCCTGATCGCGCCCGCCATGAAAGCCGCGAAAGCCTCGGCTTCCGCTGCAATATCGGCCTGATCGTAGGTCACCGCGTCGAAGCGGCGGAACCAGCGGTTGATGCCTTCCTCGGTCGAGCGGCCGCGCAGGCCCAGAAGCGTGGCGCGCGGGTTCAGTTTCGCGGCCAGCGGCATCAGGTCGGTCTCGTTGCCGCCGGTGCCGTGCAGCAGCACGATCACGCTGCCGTCGGGGTCGTCCGGCGTATGAAAGCGGTGGATGAAGGGCAGGTCGCGCATCGGCATCCTTTCCTCGCCCGGTCGGGCGAATTGCGGCAGCATGAGTTTCAGATCGGCGGCACGCGCGGCATCGCCGGGCGGGATCATCAGGGTCTCGCCCAGATGCTCCGGCGGCTCGTCGACGGTGAAGCCGGGGGCGTCGGTTGCATATTCGAACAGGGTTCCGGCAGGCTCGCGGACATAAAGCGACAGGAAATACTTGCGGTCATGAACGTTGGTGGCGCTGTCCACATCCTTCAGCGCCAGTCGCATCCGGCGCACGGCATCGACATCCGGCGCCCGGAAGGCGACGTGATCGAAGATCGAGGTTCCGGGGATGCCCGGAAAATAGCCGCGCGCATCGCGGATATCGACCGCATCCCTGTCCGAGACCATGCGGCGGCTGTTGCCCTCGGTCCGGTCGGGGCGATAGCCGAAGCGGGCGGTGAATGCCGCCGTCGCCTCGGGGTCGTCGGTCAGGATGGTGACGCCGCGGATGCGGGTGGGGGCCGCCGGGTCGGGCAGTGGCGCGGTCGCGGGCAGGTCGATGCCGACCAGCTTGACGATGATCCCGTCGGGATCCTTCAGGCGCAGCACGGTTTCGCCGAATTCCCGCGTCGGGCCTTCGACCGGGACATGCGCGGCCATGGCGCGTTGCAGCCAGTCGCCGATGCTTTCGGGCGGGACGGCAAAGGCGATTTCGCTGACCTGACCCAGCCCGGTGCGGCCGGGTGCGCCGGCCTCCCAGACCAGGAAGGTGACGATACTGCCGGGGCTGCCGGCGGCATCGCCATAGAACAGGTGCAACTGCTCGGCATCCTCGTAACCGCCGGTCTGCTTGACCAGCCTGAGACCCAGGAAGCCGGCATAGAAATCGACATTGTCCTGCACCCGCCGGGTGATGGCGGTGACGTGATGGATGCCGGCGGTCATTTTCCCGCTTCCCGTGCCAGCACCCGTTGCACCGCCGGATCGGCGGCCAGCCGGTCATGCAGCGCCTGCACATGCGGATAGGGGGCAAGGCCACCCGGCAGCAGCTTTATCGCCCAACGGATCATCGGGAAGGCATAGGCGTCGATGACCGAGCGGGTGCCGCGCCCCGCGCCCAGCACCCAGTCGCGCCCGTCGAGATGGGTGTCGAGGATGCCGAGCTGTCTGGCCACCAGCTTCTGCCCGGCCTCGACCACCGCCGTCTTCGCGGCCTCGTCCGGGTCGGTCGTATAGCGGAAGGGCATGAAGATCGGCCAGAAGGCGGCATGCAGATCGCTGGTGAAGAAGGCCGACCAGCGATGCGCCTCGGCCTTCTCGCGCAGGGTCTCGCCGCCGGACAGCCCGGCCTCGGGGTGTTTCTGCGCCAGGTAATCGAGGATCGCGCCGGCCTGGGTCAGCAGCCAGCCATCCTCCTCGCGCAGCGTCGGCACCGCGCCGGCCGGGTTCACCGCCAGCAATTCCTTCGATCCGAACTGGACCTTCACCGCCTCATAGGGCGCGCCGATCCATTCCAGCACGATATGCGGGGCCAGAGAGCAGGCGCCAGTGGCGTAATAGAGCGTGGTCATGAAAGCACCTCGAATGATGTTGGGCCGGGAATTTCCTGCCCCAGACGAAAGCGCTTCCCCGGTCAGAGTCAATGTCGCGCCCGCCGAACGCCGGGTTTCGATTGACCGCACATGGTCCGAAAAGCCGGCACCCAAATATGATTATTGACAATAATGATTATGATGGATAATCATATTTGGAGGGAGAGAATCGCATGATCGCATCGAACGAATTGCGCGCGGCGCCGGGTGCCGAGGATCCGGCAGCCACCATCACCGACAGCATGGCGGCAGAGCTTGTGGGCTATAACCTCAAGCGCAGCTACCTCGTTGTGCGCAATGCCGCGCAGGAGGTGCTGGAACCGATGGGCCTCAAGGTCGTGTCGATGACGGCGCTGTCGCTGATCGTCGACAATCCGGGCATCGCGCCGTCGCAGATCGCCGATACGCTGCAGATGGAGCGGCCCAATATCGTCGTCATCATCGACGAGCTGGAAACGCGGCAGCTGATTTCCCGCGCGCGCTCCAAGCTGGATCGCCGCCGTTTCGCGCTGACCGCGACCGTGCGGGGCCGGCGGTTGCGCGACCAGGCGTCCGCATCGGTCGCCAAAGCCGAATATGCCGCACTCGGCGCGCTGAGCGATACCGAGATTGCCCAGTTGCTGGATCTGCTGCGCCGCATTCGCGGCGCTAAAGACTAACGGAAACCCCGCCCGCGAAGAAAACGGATCGCGGCGCGGATCAAGGGAGGAAGAGATGAAGGCATTTACCATTTCACTGGCGCTCGCCGGGGCAATCGCGGCGTCCGCCGCCGGCGCAGACACCATCCGCGCCACCAGCGGTTTCGGTCCGGCCCATGTGCTGGCCACCGCCATGTATCCGGAAATCGACGCCCGGCTACAGGAATTCACCAATGGCGCCTGGAACCTGAGCGATACGCCCTCGGGTCTGGTCGCGCCGAACGAGATGAGCACCGCGCTGCGCGATGGCGTCTCGGAGATGGGCGGGCTGCTGCTGCCCTATTTCCCGGCAGATTACCCGGAATCGGCGCTGCCCTCGGAAGTGTCGTTCCTCGGCAGTTCGAACGCGGTCGTCTCGGCGGCGGTGACCGAATATCTTGCCACCTGCGCGGAATGTCAGGCCGAGTTCAACGGCAACGGCCAGGTCTATCTGGCCTCGGATGCGACGCCGGCCTATAACCTGCTGACCATGAAGCCGGTGCGCAGCACCGCCGACCTGAAGGGCCTGCGCGTTCGCACCGGCGCGCCGCTTTATGCCGCCTTTATCGAGCAGCAGGGCGGTATCCCGGTTCAGATGCCGTCTTCGGAACTGTTCGAATCGCTCAGCTCGGGCGTCATCGACGGCACCTTCTCGGCCAATCATGAGATCGTCGCGAACCGCCTTGGCGACGTGGTGAAATATGTCACCGAAATCGAGGAAGGCGTGTTCAACGGCGCCGCCACCGGCACCGCCAGCGCGCTTCTGTGGTCGCGGATGTCGCCCGAGGACCGCGCCGCACTGGCCCGGGCCACGCAATACGGCATCGGTCAGGCCATGGCGGTCTTCCACCGTGACGCAGAGGCGGCGCGCGAGACTGCGGGGCTGGAATTCATTCCCGCCGACGACACGCTGAAAGCGGCGAAGGAAGCCTTCAATGCCGAATATCTGGCCGGCGCCGCCGCCCGCCTGGAAGAGCGTGGCGTGACCGACGCGCAGGCCAAGATCGACCGTTACACGGCGCTGATCGAGAAATGGGAAGGCCTGATCACCCCGGACATGACGCCCGAGGAAATGGGTCAGGTCCGCTATGACGAGATCTTCGGCAAGCTCGACATGGCTAGCTACGGCCAGCAGTAACGCCCTGACACACTTGTCCGCGCCGGGTGATCCGGCGCGGCACCCCATCCGCCTCGGGGAGGACGCGGAATGAAATCCATCGAGACTGTGATTGCGCGGGTCAGTATCGTTCTTGGCTCTCTCGTGCTGGTCGCCATGATGATGCAGGTCGTGGTCGACGTCTTCATGCGGACCTTCCTGGGCACCGGCTTTCCGGCCACGCCCGATCTGGTCGGCAAGTATTACATGGTTGCCGTCAGCTTCCTGCCGCTGGCCATGACCGAGATCCACCGCCGCCATATCGAGGCCACGATCTTCACCCAGAAGCTGACCGGCCTGCCGCGCAAGGCGGTGTTCCTGTTCGGCTTCGTCGTCGCGCTGATCGTCTTCGCGGTGATGGCATGGGGGTCTTTCGGTGAGGCGATGAAACAGACCGGGCGCGGCGCCTATATCGAGGTCGGCACGGCGCATTTCCCGACCTGGCCCAGCTATTGGATCCTGCCGATCTCCTTCTCGCTGATGATCGTCGTTCTGGTTCTGCGCATCATCGAGATCCTGACCGGCCAGTTCGATGATGGCGAGGCCGACCCGCTGGAGGAAATCCAGTCCCACATGATGGAGGCCGACTGATGGAGCCGTTCACGATTGGACTTCTGGCGCTTGCCGGCCTTCTGCTGCTGATCGGGCTGCGCGTCCCCATCGGGGTCAGCCTGATCGCGGTCAGCTTCCTGGGCATCTGGGGCATTGCCGGATCGCTTCCCGCCATGTCGATGCTGACGACGATCCCCTATTCGTCATCCGCAAGCTGGACGCTGAGCTCGATCCCGATGTTCCTGCTGATGGGCTATATCGCCTATCATTCCGGCCTGACGCGGGGGTTGTTCGAGGCCGCGCGCGTCTGGTGGGGCTGGATGCCGGGCGGGCTGGCCATCGCCTCGCTGGCCGGGGCCTCGGGCTTTGCGGCGGTGTCGGGTTCCTCCGTCGCCTGCTCGGCTGCCATCGGCCGCATCGCCATCCCCGAGATGCACCGCCAGGGCTATGACCTGCGCATCGCCACCGGTTCCGTCGCCGCCGGCGGCACCATCGGGGCGCTGATCCCGCCCTCGATCATCCTGATCCTCTTCGGCATCCAGTCGAACAGCAATATCAACTCGCTTTTCCTTGGCGGGCTGTTCGTCGGGCTGGCCTCGCTGGCCTTCTATATCGCCGCCGTGCTGGTCGTCTGGGCGCGCAATCCCGAACGCCTGCCGCGTGCCGAGGCACATTCCATGGGCGACCGCTGGGGCAAGACGCTGGAAATCTGGCCGGTTCTGGTCCTGATCATCGCCGTGCTGGGCGGCCTTTTCGGCGGCTTCTTCACCGCGACCGAGGCCGGCGCCTTCGGGGCCTTCATGGCCATCGTGATCGGCCTTGTCCGCCGCTCGCTGACCTGGGGCGGGTTCAAGGAAAGCATGGTGGACACGCTTCTGTCCTCGGGCGGGCTGTTCATCATCGCGGTCGGCGCCAACCTGTTCACGCGGCTGGTGGCGATGTCGGGCCTGTCTGCCGAGATCGGGCAATTCGTCGAGGGGCTGGGCCTGAACAGCTTCATGCTGCTGCTGCTGATCACGCTGATCTACCTGGCCATGGGCATGTTTCTGGAACCCATCGGGGCGCTGCTGCTGACGCTGCCGCTGTTCCTGCCGCTGATCCAGGCGCATGGGATCGACGTGATCTGGTTCGGCCTGCTGGTCGCCAAGCTGCTGGAGATCGGCATGATCACCCCGCCTGTCGGCCTCAACGTCTTCGTCATCCATTCCGTCGCGCGCGATTATGTCCGGCTGGAGCAGGTCTTTGCGGGGATCATCCCCTTCCTGCTGGCCGATTTCGCGCTCGTTCTTACCATGCTGCTGACCCGCGGCCTTTTCTGAGGAGCCTCTGCCATGAAGATCGACAAGCAGATTGCAATCGTCACCGGGGCCGGCAGCGGCCTGGGCGAGGCGACGGCACGCCGGCTGGCCGCGCAGGGCGCGAAGGTGGCGGTGCTGGATCGCAGCCTCGATGCCGCGAAGGCGGTCGCGGGCGGGATCGGCGGGCTGGCGCTTGGCGCCGATGTCACCGACCAGCAGGCCATCGCGCAGGCCTTTGCCGAGATCGAGGCCGAACTGGGCGCTGCCCCCCGCATCGCCGTCAATTGCGCCGGCGTCGGCACCGCCGGGCGCATCCTGCCGCGCGAGGGCGACCTGAACATCGACGCCTTCGAACGCACGGTGAAGATCAACCTGATCGGCACCTATACGGTCATGGCCCATGCCGCGCGCGGCATGGCGGCGCAGGACCCGCTGGACGCCGACGGCGCGCGCGGCGTGATCGTCAACACCGCCTCCATCGCCTATCAGGACGGCCAGATCGGGCAGGCGGCCTATGCCGCGTCCAAGGGCGGCGTCGCCTCGATGACCTTGCCGGCGGCGCGCGAACTGGCCCGTGTCGGCATCCGCGTGATGACCGTGGCCCCGGGCCTGTTCGAGACCTCGATGTCGGCTGGGCTGACGCCCGAATTCAAGAAATCGCTGGAAGCCAGCCTGCCCTTCCCCTCGCGCATGGGCTTGCCCGACGAATTCGCCATGCTGGTTCAGCAGATCGTCGAGAACCCGGTCCTGAATGGCGAGGTGATCCGTATCGACTGCGCCGTGCGCATGGCCCCGAAATAAGGAAAAGCAAGATGACCAAGGGCAAATATACCGAAGGCCGGATCGACGGCCGCATCGCCGAGCTGGAACTGATCCGCGAGGAAAAGCGCAACGCCATGTCCGATGGGCTGATGGCCGAGATCGAGGCCTTCTATGCCGCGCTTCCGTCCGATGTGCGCGTGGTGATCCTGCACGGGCGGGGCGGGCATTACTGTTCCGGGCTGGACCTGGCCGAGCATGTCTCGCGCAGCGCCGAGGAAGGCGTCTACCATTCACGCAACTGGCAGCGGGTCATGGACATGATCCAATATGGCGGCACCGTCACCGTCAGCGCCATGACCGGCGCGGTGATCGGCGGCGGGCTTGAACTGGCCTCCTCGACCCATGTGCGCATCGCCGAGCCGTCGGTGATCTTCCAGCTGCCCGAGGGCCGGCGCGGCATCTTCGTCGGCGGCGGTGCCTCGGTCCGGGTGGGCCGGATCATCGGCCCCGACCGCATGGTCGAGATGATGCTGACCGGGCGCAAATACAATGCCGAGGAAGGGCTGCGCCTCGGCCTTGCCCATTACGCCGTGGGCGAGGGCGAGGCCCTGCCCAAGGCCCGTGAACTGGCCGCGACCATCGCCGATAACGCGCCGATGTCGAACTATTTCATGGTCCAGGCCCTGCCGCGCATCCATGACATGTCGCGCTCGGACGGGTTCTTCGCCGAAAGCCTGGCCGCCGCGCTTGTCCAGACCACGCCGGATGCGGCGGAAGGGCTGAACGCGTTCCTTGAAAAACGTCAGCCGGTCTTCCGCTGACCTCGCGCCCCGAAGGGAGATGACGATGACCGATATCCCGCCCCTGACCCCCGACAATATCGAAGAGCGTGCCGCCTGGGCGCGCGCCCATACCGCGACCGAATGGGTGCCCCATGACACGTTGCGAGAGGATCGGGCCGATGGCACCATCATCCTGCGCGCCGCGCAGCCGATGGACGAGGTTGCGCCCAATACCGGGCATTGGCTGCATCTCTGGGCCGAACGCACGCCCGACAGCGTGGCCCTGTCCGAACGCGCCGATCCGGCGGCGGCGGGCGGGGACTGGCGCAATGTGACTTATGCCGCGCTGCTGGCCCATGTCCGGGCGGTGGCCTCGGGGCTGCTGGCGCGCGGGTTGGGGCAGGGCGACACCATCGCCTTCATGTCCGGCAACAGCGTCGATCACCTGATCCTGTCCTTGGCCGCGCAATATGTGGGCGTCCCGGTGGTGCCGCTGGCCGAGCAGTATTCGCTGATCGAGGAAGCCCATGGCCGGCTGGTCTTCGTGCTGGAGAAGGTGCATCCGAAACTGGCCTTCGTGGACGATGCGGGCCGCTATGCCGCCGCCCTGCGCCTGCCCGAGCTTGCCGGGGTCGAGATCGTCGCCAGCCGGACCGAAGGCGCGCCGCGCGAGGTGACCGCCTTCGCCGATCTGCTTGCCACCGCCGATCAACCCGATCTGGACAAGGTCCATGCCGGCGTCGGGCCGGAGACCCTTGCGAAGATCCTGTTCACGTCCGGTTCCTCCAGCGAGCCCAAGGGCGTGCTGACCACCCATGGCATGATGTGCGCCAATCAGGCCCAGCACAGCCCGATCATGCCCTATCTGCGCAGCCACCCGCCGCGCGTCACCGACTGGCTGCCCTGGAACCATGTCTTCGGCGGCAGCGCCAATGTGAACATGATCCTCTCGAACGGCGGCACGCTGACCATCGACCTCGGCAAGCCGACCGCCCGGGGCTTTGCCACCACGCTTGCGAACCGGCGCGAGCATCCGGGCACTTTGGCGTTCAACGTCCCCGTGGGCTTCGCCATGCTGACCGAGGCCGCCGCCGAAGATGCCGAGATCCGCGCCAAGCTGTTCAGCGAGTTGGACCTGATCTTCTATGCCGGCGCCTCGCTGCCGCAGGAGGTCTGGCTGCGCCTCGAACGCTTCTGCATCGAGGAACGCGGGGGCCTGCCGATGATGGCCTCAAGCTGGGGGCTGACCGAGACCGCGCCGGCCTGCGTCATGGTCCATGAACCCATCGGGCGCTCCGGCGTGATCGGGGTGCCGATGCCGGGGGTCGAAGTCAAGCTGATCCCCGATGATGACATGCGCTGCGAGATCCGGGTGAAGGGGCCGAACGTCACCAAGGGCTATTTCAACGACCCCGAAAAGACCGCCGCCGCCTTCGATGAGGAAGGCTTCTTCATCACCGGCGACGCGGTGCGTTTCGTGAATCCCAAGGACGCCTCGCGCGGGCTGATCTTCGACGGCCGCGTGTCCGAGGATTTCAAACTGCTGACCGGCACCTGGGTGCAGGCCGGCACGCTGAGGATGCAGGTGCTGGACCGGCTAAAGGGGCTGGTGCAGGACGTGGTCGTCTGCGGTCACGACCGGGGCGAGGTCGGGCTGTTCATCTTCCCGATCCCGCGCAGCGTCTCGGACGCCACCCAGTCGCAGGGCGCGCTGATCGAGCCGCATCTGGCCGCGAGGATCGAGACCGAGTTGCGCGACATGAACGCCGCCGTCACCGGATCGGCCAAGCGCATCACCCGCGCCATGATGCTGGCCGAGCCGCCCTCGCTGGCCGATCACGAGGTTACCGACAAGGGCTCGCTCAACGTCAAGAAGATCCTGACCCGCCGCGCCGATCTGCTGGAACGGCTTTATGACAACGAAGACCCGGCGCTGATCCGCGTCTGAGGAGGTAAACATGGTCGATTTTTCCAAAGTCCGCGCCATCGACATCCACACCCATGCCGAGGAACCCTGCGGCTGCCATGCCGATGACGGCTATGACGATCTGCAGACGACGATGGCCAGCTATTTCGGCGCGCCCTGGCAGCATCCGCCGACCATCCCGCAGACCGCCGCCCATTACCGCGAACAGAACATCGCCGCCGTCATCTTCCCCGTCGATGCCGAGCGCGAGACCGGCTATCGCCGCTATTCCAATGACGAGGTGCTGGAACTGGTGAAGAAGAACGACGACGTTCTGATCCCCTTCGCCTCGATCGACCCCTGGAAGGGCAAGATGGCGGTCCGCGAGGCCCGGCGCCTGATCGAGGAACACGGCGTCAAGGGCTTCAAGTTCCACCCGACCATGCAGGGCTTCTACCCGAACGACCGCATGGCTTACCCGTTCTATGAGGTGCTGGCCGAACACAAGTCGGTGGCGCTGTTCCATACCGGCCAGACCGGGGTCGGCTCGGGGATGCACGCCGGCAACGGGATGCGGCTGAAATATTCCAACCCGATGTATCTCGACGATGTCGCGGTGGATTTCCCCGACATGAACATCATCGCCGCGCATCCTTCCTTCCCCTGGCAGGAAGAGGCGCTTTCCGTCGCGCAGCACAAGCCCAATGTCTATATCGACCTGTCGGGCTGGTCGCCGAAATACTTCCCGCCGATCCTGCTGCGCTATGCCAACACCATGCTGAAGAAGAAGATGCTCTTCGGGTCGGACTGGCCGATGATCTCGCCGGAAAAATGGCTGGATGCCTTCGACAAGGCCGATTTCCGCGACGAGGTGCGTCCGCTGATCCTGAAGGAAAATGCCATGCGCCTGCTTGGCGTGGCCTGATTTCGTTACCTGATTTCGCGGCGCGAGGAGGCGCTGCCATAGGAGGAATTGCCATGAAATCCGTTCTCTACAGCAGCGCGGCGCTGTTCTTCGCCGCACCTGCCTTCGCGCTCAGCTGCGACGGGCTGACGCCCGAAGCGCTCGGGCTGGAGGGCGTGACTTTCACCGAGGTCGCCGCGGTGCCGGCGGGCGAAGACAGCCCGGCCGCGCAATGCCGCATCAGGGGCCGCATGGCCGAACGCAGCGGCAGCGATGGCCGCGACTATGCGCTGTCCTTCGAGCTTGCCTTGCCCGAGGACTGGAACGGCGATTTCGTCCACCAGTTCAACGGCGGCAACGATGGCGTGGTAAAGCCCGCCACCGGGGCGCTGGAATCCGGCACCGGCGATCAGTCGCCGCTGGCGCGCGGCTTTGCCGTCATCAGCAGCGATGCCGGCCATGACGGGGCGCTGTTCAAGGATCGCGGCCTCGCCGGCGGTTCTGCCTTCGGGCAGGATTTCGAGGCCCGGCAGATGTATGGCTACAAGGCCGTGGCCACCCTGCAACCCGTGGCGGAACAGATGGTCGAGGGGTTCTATGAACAGCCCATCGCCCATCGCTATGGCATCGGCTGCTCCAATGGCGGGCGTCACGCCATGGTCGCGGCCTCGCGGATGCCGGACACGTTCGACGGGCTGCTGATCGGCGCGCCCGGCTTCCACCTGCCGCGCGCCGCCGTCCAGCACGCGCTCGATGCCCAGAGTTTCGCCGCCGTGAACGCCGATATCCGCAAGGCTTTCGCGCCCGAGGATCTGCGGCTGGTCGCGGATGGCATCCTTGCCGCCTGCGACGGGCTCGACGGGCTGCAGGACGGTCTGGTGAACGACACCGCCGCCTGTCAGACGGCTTTCGACGTGATCGCGCTGCAATGCGCAGAGGGGCAGAATTCGGCCTGCCTCTCGCCCGGGCAGGTCACTGCCTTGCAGACCATCCATGCCGGGCCGAAAGGGGCCGAGGGCCAGCAGCTTTATGCCGACTGGGCCTGGGATCCGGGCATGGCCGGGGCTGACTGGCGCTTCTGGAAGCTGGAAAGCACCGTCCCGCCGTGGGAGAACATGCCAATCATCGCGGTGATGGGCGCCTCCTCGCTGGCGCAGGCCTTCACGGTGCCGCCGACCGAGGTGGGGGGAACGCCGCAGGACCTGCTGCAATTCCTGCTCGATTTCGACATCGCCACGCAGGCGGGCGAAATCGACGCCACCAGCGACGCCTTCCCGGAATCGCCGATGCAGGTCATGGCCCCGCCCGGCTCTGACAACCCGGAACTGACCGAATTCCGCGATGCGGGCGGCAAGATGATGATCTATCACGGCGTCGCCGACCCGGTCTTTTCGGTCAATGACACCGCCAACTGGTTCGCGAAGCTGAACGCGAATAACGGCGGCGATGCCGGTTTCGCCCGCTTCTACCCGGTGCCGGGCATGAACCATTGCCATGACGGGCCGGGCGCCGACGCTTTCGACCTGCTCACCCCGCTGGTCGCCTGGGTCGAGGACGGAACCGAGCCCGGCCTCGTCACCGCCACCGTCCGCGCCGATAACGAGGATGCGCCCGAGGCTCTGCGGGGTGCCACCCGTCCGCTTTGCGCCGCCCCGCAGGTGGCGCGCTTCAAGGATGGCGATGCGGCAAGCGCTGCCAGCTTCGCCTGCGAGGAGTGACCATGACCGAGTTCCACGCGCCCGTTGACGATATCCTGCAGTCGCTGAACCTTGCCGGGCGCGACCTGCCCGGCTGGGACGGCGAGACGGCAGCCGAGATCGTCGGCCATTTCGCCAGCTTTGCCGAGGGCGTTCTGGCGCCCCTGGACGAGATCGGCGACCGTCAGGGTTGCCGGCTGGAAAACGGCCGGGTGCGGATGCCGGACGGCTTCGGCGACGGCTTCCGCCAGCTTGCCGAAGGCGGTTGGCAGGGGCTGCGCGTGCCCGAGGAATTCGACGGCATGGGGCTCGATGCGATGATTGCGGCGGCGGTGTCCGAGATCTTCTCGGGCGCGAACCACTCCCTGCAGATGGTGACCAATCTGGTCCCCGGCGCGGTCGAGGTGCTGCTGCATTTCGGCAGCGACGAGCAGAAAGCGCGTTATATTCCCGCGCTTGCCGGGGGCGAGTTGCTGGCGACCATGGCCCTGACCGAGCCGGGCGCGGGATCGGACCTTTCGGCGATCCGCACCCGCGCCGTGCAGGATGGCGGGGGTTGGCGGATCGAGGGCGAGAAGATCTTCATCTCCGGCGGCGATCAGGACATGTCGGCGGGGATCCTGCATCTGGTTCTGGCGCGTTCCGGCCCTGCCGATAGCGGGGTGCGGGGGCTGTCGCTGTTTCTGTGCCCCTCCGATCTGGACGGCGCGCGCAACGCCGTCACCGTCACACGCATCGAGGAAAAGATGGGCCTGCACGCCTCGCCCACCTGCCAGTTGGCCTTCGACGGAGCGCAGGCGGACCTGATCGGAGAGGAAGGCGGCGGGCTGAAGGCGATGTTCACGCTGATGAACCATGCCCGCATCGACGTGGCCCTGCAGGGCGTGGCCCATGCGGCACGGGCCGCCGATCTTGCGCGTCGTTATGCGGCCGAACGGGTGCAGGGCCGTGGGGCGGATGGCCAGCCCGTCACCATCGACCAACACCCGGACGTGGCCCGCATGATCGCCGAATGCGACCGCATCGCCCGGGCTGGCCGGCATCTGTGCCACCTGACCCAAGCGGCGATCGAGCGCGGGGATGCGCGCGATTTCGTCGATTTCATGACCCCGATCTGCAAATATGCCTGCACCGAGGGCGGCATCCGTGCCGCCGATCTGGCGATACAGGTGCTGGGCGGTTACGGCTATCTGCAGGAATACCGGGCTGAGCAGAACTGGCGCGACGCCCGCATCTGCTCGATCTACGAAGGCGCGAACGGCATCCACGCCCGGATGACCGCGACCCGTGGCCTGTCGCTGAATGGCGGTGCGGGCGCGCGGGCCTTCGCGGCCTTCCTGCGCGAAAGCGACGCCGCGATGGTCGATGCGGCAGCGGCGTGGGAGGCTGAGGCCGCGCGCCTTGCCGCCCTGTCCGATCCGCTGCCCGAGGCCCATGCCTTCATGGAGATGACCAGCGATCTGGCGCTGCGGGCGAGCGCGGCGCGCCTTGCTGCCGGCTGAGCGGTCTTGATCTGATCGGGTCCGGCGGCGCAGATTGTCCGAAAAAGGATGCTGCCATGACCCGGACCACACCCCCAGACCACGCCGCCAACGAGGCGGTCAATCCGCACCCCAGGGGGCAGGCATGAGGTTTTACGGCTATTTCCGCTCGTCCTCGGCCTATCGCTGCCGGATCGCCTTCAACCTGAAGGGCATCCGCCCCGAGACCGAATTCGTCAATTTGCGCGACGGTGTGCAGCGTCTCGAATCGTTCCGGCGGATGAACCCGCAGGGTCTGGTGCCGGCGCTGGATACGGGCGAGGGGGTGCTGACCCAGTCGCTTGCCATCGTCGAATGGCTGGATGAAACCCACCCCGCGCCGCCATTGCTGCCGCCCGATGCCATTGCCCGCGCCCATGTCCGCGCCTTCGCCCAGATCATCGCCTGCGAAATTCACCCGCTGCATAACCTGCGCGTGCTGAACCATATCAAGCAGGCTTACGGTCAGGATCAGGATGGGGCGGATGCCTGGTGCCGGCGCTGGATCGGCGAGGGGCTGGCGGCCTGCGAGGCGATTGCCGCCGCCCGCACCCATGCTGGCGCCTTCACCTTCGGCGATACGCCCGGGCTTGCCGATATCTGCCTGATCCCGCAGATGTTTGCCGCCGACCGTTTCGGACTGGACCTGCAACCCTTCGGCCGGTTGCGAGAGATCCGCGCCGCCTGCGACGCGCTTCCCGCCTTTGCCGAGGCACATCCCGCGAAGCAGCCCGATGCGGTCTGAGGCCGTTCAGGCAAGGCCGAGCCTTGTCACCGCTTCGCCCGCCGCGCGGGCGAAAAGCCGCATCTCGGGCGTTTCACGGTCCGAGGTACGGCGCATCAGCCCGACCGGCCCCTCGGTGCCCTGCGCATCGAAAGGCAGCCGGACCAGCCGTCCATCGGCAATCTCGTTTCCGACCACGCCCGAGGAAATCACCCAGACCGCATCGCTGCGTGCCGTATGGACTCGACCGAAAGCGCCCGAGACGGTCTCGATCCGGCGCAGGGGGATGGGGATGCCTTCTGCGATCAGCCAACGTTCGACGAAAGGCCGGATCGCGGCCCATGGCGGCGGGAAGATCACGGTGAATTCCTCGGTCAGGCGCTGCAATGAGGGGTTTTCCAGGATCGGATGGCCGGGGCGGGTGACGAAGACCACATCCTCCAGATAAAGCTGCGCGAAGCTGAGGCCGCGCATCGTATCCGGCGCCCCGAGCCGGCCCAGCACCAGATCGAGGCTGCCGGCGCGAAGCTGGTCGGTCAGGTGCTCGTGCGAGCCGTCGGCGATGGTCAGCAGCAGGTCCGGCGCGAGGTCTTCCAGCACCGTGACCAGTTCCGGTAGCAGCCGCGCCGCGACCGAGGGCAGCGCCCCCACCCGCAGCCTTGGCACCGATTGGCGCAACTGGTCCGAGGCCCCGTCGAGCCCGCGTTCCAGCGCGCCGAGGCCGGCCTGCGCGAAATCGAACAGCACCTCGCCCTGCGGTGTCAGATCCACCCCGCCGCGTCCGCGCGTCAGCAGGCAGCTGCCGAGGATCTCCTCCAGTTCCGCCAATGTGCGTGAAATCGCCGGCTGGGTCAGGTTCAGCCGCTCTGCCGCGCGTTTCAGGCTGCGCGCCTTGGTGATTTCGACGAAGGCCTCGATATGGCGGAGCTTGATTCTGCGATCCATTACTTACCTGTTTTGGTAATCATATGGCGCATAATCTCAATTTTCATGCCGATTTCCATATGCAATCCTGCATGGGAGGGAGGAGTTTTCACATGCGCACACAAGTCGTCATCATTGGCGGCGGTCCGTCCGGGCTGCTTCTCGGTCAGCTTCTGCACAAGCAGGGGATCGAGGCGGTCGTGCTGGAACGCAAGACCCGCGATTATGTTCTGGGCCGGATCCGTGCCGGCGTGCTGGAAACCGGCCTTGTCCGGCTGATGGAGGAGGCCGGCGTTGCCGATCGCCTGCACAAGGAAGGCTATGTCCATGACGGCACCCAGGTCGCCTTCGGTGGCGAGATGTTCCATGTCGATTTCAAGGCCCTGACCGGAACCCCGGTCATCGTCTATGGCCAGACCGAGGTGACGCGCGATCTTTACGATGCGCGCGAGGCCGCAGGCGCCCCGACCGAATTCGAGGTCGATCATGTCGCCATCCACGATGCCGATACCGATGCGCCTTATGTGACCTATGAACAGCACGGCCAGCAGAAGCGCATAGATTGCGATTTCGTTGCCGGCTGCGACGGGTTCCACGGTGTCAGCCGCAATACCATCCCGCTGGGCGTGCGCCGCGAATACGAGAAAACCTATCCCTTCGGCTGGCTTGGCGTCCTGTCGGAAACCCCGCCCGTCCATGACGAGTTGATCTATGCCAATTCTGAACGCGGCTTCGCGCTGTGCTCCATGCGCAACGAGAATCTGTCGCGCTATTACATCCAATGCGCGCTGTCCGATCATGTTGAGGACTGGACCGACACCGCCTTCTGGGAAGAGTTGAAGCGCCGCATTCCCGAAGACATCGCCGCGAAGCTGATTACCGGCCCGACCATCGAGAAATCCATCGCCCCCCTGCGCAGTTTCGTGACCGAGCCGATGCGTTGGGGCCGGCTGTTCCTGTGTGGCGATGCCGCCCATATCGTGCCGCCGACCGGGGCCAAGGGCCTGAACACGGCGGCGAGCGACGTGCATTACCTCTATCACGGGCTGGTCCAGTTCTATCGCGACAAGGACAGCGAGGGCATCGACCGCTATTCCGAAAGGGCGCTGCTTCGGGTCTGGAAAGCCGAACGTTTCAGCTGGTGGTTCAGCGGGCTTTTGCACCGTTACCCGGATATGAGCCCCTTCGATCTGAAGATGCAGGCCGCCGATATCGCCTTCCTGCGCGACAATGAAAGCCAGCAGCGCGCCTTCGCCGAAAACTATGTGGGATTGCCTTACTGATGCAGATCATCGACACAAACGGGATCGGGCTGCATGTCGCCGATCAGGGGCCGAAAGACGGCAAGCCGGTGGTTTTCGCCAATTCGCTGGGGACCGATCTCAGGCTGTGGGACGCGCTTTTGCCGCTGCTGCCCTCGGGCCTGCGTCTGGTGCGTTACGACAAGCGCGGCCACGGGCTGAGCGCCAATCCGGCGGGACCCTATACCGTTGAGCAACTGGCGGACGATGCCGCCGGGTTGATCGGCGCGCTCGGGCTGAAGGATGTGGTCTTTGTCGGCCTGTCCATCGGCGGGCTGATCGGGCAGGCACTGGTGCTGCGGCACCCGGACCTGCTGAAGGCGCTGGTGATCTCGAACAGTGCCGCCAAGATTGGCACCGATCAGATGTGGAACGACCGCGTCAATGCGATCCGCGAATTCGGGCTGCAGGTCGTGGCCGCGCCGACCATGGAACGCTGGTTCTCGCCCGCCTTCCGCGCCACGCCCGATCTGGCCCTGTGGCAGCGCATGTTGGAACGTCAGCCGGCCGATGGCTATATCGCCTGCTGCCAGGCCATCGCTGCCGCCGACCTGCGCAAGCAGGTGCCAGGTCTGAAACTTCCGGTGCAGATGATCGCCGGCAGCCTCGACGGCTCGACCCCGCCGGAACTGGTCCGGGCCTCGGGGCAGCTTATCCCGGGCGCGGGTTATTCCGAAATCGACGGCGCTGGCCATCTGCCCTGCGTCGAGGCCGCGCCGGCCTATGCGAAGATTCTCAATGCATTCCTGAAGGAGGTCGGACATGTCTGATCGTTACGATGCCGGCATGAAGGTCCGGCGCGAGGTTCTGGGCGATGCCCATGTCGACCGGGCCGAGGCCCAGAAGACCGAATTCGACCTGCCCTTCCAGGAAATGATCACCGAAGGTGCCTGGGGCACGGTCTGGGCGAGCGACGGGATTTCCCGCCGCGAACGCTCCATGCTGACGCTGGCGCTTCTGGCCGCCACCGGCAATTTCGAAGAAATTCCCATGCATATCCGTGCCACCGCCCGCACCGGTGCCACCAAGCGCGACGTGTTGGAAGCGTTCCAGCATGTGGCGATCTATGCAGGGGTCCCCCGCGCGAACCATGCCCTGAAACTGGCGAAGCAAACCTATACCGAAATGGAGGGTAGCCAATGAAACCTGCAGAATTCTATCAACGCGACCGCCACCGGCATCCGCCGGCACTGACACCCGATTACAAGACCTCGGTGGCCCGCTCGCCGCGCTACAGCATGATTTCGCTGCAGCAGTCGGTCTCGGAAATCACCGGGCCGGTCTTCGGTCATAACGATATCGACCCGATCGACAACGATCTCATCAAGAACTACGCCAAGGACGGCGATCCGGTTGGCGAGCGGATCATCGTCCATGGCCGGGTTCTGGACGAGAATGCGCGCCCGGTGCCGAACACGCTGGTCGAGGTCTGGCAGGCCAATGCCGGTGGTCGTTACCGGCACAAGAAGGACACCTATCTGGCCCCCATCGACCCGAATTTCGGCGGCTGCGGGCGGACCATCACCGATGAGAACGGCTATTACTTCTTCCGCACCGTCAAGCCCGGCGCCTATCCCTGGCGCAACTGGGTGAACAACTGGCGCCCGGCGCATATCCATGTCTCGGTCTTCGGCTCGGGCTTCTGCCAGCGGTTGATCACCCAGCTTTATTTCGAGGGCGACCCGCTGATCCCGCTTTGTCCGATCGTGGCGACGATCCCGGACCCGGATGCGGTTCAGCAGCTGATCGCGAAGCTGGACATGAACGCCTCGGTGCCGCTCGACTGCATCGCCTACAAGTTCGACATCGTGCTGCGGGGTCGCCGCTCGACCCTGTTCGAAAACCGGCTGGAGGGGAACTGAGATGACACAGAAACTCGATTACCTGAAGGAATCGCCCTCGCAGACCGCCGGGCCTTACGTCCATATCGGGCTGGCGCCGGGGGCTGCGGGCTTCGACATCTACAAGCAGGAACTCGGCTGGGACATTGCCGGCCACAAGGCCAAGGGTCAGCGGATCCGGGTCGAAGGCGTCGTCATCGACGGCATGGGCAGCCCGGTGAAGGACGTGCTGCTGGAAGCCTGGCAGGCCAATTCGGAAGGCCATTACGCCCATCCCGAAGGCGGCGGCAAGGTCGAGGACGGCTTTCGCGGCTGGGGCCGGGTCATCACCAATTTCGAGACCGGCGAATGGGGTTTCGACACGGTGAAGCCGGGCGCAGTTCATGCGCGGGTCAAGCTGGGTTCGGGCGTGGCAGAAAAGGTCGCCTCAAGCGATCCCGACTGGCAGGGCCGCATGGACAGCCATGCCCCCATGGCACCGCATATCAACCTGTGGATCGTCGCGCGCGGGATCAATATCGGGCTGAATACGCGCATGTATTTCGAGGACGAGACCGAAGCGAATGCCGTCGACCCGGTGCTGAACCTGATCGAATGGGAAAATCGTCGCGGCACCCTGCTTGCAAAACGGGCCGGAGAACGCGACGGTGTACCGGTCTATCGCTTCGAAATCCGCCTGCAAGGCGACAATGAGACGGTCTTTTTCGATGTCTGAACAAAATCCCTGCATCATCTGCGTGGCCATCACCGGGTCACTTCCCACCAAGGAAAACAACCCGGCGGTGCCGATCACCCTGGCCGAGCAGATCGAAAGCACGCAAGAAGCCTTCGAGGCCGGCGCCAGCATCGCGCATTGCCATGTGCGCGACGACGAGGGCAAGCCGACCTCGGACCCCGAGCGTTTCGCGGCGCTGAAGGAGGGGCTGGAAAAGCACTGCCCCGGCATGATCGTGCAGCTTTCGACGGGCGGACGCTCGGGTGCGGGGAATGCGAGGGGCGGCATGCTGCCCCTTGCGCCTGATATGGCCAGCCTTTCGGTCGGGTCGAACAATTTCCCGACCCGCGTCTATGAAAATCCGCCGGATCTGGTGGATTGGCTGGCATCCGAAATGCTGAAATACGACGTGAAGCCGGAAATCGAGGCTTTCGATCTGTCGCATATCCTGCAGGCGGCGGCGATGCACAAGGCGGGCAAGATCAAGGATACGCCTTATGTGCAATTCGTCATGGGCGTGAAGAACGCCATGCCGGTCGACCGCGATGTGTTCGATTATTACATCCACACCGTCAAGCGGCTGTTCGGCGACGATGTCGCCTGGTGCGCGGCCGGGATCGGGCCGAACCAGATCGTGCTGAACGAATGGGCGATCTCCTCGGGCGGCCATGCCCGCACCGGGTTGGAGGATAACGTCCGTCTCGACAAGGATCGGTTGGCCCCGTCCAACGCCGCGCTGGTGAAGCGTGCGGTCGAGCTTTGCGAGAAATACGAGCGCCCGGTCGCCAGCTTCGCGCAGGCGCGCCAGATCCTCGGGCTTCGGGCCGCCTGATGGTCTCTGCCCTGTTCGCGAGGCTTCTGGGCGACGCCGAAATGGCGGCGCTGATGGGGGATGAGGCGGCGATCTCGGCCATGCTGCGGGCCGAGGCGGCGCTGTCGCGCGCGCAGGGCAGGCTGGGCATCATCCCGAAGGATGCGGCGGCGGCGATTGCCAAAGCCGCTGAGACCCTGCGGCCCGAACCTGATGGGCTGGCGGCGGGCGTGGCGCGTGCCGGCATCGCCGCGCAGCCGGTGATCGGCGCGCTGAAGACGGCGGCGGGCGATCATGCGGTTTGGGTGCATTTCGGCGCCACCTCGCAGGATATCGTCGATACCGGGCTGATGATCCAGCTGTCGCAGGCGCTGGCGCTGCTGCGCTCGCGCCTGTCGGATATGTCGGATCTGCTGGCCGCGAAGGCCCACGAATATGCCGATCTGCCGATCCCGGCCCATACCCGTTTCCAGATCGCCGCGCCGACCACACTCGGCGCCAAGATCGCCATCTGGCGCGCGCCGCTGCTGCGGCAATTGCAGCGGCTGGACGAATTGCTGCCGTGCCTGCTGAATGTCTCGCTTTACGGCGCGGCCGGGACATCTGCCGCCTTGGGCGAGCAGGCCGGCGCGATCCGGCAGGCCATGGCGGCGGAGCTGGAACTGGGCGCGCCCGAAACGCCTTGGCACAGCACGCGCGACATGATCGCCGAACTCGGCGGCTGGCTGTCGCTGACCACCGGCGCGCTTGGCAAGATCGGCGCCGATCTGGTGCTGTTGGGACAATCGGAACTGGCGCAGGTCAGCGCCGGGACCGGGGGCGCGTCTTCGACCATGCCGCAGAAATCGAACCCGGTGGCGGCGGAAACGCTGGTCACGCTGGCGCGGCTGAACGCGGGCGATCTGGGGGCGCTGCATCAGGCCATGGTTCACGCTTACGAGCGTGACGGTTCGGTGCTGGAGATGGAATGGGCGCTGCTGCCGGCGATGCTGGAACGCACGGCGGCGGGTCTGGCCATCGGGCAGGACCTCGCCCGGACGCTCCGTGCCAATCCGGCCCAGATCGAGGCCGCGTTTGCCGCCGACCGTGGCATGATGCTGGCCGAAGCGGCGGGTTTCCTGCTGGCGCGAGAGATGCCGCGCCCGCAGGCCCTTAAGATCGTGGCCGAGGCGCTTGCCGCCATGCAGGCCGATACCTCGCTGACGCTGGCCGAGGCGCTGCAACCGCTGGCCCCCGGGCACGACTGGGCCGCGCTGCTGGCGCCCGAGCGTAATCTCGGGCAGGCGCCGCAGATTGCCCGCGCGGTGGCCCCGCAAGCATGACCGAGGCGCTGTTGATTGCCTTCGTGGCATTCCTGCTCGGCGGCATTCTGAAAGGTGCCATCGGGGCCGGCACGCCGGTGGTGGTGATCCCGATCATGTCGATCTATTTCGACGTGCCCTATGCGGTCGCTGTCTTCGCGCTGCCGGCGCTTGCGTCGAATATCTGGCAGGGCTGGCGCTATCGGCACAACCTGCAGGATCGGACCTTCGTCTGGCGGCTGGTCGTTTCGGCGGCGGTGGGCGCGTTTATCGGCACGGCGCTGCTGGCCTCGCTGCCCTCGGACTGGCTGTCGCTGACCGTAGCAGCATTGGCGCTGATCTATGTCGGCTTTCGGCTGATGAAACCGGACTGGTCGCTGAATTACGGCATCGCCCGCGCGCTTGCCGTGCCGGCGGGCTTCGTGTCGGGGATATTGCAGGGAGCGGCGGGGATTTCGGCCCCGGTCTCGGTCACCTATCTGCACGCCATCCATATGCCGCGAGAGCGGTTCATTCCGACCATTTCGGCCATGTTCGCGGCCATGTCCATCGTCCAGCTTCCCTCGCTGGCGGGGATGGGGGTGATGACCTGGCAGGTCTTCGCGATCAGCATTGTGGCCTGCCTGCCGTTGTTCATGGGCATGCCCATCGGCGCGGCCCTGGTGCGACGGGTCGGTGCGAAACTGTTCGACAGGCTCATCATGGCGATGCTGCTGGTCATCGCCATGATGCTGATTGCCAAGGCGGTCTGAGCCTCAGTTCAGATCGGCAAAACCCTTGCCCTCGCTGACCAGCGTGCGGATCAGCGCCGGCACGGCCCAGCTTTTGGGATCCTCTGCGGCAAGGGCCTCGTATTCCGCCAACAATGCCGGCAGGCCCCATTCATCGGCCAGCCGCATCGGTCCGCCGCGCCAACGCGGGAAGCCGTAGCCATGGACCAGAACCAGATCGACATCGGCAGGCCGGTTGGCGATGCCTTCTGCGACGATATCGGCGCCCTCGGCGATCATCGACAGGGCGAGGCGGCGGGCGATTTCCGCGGCGCTGAAATCGCGGCGTGTCACCCCGGCTTCCGAGGAGGCGCGGCGGACCTCGTCATCGACCGCCTCTGACGCCACCGGCTTGCCGTCCTGATAGTCATACCAGCCCGCGCCGGTCTTGCGGCCAAGCCGCTTCAGGTCTTCGACCATGCGGTCGGCGACGGGGACGTAACGGCCCTTGAAAATCTCGCCCGCGTCGCGCTTGCGCTTGCGGTTGGCATAGGCGATGTCGAGGCCGGACAGATCCTGCACCGCGTAGGGCCCCATGGCCATGCCAAAGCCGGTCGCGGCCTTGTCCACCTGTGCCGGCAGCGCCCCTTCCAGCAGGGTCACATCCGCCGTCTGGCGATAGCGGGTCAGGATGCGGTTGCCGATGAAGCCGTCGCAAACCCCTGCCTCGACCGCGATCTTGTTCAGCCGTTTGGTCAGGGCGAAGGCGGTGGCGAGGGTCTGCTTCGACGTGCCCTCGGCCCGGATCACCTCGACCAGCTTCATCAGATGGGCGGGCGCAAAGAAATGCAGGCCAAGAAAGCGCGAGGGGTTCGAGACCACCTCGGCGATCCGGTTCACGTCGAGATAGGAGGTATTGGTGGCAAGGATCGTATCTTCCGGCAGCCCCGCCGCCAGCCGTGTGAACAGCGCGCGCTTCACGTCGAGATTTTCGAACACCGCCTCGATCACCATGTCGACCGGGGGCAGGGGCGTGTCGGCGCCGCTGATGAAATGGAAGGTTTCGGACTTGCGGCGAATGGATTCGGCGGCGTCCAGCTTGCCGCGACTGACCGCCTCGTCGAACAGCTTCTGCACATTGGCGCGGGCGCGGGTCTCGGCCTCGGCATCGTTTTCCAGCAGGGTGATCTCGATCCCGGCTGAGTTCAGCGCATAGGCGATGGCCGCCCCCATGGTGCCGCCGCCCGCGACCAGCACATGATCGACGGGCGCGGGGTCGAGCTTCTTCAACTCGGCTGAGGCACCGGCCCCGCGTTCGGCAAAGAAGATGTGACGCAGCGCGCGGGCCTGTTCGCCGGCGCGCAGGTCAAGGAAAGCGGCACGCTCTGCCGCCATGCCCTCGGGCAGGGGCAGGGTCGCGGCATGTTCCATCAGCTCGATGGCTTTCAGCGGTGCGATCTGGCCGCGCATCCGCTTTTTCGCCGTGTCGCGGGCGGCTTGCGCGGCCTCGGGTGCTGCGGCAGGGGCGGGCAGGTCGGCGATGGCGGGGCCGAGATTGGACAGGTCCAAGGCAAGTGCCGCGTCCAGCGGATCCTCGGCCAGTGCATCGACCATCCCCTGTGCGAGCGCCGCCTTGCCCTTCAGCACCGCCCCGGTCGAGATCAGCGGCAGCGCCTTGTCCAGCCCGATCAGGCGCGGCAGGCGCTGCGTCCCGCCAGAGCCGGGCACCACGCCAAGCGTCACTTCCGGCAGGCCGATCATGGCCGCAGGCGCGGCGATGCGATAACGGCAGGCAAGCGCGATCTCATAGCCGCCACCAAGTGCCGCGCCATTGATCGCGGCGATGGCGGGCAGTTCTGCCAGCGCGTTCAGCACGTCGGGTAACTGTGGATCCAGCGCCGGGCCGTCGAATTCCTTCGCATCGGCCCCGGCGACGAAGCTGCGCCCGGCCCCGGTCACGACCACCCGCTCGATCCGGCCAGCCTCAAGCGCCGCCTTCGCCTCGGCGCAGGCGGCCAGAAGGCTGGCGCGCACCGCCTGCGAGATCACGTTCACCGGCGGGTTGTCCACGGTCAGAATCAGGGCATTGCCACGATATTCGCGGCTCACAGGGTCGGTCATGGAAGGGCCTTTCAACGCGTCTTTACGGGCAGAGGGACTTTGTCAGGCGAGATATAGCAGATCGCCCGCATCGGGCCACCATGTTGGCGCAAACGGTGCGGGGTCACCCTAGCCGATGGCGTCGAGCGCCGCGCGAAGGGCGCGAATCCGGGCGGCACTGGTCATGCGCGCGCCGGGCGGCTGGAAGCCAAATTCCGCGACCTGCGGCAGGTCAGGCGATGGCGCGTTGACCGAGGCCGAGGCATGGATCTCGCGCAGCGGCAGTTGGGTGGCAAAAAGCGCGGCATTGGCCTCGGACACGCCGCCGCCGGGCATGACACTGACCAATGGCGCGGCGTCGGCCATCTGCGCCAGCCGCTCGATCCCCGCCAGTGCGGTTGCTGCCCCGCCCGAGGACAGCACCCGGCGGATGCCCAGATCGGCGGCAAGGCGCATGGCTTCAACGGGGTCCGGCGCTAGGTCGATGGCGCGGTGCAGCGTCACCTCCATCCCCTCGGCGGCGCGGATCAGGTCGGCCAGCATCTCGGCATGAAGGCGACCGTCGTGATGCGAGGCGCCGATGACGATACCGGCCAGCCCGGCGCTGCGGGCGGCTGCGATCTCGGCCCGCATGGCGGTCAGTTCATCCCGGCTCCAGACGAAATCGCCGGCGCGGGGGCGGATCATCGCCATGGCGGGCAGGGGCGATGCGGCGGCCAGTTCCATCAACCCGGCCGAAGGGGTCAGCCCACCAAGGGCGAGCGCGGCGCAAAGCTCGATCCGGTCGGCCCCGCCTGCGGCGGCGGCGCGGATGCCTGCGGCATCGTCGACGCAGATCTCCAGTGCGATCCCGGTCATGCCTGCCCTCGTCGTATCAGCAGGCCCGCGCCCAGAAGCCCGGCCAGCCCGCTGAGGATTGCCGCCGCCGGATAGCCCTGCAGGCCGGCGCCGATGGCGAAGATGCCGGCACCGATGGCGCCGCCCAGGAACATGTTGACCGCGATCAGCGAGGCCGACAAGCCGGGCCGGTCGCTGATCAGGTCGAGAAGATAGGAAATCGGGATCGAGATGATGCCGGCGGCCCCCACCCCTGCCAGCAGGCTGGCGGCGAAGACATGCATCGGCTCTGTCGCCAGTGCCAACCCGATCAGATAGCCCAGATAGATCGCGGTTGCCGCCGCCAGTGCCGTGGTCAGCGACAGGCGGCGCAGCGACCAGGTCCAGGCGAACATGAAGACGACTTCCAGCAGCGCGACCATGCCGATGGCGACACCGACATCCTCGGGCGTGCCGCCGGCCTGTCCGGTCACGATCAGCGGCAGCACCGCGCCGTTCACATGCAGGACCTGGCTGATCAGCGCCACGCCGATCACCGGGACCAGCAAGCGCGGGCGCAGGACCTGCAACATGTCGCCGAAGACCGATCCGGGCAGGCGGACCTGCACCGGCCGGTCGGTGCGGCCCGAACTGGGCGCGACCGGCGAGGTGCCGGTGCCGCCGATCGGGGGATCCGCCTCAGCCTCGGGCGCGGGCCGGTCGGGGTCGAGCCAGAAACCCACCGTGCCCATGCAGGCAAGTGCCGCCAGCGCCGCGATCAGATAGGCCGCGATCATGCTGCTTTGTCCGGCCAGCAGCGCGCCGACCGCGCCCGGCACCAGCACCCATGACAGCGAGATCGCCATGCGCATCACCGCGTTGACGATCTGCGTTTCGGCGGCGTCGAACAGGTGCGACTGCGCGCGGACATTGCCGAACAGCATCGAGTTGGTGGCGTGAAACAGCGCCAGCGGACCGATGGCCGCCAGTCCGAAGACGAAGGCCGAAGGTGCCGCCCAGACCATGCCGTAGCCCAGGACGCCGAAGCCCGAGACCAGGATCAGCGGCAGGCGATAGCTGTGGAACCGGTCCGAAAGCGCGCCGATGGCGATGGCCATGACGACATTGGTGATCGAGGCGATCAGCGCGATGGCGGCATAGCCCTGATCCGACAGGCCAAGCTCTCGGATGCCGATGACCGATTGATAGGGCGAGGTCGCGGCCCCCGCCAGCCCGTAAAGAAAGATCGCGGCGGCCGAGACCCGCACCACCTTGTGCCGGCGCAGGATGGTTATCCACGGGTTCATTCGGGGGCGCGGCCTTGCGGAAAGCGGGCCGAGGGCTCGGCCTTCGCTGTGAAGGTCGTGTCCGGTGCATAGGGCAGGGCGCGCTGCGGGCGGTGGCGGTTTTCCAGCCGGGCGATGTCCTGATTGACCGCGCCATCGGTCAGCGCCATCAGGTTCGGATTGGCGAGCGGCGCGAGCTCCGGCGAGAGATATCCCGATTTCACCACCACCAGCCGCGCCTTGGCCGGATCAAGGCCCAGCCGGGTGAAATCGGCGATGTCGTGATAAGGCCGTCGCCGCGCCGCCAGCACCACCCGAATCCCGCCGATTCGAACCACCGCCTGCCGTTCCGCCGGATCGCCGGGGTCGAGCAGCCGTTCCACCTCGGCCTGTGCCGTGACCGAAACCCCCGCCGGATCGAGGCTGGCACCGATGCGCAACTCCAGCCGCGCGCCTTTGCCGGCGTGGAAGCAGGCGGAGGTGGCCGGCGCGTCGGTGATGCCGGCAAGGATTGCGTCCTGCCAGCCCTGCCCGATCAGTGCTGCCAGCACATCGGCGCGGTCGCCCACGCCGCCGCCCGTGGGGTTGTCGCCGCTATCGGCGAGGATCACGGGGTGGGTCGGGGAGGTCTGTGCCAATGCCAGCATCTCGTCCAGCGATCCGGTGACGGGGCCGAAGCGGAAGGCGTCGCGGGCGGCCCAGAAATCGGCGGCGATACGTTCTGCTGCGGCACTGGCTGCGGCGCGGTCGGTGCCGGTGACGATGGCGGCGGCGGTGGCGCGCGGCTCGTCCGCCCAGACATAGCCGATCATCAGATCGCTGCGCCAGACGCCCGGCCCTTCCAGCGCAGGCAGCGCCGCGTAAAGCCCGCGCGCCGGTTCATCGACGGTCGAGGAACGCTCTCCCGGCAAGAGCAGCGGCACCGGCACGCGGACCACGCCGGGCCGGGTGCCGCTGCGAAGCGCGCGCAGCAGCATGGTGAAAGCAGCCTCCATCGTCTCGGCCACGTCGATATGGGGCGCGGTGCGATAGGCGGCGAAGATGTCGATGGCGTCGACGATCGGCTGCGAGACATTGCCATGCAGATCGTAGCTGACCGCAATCGGCAGCTCGGGGCCGATCAGATCGCGGACGGCACCGATCCAGTCGGCCTCGGCATCGAACATGCCTTCGACCTTCATCGCGCCATGCATGGCCAGATAGACCCCGTCGACCGGCAATGCGGCGCGCAGCCTGTCCAGAAACTCGGCCTTCAGCGCGTCATAGCAGGCGCGCCCGACCGGCCCGCTGGGCACGGCACGGGCATGGAGCAGCGGCGCGATCTCGGCATCGTGGCGGGCAAGGAAGGCGAAATAGTCATGCGCCACCAGTTCCGCACCGCGCAGCACCCGGAAATCCCCCGGCCCCATGAGCGCGGGGGAATAGGTCGAGCATTCGGTATGAATTCCGCCGACAGCGATGCGCACGGGTCCGTCTCCTTCCGCTCAGAGGGTGGGATGCAGGCGCACCTGCGCCGCGAAACGCAGCCAGTCCTTGCCGGGTTTCTGCGTCCAGGCGGCTTCGGCGACGGCGGGCAGGCGCGGGAAGACCATGTCGTTGAACCAGGCCGTGGTGGTGAAATGCTCGCACCAGATGCAGGACTGGATGCCGCGCATCCGGGGTCGCAGGCGCTCGGGGAAATCGCCCTCGGCCTCGTAGCCATAGGTCTTTTCGGGCGGCACCGGCCCGGCCCAGCCGGCCCCGTTTTCCAGCCAGTCAGGGCCCTGGACCATGTCCATGTAATAGGCCTGACCCGGGGTCATGACCACGTCATAGCCCTGTCCGGCCAGTTCGATTCCGACCTCGGGGTTTTCCCAGGCCATCAGGACGGTGTCTTCGGTGTCGATGCCGCCGCCATGGGCAAGCTCGTTCCAGCCGACCATGACCTTGCCGCGCGCGCTCAGCATCGCCTTCACCCGGCGGGCGAACCAGCTTTGCATCTCGAACGTGCCCGACAGCCCCTCGCGCTGCATCAGGATCCGCGCCTGTGGCGAGGCGAGCCAGGCATTCTTTGCCACCTCGTCCCCGCCGATATGGAAATATCGCGACGGGAAGATCCCGGCCAGTTCGTCGATGATCGTCTCCAGCACCTCGAAGGTGGCGGGGATGCCGGGATTCCAGGAATTGTTGGGATAGCCCTGCACCGGGGCATAGCTGTGCGGCGGCTCGTCCGGGTCGACCAGGAAGGGCAGCGCGGCCAGCACGCAGGCGGCATGGCCGGGGGTCTCGATCTCGGGCATGACCTCTATCCCGAGGGCGCCCGCATGGGCGACGACGGCGCGCATCTGGTCCTGACTGTAGAACCCGCCCGAAGGTTCCGGCCCGTCGCCAAGCTGGGGCGGCATGCCGGGCAGGTCATGGCCGCGCGTGGCACCGGCGGCGGTCAGTTCGGGATAGGCGCGGATCTCGGCCCGCCAGCCCTCGTCATCGGTCAGATGCCAGTGGAACAGGTTCATCCTGTACCAGGCGAGGATGTCGATGACCCGCGTGACCTCCTCAAAGCGCCAGAAATGGCGCGAGACATCGAGGTGACTGCCGCGCCAGCCGTAACGCGGCGCGTCCTCGATCGCGCCCGAGGGCGGGAAGCGGAAATCCGGGTCGGTGAAGGCGCCGTGCAGCATCTGCGCCAGTGCGATCAGCCCGTAACGGCGCCCGGCCTCGGTGCTGGCGCTGAGCGTGATGTCAGCGCCGAAATCCAGCCGATAGCCTTCGGCTGGAAGGGCCGGATCCCCGGCAAAGGCAAGCGCGCGGCTGCCCGGCGCGGGCGAGAGTTGGAACAGCTTGCGCGCCGCCGGGAACAGCCGCGCATGCAGCGCATCGACCGAAAGCATCAGCCGCCGGTCGGCCAGCGAGGTTCCCTCGGCTGCATGCAGCATGACCGGGGCCGGGCCGGGCGTGGCCTCGATCCGGTTCGGCCAGGGCAGCAGCGCGAAGGGCAGGGTCAGCCGCCCCTGCGGCAGGCGGGGCGGCGGCGGGGCGGGGGTCTCGTGGCCTTGAACCAGATCGCCGATCTGGATCGGCTGATGCTCGCCCGTGGCATGTGTGATCCAGGCGGTCTTGGCGGCGTCATTGCGGTGGAACGGCATCCGGAACAGGCCCGAGGCGCTGAAGCGCCAGCTTTCGCCCGGCGCCAGCCGCAGCCCTTCGGGCGGGGCGAATTCGTGAAAATTCGCCACCCGGCGCAGCAGGGTTGCACCGACGATTTCATGCTCGGGCATGATCCGGGTGATGGTGGTGATCGACAGGGTGAAATCCGTCAGCGCCTCCTCGCCGAGGTTGTGGAGCGTGACGGTCCAGCAGCCATCGGGGGCGGGCACAGGCGTCCAGGCGTTTTCGAGGAACAAGACCATGATGGGATCCTTCGGGTCCTAATAGTCGCGCGACTGGGTGAAGGTGCGCGCCAGTGCGGGAATGCCGGCGGTCAGCCCGCAATCGACGGGCAGAAGGGTGCCGGTGATCGCGGCCGCCAAGGGCGAGGCCAGGAAGCCCACCGTCTCGGCCACGTCCACGGGGTTGACGATGCGACCAAGGGGATAATGCGCGGCGGCTTCCTCGAACACTGCCGGATTGGCCTCGGCGCGGGCCTGCCAGGCGCGGGTGCGCACGGTGCCGGGGGCGATGGCATTGCAGCGCAGCCCGTAGCGGCCATATTCGACCGCGATCAGCCGGGTCAGGTGGATCATGCCGGCCTTGGCCGCCGAATAGGCAGGGTGCCCGAAGACCGACATGCCATTGACCGAGGCGATATTGACCACCGCCGAGGGCTGCGCCGTCAACTGATCGGCAAGCGCCTGAAAGACGTAATAGGCCGCATCGAGATTGAGCGAGATATCCGCCCGCCAGCTTTCCGGCCCGGTGGCGTGAAGGCTGGGACCAAGCGCCGCGCCGGCATTGTTGACCAGCGTCACCGCCTGCCCGGCGGCGCGGACCTGATCGGCCAGCCTCGCGCAGCTGTCCGGGTCGGTCACATCGACCTGAACCGCCAGCGCCTTCGGGCCCAGTTCCCCGGCCACCGCTTCCGCGCCGGCCAGATCGCGGTCGGCCAGCACCACCCGGTCGTGATCGCCCAGAAGCCGGCGGGCAATGGCCTGGCCGATATCCCCGGCGGCGCCGGTCACGATGGCAACGTGTTCTGGCATCATATCCTCTTGTCAGTTGTTGGTCTTGTTGGTGTGCGTCGTCAGTCGCCCAGAATCTGGCGGTCGTCGCCATCGCGATGGCGGATCAACTGCTGCTTGATCCCGCGCAGCAGCCTGGCCGAGCGGTCGCGGTCGGCATAGGCGACCAGATTGGCGATGATGTCGATGACGGCCAGGAAGGCATAGCGGGTCGAGGTCGCGCGGAAGATATTGCGCCCCTCGGGCAGGTCGATGGCGATCACCACATCGGCGGCCTGGGCCACGGGCGATCCTGCCTGGGTCAGGGCGACGGTCCGGATGCCGCGCTCGCGCAGCAGTTGGAAGCAGCGGCGAAGCTCGACATTGCGGCCGCTGAACGAGGATCCGAAGACCACCGCCCCCGGTTCCGCTGCGGCGGCCTGCATCAGGTTCAGCCCGTGATCGGTCGAGGCGGTGATCCGGCAGCCCAGCCGGAACAGGCGGTTCTGCAACTCGTTCACGATCATCGAGGAATTGCCGCCGGCACCGAAGGCATAGATCATCGGGGCATCGGCCAGCAGTCCCGCCGCCTTGGCGACCGCGTCCAGATCCAGCCCGCGATGGGCTTCGAACAGCGCGTTCTGGGCCTTGGTCACGATATCCTCGGCGATCTCGGCGGGGGTCGTGGTCGGGGTCTCCGGGTTCAGATAGCGCAGCCCGACATAGGCGCTTTTCGCCAGTTGCACCTTGAAATCGGAGAACGAGGCGCAACCCAGCCTGCGGCAGAAGCGCGTCACCGTGGGCGGCGAGACCCCGGCGCGTTCGGCGATCTCGGTGATCGAGGCGCCGGTGGCGAAATCCACATCCTTCAGGATTTCCTGCGCGAGCTTGCGTTCCAGCGCCGAGACCAGCCCTTCCTCGCTGACCAGCGTGGCGATGATGTCGGGCGCGCCGGTGCTGTCGGTCCGGGCCTGACCGTCCGAATGCTGCCGCGCGGCGCTGCGCGGATCGGGGCTTTGGGAATTGGGCATGGCCAGTCCAGAAATTTGTTTTCTCTTGTTCTTGACATTTAGCCATGATGATCGCGAATATGCCAGTCAAATCTGCCGTAGCAGAAATTAATTTTCATATGAGGTGCCCGGACGTGAGCCTGCGCGATCCTTTCCAGAATCCCTTCCCGGCTGACGATCCGGATCGCCGCAGCATCTGGGAGATGCTGGTGCCGCGCGATATCGAGGCGTTCCTGAGCGCCGACTGGCAGATGGTGGCCGGCGATTTCATCGCGCCCGGCTTTACCGGAATCAGCGGCAATCACCAGCCCGATCCGCAGGGCTATACGCTGGCCTTCCCGACGCTGGAGGCCTATCGCGACGAATGGCTGCGTCAGGCGCGCGCATTCGGGGCCGACCGCGATGCCGGTGCCTTTGCCGGCGATCCCCGTCAGGGCATTTTCGCCGCCACCCGGCTGGAGGAGATCGAGATCACCGGCGACGCGGCGCTTGTGCGCAAGAAATTCGACGGCGCGCTGGACAAGGCCGATGGCAGCCGCGACCGGATGAACTGGCAGACGCTCTATATCTGTCGCCGCGATGCCGGGCACTGGAAGATCGCCGGTTTCGTGGGTTACCTGCCCTACAGGGCCGCGTGATGGTGCGGCGGGTCTTCGTCGCGGCGCTGGCGACCGAGACGAACACGTTTTCGCCCATCGTCATCGACCGGCAGGGATTCGAGGGCTCGCTTTACGCCCCGCCCGGCCAGCATCCGGCCACGCCGACGCTGTGCACCGCGCCGATCACGGTCGGGCGCAGGGTCTGCGCCGACAAGGGCTGGACATTGATCGAGGGCACCGCCGCCTGGGCCGACCCCGCCGGTCTGGTCGCGCGTGGTGCCTACGAATCGCTGCGCGACGAGATTCTGGATCAATTGCGCGCGGCGCTGCCGCTCGATGCCGTGGTGCTGGGTCTGCACGGTGCCATGGTCGCGCAGGGATATCTGGACCCCGAGGGCGATCTTCTGAGCCGTGTCCGCGAGATCATCGGCCCCGATGTGCTGCTTTGCGCCAGCCTCGATCCGCATAGCCATCTGACCGCGAAGCGGGTCGCGGCGGCGGATTTCTTCGTCGCCTTCAAGGAATTCCCGCATACCGATTTCGTCGAGCGGGCCGAAGACCTGTGGCGGATCGCGGTCGATACGCTGGAAGGCCGGGTGCGACCGGTCATGTCGGTGCATGATTGCCGGATGATTGATGTCTTTCCGACCTCGCGCCAGCCGATGCGCGGTTTCGTCGACGAGATGATGCGGATCGAGGCCGAGGCGCCGGGCGTGCTGTCGCTGTCGGCGATCCATGGGTTCATGGCCGGCGATGTGCCCGAGATGGGCACGAAGATGATCGCCGTGACCGATGGCGATGCGGCACTCGGTCGGGAACTGGCCCGGACCCTGGGCGAGCGGCTTTACGCCAATCGCGGCCGCCACATCATGCCCGCCATCGACGAAAGACAGGCGGTGGCGCAGGCCATGGCCGCGCCAGGCGGGCCGGTGGTGATCGCAGATATGTGGGACAATCCCGGCGGCGGCACGGCGGGCGATGCCACGGTCCTGCTGCGGGAATTGATGCGACAGGGCGCGCGCGGCGTGGCCATCGGCACGATCTGGGACCCGATTGCCACCCGGCTTTGCATCGTCGCGGGCGAGGGGGCGGAACTGCCCCTGCGCTTCGGCGCGAAATCCGCGCCCCTGACCGGCGATCCCGTCGATGCGGTGGTACGCGTCCAGCAGGTCGCGCCCGAGGCCGAGATGCGCTTCGGCGAAAGCGTGGTGCCTTTCGGCCCCGCCGTGCGCGTGGCGCTTCTGGATGGCGCGGGTGCCGAGACCGGGATCGAGGTGATCCTGAACACCATCCGCGCGCAAAGCTATGATCCGTCGCTGTTCTCGGCACTTGGGATCGACCCGCTCGGCCAGAAGATTCTGGTGATCAAGTCGACCAATCATTTCTATGCCGCGTTCTCGAAGATCGCGTCGCAGATCATCTATTGCTCGGCCGGGAAGCCCTATCCGAACGACCCGGCGACGACGCCCTATCGCCATGTTCGCCGCGACATCTGGCCCCGCAATGCCGCCCCCGCAGGAGACCGAGAATGAGCTTTCCCTGGCCCGACCCCGGCACACCCTTGGCCGAGGTGCCGACGCCCATGCCGGTCCTTGACGAGGATCGGCTGGCCGCCAATATCGCCCGCGCGCAGGATTACATGGCGCAGCACGGGCTGAACTTCCGGCCCCATATCAAGACCCACAAGCTGGCCTCGGTCGCGCGCCAGCAGCTTGCCGCAGGCGCAATCGGGCTGAACTGCCAGAAACTGACCGAGGCCGAGGCATTCGCCGAAGCCGGCTTCGACGATATCCTGATCACCTATAATATCCTCGGCCCGGCGCGGCTGGCGCGGCTGAAGGCGCTGAATGGCCGGATCGGCGGGCTGAAGGTCTGCGCCGACAGTGCCGGGACGGTGGCGGGCTATGCCGATGCCTTCGACACGGAACGCCCTCTTTCGGTGCTGGTCGAATGCGATACCGGCGGCGGGCGTTGCGGTGTGCAGAACCCGCAGCAGGCGGCGGAACTGGCGCGGATGATCGCGTCCCGCCCGGGCCTGCACTTCGCCGGGCTGCTGACCTATCCCGCGCCCGGCGGGGCTGTGGCGGTGCAGGCCTTTCTGACCGAGACGATGGCGCTGCTGGCGGCTGACGGCATCGACTGCCCGATCCGCTCGAACGGGGGCAGCCCGGACCTGTGGAATGCGCATCTGGTCACCGCCGCGACCGAGCATCGCGCCGGCACTTACGTCTATAACGACCGCGCCATGCTGCGGGCCGGGGAATGCGGGTCCGAAAATCTGGCGATGCAGGTGCTGGCAACGGTGGTGTCGCGCCCGACGCCTGGCCGCGCGGTGCTGGATGCGGGGTCGAAGGCGCTGACCTCGGATCTGCTCGGTTTCACCGATCACGGGTTGATCGAATCGCTGCCCGGCGCCCGCATCCGCTCGCTGTCCGAGGAACATGCCGTTGTCGATCTGTCTGACTGCAACGGCCCATTGCCGGCGGTCGGTGCGCAGGTCGGGATCGTGCCGAATCACTGCTGCGTGGTCTCGAATCTCTTCGACCGGGTGGTGTTCCACAGGGGCGGCATCGTCACCCGGGTTGAGCCGCTTCTGGCCCGTGGCACGGTCTGGTGATGAAAAACACGGCGCAGAACGTGAAAATATGTTACATATAGCGCCAAAAGATCCGAATTTTCTTGACCTGATATGGGAAAATTTGGTTTTGTGAGAAAAATAATTTCTTCAAAGAGGGTGGAATGAAGGTTGGCATCATCGGGCTTGGCTATCGGCTTGGCTACCTTGGGCATGTGTTCAAGGAGATGGATCCCGATTTCGAGATCCTCGGCTATTTCGATCCCGACCCCGCCGGATTGCCCACGCTTCAGGAACATGGCATCTCGCCCGGCACCCGCCATGCCTCGGCTGAGGAGCTGGTGAAGGCGGGTGGCTACGATCTGCTGATGATCGGCTCGCCCAACCATCTGCATCTCGATCATATCCGGCTGGGACTGGAGGCCGGCGACAAGATCTTCTCGGAAAAGCCCATCGTCGCCACCATCGACCAGACGGTCGAACTGGCGCGGCTGATGGCGCGCTACGGCCATGACCGGCTGCTGGTCGGGCTGGTCCTGCGCTATGCGCCGCTTTATCGCGATCTGCTGGCGGCGCGGGACGAGGGCCGGCTTGGCAAGATCGTCTCGGTCGAGGCGGCGGAACATATCTTCCCCTATCACGGTGCCTTCTTCATGCGCGACTGGCGGCGCTATGAAAAATGGTCCGGCAGTTTCATGCTGGAGAAATGCTGCCACGATCTCGACCTCTATAACGGGCTGATCGGGGCGCGGCCTGCCCGCGTCGCCAGCTTCGGCGGGCGCAAGACCTTCGTGCCGGAAAACGATCCGCGCCGCGACGGCATCAACGACATGAGCCTGTTCCACCGCAAGCCGACGGGCTGGAACGGCACTGACAAGGTCTTCGACAGCGATGCCGATATCATCGACTATCAGGTCGCCATCGTCGAATACGTGAATGGCGTCGGCATGAATTTCCACACCAATCTGAACGCCCCCGACCAGTTCCGCCGCTTCGCCGTCTTCGGCACCAAAGGTCAGGCCGAGGGCGATTTCATCCGCGGTTTCCTGAACGTCACCGATGTGATGACCGAATCCCGCGTGGTCGAGCGTGAATACAAGGCGACGGCGCTGTCGCAGCATTACGGCGCTGACGAGAAGATGGCCGCCGAGGTGGTCGATCACGTCATGCGCGGCGGCCCGCTGCCGGTCTCGCCCCTCGATGCGCTGGAGGCGGGGATTCTCGCGCTCGCCATGGACGACGCCCGCCGTCAGGGCCGGGTGGTCGATCTCGCCCCGGTCTGGGACCGCTATGACGAGGCGCTGATCCGAAAGGCGGCGGTATGACCAGTTCGCGTTCCGCCTGGATCTTCGCCTGGGCGCTGCTGGCGCCGGCGATCCTCTATGTGCTGATCATCGTCGCCTGGCCGCTGATCGAGACCTTCCGGCTGTCTTTCACCGATGCCTCGCTGCGCAAAGTGGTGAATTATGTCGGCTGGCGGAATTACGAGAAGATCTTCAACGAGACCTTCCTGACCGTTATCACCCGCACCTTCATCTGGACCTTCTTCTCGGTGCTGCTGAAAATGGTGATCGGCATGTGCGGGGCGGTGCTGCTAAACGCGGCGGTGCCGGGACGCAACCTGTTCCGCATCCTGACCATGCCGCCATGGATCGTGCCCATGGCCATCGGCATCTTCATGTGGGGCTGGATGTATAACGGCCAGTTCGGGATGATCTCGGGCCTGTTGCAGCGTTTCGGGCTGGTCGACGGGCCGGTGGCCTTCCTGGCCTATGGGCGCAGCGCCTTCTGGGCCACCATCGTCACCGATGTCTGGATCGGCGTGCCCATGGTCACGATCTATTTCCTGGCCGCGATGCAGGCGATCCCGAAGGACCTTTACGAGGCCGCCTGGACCGATGGCGCGAGCCGCTGGACGCGTTTCCGCCGCATCACCCTGCCGCTGATGTCGCCGGCGATCATCACCATGTCGATGCTGTCCCTGATCGCCACCTTCAACAGCTTCGACATCATCTGGATCCTGACACAGGGCGGCCCGTCCGGGCAGACCACGACGATGATCATCGACACCTATCAGGTGGCAATCGGATCCAAGAAATACGGCGAAGGCGCGGCGCGGGCGGTGGTGATCTGCATCTTCCTGTCGCTGTTCTGCCTGGCCTATTTCCGCGTCACCCGGCGGTTGCAGGGCGTGGACAAGGCATAGGGGGCAAGCATGGCCAGATTCCGCAACGACGACACGCCGATGATCGACCGCTACCGCTGGTGGGAGGTGATCGCCATCTATGCCGGCATCTTCGTCTTCCTGTTCTTCCTACTGTCGCCCTTTATCGAGGGGTTCCTGGTCAGTCTGAAACCGCTCTCGCAGCTGTTTTCGACGCCTTACAGCTTCTGGCCGGAAAACGGCTCCTTCGCTGCCTATTTCACCATGTGGGAGAGCGTGCCGGGCTTTGCGCGCTATATCTTCAACTCCTTCCTGATCTCCAGCCTGGCGACGATCATCGTGCTTCTGCTGGTCGTGCCCGCCGCCTATGCCTTCGCGCGGTTCAGCTTCCGGGGCATGGGGCTGGTGCTGGGGGCGTTTCTGGCGGTCAGCATGTTCTCGGGCGCGGTGCTGCTGATCCCGCTTTTCCGGCTGATGCGGGTGCTGGGGCTTCTGAACACCTATTGGGCGATGATCGTGCCGGGCGCGGCCTTCCTGATTCCGGCGGCGATCTGGCTGTTGCGCACCTACATGATGCGCATCCCGCGAGAGCTGAACGAGGCCGCCTATATGGACGGGGCCAGTCAGTTCTATACCTTCCGCCGGGTGATCCTGCCGATTGCGCGGCCCGGCATCATCGTCGTCGCCATCATGACCTTCATCGGCGCCTATTCGCAGCAGTTCATCTTCGCGCTGACCTTCAACTCCAAGACCGAATACATGCCGCTGCCGATCGGGCTTTACGCCTATTTCGGCAAGCAGGAGGTCATCTGGAACGAGCTCATGGCAGCCAGCTTCGTGGGCATCGCCCCGGCGCTGATCCTGATCTTCTTCCTGCAACGCTATCTCGTCGGCGGGCTGACCGCCGGCGCGGTGAAACAATAACCACCAACCGGGAGACTGAAACGTGACCACCCTATTCCGCACGAGCCTGATCGGCCTCGCCCTGGCGGGCACCACCGCCCTGCCGTCGCTGGCCGCAGATATCAGCTGGATCTATTGCGGCGACCGCATCGACCCGGCGCACGAAAAATACATCGCCGAATGGAATGCCGCCAATCCCGACTATCCGGTCGTCCCGGAAGTGGTCGGCTGGGCGCAGTGCCAGGACAAGGCGACGACGCTCGCTGCCGCCGGCAGCCCGGCGGGCATGGCCTATGTCGGCTCGCGCACGCTGAAGGAATTCGCGCTGAGCGACCTGATCGTCGAAGTCCCGATGACCGACGAGGAAAAGGCAGCCTATTACCCCAATATCGTCGATACGGTGACCTTCGAAGGCACCCAATGGGGCGTGCCGATCGCGTTTTCGACCAAGGCGCTCTACTGGAACAAGGACCTGTTCGCGGAAGCCGGCCTCGATCCCGAGAAGCCGCCGACCACCTGGGCCGAGGAAATCGAATACGCCAAGACCATCAAGGAAAAGACCGGCAAGGCCGGCTATGGTCTGCCCGCCAAGACCTTCGACAATACCATGCACCAGTTCCTGCATTGGGTTTACACCAATAACGGCAAGGTCATCGACGCCGAGGGCAATATCGTCATGGACAGCCCCGAGGTGCTGGCCGCGCTTCAGGCCTATAAGGACATCACCCCCTATTCGGTCGAAGGCGCCACCGCCTATGAGCAGAACGAGATCCGGGCGATCTTCCTCGACAAGCAGGTCGGCATGATCCAGGCCGCTGTCAGTACCGCCTTCCTGCTGAACGACACCGATATCAACTGGGGTGTGACCGACCTGCCGCTCGGCCCGAATGCCGCAGGAAAGGGCACGCTGCTGATCACCGACAGCCTCGCAGTGTTCAAGGGTTCCGGGGTCGAGGAAAAGGCCGTCGAATTCGCCAAATACATCACCCAGCCGAAGATCCAGGAGGAATACGAGGCGGGCGGTCTGGCCGGTCTGACGCCGCTGCGGCCCTCGACCGCGGTCGATACGATGGTCGCCGCCGATCCCTATTGGCAGCCCTTCATCGACGGCATCGAATTCGGCGGGCCGGAGCCGCTCTTCACCGATTATCGCGGTCTTCAGAACGTGATGATCGAGATGGTGCAATCCGTCGTCACCGGCTCGGCCGAGCCGCAGGCGGCGCTGACCAAGGCCGCAGGCGCGCTCGAAGAATACAAGTGAGACAGCCGAAGGCCCGGTCGCGTCGTGCGGCCGGGCCATTGGCACGACAGGGAAGGAACGCACCTTGGGTCAGTTGACGCTTAAGGACATCGTGAAGAAATTCGGCACCATCGAGGTCGTCAAGCGCGTCTCGCTGGAGGTCGAGGAGGGCGAGTTCATCGTCTTCGTCGGTCCATCGGGCTGCGGCAAGTCGACCCTGCTGCGCATGATTGCCGGGCTCGAACATACCACATCCGGCGATATCGTGATCGACGGGCGGCGGGTGAACGATCTGGCCCCGGTCAAGCGCGGCATCGCCATGGTCTTCCAGTCCTATGCGCTTTACCCGCATATGTCGGTGTTCGAAAATATCGCCTTCCCGCTGCGCGTCGAGAAGGCGCCCGAAGCCGAGATCCGCGAGAAGGTCGAATCCGCCGCCAAGATCCTGCATCTCGATCAGCGACTGCAACAGAAACCGGGGATGCTGTCGGGCGGTCAGCGCCAGCGTGTCGCCATTGGCCGCGCCATCGTCCGCGAGCCCGAGATTTTCCTGTTCGACGAACCCTTGTCCAACCTCGACGCCGCGTTGCGCGCCGATATGCGGATCGAACTCACGCGCCTGCACAAGCAGCTTGGCGCGACCATGATCTATGTCACCCATGACCAGATCGAGGCGATGACCATGGCCGACCGCATCGTCGTTCTTCATGCCGGCTATATCGCCCAGGTCGGCGCGCCGCTGGAACTGTATCACAAGCCGCAGAACACCTTTGTCGCCGGCTTCATCGGCAATCCGCGCATGAACATGCTGCCGGTGACCTGCACCGCTGTCGGCGATGCCGGGGTCGAGGTCGAATTCAATGGCCAGAAGGTGCTGATCCCGGTCGCGGGCCGCGACGGGCTGATCGGCGCGCCGCTCTCGCTCGGTATCCGCCCCGAACATGTCGAGATCGGCCCGGGCGAGATCGCCATGACCATCACCCCCGCCGTGGTCGAGCGCCTTGGCCAGCAGACCATCGGCTATGCCCCCCTTGCCGGGCAGGAGGAGAATTTCTGCGTCGTCCTGCCCGGCTCTCGCGGGATCGCCGAGGAAACCGCGCTGGAGGTCAGCTTCTCTGCCGGCGACTGCCACCTTTTCGATGCCGAGGGTCAGGCGCTGGAACGCAAGGTCGATCTGGCCACGCTGAACGCGCCGCCGATGCCGCTGACCGCGTGACCGCATCGCGCCAGTCGCGATCTGATCAAAACTTGAACAAGTTGCGCAATTTGCGCACAGGTCACACGCCTGCCGCCCTGAATCTGCTCGATTCGGGGCGGCATGGCCTCAACGGCGGGCAGTTGCGCTTCTAGGCTCGGGCCATGCTTGACGCCGCCATGATGCAACGCAGCGCGGGCGTGGCGCATGTCGCCATGGATCGCGGAAGGCTGACCGGATTGTCCCAATCCGGCAGCGCCAAGGCCATGCTGCCGCGTTGCCATGGCGCCGCGCCGCAACTGGTCTTCCTGAACACCTCCGGCGGGCTGACGGCGGGGGACAGGCTGGAATACGGCGTCACCCTTGCCCCGGATACCCATGCCATCGCCACCACCCAGACCGCCGAGCGCGCCTATCGCGCCGAGGGCGGCATGGCCGAGGCGCGGGTATCGCTGCGCGTCGGTGCGGGCGGCTCGCTCGACTGGTTGCCGCAGGAAACCATTCTCTTCGACGGCGCGGCTTTGGCGCGTGAAACCGAGGTGGAGTTGCAGGGCGACGCCGCCTTTCTGGGACTGGAAACCGTGGTGCTGGGTCGCGCGGCGATGGGCGAAACCCTGCGACAGGTGTGGTTTCAGGACCGCCGCCGGATCCGCCGCGACGGGCGGCTGGAACTTCTGGACCCGTTCCGGCTGGATGGCCTGGTGCTGACCCGCGCCGACAGCCCGGCGCTGCTGGACAATGCCCGTGCCTTCGCCGTCCTGATCCTGTCCGCACCCCATGCCGAGGATCGGCTGGACGCGCTGCGCGGTGCCCTTGAACCGGGTGTCGAAACCGCCGCCTCGGCCCTGCCCGGGCGGGTCGTCCTGCGCGCCCATGCCGCCGATGCCTGGCCGCTGCGCCGCCAGATGGCGCGGCTGATCGAGATCTTGCGACCGGGCGGGCTGCCCCGCGTCTGGCAGTCATAGGAGAGACGGATGAACCTGACCCCCCGCGAAAAGGACAAGCTGCTGGTCAGCCTCGCCGCCATGGTGGCGCGCGGGCGGCTGGAACGCGGCGTCAAGCTGAACCACCCCGAGGCCATCGCGCTGATCACCGATTACGTCGTCGAGGGCGCCCGCGATGGCCGCAGCGTCGCCGATCTGATGTCGGCGGGCGCGGGCGTCATCAGTGCCGAGCAATGCATGGCGGGCGTGCCCTCCATGATCGAGACCGTGCAGGTCGAGGCCACATTCCCCGACGGCACCAAGCTGGTCACCGTCCACCACCCGATCCGATAGGAGCATCCATGTCCCGATTTCCCGCCATTGCCGCCGCGCTGACGCTGCTGCCCTTGACCGCGCAGGCCCATCAGGGCGATCACAGCCATGTCGCGCCGACCCACGGGCTGACCTCGGTCGATCACCTCTCGGTGCTGGTGCTGTTGGGGGTGGTCGTGGCGCTTCTGGCCTTTGTCTGGGCGCGCCGATGATCCCCGGTGAAATCATCCCCGCCGAGGGCGCGATCACCCTGAATGCGGGCCGCGCCGCGATCGCGCTGATGGTCGCCAATACCGGCGACCGCCCGGTGCAGGTCGGCAGTCACTACCACTTCGCCGAGACCAATCCCGGCCTGAGCTTCGACCGGGCGGCGGCGCGCGGCATGCGCCTGGACATCGCCGCCGGCACCGCCATCCGCTTCGAACCCGGGCAAAGCCGCGAGGTCCGGCTGATCCCGCTCTCCGGCGCGCGCGAGGTCTGGGGGTTCAACCGGCACGTTATGGGGGCGCTCTGATGCCCATGCAGATTTCCCGTGCCGCCTATGCCGACATGTTCGGCCCGACCATCGGCGACCGCCTTCGCCTTGGCGATACCGATCTGATTATCGAGGTCGAGCGCGACCTGACCACCTATGGCGAGGAGGTGAAGTTCGGCGGCGGCAAGGTCATTCGCGACGGCATGGGCCAAAGCCAGATCACCCGCGAAGGCGGGGCGATGGACACGGTGCTGACCAATGCGCTGATCCTCGACCATTCGGGGATCTACAAGGCGGATATTGGCCTGAAGGACGGCCGCATTGCCGCCATCGGCAAGGCCGGCAACCCGGATACCCAGCCCGGCGTCGACATCATCATCGGCCCGGGGACCGAGATCATCGCTGCCGAGGGCCGCATCGTCACCGCCGGCGGCATCGACTGCCATATCCATTTCATCTGCCCCCAGCAGGTCGAGGATGCGCTGCATTCCGGCGTGACCACCATGATCGGCGGCGGTACCGGCCCGGCGCATGGGACACTCGCCACCACCTGCACGCCGGGGCCGTGGCATATCCGCCGGATGCTGGAAGCCGCCGACAGCCTGCCGATGAATATCGGCCTTGCCGGCAAGGGCAATGCCTCCCGCCCCGAGGGGCTGGTGGAACAGATCCGCGCCGGGGCCTGCGCGCTCAAGCTGCACGAGGATTGGGGCACCACGCCCGGTGCCATCGATTGCTGCCTGACCGTGGCCGAGGGCATGGATGTACAGGTGATGATCCACACCGACACGCTGAACGAATCCGGCTTTGTCGAGAATACGCTGAAAGCCATCGCCGGGCGCACCATCCACGCCTATCACACCGAGGGCGCGGGTGGCGGCCATGCCCCCGACATCATCCGCGTGGTCGGCAGCCAGAACGTCATTCCATCGTCAACCAACCCGACGCGGCCCTATACGGCCAATACGATCGAGGAGCATCTGGACATGCTCATGGTCTGCCACCATCTCGACCGGGCGATCCCGGAGGATGTGGCCTTCGCCGAATCCCGCATCCGGCGAGAGACCATTGCGGCCGAGGATATCCTGCACGATCTGGGGGCGTTCAGCATCATCTCGTCCGACAGTCAGGCCATGGGGCGCGTGGGCGAGGTGATTACCCGGACCTGGCAGACCGCGCACAAGATGAAGGTCCAACGCGGAAGGCTGGAGGGCGAGGCGGGCGAAAACGACAATCTGCGCGCAAGGCGTTACGTGGCGAAATACACCATCAACCCGGCGGTGGCGCATGGGATCAGCGCCCATGCCGGCAGCGTGGAGGTCGGCAAGCGCGCCGATCTGGTGATCTGGTCGCCGGCCTTTTTCGGCGCCAAGCCGGAAATGAGCCTGATCGGCGGGCAGATCGTCATGGCGCAGATGGGCGATCCCAATGCCTCGATCCCGACGCCCCAGCCGATGTACTCGCGCCCGATGTTCGGCGCGCTTGGTCGGGCGGCCGGGTCGGCTGCTGTGCATTTCGTCAGCGCGGCGGGGCTCGAATCCGGTGCGACCGACGGTCTTGCGAAGCAGGCGGTGGCCGTCACGGGCACGCGCGGCATCGGCAAGCGCGACATGCGCCTGAACGACGCCACCCCCGAAATCGAGGTCGGTCCCGAGACCTATGAGGTCCGCGCGGATGGCCAATTGCTCACCTGCGAGCCGGCGACGGAATTGCCGCTCGCGCAACGTTATTTCCTGTATTGAAGGAGGGTTCGATGAATTTTCTCGCCAATGGGGACCAGTTGGGCGTGGCCGTGGCCGTGCTGCCGGCGGATCATGGCCGCAAGGTGGTGGGCCGCGTCGTGCTGGATTACGACGCCCGCTGCCTGCGTCGCAAAAGGCTGGCGACCGAAGGGGGGGCCGACTTCATGGTCGATCTGCCACAGACGGTCAGCCTCGATCCTGGCGCGGCCTTCGCGCTTGCTGACGGCACCGCCATCGAGGTCGCCGAGGCGCATGAGCCGGTGCTGCGCATCGAAGGCGACCTGCCGCGCCTCGCCTGGCATATCGGCAACCGCCATTGCCCTTGCGAAATGGCCGAGGATCACCTGACCATCCGCGCCGATCCGGTGCTGGAGGATATGCTTCGCAAACTTGGAGCGAAGATTGCAAAGGGCTTCGCGCCCTTCCGTCCCGAAGGCGGGGCTTACGGACATGGACGGACCTTCGGCCATTCCCACTGAGGCCGCGCGGCTTCTGGCCGTGCAGCTTCTGTCCCCGGCCTTCCCGACCGGGGCATTCGCCTATGCGCAGGGGCTGGAATACGCGATGGATCGCGGAGCGGTCGGCGATGGCGCGGCGCTGGCAGGCTGGCTGGCCGATGTGCTGGAATATGGCGCCGGCTGGTCCGACGCGGTGATCCTGTCGCTGGCCTTGCGTCCGGGCGCCGATCACGCGGCGCTGGATGAACTGGCCCGCGCGCTGTGCCTGACCTCGGAACGGCTGACCGAGACATTGGAACAGGGCGCGGCCTTCGCGAGGGTCGCGGCCCCGCTGACCGGTGCCGAGGCCGCGCCCGCCGCCCTGCCGGTCGCGGTCGGGCGGGCGCTGGCGGGGCTCGGCCTGCCGCGCGCCGAAATCATAGGGCTTTACCTGCACGGGCAGGCGCTGAACCTCATTCAGGCGGCGGTGCGCTTCATGCCGCTGGGGCAGGCCGAGGGGCAGCGCATCCTTGCCAGCCTGTCGCCGGTGATCCTGCGGCTTGCCGCGGGGGCAGCGGAGGCGGGCGAAGACGATCTGGGCGGCTGCGCCATCGGTGCGGAAATGGCGCAGGCGCGACATGAAACCATGACAGTCAGGATATTCAGAACATGACCAACGGCCCCCTGCGCGTCGGCATTGGCGGCCCCGTCGGCGCCGGCAAGACCACGCTGACCATCGAGCTTGCCCGCCTGCTGGCCCCGCGCCTGTCGATGGCGGTGGTGACGAACGACATCTATACCCGCGAGGATGCCGAGGCGCTGATGCGCGCACAGGTCCTGCCGCAGGACCGCGTGCGCGGGGTCGAGACCGGCGGCTGCCCGCATACCGCCATCCGCGAGGATGCCAGCATCAACCTCGCCGCCATTGCCGATCTGAACGCGGCGCTGCCGGATCTGGAACTGGTGCTGATCGAATCGGGCGGCGACAATCTGGCCGCGACCTTCAGCCCTGAACTGGCCGATCTGACGATTTATGTCATCGACACCGCCGCCGGGCAGGATATTCCGCGCAAGAAGGGGCCGGGGCTGGTGCGGTCCGACCTGCTGGTTGTGAACAAGACCGATCTTGCGCCGCATGTCGGCGTCGATGCGGAACTGCTTGAGCGCGATGCAAAAACCGCGCGCGGCTCGCGCCCGGTGGTGATGGCTGCATTGCGGCAGGGCAAAGGCGCGGAAGATGTCGCGGAATTCATCATCCGCGAGGGAGGATTGTCCCCGCGCGCCTGATCCCGGCCCGGAATTGCCGCGCATTTGGGCAGTCCCGGCCCGTTCTGGCCGAATAAGCGCCAATTGTCGGCATCGACGCCCGGAAATGCGCCGCGAAGATTGCCTGAAACCCCGGCAGCGGATTTTCTGCAGATGCGAACGGCCCCGAGCGGTCGGAAGTGTGCGACGGCAACCGCCTGGAAAACGACGCCGCCGCACGGGTGCAACGAAGTTGCCGCATGAGATTAGCACCGCACCCGGTCGCCGGGAAGCGGGCAGCTTATTGCGGCCCGAAAGGGAAATGACATGCAGGGAATGAAGGTTTTTCTGGCCAGCAGCGCGCTTGGCCTGGTGCTGGCGGGAACCGCCTGGGCGCAGGATGACACGATCAAGATCGGCGTTCTGCATTCGCTGTCCGGCACGATGGCGATTTCCGAAACCACGCTCAAGGACACGGTCCTGATGATGGTGGAACAGCAGAATGCCAAGGGCGGCGTGCTGGGCAAGCAGATCGAGGCGGTGGTCGTCGATCCGGCCTCGGACTGGCCGCTTTTCGCGGAGAAGGCGCGCGAACTGATCAGCGATCAGGGCGTCGATGCGATCTTCGGCTGCTGGACTTCCGTCAGCCGCAAATCCGTCCTGCCGGTGATCGAGGAGTTGAACGGCCTGCTGTTCTATCCGGTGCAATATGAGGGCGAGGAATCCTCGAAGAACGTCATCTATACCGGCGCCGCCCCGAACCAGCAGGCGATCCCCGCGGTGGATTACATGCGCGACGAACTCGGCGTCGAGAAATGGGCGCTTCTGGGGACGGATTACGTCTATCCGCGCACCACGAACACCATTCTGGAAGCCTATCTGAAGGATAACGGCACCGCGCAGGAAGACATCTTCGTCAACTACACGCCCTTCGGGCATTCCGACTGGTCGAAGATCGTGGCCGATGTCGTGGCGCTCGGGAAGGACGGCAAGAAGGTCGGGGTGGTCTCGACCATCAATGGCGATGCCAATGTCGGCTTCTACAAGGAACTGGCCGCCGCCGGCGTCAGCGCCGACGATATCCCGGTCATGGCCTTCTCGGTCGGCGAGGAAGAGCTGTCGGGTCTGGATACCGCGAACCTGGTCGGGCATCTGGCCGCCTGGAACTATTTCGAATCCGCCGAGACGCCGGAAAATGCCGCCTTCATCGAGGAATGGCACAAGTTCACCGGCAACGATGCCCGCGTGACCAATGACCCGATGGAAGCCACCATGATCGGCTTCAACGCCTGGGTCGCGGCGGTCGAGAAGGCCGGCTCGACCGAGACCGACGCCGTGCTTGACGCCATCGTCGGGGTCGAGGTGCCGAACCTGACCGGCACCATGGCGCAGGTTCTGCCGAACCACCACCTGACCAAGCCGGTCCTGATCGGCGAGATCCGCGATGACGGCCAGTTCGATATCGTCAGCGAGACCGATCCGGTGCCGGGCGATGCCTGGACCGACTTCCTGCCCGACAGCGCCGTTCTGGACGCCGACTGGCCGGGCAAGGAATGCGGCATGTTCAACACCCAGACGAACAGCTGCGTCCAGATCCAGTCGAATTACTGACCGGCCGGGGGCGGCCCTGGCGCCGCCCCTGTCCCGCAGGAACGGAAAGGGCCGATATGCGCCGGATATTTCTTTGCCTTCTTCTCATGATCGCCGCGCCCGTCTGGGCGCAGGATCTGGGCACAGTGCTGGAGGCCAATCGCGACCGGATCGAAAAGCCCTCGCGCCAGACCATCGGCCCGGTGATCGCCGAGATCGCCGCCAGCGGTGAAGGCGCGGTGGCTTTTCTGGAGGCATGGGGCGACCGCCGTATCGGCGTGGCCGATGACGGTCGCCTTGCGATCATCGACGGCGACAGCGCCACGGATGCGGTGACCGGCGCGGCCATTGCCGGCGAGGTGAAGGCACTCAGGCCGAATTCCGGCGTGCGCAGTCTGATTGCGGCGGCACTGGTGCCGGCGCAACTGGCCGATCCCGATATCTCGCGCCGCCGGGCGGCGCTGGATGCGCTTGGCCGTGACGCGACGGCGGAACATCTGCCGGCCCTGCGCGCCGCGCTCGACGATCCCGATCCCGGCCTTGCCGCCCGCAAGGCGCGGCTGGAACGGCTGCTGACCATCCGTTTCGACCCCGACCCGGCGGCCCGCGTGGCGGCCATCGAGAGCTTCTCGGGCGACACGAGCGCCGATCTTCAGGCGGCGCTGAACCCGCTTCTGTCCACCACCCGCATCGCTGCGACCGCATTGCCGCCCGGCGCCAATATCGCCCGCGAGCTCGATATCGGCGATGACCTGACCCGTATCGAAGCCTATCGCCTGCTGGTCGATGAGGGGCTGGCCCCGCCACGGCTGAGCGATGAGGAACAGAAAGCCGCCCTTGCCGCGAACCTGGATGACTGGCAGGTCGGTGGCGTGCCCGCAGCCAATCTCGACAGCCCGGACGCCCGCGACCGCGCCTATCGCGCGCTTGCCGCCGAAGGCAAGGTCCGCCCCGCCGCCAGTGCCGAGGATGTCGATGCAGCGCTTGCCGCCCATGTCTTCGCCGATATCTACACCGAACCTTCAGCCGAAGTGACGAATGCCGCCCGCGCCACGCTGAACGGCCTGATGTTCCGCGAACGGGCGCAGCAGGGTGCCGATATCGCGCTGGATGCGCTGTCCTTGGCCTCGATCTATTTCCTGGCCGCCATCGGGCTGGCCATCACCTTCGGGGTGATGGGGGTCATCAACATGGCCCATGGCGAGTTCATCATGATGGGCGCCTATACCGGCTATGTCGTGCAGGGCTTCATCGCCAACAAGACGGTTTCGCTGGTGGTGGCGCTGCCGGCGGCGTTTCTGGTCACGGCGCTGGCGGGGATCGTGCTGTACCGGCTGGTCATCCGCCATCTGGCGAAGCGCCCGCTGGAGACGCTTCTGGCGACCTTCGGCGTTTCCATCGCCCTACAGCAACTGGCCAAGAACATCTTCGGCACCCAGGCCCGGCCGCTGACCGCGCCGGATTGGCTGGGTGGCTCCATCGGCTTTGGCGAGATCGTCTCGATCTCGACCATCCGCGTTGCCATCTTCGTGCTGGCGCTGCTGTTTCTGGCGCTGTTCCTGTTCATCACCAAGCGCACCCGCATGGGGCTGAACATGCGCGCGGTCACCCAGAACCCGGGCATGGCAGCCAGCATGGGCGTCAATCCCGACCGGGTGGCGATGCTGACCTTCGGCCTCGGCTCCGGGATTGCCGGGATTGCCGGCGTGGCCATCGGGCTTTTCGCCAAGGTCACGTCAGAGCTTGGCAGCGATTATATCGTCCAAAGCTTTATGACCGTGGTCGTGGGCGGCGTCGGCAATATCTGGGGCACGCTGGCCGGGGCCGCCATGATCGGCGGGCTGCAAAAGGGGATCGAGGTCCTGAACCCGGCCAATACGCTGGCCGCGCAGACCTGGATGATCCTTTTCATCATCATTTTCATCCAGTTCCGGCCACGCGGCATCTTCCCGACCCGCGGCCGCTTCGTCGAGGGCTGAGCCATGTCGATCCGCAAATATCCGTCCGTCCTGATCTTTCTGGCGATCCTGTCGGTCTTCACCATCGCGGTGACCGCCATGTCGCAGGCTTACGGGACCGGCGATATCCCGACCTCGACCATCAAGCTGTTCGGCAAGACGCTGTGCCTGGCGCTGGCGGCCCTGGCGATGGATCTGGTCTGGGGCTATGCCGGGATCCTCAGCCTCGGTCACATGGCTTTCTTCGCGCTTGGCGGCTACATGATCGGCATGTGGCTGATGTATGCCCGGACCGAGG
>NZ_CALMYP010000016.1 GCF_937873615.1 uncultured Paracoccus sp.
TCCGCGCCACCGCCAAGATCGGCACCGACCCGACGATCATGCTGACCGGCCCGGTCCCGGTGACCGAGAAGATCCTGCGTGACAGCGGCATGTCGATTTCCGACATTGACCTGTTCGAGGTGAACGAGGCCTTCGCCGCCGTCGTGCTGCGCTTCATGCAGGCCTTCCAGGTCGATGCCTCGCAGGTGAACGTCAATGGCGGCTCCATCGCGCTTGGCCACCCGCTTGGCGCGACCGGCGCGATCATCATCGGCACGCTGCTGGACGAGTTGGAGCGGCGCGACCTGAATACCGGCCTCGCCACGCTCTGCATCGCGTCGGGCATGGGTGCCGCCACCATCATCGAGCGCGTGTAAGGGAGGGTCCGGACATGACCGATTTCACCATGAAGACAGACGCCGAGGGCGTCGCCATCATCACCTGGGACGTGCCGAAGAAGTCGATGAACGTGCTGTCGGAAGCCGGCATCAAGGAACTCGACGCGCTGATCGACCAGGCCCTTGCAGACGAGGCGGTGCGGGGCATCGTCATCACCAGCGGAAAGCCCGACTTTGCCGCAGGTATGGACCTCAACGTATTGGGATCCATGAAGGAAACCGGCGGGGCCGAAGCGATCTTCGGGCTGGTCATGCAGCTTCACGGTTTGCTGCGCAAGATCGAGCTGGCCGGGATGGACTTCAAGACCAAGAAGGGCGGCAAGCCGATTGCGGCGGCCCTGCCCGGCACCGCGCTTGGCATCGGGCTGGAACTGCCGCTCAGCACGCATCGCATCTTTGCCGCCGACAATGCCAAGGCCAAGATCGGCCTGCCGGAAATCATGGTCGGCATCTTCCCCGGCGCCGGCGGGACCACCCGGCTTGTGCGCAAGCTCGGCGCGATGGGGGCCGCGCCCTTGCTGCTGGAAGGCAAGCTGAACGACCCGAAGAAGGCCAAGGCCGCCGGCGTGATCGACGAGGTGGTGGCCGACCCGGTCGCCGCCGCCCGCGACTGGGTGCTGAACGCGAGCGATGCCGATCTGGTCAAGCCCTGGGACCAGAAGGGCTACAAGATGCCCGGCGGAGAGCCCTATCACCCTGCCGGTTTCATGACCTTCGTCGGCGCGAATGCCATGGTCCACGGCAAGACGCTCGGCGTCTATCCGGCGGCCAAGGCGCTGCTCTCGGCGGTCTATGAAGGCGCGCAGGTGCCCTTCGACACGGCGCTGAAGATCGAGGCCCGCTGGTTCACCAATGTGCTGATGAACCCGTCCTCGGGGGCGATGATCCGCAGCCTGTTCATCAACAAGGAAGCGCTGGAAAAGGGCGCGAACCGTCCTGACGTGCCCGACGAGAAGGTGAAGAAGGTCGGCGTGCTGGGCGCCGGGATGATGGGCGCGGGCATTGCCTATGTCAGCGCCATGGCCGGGATCGAGGTGGTGCTGATCGACGCGAAGCAGGACTCTGCCGACCGTGGCAAATCCTATTCGGAAGGGCTGCTGGACAAGGCGATCAGCCGGAAGAAGGCGACCGAGGAGAAGAAGGCCGAAGTGCTGGGCCGCATCCACGCGACCACGGATTACGCCGCACTTGAAGGCTGCGACCTGATCGTGGAAGCCGTTTTCGAAGACCCCGGCGTCAAGGCCGAGGTGACGAAACAGGCCGAGGCGGTGATCCCGCCGACCGCGATCTTCGCCACCAACACCTCGACCCTGCCGATCAGCGATCTGGCCAAGGCAAGCGCCCGGCCCGAGCAGTATATCGGCATCCATTTCTTCTCTCCGGTGGACAAGATGGCACTGGTCGAGATCATCAAGGGCCGCGAGACCGGCCCGCGCGCCGTCGCCAAGGCGCTGGATTTCGTCCGCCAGATCCGCAAGACGCCCATCGTGGTCAACGATGCCCGCTTCTTCTACGCCAATCGCTGCATCATCCCCTATCTGAACGAGGGTGTGCGCATGATGGCCGAGGGGGTGAACCCGACGCTCATCGAGAATGCCGCGAAGATGATGGGGATGCCCTTGGGTCCGCTGCAACTGATGGACGAGATCTCGCTGGATCTGGGCGTCAAGATCGCCAAGGCGACCAAGGCCGCGATGGGCGATGCCTATCCCGACGATGCGGTCGATGAGGTGATCTTCAAGCTGGCCGATCAGGGCCGGATGGGGCGTAAGGCCAAGGCCGGCTTCTACGACTATGACGAGGCCGGCAAGCGCGGCGGCTTCTGGGAGGGTCTGGCGAAGGACTGGCCCGAAACCGCCGAACAGCCCGACCTGACCGAGGTCCAGCACCGGCTGATGTTCATCCAGTCGCTGGAGGCCGTCCGCGCGCTGGAGGAAGGCGTGCTGGAAGACATCCGCGAGGGCGACGTGGGCGCCATCCTCGGCTGGGGCTTCGCGCCCTGGTCGGGCGGCCCGTTCAGCTGGCTGGACATGCTGGGGGCCACGCGCGCGGTCGAGATCTGCGACCACCTGACCGCCGAACATGGCGCGCGCTTCAAGGCCCCGGCCTTGCTGCGCGACATGGCAGCGAAGGGCCAGACCTTCTATGGCCGCTTCGGTGCGGGCAAGAAGGCGGCCTGAACCCCGCCTGCAAGCCGCAATCGAACGGGGGCCATGGCGGCCCCCGTTTTTCGCTGCCCTGCGTCAGCATGGCGGCATGGCAGCCCGCGCGCCTGTGCTATCCTTGGAACTTTAGGGGAAACATGCTGTTGATCCGGCGTGAATAGCCCCTATTCTGCGCCGCAACGGGCAACGCCCGGCACGAGGAAGGAAAGCGATGACGACCGAAACCAAACGCGCCGCCGAGGCCTCTCTTGCCCAGATCGAGGAGGTGACCTCGGTCGTGCTGCCCGAACCGCAGGGCGACGTGGTCGCGCTGGAGGCCGCCCCGGCGCCCCTGGCAGAGGACATCCGCAAGCGCATGGAGGAGATCGACCTGCGCGACAGCGGCTCCATCGTTCATTTCGGCACCCGCGCCCAGACCGAGTTGCAGGAGATCAGCCAGCAGATGCTGGCCGATGTGAAGAACAAGGATGTGGGGCCCGCCGGCGAATCCCTGCGCGATATCGTGACCACGCTTCGCGGCTTTTCCGTCAACGAACTGGACGTGCGGCGCGAACAGAGCTGGTGGGAAAGGCTCATTGGCCGCTCTGCCCCTTTCGCGCGCTTCGTCGCCAATTACGAGGAAGTCCAGGGCCAGATCGACCGGATCACGGAAGACCTGATGAGCCATGAGCACCGGCTTCTGAAGGATATCAAGTCGCTGGACGTGCTCTATGACCGGACGCTAGGCTTCTATGACGAGCTTGGCCTTTACATCGCCGCCGGCGAGGCCAAGTTGCGCGAGCTGGACGAGGACGCCATCCCCACGAAAGAGGCCGAGGTCCAGGCCAGCCCCGCCGACGGGCAGGTGATGGAGGCCCAGCAATTGCGCGACCTGCGCAGTGTGCGCGACGATCTGGACCGCCGCGTCCATGACCTGAAACTGACCCGGCAGGTGACCATGCAATCGCTGCCCTCGATCCGGCTGGTGCAGGAAAACGACAAATCGCTGGTGACCAAGATCAATTCGACGCTGGTGAACACGGTGCCGCTCTGGGAAACTCAACTGGCGCAGGCGGTGACCATCCAGCGCTCGGCGGAAGCGGCGGGGGCGGTGCGTGACGCGACCGACCTGACCAACGAGCTTCTGACCGCGAATGCGCAGAACCTGCGCAGCGCCAATGCCCAGATCCGCACCGAGATGGAGCGCGGCGTCTTCGACATCGCCTCGGTGCGCAGCGCCAATGCCGAGTTGATCGCCACCATCGAGGACGGGCTGCGCATCGCCGACGAAGGCAAGGCCCGCCGCGCCGCCGCAGAAGAAGAACTTGCCCGGATGGAGGTCGAGCTGCGCCGCACGCTGGCCTCGGCCCGGGCGCAAACCCCGCAATCCCAATCGCAGGCCCCGCAAAAGTGACAGCAGTTTCTGCTTCTTCCCTGCCGCGCCCCCTGTCGGGGCGCTTCCGCCAGAACGGTCTGGCATGTCTGATGGCACTGGCGCTTGCCGGCTGCGCCAATCGCGGCGATGACGCGCTGAACGGGGCGCAAATGGCAACGGCGCCAAAGCCCGCCCCCGATCCGTCGGCCTTTCCGCCGCAGCCCCGGCCCAACGCCGCCCTGCGCGCGGCGCGGGCACATCAGGCATCCGCGCAGGCGGTGGCGGCGGCGCGGGCCGCGAACACCCCGGCCAGCCAGTCCCTGCACGGCTATTTCGAAGGGGTCGAGGACATGCTGGTCGCGCGCGGCCAGTTGCGCCGCGACGACGGCGCCAGCATCCCGATGAGCGCCGACCAACTGGCCACGAATTTCATCAATATCGCGCTTTACGACGAATATTCCCGCAACGGTGCCGATCTGGTGCCCGATGCAAGACCCTCGCGCCTGCGCCGCTGGGACAAGCCGGTGCGCATCGCCATCGAATTCGGCGCCTCGGTGCCGCCGGCCACCCGCACCCGCGACCGGGCCGAGGTGCAGACCTTCGCCGAACGCATGGCGGCGCTGACCGGCCATGACATCGCCGCCACCCCGGCCGCAGGGAATTTCACCGTGATGTTCCTCAGCGAGGATGAGCGACGCCAGATCGGCCGCCGCCTCGCCGCCGTCATTCCCGGCATACCCGGTCAGGATGCCGAGGCAATTCAATCGCTTCCGCCGCAGAATTACTGCACCGTCTTCGCCTATTCCATCGGCGACAGCCCGGTCTATTCCGATGCCGTCGCGGTGATCCGGGCCGAGCTTCCGCCCGGCCTGCGCTCCTCCTGCATCCACGAGGAACTGGCGCAGGGGCTTGGGCTGGCCAATGACAGCCCCGGTGCGCGCCCCTCGATCTTCAACGACGACGAGGAATTCGCCCTGCTGACCCGCTATGACGCTATGCTGCTGAAGATGCTTTACGACAAGCGGCTGACGCCCGGCATGACTGCCGAAAGCGCCGGCCCGATCGTCCGCGAGATCGCCCAAGAAATGATCCCGTGACGATCCCCTGACGGCAGCCCGTCTCGCGCCGCCCCGGAACCCCGACGCGGCGAAAACTGTTTGATCGGAAATCCTAACCCACGGAGAGACCCATGGCCCTGTTCGACTTCCTCTCGGGCGAGTTCATCGACGTCATCGAATGGACCGACGACACCCGCGACACCATGGTCTGGCGGTTCGAGCGGCGCGGCAACGCGATCAAATACGGCGCCAAGCTGACCGTGCGCGAGGGTCAGGCGGCGGTTTTCGTCCATGAGGGCCAGATCGCCGATGTCTTCGGGCCGGGGCTCTATATCCTCGAAACCAACAACATGCCGATCCTGACCTCGCTTCAGCATTGGGATCACGGGTTCAAATCGCCCTTCAAGTCGGAAGTCTATTTCGTCAACACGACCCGCTTCAACGACCTGAAATGGGGCACCAGGAACCCGATCATCGCCCGCGACCCCGAATTCGGCCCGGTCCGCATCCGCGCCTTCGGCACCTATGCGATGCGGGTGACCGAGCCGGCGAAGTTCATGGCCGAGATCGTCGGCACCGATGGCGAATTCACCAGCGACGAGATCACCTTCCAGCTGCGCAATATCATCGTGCAGGAATTTTCGCGGATGATCGCCTCAAGCGGCATTCCGGTCCTCGACATGGCGGCGAATACCGATCAGCTGGGCAAGATGGTGGCCAAGGCGATCGCGCCGACGATTGCGAACTATGGGCTGTCCATCCCGGAATTCTACATCGAAAACATCAGCCTGCCCGATGAAGTTGAGGCGATCCTCGACAAGCGCACCTCGATGGGCATCGTCGGCGATCTGGAACGCTTCGGACAATATGCCCAGGCCGAGGCGATGCTGAACGCCTCGAACAATCCGGGCGGCGCGGGGGCCGGCATGGGTGCGGGTCTGGGGGCCGCCATCGGCATGGGCATGGCCGCGCAGCGCGGGCCATGGGGGCCGACAGCGGTTCAGGCGCCGGCGCAGACCGGGGCGCTGCCGCCGCCCCTGCCCGGCACGCGTGGCGAGACGGTCTGGCATATCGCCATCGACGGTCAGGCCGACGGCCCCTATGGGCGCGGCCATCTGGGCCGGCTGGCCAGGGATGGCAGCTTCACCCGCGACACGCTGGTGTGGACACCGGGACAGGACGGCTGGAAACCCGCCGACGAGGTGGCCGAACTGGCGCAGCTTTTCACCATCGCACCGCCCCCGCCGCCGGTGCCGCTGCCCGGGCCGAAGGACGCCTGACCGGGGCCGGAAGGGACCGCACACGCCATGCCGACGCCGCCCAGCGAATTCCGCTATCCCTGCGACAGTTGCGGGGCCAGCCTGACCTTCTCGCCCGGCGAGCAGGTGCTGAAATGCCCCTATTGCGGCCATGTCCAGAGCATCGGCCCCGGTGCGGCACGCGCCCCGGCCAGGTCACCGGCGAACGGGCCGGATGGCGACCGGGCGCTGTTGCGGGAACCCGCGACCGGGCGGGCGCTGCAATGGGATGCCGGCCACAAGGTGCCGCAACTGTCGGAAATTCCGCTGGAACGCGGGCTCCGGCTCGATCAGGGCAGCGACCTGGCACAGGACATCCGCATGGTTGCCTGCCCGAATTGCGGCGCCAAGTTCGATCTGGACAGCGACAGCCACGCCGCCGCCTGCCCCTTCTGCGCCACCCCGGTGGTGACCGAGACCGGCGCCAGCCGCCAGATCAAGCCGCAGGGCGTCCTGCCCTTCGTGGTGACCGAGGAACAGGCCCGCTCGGCGCTGGAGGACTGGATGGGCCGGCTGTGGTTCGCGCCCTCGGGCCTTCTGGCCTATTCGCGTCGCGGCCGGAAGATGAGCGGGGTCTATTCGCCCTTCTGGACCTTCGATGCCGATACCGCCTCGGAATATGCCGGCGCGCGCGGCGACTGGTATTATGAAACCGTCTATGTCACCGAAACCGTGAACGGCCAAAGCCGCCGGGTGGCGCGGCAGATCCGCAAGACCCGCTGGACCTCGGTGCGGGGACGGGTGCGGCGGGCGTTCAACGATGTGCTGGTGCTGGCCTCCTCTGCCTTGCCCCGGCGCATGACCGATGCGCTGACGCCCTGGGACCTGTCGCATATGCGGGCTTACGACCCGCAATACCTGGCCGGGTTTGAGGCCGAAGGCTATACCATCCCGCTGGAGGCCGGCCACGGCATCGCCCGGCAGGAGATGGAGGGCGTGATCCTGATGGATATCCGCCGCGATATCGGCGGCGACGAGCAGCGCGTCAGCAATGCCCGCACCGCCTATTCCGCCGAGACCTTCAAGCATGTGCTGCTGCCGATCTGGTCGGCGGCCTATCGCTATAACGGCCAGTCCTATCGCTTTGTCGTCAACGGCCAGTCGGGGCGGGTGCAGGGCGAGCGGCCCTGGTCGATCTGGAAGATCACCGCCGCCGTGGTGGCCGTGCTGCTGCTGGTGACGGCGCTGCTGTTTGCGGCCAATCGTTCGGGCTATGTCCGCTTCGATCCGAATGGCACCGAAGGCAGGGTTGAATCAGACGGCTTTTCCTCGCCCGGGGACTATACTATCCAAGGTTACTGACCATTCGGGGGAGGAACGAGCTTGATCCTGTGCTGCGGCGAATCGCTGATCGACATGGTGCCCGAAAGCGGCGCTTACCGACCCCTTGCAGGTGGATCGGTCTTCAATACCGCCCTGGCCCTGGGCCGCTTGGGGGCACAGACCGGCTATCTCTGGCCGATTTCGCAGGATGCCTTCGGCCCGGTCCTGCGCGCCCCGCTGGAGGAGGCCGGCGTCGATCTGTCGCTGGCCCCGTCCAGCCCGCGCCTGACCACGCTGGCCCTGGTCTTACTGAAGAACGGCAATGCCACCTACAGCTTCTATGACGAGGGCACGGCCGGGCGCATGTTCAGCGTCAGCGACCTGCCCGCCCTGCCCGACACGCTGGATGCGCTTTTCATCGGCGGCATCAGCCTGATCCAGGACCCCTGCGCCAGCACGGTCGAGGAACTGGCGCAGCGCGCCGCCAAAGCCGGCAAGGTGATCTCGCTCGATCTGAATATCCGGCCCGGCTTCATCAGCGACGAGGCCGGGACGCGGGCGCGCTATAACCGGCTGCTCGGTATCGCCGATATCGTGAAGATCTCGGACGAGGATGCGGAATGGCTGTTCCCCGATGCCGATCCCGCCGCGACCGCCGTCGGGCTTCTGGATCTCGGGCCGAAGCTGATCCTGCGCACCCATGGCTCGGATGGGGCGACGGCGATCCATGCCTCGGGGCAGTACAGCCATCCGGCCCGCAAGGTGACGGTCGCCGACACGATCGGCGCGGGCGACACGTTCAACGCCGGGCTGCTGGCCTCGCTGGCGGAAACCGGCGCGCTCAGCAAGGCCGGGCTGGACGCGATCACCGAGGATCAGCTGCGCGCGGCGCTGGATCTGGCGGCGGCGGCGGCGGCGGTCACCGTCTCGCGCCCCGGTGCCAACCCGCCCTGGCGGCGAGAGTTGTAGGCCCAAAAGCGAAAACGCCGCCCCGAAAGGCGGCGTTTTTCATACCTCCCGATGGCAGGGGCGTCATGCCGCTTCGGCATCCTCCGCCGCCTGCCGGCGTTCGCTTTCCTCGCGCGACAACGCGACCGAGGTCCGCACGCCTTTCGAGACGAATTCCATCAGCCCCTTGACCACGCGTTCGTTCGGGTCGATGCCGGCGCAGGACAGAACCTCGCGCCCATCGCGCGAGCGTGCCCAACGCGCAATCTGTTCGGGACCGTTGCCATATTTCTTGTCATCCGCAATCGCATCATCGAGCGCCGCGAGCACAACAGCCGCGAACAGCTTGCGCGCGCGCTGACCCTGTTCAAAATTGAAGGCCGAGCCGTCGACAAAATCTCGCATTTCTACCGTCCTGACAAAAGTTGTACGCTGCCCCCCTTGGGGCGAATTCCAGGGCTTGCTTCTGGGTGGTGGAGCTGTCTAACGCATTAACGTAGTGATTCGGTATCACGCTAACGTCATGGCTGTCATGCAAAAACGTCATGCCTGCCGGGTCGTACCGCCCATCTATTGCACCTGTATCAACCCTCGCGGGTCTCAGGGGAGATGGGTGCTCGTTCGAAAAGATCAAGCTGCTGGCCGGAATCTTCCGGCTCGTTCCCCAGTCCCGATAGCGTGATCCCCAGCAATCGCACGCCGCGCGGGTCGGGCATGACCCCTGCAAGCAGGGTCTGGGCGATTTCCAGCATCTCGGCGCCATCGGCCACCGGGCGGTGCAGGGAATGGGCGCGGGTGATCTGGCGGAAATCGGCGAACCTGACCTTCAGGGTCACGGTGCGGCCATGCGCCTCATTGCGTTCGACATGGCGCCAGACCTTTTCCGCCAGCGGCCGCAGCGCCTCCTGCCCGGCCAGAAGATCGTGGAGATCGTCGAAATAGGTGGTCTCGGCACCGATGGATTTGCGGATGCGGTCGGGGCGGACCTCGCGATTGTCGATGCCGCGCGAAATGTCGTGATACCAGCGGCCGGACTTGCCGAAGCGGGCCTCAAGGAAGGTCAGGCTCTGGGCACGCAGATCGGCGCCGGTCTCGATCCCCAGCCGGGCCATCTTGGCGGCGGTGGCGGGGCCGATGCCGTGGAACTTCCCGACCGGCAGGGTGGCGATGAACGCAGCGCCACGTCCGGGCGGGATGACGAACTGGCCGTTGGGCTTCTTCTGGTCCGAGGCGATCTTGGCCAGAAACTTGCAATAGCTGATGCCGGCACTGGCGGTCAGTCCGGTCTCGGCCAGGATGGCGGCGCGGATTTCGGCCGCGGTCGAGGTCGCGCTGCCCCCTCGGGCCAGACGACCGGTCAGATCCAGATAGGCCTCGTCCAGCGACAAGGGCTCGATCAGTGGGGTATAGCGGGCGAAGATCGCGCGGATCTGGGCCGAGACGGCTCGGTAAACTTCGAAACGCGGCGTCACGAAGATCAGCTCCGGGCAGCGCCGCGCCGCCGTGACAGAGGGCATGGCCGAACGCACGCCGAAGCGCCGCGCCTCATAGCTGGCGGCGGCGACCACGCCACGCTTGCTGGCACCGCCGACCGCGACCGGCTTGCCGCGCAGATCGGGGTTGTCGCGCTGTTCGACGGATGCGTAGAAGGCGTCCATGTCGATATGGACGATGCGGCGCGGCTCCGCGCCCGCGCTCATGCGACGCGAACCGGCACGCCCCCGGCGGTCATGCCGTCGCCGATGCGGTCGAAGCGCAGATAGGCGATGCCCTGACCGCCCGATCGGGTGTGAAGCGTGCCGGCCTCGCGCCCGTCCGCCATCAGGATCGGGGTGCCGGGCGGCACCTCCCCGTCCAGAACGACCCGGCGCAGGCCCTTTTTCAGCTCGGTCTTGTGCTTCATGCGGGCGGTCACTTCCTGCCCGACATAGCAGCCCTTGCGGAAATCGACGCCGTGCAGGCGCTCGAAACCCATCTCAAGGATATAGCTGTCATTGGGGATAAGTTCGGCCCCCGCTTCGGGGATCAGATGGGCTATGCGCAGCGCCTCCCAATCGGTCGCATCATTCTGCCCGACCCCATAGCCGCGCCAGCCAAGCGCGGGGTCGCGTGGATCGGCAATGGCACCCGCCGGCATGGGGCCGGTGCCACGCGTGACCTGACGCGGGTCCTCGGCGATCTCGACCTTGGCGCGCAGCTTGTACATGCTCAGACGGCGCAGCAGGTCACCGGCCTGATCGGCGGCCACATCCAGCAGCAGCGCATCCTCGCCTTCCGGGACGATGAAGAAATCGGCCAGATACTTGCCCTGCGGGGTCAGAAGCGCGGCATAGACCGGCGCGCGCCGCACGTCATTGGTGACAAGGCCCTGCAGGAAATCCACCCGGTCCGGGCCGGTCAGGCGGAAAAGGCGACGTGCGGTCATGATGACAGATCCCCGAATTGCAGCCGGACGAGCGCCGCATAGGGTCCGCCCCTTGCCATAAGCTGGTCATGACTGCCCTCCTCGACAACCTTGCCGGCATCGAGCACCACGATCTTGTCGGCCTCGCGGATGGTCGAAAGCCGATGCGCGATCACCAGCGTGGTGCGATCCTTGGACAGATCGTCCAGTGCCTGCTGAACCAGCCGCTCCGAGGCTGCATCGAGCGCGGATGTCGCCTCGTCCAGAAGCAGGATCGGCGCATCGCGCAGCACCGCGCGGGCAATGGCGACACGCTGGCGCTGCCCCCCCGACAGGGCCGAGCCGCGCGTACCCGCCGGGCTGTCGAGACCGGCCGGGAAGGCCGCGACGAACTCCGCCACATGGGCGGTCTGGACAGCTCGGGTCAGCGCCGCCTCGTCGGCGTCGTGGCCGAGGGTGATATTGTCGCGGATGGTTTCGTCGAACAGCGCCGGTTCCTGCGAGACGACCGAGAATTCGTCGCGCAACACCGCCAGATCGTAGTCCTTCAGCGCCACCCCGCCAAGCGTGATCGTGCCGCCATCCGGGTCCGCCATCCGGGTCAGCAGGTTAAAGACCGTGGTCTTGCCCGCCCCCGAAGGCCCGACAAGCGCGGTGGTCTGCCCGGCCTCGGCCACGAAGCTCAGCCCGCGCAGCACCGGCGTGTCGCCATAGGACAGCCGGACATCGTCGAAGCGGATGCGGGTATCGGGTGGCGGCGTCAGCCGTGGGCCGGAGCGGATCGAGGGTTGGGTATCGAATATCTCGTAGATGCGTTCCAGACTGGCCGCCGCGACCTGCCAGGATCCGGCCAGCCCGCCCAGACGGCGCAAGGGCTGGAAGGCCAGCGACAGGGCGGTGAAGAAGGCCATGAAATCGCCGACCGTGCGCTCGCCCCGGGTGACCTCGGCCCCGCCAAGCGCCAAGACGCCGACAAAACCCAGGCCGGTGACGATGTCGATCATCGCCGGAACCACGGCGCCGGTCGCGGCGATCTTCACCTCGGCCCGGCGGATGCGGTCGACGATGGCGGCAAAGCGCGAGGCCTGATGATCCTCGATCCGGTTCAGCCGCACCGTGCCGATGCCGTGCAGCACCTCGTCGATGCGGGTCGCCCGGTCCGAGGCGCTGCGCCGCGTGGCCCGGGTCTTGCGCCTGACATAGCGCTGCACGAAGACCGTGGGCAGGATCAGCAGCGGCGCCCCGATCAGCGCCGCCGCCGTCCATTCCGGGTCGATCCGAACCGCGACATAGAAAAGCGAGATCAGCGCCACCACATCGCGCCCGGCCCCGGTGATGAAGACCTGCCAGATATTCTGCACGGCGCGGGTATCGCCCTGGATACGCTCGATCAGCGCGCCGGGCGGGTTCTGCTGATAAAAGCTCATGTCCAGCCGCATGATATGCGACAGCAGATCGACCTGCATCCTGGTGCCGACATGCTGCTGGACCGAGACCAGAAGCCCGCGATTGACCACCGAGGTAAAGGCCCGGATCAGGAAAAGCGCGAAGATCGTGCCCCCGACCCACCACATCGCATCGCTGTCGCCGCCGACGAAAACCCGGTCGAACAGCGGCTTCAGCATCCAACTGAGCACCGCGAGGGTCGAGCCTTCGACGATCATCAGGGCCAGCGCAATCGACATGCGTGGCCAGTATTGCCAGAGATAGTCCTGCCAGATGCGCTTGAAGAGATTGCGTCGCGTCGGATTTGTCATGATGCGATCTAGCCCGCCCGGGCGCCGGCCTGCAAGACGCGCTATTTCCGTTGCAGGGCGCGGAAGGCGGCATTCGCGCCCCAGCCGGCAATGGCCGCGATCAGCAGCGACATCACCCCGTAGACAAAAGGCTGATCGAAGGCCAACCGGTAAAGCCAGCGTTCCAGCCCGACCTTGCGCACCTCGATCGCGGTCGAATAGCTGTCGACGATATGGCCATCGCGCAGCAGGAAGATACGGGTCTTGTAAGCGCCCTCGACCAGATTGGCCGGCAGGCGGAAATCAGCGCGAAAGAGCGTGTCGTCTTTCAGCTTCACACCGCCGACATCGACGCGGTAAGTGCCATCGGCAATGCGGATCGCCATCATCGCCCCGGTGAACGCGGCCGGGTCCTCGACCTGAAATGGCCGCGCGAAGGAGCGCATCACCATCGGAACCGAGATGCGGTTGCGCGCGTCTTCCTCGGGCTGAAGGATCACATCGAGCGGCCCGGTCGTGGCCACCGAATAGAAGCTCGGGGCCGAGCCAACGACGACGCTGTCGGTATTCACCCAGATGCCGAAGCGGCGCGACTTGCGGCGGATGGTCACGCTGCGGGGTGGGCCCTCGATGGTGGCGGCGATCTCCAGCCGGCTATCCGCCGGAATGGGCGATTGCCGCTTGATGGCGCCGTAGATGGTGATCTCGGAGCCGTCGAAATTGGCGGTGATCGCTACCTCGTCCGAGGACAGGCCGGCAACGACGCTTTCGGGCGCCTCGGCATGTGGCACCGGTTCGGGTGCCGCCGTCTCGCCGCGCGGCGCCTCGGGCGAGGGGAAGGACATGATCTCTGCCCCTCCGCTGACCGCGGCATCCGGCACGACCGGGTCCTGCGCCAGAGCAGGCAGCCCGATCAGGCAGACAGCAATCAGCGCCAGCCCCCGCATCAGATGATCCCCGGCGTCAGCGAGAACAGATTGTCCGGCCGCAGGAACAGGTCCATGGCCAGCTTGCCGCAGACGGCGAGCACCACGAGCGCCAGCAGGATCCTGAGCTGCTCGGCCCGCAGCCGCGCGCCAAGCTGGGTGCCGAGCTGGGCACCGGTCACCCCGCCGATGATCAGCAGCACCGCCAGCATCACATCGACGGTGTTATAGCTGACCGCATGCATCAGCGTGGTGAAGGCGGTCACGAAGGTGATCTGAAACAGCGAGGTGCCGATCACGACCTTGGTCGGCATCCCCAACAGATAGATCATCGCCGGCACCATGATGAAGCCGCCACCCACGCCCATCATCGCAGACAGGACGCCGACCAGCAGCCCCACCGCCAGCGGCGGGATGACGCTGAGATAGAGCCCCGAGGTCCGAAACTTGATCTTGAAGGGCAAGGCATGGATCCAGCCGTGATGCCGTCGCGCCGTGCGCTTGCCCGAACGCGTCCGGCGCAGGGCATTGACGCTTTCGATCAGCATCATCGACCCGACGACGCCCAGCATGACGACGTAACAGATCTGCACCACCAGTTCGACCTGGCCCAGCCGGGTCAGCAGGTTGAAGACCAGCACCCCAAGCGCCGACCCGATCAGACCGCCGATCAGCAGCACGGTGCCCATGCGGAAATCGACCGTGCGGCGCTTCACATGACCCAGGACGCCCGAGACCGACGAGGCCACCACCTGGTTCGCCCCGGTGGCCACGGCAATGGCCGGCGGAATGCCGATGAAGAACAGAAGCGGCGTAATCAAAAAACCGCCGCCGACGCCGAACATGCCGCTCATCAGCCCGACGACACCGCCGAGGCCGACAAGGGTAAAGGCGTTCACAGCCACTTCGGCGATGGGAAGGTAAATCTGCATGGGCGGGAACCTGTTACACCCTGCCCATCTAGACCGGACATGGCACCGAGGTCAAAGGTGCATCTGCATTGATTTGCACGGTTGCCGCGCTTTCGAGCGGGGGCTAATCATGAATTGCAGCAAAGGATGGACAATGCGAATTCTCATTACCAATGACGATGGCATCAACGCACCCGGCCTGAAGGTCGCCGAGGATATCGCCGCCGAACTCGCCGGCCCCGATGGCGAGGTCTGGGTGGTCGCGCCCGCCTTCGAACAATCGGGCGTCGGGCATTGCATCTCCTACGCCCATCCGACCATGGTGGCCGAACTGGCGCCGCGCCGCTACGCGGCCGAGGGCAGCCCCGCCGATTGCGTGCTGGCCGCCGTCCATGACATCATGACCGAAACGCCGCCCGATCTGGTCCTTTCGGGCGTCAACCGGGGCAATAATTCGGGCGAGAATGTGGTCTATTCCGGCACCGTCGGCGGCGCGATGGAGGCGGCGCTGCAAGGCCTGCCCGCAATCGCGCTGTCGCAATATTTCGGCCCGGCGATGATGGGGCTGGACGATCCTTTCGAATCCGCCCGCCGCCATGGCGCGGGCGTGATCCGCAGGCTGCTCGATCATGCCGACTGGACCTCGGACGAGGATTTCCGGCTGTTCTACAATGTGAACTTCCCGCCTTTGCCCGCCGCCGACAGCAAGGGCATCCGGGTTGCGCCGCAGGGCCGCCGCTACAGCGCAGGCTTCGGGGTCGAACCTTTCGTGGCCCCCAATGGCCGCCGCTTTCTCTGGGTGCGCGGGGCGCCGCAGGACGGCCCCTCGACGCCTGAAAGCGACGTGGCGGTCAATCTCGACGGGCATATCTCGGTCACGCCGATGCGCGCCGATCTGACCTGCCACGCCTCTCTCGGCGGGCTGAAGGAGGCGCTGGAGGGATGACCGGGGACGAGGAAGAGGACGACACCCTGTCGCTTGCCGAGCGCAAGATGCGCTTCCTCTTCCACCTGCGCGCCCATGGCGTCACCGACCCGCGCGTTCTTGGCGCGATGGAGCGGATCGACCGCGGCGAATTCGTGCGCGGCCATTTCGAGGATCGCGCCTATGACGACACGCCCCTGCCGATCCAATGCGGCCAGACCATCAGCCAGCCCTCGGTCGTCGGGCTGATGACCCAGGCGCTGCAACCCGGCCCCCGCGACACCGTGCTGGAGATCGGCACGGGGTCTGGCTATCAGGCGGCGGTGCTCTCGGGGCTGTGCCGGCGGGTCTATACGGTAGAACGTCACCGCCGGCTGGTAACCGAAGCCGAGGCGCTGTTCGACAGGCTGCGGCTGTCGAATATCACCGTGCGGCTGGCCGATGGCAGCCACGGCCTGCCCGAGCAGGCACCGTTTGATCGCATAATCGTCACCGCAGCGGCCGAAGATCCGCCCGGCCCGCTCTTGGCGCAGCTGAAGATCGGCGGTATCATGGTGGTGCCGGTCGGGCAGTCCGACGCGGTGCAGACATTGATCCGGGTCAACCGGACAGAAGCAGGCTTTGAATATCACGAGCTGCGCCAGGTGCGCTTCGTGCCACTGGTTGAAGGTCTGGGCCCGAACTAGCCCGCCGGGATCGGGGGCACGCCGCCCGCAACTTGTGAGGTAACGGACGGGCAGCAGGATGAAGAAAACAGTTTTAAGGGGCGTGACCACGGTTTCGGTGGTGGCACTGCTGGCCGGATGCCAGGCATTTCCGGCGGTGCAACAGGATATTGCAAGTATCGGAAACAGGTCTTCGGCCACGAGCTTTCCGGGCTTCGGTGGCGGCGGAAGCGGAAGCGCCGCAACCACAAGCAGCAACACGCAGGTGGTAACGGATCCTTATGCCGGTCAGGGCGTGGCCCAACCCAATGTGCCCGGCGGCGGCGCCACTTCCCAAAGCAACGCGTCGGCGCCCCAGACCACGACAACGCCCGCGCGCACCCACACGGTCGCCGCTGGCGAGACCGGCTGGTCGATCTCGCGCAAATACGGCATCACGCCTCAGGATCTGGCGGCGGCGAATACGCTCGATGCGGCGCTGACCATCAAGGTCGGGCAGAAGCTGACGATTCCCGCAGCGACGGTCACCCGGGTCAGCGACGCCTCGGCACCGGGCCAGGGCACACCGACGCCCACCCCGCCCTCGGCCTCGCAACCGCTCCCGGATGAAAAGACCGCCCCAACCAGTGCGCCGGTGGCAAAGCCCGCCACGCCCGATCTGGGCGCGACGCGGACGGCGGCGTCTGGTTCCGGGCGGTTCCAGATGCCGGTCAACGGATCCATCGTGCGCGCCTATAGCAAGGGCAGCAATGACGGCATCGACCTTTCGGCTGGCAGCGGTTCACCGGTCAAGGCCGCCGCAAGCGGCTCTGTCGCGGCGGTCACCCGCGACACCGACGGTGTGCCCATCGTCGTCATCCGCCACGAGGGGCAGTTGATGACCGTCTATGCCGGCATGGGCGCGCTGTCGGTCCAGAAGGGCGACCAGGTCAAGGCCGGCCAGCAGATCGGCACCGCCGGCAATGCCGGCTCGATCCATTTCGAGGTCCGCCAAGGCTATGACAGCGTTGACCCCGAGGGTTATTTCTAGGCAGAGGCGCCCCCCGCAAGCCTATGCAGGGGGCGCGAAAGCTCAGCGGTTGAGCGAGCGCAGCACGCGATCCAGGCTTTCGCCCTGCCGGCTGGTATAGGGCGCGTCGCGAACCGCATTGTAATAGGCCGACGGGTCATAAGTGGGTATGCCGAGGTTCAGGTCTTTCACCGTCAACACACCCATAGCGGACAAGAGTTGATAATGCGCCAGTTGCAGATTGGCTTCGGCAGTGATCTTGTCCGCCCGCGCTTCCAGCAAGGACTGCTCGGCATCCAGCACGTCCAGCGTCGTCCGCGCGCCCAGCGTCGCTTCTTCCCTCACGCCGTCATAGGCCTGCTGCGCGGCTGAAATCTGCTGGTCAATGGCGCGAATCTGGGCCCCAGCCACGTCGATATTCGCCCAGGCGATGCCGACGGCCTGGTCAACCTGGCGCGACACATTCAGCAGCGTCGCCCGCGCCTGATCGCGCGCCGCCATCGCCCTGCGATGGAACGATGACAGGCGACCGCCGGAATAGATCGTCTGCGACATCTGTAGACCCAGGGCCATTTGCGAATCGCCGTATTTGTTGGCCTGCCCTGACAGGGTTCCACTGATCGTCGGATTACGCTCGGCGACCGCTGCGGCAACGCCCAGTTCGCTCGCCGCGACCATCCGGCTGGCCTGAAGGATCGAAGGATGACTTTTTTGGGCCGAGGACTGCGCGGCCGCAAGCGATGCAGGCAGCTTCGGCAAGGGCGGAGGCGCGCTCAACCCTTTGGGCTTGGCCCCGGTCGCCGCCGCATAATCCTCATAGGCCACCTGCAGATCGCCCTCTGCCGCCGAGAGCGAGGCACGCGATGCGGCCAGTTGCGCATTGGCCTGCGCGACATCGGTCACGGTGATCTCGCCGACATCGAAGCGATCCTGCGCGGCCTGCAATTCCTGCCCCAGCAAGCGGACAGAGTTCTGCTGCAACTCAACCTGCTCTGTCGCCGCACGAACGGACATGAAAGCCTGGACAGAGGTCAGCAGGATATTCTGCTCGACCCCGATCAGCGCGTAACGCGTGGCCAGAACGGTTTCCTTGGCCGAATCGATGGCCGCCTGCGAACGCCCGAAGTCGTAAAGCGTCATCGAGGCGGTCAGTTCTGCCACGGTCGAGGTGGTTTCCATCCCCTCCCGCTCGATGAACGTATGCTGCAGCGTCCAATCCAGCACCGGCCGAAGCGCCGCCATCGCCGTCGCCACGTCTTCGTCCGCAGCCCGCAGCACCGCACGCTGCTGATCCAGCAGCGCCGAATGGCGATAGGCTGCAACCATGGTATCGCCCAGCGTTTCGGCCATGACTGGCAAGGCGGTCCCGCCCAGAACGACAGCCAGGGCGACCCGGCGAAGGGCCGGGCGAATACGTCTTACGAGTGCGTTCACCATGAAATCCCTACCCCTCAGAACTGGAACGTTTCGACTTTGGAAAAACCTGGAAGAACCGGTGCCGAACCGTTGAAGGAAAAGCGCCAATTGATCCGACCGTCAATCTTGTAGCCGATGCGGGCAACACCCAACCGGCCTTCACCGAAGATGGCGCCAATCCGACCACCTTCCTTCAACTGATCGACGATCGCCTGCGGCATGGCCTCGATCGCGCCCGAGATCAAAATCACGTCATAGGGCGCCTGCTTGGCGAACCCCTGATCGAGCGCGCCCGTCACCACGGCGACATTGTCGACGCCCTGTTCCAGAAGCGTGGCCTCGGCCCGTCCGGCAAGGGTTTCGTCCGATTCCAGCGCCACCACCGCCTCAGCGAGCCGGGCGATCACCGCCGCGTCATAGCCGAGACCCGCGGCAATGTTCAGCACCAGATCATCCGGTTGAATGTTCAAGGCATCCAGCAGCTTGGCGATATTGCGCGGCTCAAGCATCCAGCGCTCGTCCGAAAGCCGCATGTTCTCGCCCATATAGGCGACGGCCTGGCGCGCCTCGGGCACGAAAGCCTCGCGCGGGACATCCAGCATCGCGGCGATAACCGGATACTTCGTGACGTCGTTGGGCCGGACCTGAGTATCTACCATCATGGTGCGGGCGTGGGAGAAATCGACCATCGGTATTGCCTTTGATTTGTCTTTCCCTTGTTTGCCATGAAAGAACCGGCGGGGCAACGCACGGAATGCATGGTTGCGACCTGCGGTTCCGGCTTGCAAGGGCGCGCGGCTTCGATTATCCCAACCGAACCTCGCACCGGCGGTGGGTTGGCGGAGAGGTTACGCACCGGATTGCAAATCCGTGAAGACCGGTTCGATTCCGGTACCCACCTCCACGCCTGCCCCTGCCCTGAATACGGAAGGACGACGTTGCTCTATCGCGGCGCATCCTGGCTTTTCGGCGCAGCGTTGCGACCGATGGCATCGGGCGACCTGGCCGAACGGCTGGTTCTGGACGCACCCACGGGCGGCGCGCCGGCACCGATCTGGGTCCATGGCGCCAGCGTCGGAGAGCTGAATTCCGCGCGCCCCGTGATCGAGATGCTGGCCGCGCAGGCCCCGCTGATCGTCACCGCGAACAGCCCGACCGGGCGCGCACTTGCGCTGAACTGGGGGCTGGAGGCGCGGCTGGCGCCCTTGGACGTCCCGCAGGCGTTGGAGCGGTTCCTCGCCCGTTATCAGCCGCGCGTGGCGGTGACGCTGGAAAACGAGCTCTGGCCGAACCGCTCGGCCTTGCTGGCGCGCGCCGGGATTCGCCAGATCGTCATCGGTGCAAGGATGTCGGACCGTTCGGCCCGGCGTTGGGCGCGGCTGCCCTGGCTGATCGGGCCGATGCTTGGCCGCATCGACGGGCTGTCGGCGCAGAATATCGGCAGCGAGGAGCGGCTGGTGGCGCTCGGTCTGCCCAAGGCGGCGCTGCTGCCGCGCGTGCAGCTGAAACTGCTCGGGCCTGCCCGCATCCGGCCCGGCATTCCGCCCGAGACGCGGGCGCGCACGATCCTTGCCGCTTCGACCCATGAGGGCGAGGATGACATCGTTCTGGATGCCTTCATGGCCGCCCGGCGTCAGGTGCCGGGCCTGCGGCTGATCATCGCACCGCGCCACCCGCAGCGCGGCGATGACGTGGCCGCGCTGATCGCGGCGCGCGGGCTTTATCCGGCGCGCAGATCGCAAGGTGCGGACGAAACCGCGCCGATCCTGCTGGCCGACACGCTGGGAGAGATGGGTCGCTGGTATGACGCTGCCGGGATCTGCATCACCGGCGGCTCGATGGTGCCGAAGGGCGGCCATACGCCATGGGAACCGGCTGCCCATGAATGCGCCATCCTGCATGGTCCCCATGTCAGCAATTTTGCCGAAGATTACGCCGTTCTCCATGCCAGCCAGGGGGCCGAGGCGCTTTCCATGGATGCCGGCGCCACGCTGGCGCGGCTGGCCGGGATGCCGGGCGATGCGTCAAGGATGGGAATCCGGGCGCGGGCGCTGCTGCTCAAGCGGGCGGGCGACGCCACGCCACTGGCCCGGACCATCCTCGATGCGGCGGGGATTGCGCCGGGCCGCGTCAAACCCGATATAAATGAGATGCAACGACCCCCGGAAAGGCGTCAAACGTGATCCGTTACGACCTGAGCTGCAAGGAAGGCCACCGTTTCGACGGCTGGTTTGCCTCATCCGCCGCCTTCGAGGCGCAGCGCGATGCCGGCCAGGTGCAATGCGCCATCTGCGGCAGCCACAAGGTCGACCGCGCCCTGATGAGCCCCGGCGTCCCGACAAAATCCAACCGGCTGAGCGAAGGCGAGAAGACCCCGCTGGAACAGCTTCGCGAACATGTCGAGGCCAATTCCGACTATGTCGGGCTGCGATTCGCCGACGAGGCCCGCGCCATGCATGAGGGCCGCAGCGACCCCCGCGCCATCCATGGCGAGGCCAAGCCTGAGGAGGCCCGCGCCCTGATCGAGGAAGGCGTGCCCATCGCCCCCCTGCCCTTCATTCCAAAGCGCCAGACCAATTGAAAAACCCGCGAGAATTCGCGGGTTTTGTCGTTTCGCCGTCCGCCTGCGGTCTCAGTCGGGATCGGTGAAGGTCACCGAAACCGGCGCCAGCCCCTCGACATCTCCGACCAGATGATCGCCGGGCTTCACCGGCCCCACCCCGGCCGGGGTTCCGGTCATCAACAGATCGCCCGGCGCCAGATGATAAAGCCCCGACAGCCGCGACAGCAGTTCCGGCACCGACCAGACCATGTCCGACAAGGGGCCGTCCTGACGCAGTTCGCCATCCAGACGCAGCCGGATGCGCTGATCGGTGACCGGGCCGAAATCGGCCTTGCGGGTGATCGGGCCGATGATCGCCGATTCCTCGACATCCTTGGCCATGTCCCAGGGCAGGCGCAGCTCCTTCGAGCGGTTCTGGATATCGCGCCGGGTCATGTCCAGACCGACCGCATAGCCATAGATCGCGTCGGCGGCCTCCTCGGGCGAGGCCTTGAACAGCGGCTTGCCCAGAACCACGCAGAATTCGACCTCGTAATGATAGCTCTCGGTGCCGGGGGGGTAATTGCTTTCCAATCCCGAGGGCAGGAAAGCCAGCGCGGATTTGGTGAAGAAGATCGGCTGCTCGCGGTCCACGTCGCCGCCCATTTCAGCCGCATGGGCAGCGTAATTCTTGCCAACGCAGAAGATGCGATGCAGCGGATAGCGCGCGCGCTCGCCCTGCACCGGCAGCGTCGGCCAGGGCGGCGAGGGGAACAGGTTCTGTGGCATCTCGGCTCCTTCCATCATTGGCAAATCCTAGCGCGGGCGTCAGGCCCGCGCCAGAAATTCAGTGACCACGCGCCGGACCGGATCGCCGGCCTCGCGGGCCCGGGCGATGACCCCACGCAATTCCTCAAGGCTGATCTGGCGAATCAGGTGCTTGACCGGCCCGATCGAGGCCGGGCGCATCGACAGCCGCGTCATGCCCAGGGCGGCAAAAGTGATCGCCTCGACCGGGCGCCCCGCATCCTCGCCGCAGAAAGAGACGGTCACGCCGGCCTCGTTGCAGCGGGCTATGATCTGATCCAGAAGCGCCAGGAACGGCTCGCTCAGGGTGTCGTAGCGGCGGCGGACACGTTCGTTCTCGCGGTCGGCGGCGAAGAAGAACTGTTTCAGGTCGTTGCCGCCGATCGAGACGAAATCGCAGCTTCTGAAGAAGCTGACCGGCGCGAAGGCCAGCGAGGGCGTCTCCAGCATGGTGCCGACGCGGATATCGAGCGGCATCGGATGGCCCAGCCGCTGCTCGCGGGCGATTTCCTCCATCAACACCTTATGGGCCGCCTCGAACTCCCACGGCTCGGAGACGAAGGGGAACATCACATGCAGGGGTCGCCCGACGGCGGCGCGGATCAGCGCCTGCAACTGCATCCTCAGCACACCGCGCTTTTCCAGCCCGACCCGGATCGCCCGCCAGCCCATCGCCGGGTTCGGTTCGTCCTGCGGCTTCATATAGGGCAGCACCTTGTCAGACCCGATATCGAGCGTGCGGAACACCACCGGCCGGCCCCTGGCCGCCTCCATCACCCGGGTATAGAGCGCCGCCAGTTCGGACCGGCGCGGAACCCGGGTGCGGGTCAGGAATTGCAACTCGGTCCGGAACAGGCCCACGCCCTCGGCACCGGAGTTTTCCATGCTGGGCAGATCGGCCATGAGACCGGCATTCATGAACAGCTCGATCCGGGTGCCGCAGGTCGAGACCGCCGGCAGATCGCGCAGTCCGGCATAGCGGCTTTGCGCCTCGGCCTGCATGGCGATCTTGTCGCGGAAGGCGGCGGCGACGCTTTCCTCGGGGCGCAGATGGACGACGCCGCCATCGCCATCGACCAGGATCGCATCGCCGTTCAGCGCGTCCGAAGCAATGCGCCCGGCATGGATCACCAGCGGAATCGCCAGTGCCCGGGCGACAATCGCCGCATGGCTGCCGACGCTGCCTTCTTCCAGCACCACGCCCTTCAGCTTGCGGCCATAATCCAGCAGTTCCGCAGGGCCGATATTGCGGGCCACGAGAATCGGGTTCTCGGGCATCTCGGCCCCGGTATCGCTGCCCTGCCCGGTGAGGATGCGCAGCAAGCGGTTCGAGAGATCGTCGAGATCATAGAGCCGGTCGCGCAGATAGGGATCGGCGGCCATTTCCAGCCGGGCGCGGGCCTGCGACTGCTCCTTCTCGACCGCGGCCTCGGCGGACAGGCCAAGTTCGATATCCTCCTCCATCCGGCGCAGCCAGCTGCGGGAATGGGCGAACATGCGATAGGCTTCCAGCACTTCGGCATGATCGCCATCGGTGCCCATATCGGCATCGGCCAGCATCGAATCGACGCGCGCGCGCAGGGTCTCGACGCCCTCAAGCAGCCGTTCCTTCTCACGCAACGGATCGTCGCCAACCGGGTTCGCCACGACCACGCGCGGCTCGTGCAGCCAGACCCGGCCCTCGGCCGCGCCTTCCTGGCCGCTGGTGCCACGGAAGAAGCCGGGAAAGCGATGGGCCAGCGGCAGGCTGTCCTCGGCATTGCCCTGAAAAGCGCCGAGTTCGGTCATCTCGGCCAGCACCATGGCCACGACTTCCAGCCCGTAGACATCGTCTTCGGTGAACTGCCGCGCTTCGCGCGACTGCACGACCAGCACGCCCAGCTTCTCGCCCACGCGCTGGATCGGCACGCCGAGGAAGGACGGATAAACCTCTTCGCCGGTCTCGGGCATGAAGCGGAAGCCCGGCTCTGCCGGCGCATTGGCGGTGTTCACATGCCGGCCGGTGCGCGCCACGCGACCGACAAGGCCTTCGCCCAGCCGCAGCCGGGTCATGTGGACGGATTCGGGCTTCAGCCCCTCGGTCGCGCAAAGTTCCAGCGTATCGACATCGCGGAACAGATAGATCGAGCAGACCTCTGTCGCCATCGAATCGGCGATGTGATGGGTGATCTGGTCCAGCCGGTCCTGACTGCCACCGGGCGCCGCCAATGTGTCACGCAGCCGCCTGAGCAGCTGCCGTGAATCTCTGTCATTGCGATGTGGCATGACCCCCTGCCATCGTCGCCCGCGCGACGTTTCTAGGCTGACTTTTCCAACTCGAACGCATCATGCAGCGCCTGCACGGCCAGTTCCATGTATTTGCGGTCGATCAGCACGGAAATCTTGATCTCTGAAGTCGAGATCACCTTGATATTGATGTTTTCATCGGCAAGTGCCCGGAACATGCGCGCCGCCACGCCGGCATGGGACCGCATCCCGATCCCGACCACGCTGACCTTGGCCACATCGGTATCGACGATCAGATCGTCATACTGGATATGGCCGGCGCTGCGCGCATCCTCCATCGCCTTCTTGGCCCGCTCGACCTGATTGATCGGGCAGGAAAAGGTCATGTCGGTGACCGAGCCCTGATGATGCTCGTAGTCCTTTTCCGAGATATTCTGCACGATCATGTCGACATTGACCCCGCCCTCGGCCAGCGGCGCGAAGATGGCGGCGGAAATGCCGGGCCGGTCCTCGACCGTGACCAGGGTGATCTTGGCCTCGTCGCGCGAGAAGGCGACACCAGAGACGACTTTCGATTCCATGATTTCATCCTCATCGCAGACCAGGGTGCCGGATTTCTCGTCGGTATCCTCGAACGAGGACAGCACCCGCAGGCGGACATTATAGCGCATCGCCAGCTCGACCGAGCGGGTCTGCAGAACCTTGGCGCCGAGGCTCGCGAGTTCCAGCATCTCCTCGAAGGCGATGCGGTCCAGCTTGCGGGCCTTGGCGGTGATGCGCGGATCGGTCGTATAGACGCCGTCCACATCGGTATAGATATCGCAGCGCTCGGCCTCGAAGGCGGCAGCGAAGGCGACGGCGGTGGTGTCGGACCCGCCCCGGCCCAGCGTGGTGATGCGCCCGTCCGGCCCGATCCCCTGAAAGCCCGCGACCACGGCGACCTTGAAGCCTTCAGCAAATTTCTGGTCCAGATTGGCGCGCGGAATGCTCTCGAAACGCGCCGCCGAATGCTGGGCGGTGGTGTTGATCGGCACCTGCCAGCCCTGCCAGCTGCGGGCGGGCACGTCCATTTCCTGCAGGGTCAGCGCCATCAGCCCGGCAGTGACATTCTCGCCCGAGGAGACCACGGCGTCATATTCGCGCGCATCGAACAGCGGCGAGGTCTGCTCGACCCAGCCGACCAGCTCGTTGGTCTTGCCCGACATGGCGCTGACGATGACGATGACGTCATAACCACGTTCGACCTCACGCTTGACCTTCTCGGCCGCGTTCCGGATCCGGTCGAGATCGGCGACGGATGTGCCGCCGAATTTCATCACCAGCAAGGGCATGCTGTCCCTCCTATCCCCACCTTGGGGGAGCCTTCAAACCGGGCACCTTCTAGGGCCGCACCGGCACGCGCGCAAGGCCGCGCAGGGCCAGAGCGGGAAAAAACCGCCCTACCGAATCCGCCGTGCAACCGGTTCCCTTGCCCCCGCAGATACCATAAAGCGGGATCGTGCCATGCCCGCCCGATTTTCTGCCGGAGGACCAGATGAGCAATGCCCAGGAACGCTTTCCCGACCTGCCGCCGATCTGGGCGCTCGGCCTCATGCTGGCCGGCATTACTCTTGGCAGATTGCTGCCGCCCGGCCCGTTCCAGCACCCGGCCTTCGGCCTGCTTGGTACCGTCCTGATTCTGGCCGGCCTCGCGCTGATGGCCTGGTCGGCGCTCTGGTTCCGGCGCAAGCGCACCACCATCCTGCCCGGCGGCGCACCCGCGCGCCTGATCGTCGAAGGCCCCTTCCGGGTCAATCGCAACCCGATCTATACCGGCATGATGCTGACGATCTCGGGCGCGGCCCTCCTCTGGGGCGGCCCTTTCAGCCTGCCGGCGGTGGCACTGTTCCCGCCCATCGTGACCCGGCGCTTCATCCGCCACGAAGAAGAAGACCTTCGCGCCGCTTTCGGCGAGGAGGCCGGGCGATATTTCGGGCAATCGCGCCGCTGGTAATCCGAGTCAGGTCAGACATAAAAAGGGCCGCCCGAACCGGACGGCCCCCTCTTTGGTGCCCAAATACCTCGGGGTCCGGGGCAGAGCCCCGGTCCGGCGGCGAACTCAGTCGCGGCCCTTGTAGATATCGACCAGCTTCGAGAGCATCTCCAGCGCATCCTCGCGCGAGCGCTGGAAGCTGTTGCGCCCGATGATCGAGCCGTTGCCGCCGCCGTCGCGAATGGCGCGGGCATCGTCATAGACCGCATCGGCGCCCTTGGCCGCGCCGCCCGAGAAGACCACGATCCGGCGACCGCCGAAAGCCGCGTCCATGCAATGCTGCACGCGCTTGGCCTGGGTCGAGACGTCGATCTTCTGCGCCTCGTAGACCTTCTTGGCATCCTTGTTTTCAAGATGGTCGGTCGAGAGCTTGATCTTGATGATATGCGCCCCCAGCAGCGCCGCCATCTGGGCGGCATAGGCCGCGATGTCGATGGCGGTCTCGCCGTCCTTCGAAATCGCCTCGCCGCGCGGATAGGACCAGATCACCGTCGGAATGCCGACCGAGGCGGCCTCGGCGCGCAGTTCCGAGATTTCCTCGAACATATCCAGCGCCATGTCCGAGCCCGGATAGATGGTGAAGCCGATGGCCGCACAGCCAAGGCGCAGCGCATCCTGAACGCTGGCCGTCACCGCCTGGTTCTTGCCGGCGGTGTCCGACATCAGGCTGTTGGCCGAGTTCATCTTCAGGATCGTCGGGATCTGCCCGGCATAGGTATCGGCGCCCGCCTCCAGCATCCCGAGCGGCGAGGCATAGGCGTTCAGCCCGGCATCGATGGCCAGCTTGTAATGGTAATGGGGGTCATAGCCGGCCGGGTTCGGCGCAAAGCTGCGCGCGGGCCCGTGCTCGAAACCCTGATCGACCGGCAGGATGATCATCTTGCCGGTGCCGCCCAGACGGCCTTCCATCAGCATCCGGCACAGGTTGCCCTTCACGCCGGGATTTTCGCCCTCGTAATTGGCAAGGATCTTCTTGACGATATTCGAAGCCTTCATGGCATCCCCCGAGAAAAAATGTCTGAACGCGTCTTAGCAGAGGACAGCCCGCCGGCAATGTTCGCTATCGCTAACGGTCGCATGTTAGCGACCGCAGGACCACAAATCTTGCAGGTCAAGGGCCGCAACGGATGAAAACACCTCAGGGGGATGCCTGTTTACGGCCCCACGTCCCAAAGGGGCGGCAGGCGATGCATCCGGGCAGATACGGGTGGATATGGGGAAAACGATGGCGCGGTTGACGGGGCTCGAACCCGCGACCCCCGGCGTGACAGGCCGGTACTCTAACCAACTGAGCTACAACCGCGCATCATTTTCGGGCGATGGTGGTGGCGCGGTTGACGGGGCTCGAACCCGCGACCCCCGGCGTGACAGGCCGGTACTCTAACCAACTGAGCTACAACCGCGCATCATTTTCGGGCGATGGTGGTGGCGCGGTTGACGGGGCTCGAACCCGCGACCCCCGGCGTGACAGGCCGGTACTCTAACCAACTGAGCTACAACCGCATGTCCACCCACCCGGATCGCCGTCCGAGCGTGGAGAGCGTATTACGCAGCCCCGAAGGCGGCGTCAAGCGGGCGCGACATAAAAGTTTCGCGCCCGGCCGCGCCCCTCAGCGTTCGGGCGCGGGGATGAATTCCCGATCGTCGCCCGGCGGCAGGCGAAAGCGGCCATGCGCCCAGTCCCCCGCGCGCCATGCCTCTTTCGCCGCGTCGATCCGTTCGCGCGACGAAGCCACGAAATTCCACCAGATATAGCGCGGTCCTTCCAACGTGGCGCCGCCCAGCATCATCAGCCGCGCCCCCGCATCGCCCGCATGGACCGAGACCGCATCTCCGGGGCGGAAGATCAGCATCCGCCCGGCCTCGAAGCGCTGATCGCCGACCCGAACCGAGCCACCCAGCACATAGACGCCCCGATCCTCGTGATTGTCCGGCAGGGGCACGCCCGCACCGGGGGCCAGGTTGATATCGGCATAGAACATCTCGGAGGGCAGCGGCAGCGGGGCGCGCGCGCCCCAGGCCTCGCCCAGAACCAGCCGCAGGCGGATACCCTCGGCGTCAAGGACCGGCAGTTCCTCGGCGCCGACATGGGTGAAACCGGCCGCGCCATCCTAGGCGTCCTTGGGCAGGGCAACCCAGTTCTGGATGCAGAACGGCGCCTGTCCCCTCTCGCGCTCCTCGCCATCCGTGCGTTCGGAATGGGTGATGCCGTAGCCCGCGGTCATCCAGTTCACCGCGCCGGGGGTGATCCACTGATCGCTGCCCAGACTGTCGCGGTGGTGCAGCCGCCCTTGCAGAAGATAGGTGACCGTGGCCAGCCCGATATGCGGATGCGGGCGCACGTCGATGCCCTGCCCGGTCAGGAACTCGGCCGGGCCCATCTGATCGAAGAAGATGAACGGCCCCACCATCTGGCGGGCCACCGAGGGCAGCGCGCGGCGCACCTCGAAGCCGCCCAGATCGCGGGCGCGCGGCACGATCACGGTTTCGATGGCATCAACGGCATCGCCCTTGGGCAGATCGGGATCAAGCGCGGGGTTCCAGCTCATGGCGTCCTCCTGTCTGTTGAGGCACATCTAGGTCGCGCGGGGCCTTGCGTCCACCGGACCGCCCCGCGCATCCCCTGTGCGGCGGTGAACACGCGCCGATTGCAATGCGATGCCGGGCGTGGGTATCATTGAGGTACTACAGAGGATCCGGACCGGGAGAGAACGGATTTCCCTTGATCGCAAACATATCGAGAGGGTCATCGAAACCTCTCATTCCGACACGGCCCCTGCCCTGTCGAGGATCGCCGCATCCTGGCGGCGGTCGATCTTCAAACACGGGCTTGACCCCGGCGAACACCGCGCCCCCGAACGTGTCGAGGAAACCGCGCTGAACGCACGCCGCGCCGAGATGGAGCAGTTCCTTCAGGTTGCCGCGCCCAAGCTTGACCAACTTTTCGGCCTTGTGGGCAATTCCGGTTGTGCGGTCCTTCTGACGGATGCCGGGGGCGTCGTGCTGGATCAGCGCTGCGCGGACGGCGATGCCGAGGTTTTCAAGTCCTGGGGCCTGTGGCAGGGCGCGGACTGGAGCGAGGCCGCCGAGGGCACCAACGGGATCGGCACCTGCATCGCCGAGAACCGCCGCCTCATCATCCACCGCGACGAACATTTCCTGGCCCGCAACACCGGCATGAGCTGCATGGACGCCCCGATCTACGGCGCGGACGGCACCATCGTCGCCGCGCTTGACGTGTCCTCGGCGCGCGCTGACCAGACCGAGGCCTTCAACCGGCTGATCGCTGCAACCGTGGCGCAGA
>NZ_CALMYP010000017.1 GCF_937873615.1 uncultured Paracoccus sp.
CGCGCGATCTCGGCCACCATGTTCAGCGCGATGGGCTTCACCGCCGGTCCGCAATAGCCGCCATGCGCGCCCTTGCCGTCGATGGTGGGCTCGGGCGCGAACAGGTCGAGATCGACCGAGGTGATGGAATTGATGGTGTTGATCAGGCTGACCGCATCGGCGCCGCCGCGCTTCGCGGCCTCGGCCGGTTTGCGGATATCGGCGATATTCGGGGTCAGCTTCACGATGCAGGGCATGCGCGAATATTGCTTCACCCAGCGGGTCACCATCTCGATATATTCCGGCACCTGACCCACCGCCGCGCCCATGCCGCGCTCGCTCATCCCGTGGGGGCAGCCGAAATTGAGTTCGACCCCGTCGGCACCGGTATCCTCGATGGCGGCGAGGATGGATTTCCAGCTTTCCTCATCACACGGAACCATCAGGCTGATGACAAGGGCGCGATCGGGATAGTCGCGCTTGACCTGCTTGATCTCGCGCAGGTTCACCTCCAGCGGGCGATCGGTGATGAGTTCGATATTGTTCAACCCCAGCACCCGCCGGTCGGCGCCATGAACGGCGCCGTAGCGCGGGCCGTTCACGTTCACCACCGGCGGGCCTTCGGCACCGAGCGTCTTCCAGACCACGCCGCCCCAGCCGGCCTCATAGGCGCGGCGGACATTGTATTCCTTGTCGGTCGGCGGGGCCGAGGCCAGCCAGAACGGGTTCGGAGATTTGATTCCGACGAAATTCGAACGCAGATCAGCCATGGTGTTCCCCCATCAGATGCGCGTGGATATCCTCGGCCGCGTCGCGGCCCTGGGCGACGGCGGTCACGGTCAGGTCCTCGCCTTCGCCGGTGCAGTCGCCGCCGGCCCAGATCCCGGCAACCGAGGTTCGCCCCGGTCCCGTCACCGCGATCTTGCCGCCTTCCAGCAGCAGCCCTTCGGGCGTCAGCGCCAGCTTCTGCCCGATGGCCGACAGCACCTGATCGGCCCTGAGCCGGAAGGTCTCGGGCAGTTTCTTCAGCCCGCCGGGTCCATCCTCGGTATAGGCGAATTCGATCTCGGCACCCTGCGCGCCCCGATGGATCGCGACCGGGGCGGCATTGGTGCGGATGCGCACGCCGGCACCCGTCGCGTGGTCCTGTTCGTGATGCGAGGCCGACATCCGCGCCTGATCGCGCCGATAGACGATGGTCACGTTCTCGGCCCCCAGCAGGCGCGATTGAACGGCGGCATCCACCGCCGTCATGCCGCCGCCGATCACCACCACGTCGCGGCCGACCGGCAGGGTGGACAGATCCCCGCACTGCCGCAATTCGGCGATGAAATCGACCGCATCGCGCAGGACACCGTTCTCGGCCCCTAGCCCCGGATCGTTCACATCGCCCAGACCAACGCCCAGAAACACCGCGTCGAAATCCGATTGCAGCGCCGCCAGCGTCACCTCGCGGCCAAGCGCCTTGCCGCATTCCAGCGCGATGCCGCCGATGCCGAGCAACCAGTCGACTTCGCGCGCGGCAAAACCCCCTGTCGCCTTATAGGCGGCAATGCCGAATTCGTTCAGACCGCCGGGCTTGGGCCGGGCCTCGAAGACGGTCACATCATGGCCGCGCATAGCCAGCCGATGCGCGCAGGCCAGACCCGCCGGCCCGGCACCGACCACGGCCACGCGCCTGCCCGAGGCCGCCGCCCGCGCAAATGGCTGCGCGGCCTGCATCGCCACATCGGTCGCATGGCGCTGCAACCGGCCGATCTCGACCGGCTTGCCCTCAGCCGTTTCGCGCACGCAGGCGCCTTCGCAAAGTGTCTCGGTCGGGCAGACACGGGCGCACATGCCGCCAAGGATATTCGCGCTCAGGATCGTTTCCGCCGCCGCCTCGGGCGTGCCGGTGGCGATCTGGCGGATGAACAGCGGGATGTCGATGCCGGTTGGACAGGCCTCCACACAGGGGGCGTCATGGCAGAAATAGCAGCGATCCGCGGCCACGGCGGCCTCGTGCGGGTCGAGCGGCGGGGTGTGATCGGAAAATCCCGCCGAGATCGCCTCGGCAGACAGTCTGGCGGCGGCGAGTCCGGGGGTAAGGGTCGAGTTTGTCACGGCTGGCTCCCGATATGCGGTGGCTGCGATCAGGATGGCACGGGTTTTGATTTTTACCAAACGGTAAAATTATGAAGATGCGAGAGGTCGCGACAGGAAGACGCGCATTCAGGCGAAGCGCTGAAAAAACAGGCAGCCACCGATAAGGTCGACATACCCGAGTTGTCAGACGAAGGGCTTCGTCCGAGCCGGCAGGATCAATCGAACCTCATTGCCAGGCGCGCCGCCACAGGCTTCCACGACCACAACCAAGATAGCAGCATAGAACCCGGCTGTGACCGTATCCGTCACGACCGTCTTTGACACCAAGATACCGCCGAGGGACGTCTACCGATCAGAGCCGATCGGGCCGTTCAATTTACCAGCACCGGCTTGATATTCGCGGTATGGCGTCTCGCCAGACGGCGCGCGCGCGGGCCCTTCACGAGCAGACGGGCTGCGGGAAGTTCCAGCGGCGGCTCGGCGAGTTCGGGGAACAGGGCAAAGATCTCTTCATGCGCGGCAGCTGGCAGCGATTTCAGCGCCTCTACCCCGGTATAAAGCGATTCAGTCGGCGCACCGTTGGCGAAGATCACCTCGTGCCGGTCGAACAGCAGATGGACATAGGTCACGCCTGTAAGATCAGTCGCAGGAGAAATCCCCTCGATCCCGGTCAGGTGAATGGCCGCGACCAGCACTTCCGGCGCGCCGAACATGCGCATCGCGATCTTTGAACGAACCAGCATCCGGTGCTGCGGCGAGACCAGCAGATCGGCCTCGGGCAGGCCATTGCCAAGCGCGCCGGCCTCGATGCGGATCGGCACCCGTTTCTGGTGCAGATCGTAAAGCCGACGCTGCCCGATCCAGCGCAATTCCTGAGGCCCATGATCCTGGGTCAGGATCAGGTCGCCGGGGGCCAGATCCTCGACCGGCACTTCGCCAATCAGGGTGCGGATCATCGTGCCGGCGGTGAAACAGGGATAGGCGTCGTCATTATTGACAACGACCATATCCTCGAACACGGTATCCGTGCTCGTCATCGTGTCCAGCGTAATTGACGCGATCTTGGCCCGCGAATAGCCCATACCCTGAAGGGTGGCGATCTCGGAATCCGGCAGGCGATAATAAAGCGTGCCGTCGTCCAGCCGATAGACATGCAGCTTTACCGCCACGTCAGTGCCATCCTTCAGCAGCAATGCCGCGTCCCAGATGGTGAATTGTGCGACCTGATGGAAGGTGCCGCCAACGGTCACCCCCTCGCCCACAGGCGGTGCATTGATCGGCGTGTCGGTATCCTTGATCTTGCCGTCGTTACCGACATCATGCCAGGTGATGTCGGTCAGGCCACCAAGCGGCACGGTCGTGCCGGTCAGCGCAGCGGTGGTGATATTGCTTCCAAGGCTGCCGCCAATCCAGGCCCAGGTGGTCGTATTGATCATATCCCGCACTCACTTTTCACCCCGACAGGCTGAGCGAATGCGTTGCAGCCGCTATTGCCGCCGGACATAATCTGAATGAGCGGCCATACATACAATTGGGATAATATGTAAACCTTTGCATATGGCGACGCTGCGTTATACGCCCTGGATGTGACATCGTGCCACATCTGCTGGCTTGTGCCGCCGGATCGCGGCCGCTATCCGTCGCGGGTGGACGATGTAATTCGGTGCCGCTGGACGACCCATTGACGGCGAAGGACCCAACCCCGCCATGAAAGCACCCACCCTTCGCCTGACGGAAGCCCATGTTGCCCGCGCGACGCGAATCGTGGATGGCCCGCGCTATCGCGATGACTGGCATATGCTGGAAGATGACGAGCTCGATCAACTCGCGGATGATCTGACCCGGCAGCGCGGCAAACCCGTCCCGATCTTCGCCTATGGCTCGCTGATCTGGAACCCGGGTTTTGCGGTCTCGGACCGCCGGCGCGCCACCGCGCCGGGCTGGCACCGCCAGTTCAGCATTCCCCTCGATCACTTTCGCGGTTCGCCCGAACAGCCGGGCCTGATGCTGGCGCTGGCATCCGGGGGCAGTTGCGAGGGGCTGATCCTCGACATCGCGCGGGGGACCGAGCGCGACTCGCTGCGCGCCGTGCTCAAGCGGGAACTGGTCGCGCGCGAACTGGCCGCCAATGCCCGCTGGATCGAGGTCGAGACCGCAGAGGGCCGCTTTGAAGCGCTGACCTTCTATGCCGATCCGGTCGATATTCCCCTGACCCGGCTGCCGGTCGAGGAGCAGGCGCGGCTTCTGTCGCGTGCCAATGGGGTGGCGGGATCGGGCTGCGAATACCTGCTGCGCACTGCCGAGGGGCTTGAGGCCGCCGGCATCCACGACGCCTATATCTGGCAATTGCAGGACCTGGTCGCGGCCGAGATCGACAGTTGGCCTGCCGGGTAAAGTCTAGAATTTCAGCCCGACGCTGAACGACGCGCCGTCGGTGCCGATGCCGAAATCCGCCGCGCCGAGGCTGAAGCCGATCAGCGCGCCGGCCCAGACCTGCTGCGACGTATGTTCGCCGGCATGGACCCGGCTCCATCCGGTCAGGCCGGCGGCGCCATAGGCGAGCGCGCCGGCCTCGGGCTGATCGTCGAAGCATTTTCCGGCCAGATCCGAGGCGCCGAAAAAGGCCGCCGCCGTATGACCGGAGGGGAACCCCTCGCCCTCGCCCGAGGGCCGGCGCGAGATCGGCTGGCCGTCGAAATAATGTTTCATGCCGAGCACGATCGCTGCCTGCAGGACGCCACGGATGGCAAAATCCTCAGCCCGGTCCTGATCGACGGCACAGACGGCGGCGGCCAGCGGCAACCCGTATTTCATCGCCGTGCCGAAATCCTCGAACGGGTCGGCGGCGGCAGGCAGCGCCAGCGAAAGAAGGCAGAACGGCAGCGCGAGTTTCATGCGGCCCCTCCATGCGGTCGCGGATCGGTTCCGCCCTGTCTAATCGGCCTGCGCCCCCGGCGTAAGTCCCGAACGGAGACGTGGGCGGATGCGGCAGCTTCCATGGCGGGGGCCGGCATCGCGGATGGTCCGGCTTCGCCGGGCGGCGCCATGCCTCCCGTGCCGAAGCCCGCATCCCTCACGCCGGAAACGACAAAGGCCCGGCGCAGGTCCGGGCCTTTGGGTGCAATGCGAAAGACGCAGATCAGACGGCGGTCTTGGCGCTTTCCTTCTTCGCGTCGGCATGGATGATCAGCGGCTTTGCCGAGGCATTGTCGACCGCTTCCTCGTTCACCACGACCTCCTCGACGCTTTCCATGCCGGGCAGGTCGAACATGGTATCCAGCAGGATATCCTCCATGATCGAGCGCAGCCCGCGCGCGCCGGTCTTGCGCTTGATGGCGCGCCGGGCGATGGCGGTCAGGGCATCCTCGGTAAAGGTCAGCTTCACGCCTTCCAGATCGAAAAGCCGCTGATACTGCTTGACCAAGGCGTTCTTCGGCTTGGTCAGGATGATGATCAGCGCCTCCTCGTCCAGATCGGTCAGCGTCGCGATCACCGGCAGGCGGCCGACGAATTCCGGGATCAGGCCGAATTTCAGCAGGTCCTCGGGCTCCAGGTCCATGAAGACCTCGCCCACGCCGCGATCGTCGTTTTCCTTGACCTCGGCACCGAAGCCCATCGCCGTGCCCTTGTTGCGCTGCGAGATGATCCGGTCCAGCCCGGCAAAGGCTCCACCGCAGACGAACAGGATATTCGTCGTGTCGACCTGCAGGAATTCCTGCTGCGGATGCTTGCGCCCGCCCTGCGGCGGCACGCTGGCCACCGTGCCTTCCATGATCTTCAGCAGCGCCTGCTGCACCCCTTCCCCGGACACGTCGCGGGTGATCGAGGGGTTGTCGGACTTGCGGGTGATCTTGTCGACCTCGTCGATATAGACGATGCCGCGCTGCGCGCGTTCGACATTGTATTCCGAAGCCTGCAGCAGTTTCAGGATGATGTTCTCGACATCCTCGCCCACATAACCGGCCTCGGTCAGGGTGGTCGCATCGGCCATGGTGAAGGGCACATCGAGGATCCGCGCCAGCGTCTGCGCCAGCAGGGTCTTGCCGCAGCCGGTCGGGCCGATCAGCAGGATGTTCGATTTCGCCAGTTCGATATCGGATTTCGAGCCGTGGTTCAGCCGCTTGTAGTGGTTGTGCACCGCCACCGAGAGGACCCGCTTCGCCCGCTCCTGGCCGATGACGTAATCGTCCAGAACGGCGCAGATTTCCTTCGGCGTCGGCACGCCCTCGCCGGATTTCAGCCCCGAGGATTTGGTTTCCTCGCGGATGATGTCCATGCACAGCTCGACACATTCGTCGCAGATGAACACGGTCGGGCCGGCGATCAGCTTGCGGACCTCGTGCTGGCTCTTGCCGCAAAAGCTGCAATAGAGCGTGTTCTTGCTGTCGGTCTCGTTCGCCATGCTACGTCCTTACGTCCTCGGCGGAATATCCGCAGGGCCCCGTCTTTGGGCCTTGGCCCATGTTAGGGGCGCCCGCCCCCGGTCTCAATCCCCAATCCGCACCGGCACCGGGCCGGGGGCGGATCATTTCTTCTCCGGCTCGGCCTTGCCGCGCGGGGCCAGAACCTCGTCGATCAGGCCCCAGTCCTTCGCCTCCTCGGGGGACATGAAGCGGTCGCGTTCCAGCGCTTCTTCGACATCCTTCAGCGACTGGCCGGTGTGATGGACATAGATCTCGTTCAGGCGGCGCTTCAGCTTCTCGGTCTCGCGCGCATGGATCAGGATATCGGTCGCCTGGCCCTGGAACCCGCCCGAGGGCTGGTGAACCATGATGCGGCTGTTCGGCAGCGAATGACGCTGCCCCTTCTCGCCCGCGCAAAGCAGCAGCGAGCCCATAGAGGCCGCCTGCCCTACCACCAGCGTCGAAACCCGCGGCCGGATATATTGCATGGTGTCGTAGATCGACAGACCCGCCGTCACCACCCCGCCGGGGCTGTTGATATACATGGAAATTTCCTTGGACGGATTCTCCGCCTCAAGGAACAGAAGCTGGGCGCAGATCAGCGTCGACATGCCGTCATGGACGGGGCCGGAGACGAAGATGATCCGTTCCTTCAGCAGCCGCGAAAAGATGTCATAGGCCCGTTCCCCGCGCGAGGTCTGTTCGACCACCATGGGGACAAGCGTGTTCATGTAGAATTCTGCCGGATCGCTCATTCGTCTTCCCTGCCCGATTGTCTTTGCCCTGTCGTGATACGGTCCGATTCGAGACCCAAGGGCGGTGTTCTACCTGTCGAAGGTTGACAGAGTCTTAGTAACGCCCGATCTCATCCGCAAGGGATGCAGCGCATTTGAACTGAATGGGACGAAGGAAGAGTCATGAAACTGATCGTCGGGCTGGGCAATCCGGGCGCGAAATATGCCGGGAACCGCCATAATATCGGCTTCATGGCCGTCGACCGGATCGCTGCCGATCACGGATTTCCGCCCTGGCGGGCACGCTTTCAGGGCGTCGTGTCCGAAGGCCGACTGGGGACGGAGCGCGTTATCCTTCTGAAACCTCAGACCTTCATGAACCTCTCTGGCCAGTCGGTTGGCGAGGCGATGCGTTATCTCAAGCTCGAACCTGCCGACGTGATCGTGCTGCATGATGAACTGGACCTCGCGCCCGGCAAATGCCGGCAGAAGACCGGGGGCGGCCATGCCGGGCATAATGGGCTGCGCTCGATCCACCAGCATATCGGTGCCGATTACCGCCGAGTGCGCATGGGCATCGGCCATCCCGGCCAAAAGGAACTCGTTTCGCCTTATGTCCTGTCTGACTTTGCCAAGGCCGATGCGGATTGGCTGGACGAGGTTCTGCGCAGCGTTTCCGATGATGCCGAAGCGCTTGCGTCCTGATCGGCTTGCAGTCTGAGCCAGATACCATTAGCTGCTGCCCGCCGACGACAACGGCGATCAGGGACCCGATCGGTCACACACGGGCCATTCGGGGTTGGCGGTAAGGCCCGACCTTACAGGTCCAGCATGTCCTCTTCCGCGAAGCGGGCGTTTTCCTGAATATATTCGAAGCGCAGTTCGGGCTTCTTGCCCATCAGGCGCTCGACCAGATCGCCGGTCTCGCCGGCTGCGTCCTCGTCGATGGTGACCCGGATCAGCTTGCGCGAGGCCGGGTTCATCGTCGTGTCCTTCAGGTCCTTGGCATCCATCTCGCCCAGACCCTTGAAGCGCTGCACGTCGATCTTGCCGCGCCCGCCAAAGCCCTTTTCCAGCAGCCGTTCCTTTTCGGCATCGTCGGCGACATAGACGCGCTCGGCCCCCTGCGTCAGCCGATAGAGCGGCGGGCAGGCGAGATAGAGATGCCCCTTGTCGATCAGCGGTCGCATCTGGGTGAAGAAGAAGGTCATCAGCAGGCTGGCGATATGGGCGCCGTCGACATCGGCATCGGTCATGATGATGATCTTGTCGTAGCGCAGATCGTCGACGTTGAATTTCGTCCCCATGCCGACGCCGAGCGCCTGGCAGAGATCGTTGATCTCCTGGTTCGACCCGAGCTTGCCGGAGGCCGCGCCGAGCACGTTCAGTATCTTGCCCTTCAGCGGCAGAAGCGCCTGGGTATTGCGGTCGCGCGCCTGCTTGGCCGAGCCCCCGGCCGAGTCGCCCTCGACGATGAAAAGCTCGGTCCCCGACCGGTTCTTGGCCGAACAGTCGACCAGCTTGCCGGGCAGGCGCAGCTTCTGGGTGGCGGTCTTGCGCTGGGTTTCCTTTTCCTGCCGGCGGCGCAGGCGTTCCTCGGCCCGCAGGATCAGGAAATCGAGGATCGCGCCGGCCGATTTCGGATCCGCCGCCAGCCAGTTGTCGAAATGGTCGCGCACCGCGCCTTCGACCAGTCGCTGCGCCTCGACCGTGGCCAGCCGGTCCTTGGTCTGGCCGACGAATTCGGGCTCGCGGATGAAGCAGGAAACCAGCGCACAGCCGCCGGTCAGCAGGTCCTCGCGGGTGATCTGGGCGGCCTTCTTGTTATTCGCCAACTCGCCATAGGCACGCACGCCCTTCAGGATCGCCGACCAGAAGCCGGCCTCATGGGTGCCGCCCTCGGGCGTCGGCACGGTGTTACAATAGGACTGGATGAACCCGTCGCGCGAGGGCGTCCAGTTGATCGCCCAGTCGACCTTGCCGGGCACGCCGAAACGGCCCTGAAACTCGACATTGCCGGCGAAGGGACGCTCGGCATAGGTGGTGACGCCGCCCAGAGTCTCAGTCAGGTAATCGGCAAGGCCGCCGGGGAAGTGGAAGGTGGCCTCGACCGGGGTTTCGCCGTCGTCGATTTCCGATTTCCAGCGGATTTCTACGCCCGAGAACAGATAGCCCTTGGATTTCACCATCTTCAGCAGCCGCGCTGGTTTGAAGCGGTGATGGCCGAAGATCTGTTCGTCGGCATGGAAGGTCACGGTGGTGCCGCGCCGGTTCGGGGCAGCACCGATCTTTTCGACCGGACCAAGCGGGATCCCGCGCGAAAAGCACTGCTCGAACAGTTCCTTGTTGCGCGCCACCTGCACGACCATGCTGTCCGACAGCGCGTTGACGACCGAGGCGCCGACCCCGTGCAACCCGCCCGAGGTCTGATAGGCATCGCCCGAGAACTTGCCGCCGGCATGGAGCGTGCACAGGATCACCTCCAGCGCCGATTTGCCGGGGAATTTGGGGTGCGGGTCGATGGGAATGCCGCGACCGTTGTCGCGGATCACGACGCTGTAATCGGCCAGCAGTTCGACCTCGATCCGGCTGGCATGGCCGGCGACGGCCTCGTCCATCGAGTTGTCGAGGATTTCCGCGACCAGGTGATGCAGCGCTCGTTCGTCGGTGCCGCCGATATACATGCCGGGGCGCTTGCGGACCGGTTCCAGCCCTTCCAGCACCTCGATCGAGGCGGCGGAATAGCTGGTATCGTCCTGCGTGGTCGGAAAGAGATCGTCGGCCATGTGCTGCTCGTTTTATCGGTTTTGCCGGTTATCTCATGAAGGGCCGGTTCGGGGCAAGGGTTTGCGGTTTCCCGGACGGATGCCGCAAGTGATAGCGGTCAGGGATGGGCGCGCAGCCAATCCGCCAGATCGCCATCGTCGATCTGCCCCTGGGCGAGGGCGATGATCTTCTGGCCGACTTCTTCCGTCTCGAAACGAAGACGAATCCCGTTTGCCAGCAGACATATCTGCATGGAGCGGAAGGCCGTGCGCTTGTTGCCATCATTGAAGCAATGCCCCCGGGATATTGCCATTGCATAGGCAGCGGCAAGATCGCAGACATCGGCAATCATGCCATAGGCAAGGCGGTTCTCGACCCGCGCAAGTGCCGCCTCCAGCGACTTGTCGCGGGCGCGGCCTGCCAACTCGCCGGGGCCGATCAGATCGTCATGAATCTGCTCGACCGTGTCTGCGGTCAGGGTGAACATGATTATTTGTCTTGCAGATAATCGAGCACCGGCTGCGCCGCAGCCCGGCTTTCATCCAGCAATGCCTGCACCTCGTCGCGCGACAGCGCGCGATGGTCGCCGTCGCCCGTCGCCTCCTCCGGGACCAGATAGCCGACCAGTTGCGAATTTTTCAGGATCGCCACCGGCTTGCCGCCAGAGCGTTCCAGCACCTTATGCGGCTCGCGCAGTTCGGTCATGGTGCAGATATGGTTGGTCAGCAGACGGGTCATGGTGCGTCCTTTCAGATCACCATTATATTGCACATTTCAGTTTATATTTCAATGTCATTCCGGTTCGGCCAGCCGCGCCTCCCACATCTTCTGGAAGGCCGGGCGGGCCTGCGCATCCGCCAGCCACTGATGCAGGGCCGGGAACTGTTCCATCAGCGGACCATAGCCCTGCGCATAGCGGATGGTTTCGGCCATGGCGATATCGGCCAATGTGAAGCGGGCGCCGACCAGATAGCCATGCCGGGCCAGATGATCCTCGATCACGCGGAACGGTCGGACCAGACGTTCGGCGGCATTGGCGATCAGGGCCTGGTCCTCACCCGACTGGGCCTGGCCGCGGCCATGCAGGAACAGCAGCGTCAGCGCGTCCGGCTCGACCGCGGTGGCGGCATAGAAACACCATTGCGACATCAGCGCGTCTTCGGCTTCATCCTTGGGGCCGAGCGGCGCGCCGTGCTTGCGCCCGAGATAGAGGTTGATGGCATAGGATTCGGTCAGCACCAGCCCGTCATCCTCGATCACCGGGATGGCACCTGCGGGCGAGAGCTTCAGGAAAGACGGCGAATGCGTGTTCAGGGCGGCACCCGACGCGTCGGGATCGGCAAGGCGATAGGCCTGAATCACCGGCACCTGTTTGAAGGGCAGGCCGATCTCGTGGCAGAGCCAGATGATGCGCGAGGCGCGCGACCGGGTGACGCCGTGAATGGTCAGCATAGGGGACTCCGCTTGGTTTTCGGGCAGGTTAGGGCGGTATCTTGTCGCGGAAAAGCGGGAATGACTTGATCCAGCGCAAGGTGTGACAGTTATATGTCTGTTATGCTCATTCGGTTTATTGAAGATTGAAAGGGAAATGCGATGCCTGATGACAGCCCGAACCATGCCGTTCTCTCCGAACCTGCCGCGCCGAAGGGGGCCGAAGGTGCTGGCCCCAGGCGCTTTCCGACCGTAACCCCGGATCAGGTGCGCGCGGCCTTCGAGAGCGGCAAATATCCCTATGCCCGCCGCATCGCCCGCAAGGGCTACGAGATCGAGAAGGCGAAGCTTCAGGCCGAACTTCTGAAGGTGCAGAAATGGGCGCAGGAGACCGGGCAGAAATTCGTCATCCTCTTCGAGGGTCGCGATGCCGCCGGCAAGGGCGGCACCATCAAGCGCTTCAACGAACATCTCAACCCGCGTTTTGCCCGGGTCGTGGCGCTGAACAAGCCCACCGACGAAGAGCGCGGGCAATGGTACTTCCAGCGCTATATCAACCATCTGCCGACCTCGGGCGAAATGACCTTCTATGATCGCAGCTGGTATAACCGCGCCGGGGTCGAGCGGGTGATGGGCTTCTGCACCCCTTCGGAATATCTGGAATTCATGCGCCAGGCGCCGGAATTCGAACGGATGCTGGCCCGTTCGGGCATCCGGCTTTACAAATACTGGTTCTCGGTTACCCGCGAGGAGCAGCGCCGCCGCTTCAAGGCGCGCGAGACCGATCCGCTGAAGCAGTGGAAGCTGAGCCCGATCGACAAGGCATCGCTGGGGAAATGGGACGAATATACCGAGGCGAAAGAGGCGATGTTCTTCTATACCGACACCGCCGACGCGCCCTGGGTCATCGTGAAGTCGAACGACAAGAAGCGGGCGCGGCTGAACTGCATGCGGCATTTCCTGTCGACGCTGGATTATCCCGGCAAGGACCCCTCTGTTGCCACGCCGCCCGATCCGCTGATCGTCGGACAGGCCAGCCATGTCGTGCATGGCATGTCGCATATCCTCGATGCCAGCAAGCCGCCGCAGGCTGCGACAGAGGCGGAAAAGCCGCGCGGGGAAACTGCACAGAAGACCGTGAAAAAGGCCGCGCCGGAAGCGGCAAAGGATGCGAAGCCCGAGGTTAAAGCCGCAGCACCGCAAGGGGCGAATGGCGCAACGCCCAGCAAGGGATAAGAAGCCGGGCCGGGCGGACGCGCACCGTCCGCCCGGCCTGACCGGTCATCGTTACAGCCAGTCCTCGACCCCGGTTCCGGTCAGTTCCGACAGGCTGGTCAGCCCTTCCTCGGCGGCGCGCTGATCGAGGCCGCGGGCGATATCCTCAGCCAGCGAAAAGCCCTGATAGATCAGCGCCGAGTAAAGCTGGATCGCGCTCGCACCGGCGCGGAGTTTCTGCCAGGAATCATCGACCGAGCCGACGCCGCCGACACCGATCAGCGGGATATGCCCGCCGGTCATGCGGTAAAGCCGGGCTAGAACCCGGGTCGAGCGCTCGAAAAGCGGGCGACCCGACAGCCCGCCCGCCTCGGAGGCCTGGCGATCCGACAGCCCGTCGCGCGAAAGCGTCGTATTGGTGGCGATGATCGCGTCGATGCCGGTGGCCTTGGCGACATTGGCGATATCGGCCAGACCGGCATCGTCCAGATCGGGCGCGATCTTCAGAAAGACCGGGCGTCGTGCAGGCAGGGCGTCGCGCGCGGCGATCACGCCTTTCAGCAGTTCCGCCAGTGCTTCGGCCCCCTGCAGATCGCGCAGCTTCTCGGTATTGGGAGAGGAGACGTTGACGGTCAGGAAATCGGCCGACATGCCGGCGATGCGCACGACCTCGGCAAAATCGGCGGCGCGGTCGGCGCTGTCCTTGTTGGCACCGATATTCAGCCCGACCGGAATGCCGGGGCGGCGGGCCGACAGGCGGGCGGCAATCGCCTCGGCTCCGTCATTGTTGAAGCCGAAACGGTTGATGATCGCCCGATCCGCGCTCAGCCGGAACAGGCGCGGTTTCGGATTGCCGGGCTGCGGGCGCGGGGTTGCGGCGCCGCATTCGACAAAGCCGAAACCCACCCCCATCAGCCGCCCGACAACGCGGGCATTCTTGTCGAAGCCCGCCGCCAGCCCGACCGGGTTGGGCAGGTCCAGCCCCGCCAGCCGGCACCGCAGCCGTGGCGAGGTGACCGGGCTGCCGGGCATCGGCACCAGCCCGCTGGCCAGTGCCTTCAGCGACAGGTCATGCGCGGCCTCCGGCTGCATCCGGTGCAAGAGGCCAAGGCCAAGGCGTTCGATGGGCTTCATGGCAGCGCTCCGATCTCGTGGCCGTTGGGGCCGTGGGGCAAGGGACGCGACCAGAGGACCTCATCCAGCCGCAAGGCCCGGTAGAGATGCGGAAACAGCGCCCCGCCGCGCGACGGCTCCCACCGCAGGGCATCGCTCAGCGCCTCGGCCTCGCAGGCCAGCAGCCATAACCCGTCTTCACCGGAAAAGTGCTTTTCCAGCGTGCCGGACAAGGTTTCGGCGGTCGAGAAATGAATATAGCCATCGGCCAGGTCGACCGGCGCGCCCGTCGTCGACCACTGGTCCTGGAATTGCCGCCATTCCGGGCCGCGAAGCACTTTATAGATCATCATGGCGTGTATTTCCGCTGTTGATGGGGCATGGTCAAGGGGGCTGCGCCTCTACACCCGTTTGCGATCACTCGCGATGCTTTCGGCGTTTGACCTGACGCGTCAAGCGCGGCAATCTGTCACCATCGCGATGGCGCGTGCGCGTCCCCGAACATGGAGTATCCGATGACCAAGACCCGCCTCATGGCCTCGGCCGCAGCCCTGGCACTTTCAGCCGGTGCGGCGCAAGCCGAATATGTGCTGCATGTGCTGCATACCAACGATGTTCACAGCCGTGTCGAGGAGATCAACAAATACGATTCCACCTGCGACGAGGAAACCTCGGCGGCGGGCGAATGCTTTGGCGGCGTGGCCCGGATCGCCACCAAGGCCAGGGAGCTGATGGATCAGATCGCAGCCGAGGGTGGCAATGTCGTCCTACTGGACGCGGGCGATCAGTATCAGGGCAGCCTGTTCTATACGACCTACAAGGGCAAGGAAGTGGTCGAGTTCATGACCGCCATCGGCTATGACGCCATGGCCGTCGGCAACCATGAATTCGACGATGGCGATGAGGGGCTGGCGGTGCTGGCCGAGGGGGTCGCCTTTCCGGTCGTTTCGGGCAATCTCGACCTCAGCCAGAACAACCGCCTGAAAGACATTGTCGATGGATCGGCGGTGCTGGAGGTTGGCGGCCAGAAGATCGGCATCGTCTCGGTACTCGCGACGGATACGCCGGAAACCGCCGCGCCATCGGACAGCGTGATCTTCCAGGACGAGATCGAGGCATTGACCGCCGATGCGCAGGACCTGACCGATGCCGGTGTCGACAAGATTCTGGCGCTGACCCATGTCGGCTATCTGAAGGATCAGGAACTCGCCGCGAAAGTGCCGGGCGTCGATGCCGTGATCGGCGGGCACAGCCATACGCTGCTGGGTGACATGGAAGGTGCGGCCGGCCCCTATCCGACCATGATCGCGGGCGCAGGCGGTGCCGAGGTTCCGGTCGTCACCGCTTACGCCTATTCGAAATATCTCGGCCATCTGGTCCTGACCTTCGACGATGCCGGCAATCTGGTGAAGGCCGAAGGCGCTCCGGTGCTGCTTGACGCCTCGGTCACGCCGGACGAGGCGATCACCGCGAAGATCAAGGAGCTTGGCGCCCCCATCGAGGAGTTGAAGAACAGGATCGTCGCCGAGACCAAGGCCGAGATCAATGCCGACCGCGATATCTGCCGGGCGCGCGAATGCGTCATGGGCAGCCTTGTCGCCGATGCGATGCTGGACCGGGTCAAGGATCAGGGCGTGACCATCGCCATCCAGAATGGCGGCGGGCTGCGCGCCTCGATCGATGCCGGGCCGATCTCGATGGGCGAGATCATCTCGGTCCTGCCGTTCCAGAACACGCTGGCGACCTTCAAGCTGAAGGGCGCCGATGTTGTCGCGGCGCTGGAAAACGGCGCCAGCCAGATCGAGGAACAGGCCGGCCGCTTCGCCCAGGTAGCGGGGCTGAAATACACGCTCGATCCCGCAGCCGAGCCGGGCAGCCGGATCAGCGAGGTGCTGGTGATGGACGGCGATGCCTGGGTGCCCATCGATCCAGAGGCAGAATACGGTGTGGTGTCGAACAACTACATGCGCACGGGCGGAGACGGCTATGCGATCTTCGAGACCAATGCCATCGACGCCTATGATTTCGGCCCCGACCTTGCCGATGTGCTGGTCGAATATATTGTCAACCAGGGTGCGGATTTTGCTGCCGCCACAGATGGCCGCATCACGGTGACAGAGGGGGCCGCAGCGCAGTAAGCCTGTCCAGACCCCATGATCGCGGTATGAGGCAACCGGGCCGGCGCCGAGCTTCGAGAATGGGGTCTAGACCACCATATCGTCGCGATGCACAAGCGCCGCGCGCCCGGCATAGCCCAGGATCTCGGCGATTTCCTCGCTGCGGTGGCCGGCGATGGCGCGGGCTTCCTCGGCGGTATAGCGGGTCAGCCCCCGGGCCAGCGTCTCGCCCGAAGGACCGAGCACCGCGACCGGTTCCCCGCGCCCGAAATCGCCGGTGATGCCGGTGACGCCGGCGGGCAGAAGCGACTTGCCGGCGGACAGCGCACGGGCGGCGCCGGCATCGACCACCACTTCGCCCTTCGGCTTCATCGCCGCGATCCAGCGCTTGCGGGCAAGCTGGGGGTCGCCATCGGGCAGGAACCAGGTCACCCGCGCACCATCCGCCACGGCAGAGATCGGCCGCAGGACCGAACCTTCGGCAATCGCCATGGCGCAGCCGCCCGTGACCGCCGTGCGCGCCGCCATCAGCTTGGTCTTCATCCCGCCCTTGGACAGGCCCGAGACCGGATCGCCGCCCATCGCCTCGATCTCTGGCGTGATACGCTCGACCAGCGGAAGATGCCGCGCCGAAGGGTCGGTCTTGGGGTTCGCCGTATAAAGCCCGTCCACATCCGAGAGCAGCAGCAGTTGATCCGCCCCTGCCGTCACCGCGATCTGCGCGGCCAGGCGGTCATTGTCTCCATAGCGCATCTCATCCGTGGCGACGGTGTCGTTCTCGTTCACGATCGGCACCACGCCGTAGCCCAGAAGCGCCTGCATGGTGGCGCGGCTGTTCAGATAGCGGCGCCGGTCGGTGGTGTCTTCCAGCGTCACCAGCACCTGCGCGGTGGCCACGCCATGCGGTGCCAAAGCCTCCTCATAGGCGCGCGCCAGCCGGATCTGGCCCACGGCAGCCGCCGCCTGCGCCTGTTCCAGCGACAGGGCACCGGCAGGCAGGTTCAGCACCCGCCGCCCGAGCGCGATGGAACCGGACGAGACCAGCACCACATCCGCGCCGCGACCGCGCCACAGGGCCACGTCGTCGCACAGCGCCCGCAGCCAGTCGCCACGCAGCCCGTCCGGCCCGACCAGCAGCGCCGAGCCGATCTTGACCACCAGCCGTTTCGCGGCCGCGATATCGGGACTTACGGTTGCCACTTGCCTTCATCCTCGACCGGGGTGGCGCGCGAGGGCGCGATATCGGACCAGAGCGCGCGCAGCACCTCCTGCACGCCCTGCCGGGTGACGCCGGACATGGTCATGACCTTCATGCCAAGCGCATCTTCCAGCGCCGCCTTGCGTTCGGCCAGGGTTTCCGCATCCACGGCATCGACCTTGTTCAGCGCCGTGACCCGTGGCTTGTCCATCAGCACCGGCGAATAGGCGGCAAGTTCGGTCAGCACCGTCTCGGCATCCTCGACCACCGTGTCCGAGGTCGCGTCGATCAGGTGCAGCAGCGTCGCGCAACGCTCGATATGGCCCAGAAAGCGGTCGCCGATGCCGCGGCCTTCAGAGGCACCCTCGATCAGGCCGGGAATGTCGGCCATGACGAATTCGCGCCCGTCGATGCCCACAACGCCAAGGTTCGGATGCAGCGTGGTGAAGGGGTAATCGGCGATCTTCGGCCGCGCGTTCGAGGTCGCGGCCAGAAAGGTCGACTTGCCGGCATTGGGCAGCCCGACCAGCCCGGCATCGGCGATCAGCTTCAGGCGCAGCCAGATGGTGCGCTCGACGCCGTCCTGCCCCGGATTGGCATTGCGCGGCGCGCGGTTGGTCGAGGTCTTGAAATGCAGGTTGCCGAAACCGCCATTGCCGCCTTTGGCAAGAATGACGCGCTGCCCGGCCTCGGTCAGGTCGGCGATCACGGTTTCCTCGTCCTCGTCGAGGATCTCGGTCCCGACCGGCACCCGCAGCACGATATCGTCGCCGCCCGCCCCTGTGCGCTGGCGGCCCATGCCGTGCTGGCCGCTTTTCGCGAAGAAATGCTGCTGATAGCGGAAGTCGATCAGCGTGTTCAGCCCTTCGACGGCTTCCGCGATCACATCGCCACCGCGCCCGCCATCGCCGCCATCGGGGCCGCCATATTCGATGAACTTCTCGCGCCGGAAGCTGACCGCCCCCGCGCCGCCCGAGCCCGAGCGGATATAGACCTTGGCCAGATCGAGGAATTTCATCGCATTTCTCCTTTGCGAAGGCGATACGCCTTGATGGGCAAAGCTGCAAGGGAAGCAGTTCCCCCTTTTCATTTCCGCGCGCCTGCCTACATCTGCGACCATGAGTGCGCCCGTCTTCGACAACAGCTATACCGCCCTGCCCGCCCGGCTTTTCGCCCGCGTGGCACCCTCGGGCGCGCCGTCGCCTGAAGTTATCGCGCTGAACCGCCCGCTTGCCGAACGGCTGGGGCTGGACGCCGAATGGCTCGCGGGGCCTGACGGGCTGGCGATGCTATCTGGCAATGACTTGCCGGACGGGGCCGCCGCCATCGCGCAGGCCTATGCCGGGCATCAGTTCGGGCATCTCTCGCCACAGCTTGGCGATGGCCGGGCGCTGATGATCGGCGAGGTGGTGGCACCGGACGGCCAACGCTTCGACCTGCAGCTGAAGGGCGCCGGGCGCACACCGTTTTCGCGGCAAGGCGACGGGAAGTCCTGGCTGGGGCCGGTCCTGCGCGAATATCTGGACAGCGAGTTCATGGCCGCGATGGGCGTGCCCACGACCCGCGCCCTTGCCGCCATCGCCACCGGAGAGCGCGTGCAGCGCGAAACCGCCCTGCCCGGCGGCATGATGACCCGCGTCGCCGCCAGCCATATCCGCGTCGGCACTTTCGAATTCTTCGGCATTCGCGGCGATGTCGAGGCCACGCGGGCGCTGACCGATCACGTCATCGCCCGGCACTACCCCGATGCGCAAACCCCGCTGGATCTGCTGGACCGCGTCATCGCCGCACAGGCCCGGCTGATCGCGCAATGGATGGCGCTCGGCTTCGTCCATGGGGTGATGAATACCGACAATATGGCGATCTCGGGCGAGACCATAGATTACGGCCCTGCCGCCTTCATGGACGGCTATCACCCAGATACGGTGTTTTCCTCGATCGACCGGAACGGGCGCTATGCCTGGGCCGAACAGCCGCATGTGGCGATCTGGAATCTGGCGCAGTTCGCATCCTGCCTGATCCCGCTGATGGGCGAGGAAGAACAGGCCGTGGAAGACGCCACCCGCGCCGTCCATCGCTTCCCCGAGATCTATCAGGCCGAATGGCTGCGGCGTTTCGCGGCCAAGATCGGGGTGCCGCCGGACGGGAAGGCCAGACCGCTGATCGACAGGCTGCTTGACCTGATGGCGGCGGAACGCGCCGATTTCACCCGCGTCTTCGCCGGTCTGGCCAGCGGTGCCGCGCGCGACGAGTTCATCGACCGCGCCGCCTTCGACGCCTGGGCCGCCGATTGGCGCGCGGCCGGCCCCGATCCGGCGCTGATGGCACGGACGAACCCCCTGCGCATCCCTCGCAATCACCGTATCGAAGCGGCCATCCAAGCCGCGATCCGGGGCGATTACGCGCCCTTTCACCGGCTGGACGCAGCGCTTCACGCGCCATTCGAGGCGCGCGCGGAATGGGACGATCTTGCCATTGCCCCCCTTGCATCGGAACGCGTTACCCGCACATTCTGCGGCACATGAAACTACGCGTCGCCAGCTATAACCTGCACAAGGGTCGCGGCCTGACCGGCCCGCATGCGCCCGAGCGCAATCTTGAAGTCATCGCCGGCATGGGCGCCGATATCGTCGCCCTGCAGGAGGTCGATTTCCGCTTTGGCGCCCGGCCCGAGGCGCTGCCGCGCAAGCTGATCCGCGAGATGACCGGGCTGGTGCCGGTGCAGATGCGCACCACTGGCGAGACCTCGCTTGGCTGGCACGGCCAGCAGGTGCTGATGCGGCCCGATCTTGCCGAAACCGCCAGCATCCGCCGCCTGCCCCTGCCGGGGATCGAGCCACGGGGGGCTTTGGCGGTCCGAGTCGCCGGGCTGACCCTGATCGGGGTGCATCTGGGGCTGGCGCGCTCATCGCGTCGGGCGCAATTGGCGCGGCTGATCGCCAAGGCCTCGCGCCTGTCGGGCGATGCGGTGATGCTGATGGGCGATTTCAACGAATGGCGCGACGACCGGGGGCTGGAAGCGCTGAACACGCTTCATATCATCGCCCCCGGCCCCAGCTATCCGGCGCCGATGCCGCGCCTGCGCCTTGACCGGGTGGCGGTATCCCAAGGCGTCGAGGTTCTGTCTACCGGGGTCGAGGACAACCGGCTGGCGCGGCAGGCCTCGGACCATCTGCCGATCTGGATCGAAATCCGCCTGCCCGCAGCCGCGCCCGAGGCGTTTGCCGGCTAAATTGCGGCTTTCGCCCCCGGTTTCGCGGCGATATACCCGAGATCAACGGATCAGGAGGGACTAATGACCGCGATCATCGACATCTACGCCCGTGAAATCCTCGACAGCCGGGGCAATCCCACCGTCGAAGTCGACGTGACGCTGGAAGACGGCACCATGGGCCGCGCGGCGGTGCCCTCGGGCGCTTCGACCGGCGCGCATGAGGCGGTGGAAAAGCGCGACGGCGACAAGCTACGCTATATGGGCAAGGGCGTGCTGGACGCCGTCGACAGCGTCAATGGCGAGATCGCCGAGGCCCTGATCGGCGAGGACGCGACCGAGCAGCGCGCCATCGACGCCCTGATGATCGAGTTGGACGGCACCCCGAACAAGGGCCGGCTGGGGGCGAATGCGATCCTCGGCGTGTCGCTGGCCGCCGCCAAGGCCGCAGCCGATGCCTCGGCGCTGCCGCTTTACCGCTATGTCGGCGGTGCCTCGGCCCATGTCCTGCCGGTGCCGATGATGAACATCATCAATGGCGGCGAACATGCCGATAACCCCATCGACATCCAGGAATTCATGATCATGCCGGTCTCGGCCGCGAATATCCGCGAAGCCGTGCGCATGGGTTCGGAAGTCTTCCACACCCTGAAAAAAGAGCTGTCGGCAGCGGGCCTGTCCACCGGGATCGGCGACGAGGGCGGCTTTGCGCCGAACCTGTCGAGCACCCGCGACGCGCTGGATTTCATTCTGAAAGCGGTGGAAAAGGCCGGCTACAAGCCCGGCGACGATATCATGCTGGCGCTGGATTGTGCTTCGACCGAGTATTTCAAGGGCGGCAAATACGACATGAAGGGCGAGGGCAAGGTGCTTACCTCGGCCGAGAATGTCGATTATCTGGCCGCGCTTTGCGGCGATTACCCGATCCTGTCCATCGAGGATGGCTGCGCCGAGGACGACTGGGAAGGCTGGAAGCTGCTGACCGACAAACTGGGCGGCAAGGTGCAACTGGTCGGCGACGACCTGTTCGTGACCAACCCGGTCCGGCTTGAGGAAGGCATCAGGAAAGGCTGCGGCAACTCGCTGCTGGTGAAGGTCAACCAGATCGGCACCCTGTCGGAGACGCTGGACGCCGTCGCCATGGCCACCCGCGCCGGCTATACCTCGGTGATGTCGCACCGCTCGGGCGAGACCGAGGACGCGACCATCGCCGATCTCGCCGTCGCCACCAATTGCGGCCAGATCAAGACCGGCAGCCTTGCCCGGTCCGACCGGCTGGCGAAATACAACCAGCTGATCCGCATCGAGGAGATGCTGGGCGATGCGGCGGTCTTTGCCGGGAAATCCATCCTGCGCTGAGGCAACGGCCAGGACCATCTGGAAAAGGGGCGCGATTTGCGCCCCTTTTTTCGTTCAGGCATCGCGCCAAAGCCCGACATTCTGCCGCCGCATTCCATCCTGCGACGTTCTGCCGCAGAGCCGCCCACGCCATTCCGGCACGCCAGAACGGGCGAAAAACACTGTCGACAGCCAATCTGCATCAAAATTGTCCGGCCAATGTGTCAAGATTGTATCTGGAATCATGTTAACCGGTTTTGACGACATAAATTAACCATGATAGGTTGATTTTTGTAATGATCTCCAAGGAAATCATGCTTTTCGGCATCATCCTTTGTTAATTATTCTGTCTGGAATTCGGATCGTGTAATCCGAGGTCCAATTGCACAAATGGTTATTATCGGTGGAGCTGAATTCCTTCCGATATTTCGTTGCAACTGTTCCGTTATCTGTACATCGACATGTGATCAGGCATCCGTTTGCCCTGATCTCCTCTGCTGTTTTTCGATCAGGATTTTAATAACAGGAGCCAGCATGGTCACCTATAATGGGACCCCAGGGCCCGATACATTTGCGGGCGGCGGGGAAGACGATCTCATCAATGGCCTTGACGGCAACGATTCGCTCAGTGGTGGCGGCGGGGCCGATACCATCTATGGCGGCGCGGGCGATGACAGCCTGGACGGTCTGGGGGGTGTTGACTATCTCGACGGCGGCGACGGCAACGACCTGCTTTTTCAAAGCCTGAACGCGAGCGGCGAACCCGCTGGCGACACGATGATCGGCGGCGCCGGAAACGATACGCTTTCAATCGCCGACAGCAGCGTTGCTGGCTACGCTTATTACGTGGACCTTTCGACTGGCACGGGGAATTTCAACAAGGTTTATGACGGTATCGAAAATGTCATCGGCGGCAATATGGATGACACGCTGACCGGCAATGACGAGGCGAATCTTCTGGATGGCGGTGCCGGAAACGACATTATCGACGGTCGCGGTGGAAATGACACGCTGACAGGCGGGGATGGAGATGACGAATTCTTAGTCGCAACGGGCGATGATACCATTACCGATTTCGGCCTGGGCGAAAGCGGTTCGGGCGATGATGGAAATTCGGATAATAACGACTTCATTGACCTGTCCGGTTATTACAATCAGGCGAATTACGATGCCGCTGTCGCCAGCGGCGATATAGACCCGGATGTTATTGGCAACCCGCTTACCTGGATGCGGGCCGATCAGGCGGATGACGGCATTCTGAACGATACGGCAGCCGGCTGGGACGCGGATAACAGCCTGACGATCCAGAACGGCGGCAGTGCTGTTGCGGGCGATGTCCTGACCACTGACCGGACCGGGGTGACCTGCTATGCAACTGGCACGCTGATCACCACACCTGACGGCCCGCGTCCGGTCGAGAGTCTGAAGGTCGGCGATCTGGTGATGACGCTGGACAACGGCGCCAAGCCGGTGCTCTGGATCGGGCGCCGCAAGCTGACGGCACGCGAGTTGGACAAGAAACCCAACCTGCGCCCCATTCGTATCGCCGCAGGCGCACTTGGCAAGGGGCTGCCCCGCCGCGATCTGATCGTATCGCCTCAGCACCGGATCATGGTTGAAAGCCGGATCGTCGAACGCATGTTCGGAACCCGACAGATCCTCGCGGCCGCGAGCGCATTCCTTGCCCTCAAGGGCGTCTCCCAGATCGAGGACGCGGAAGCTGTCGAATACATCCACTTCCTGTGCGATCAGCACGAAATCGTCTTTGCCGAGGGGCTCGCGTCGGAGTCCCTCTACACCGGGGCAGAGGCGCTGAAATCGCTGTCGATCGAGGCGCGGCAGGAAGTTTTCGGACTATTTCCTGAACTGCAAGAAATGGATGCGGACAGCCTGCCCCGCGCGGCCCGCACCTTCAGCAAGACCAGAAAGGCAGAGAAGGTCGTCGCAAGGCACATGGCGAACGGTGCCGAGTTGGTCGCCATGTACTGAGATTACCCTCCGTCGCCCCAGAGGCGCGCGGGCCGGTCCGTTCCTCCCTCTGGGACAGCCTGCGCGCCTCGCCTGACTGACGGGTCCGATAGCTGTGCTTCAGCCCGCTTCCGCCAGACGGGCGACATAGCGGGCGAGCGTGTCGATTTCCAGGTTGACCCTGTCGCCCGGCTTGACGCTGCCCCAGGTTGTTACTTCCCGCGTATGCGGGATCAGATTGATGCCAAAGCGATTGCCGCTGACCTCGTTCACCGTCAGCGAGGTGCCGTTCAATGCCACGGACCCTTTCGGCGCAATGAAGCGCGCAAGCGCCGCCGGGGCTTCGAAGCTCAACCGAAGGCTGTCGCCCTCATCCTGCGCGCCGACAATTTCCGCGAGGCCGTCGACATGACCAGAGACGATATGACCTCCCAGTTCATCCCCGACCTTCAATGCCCTTTCGAGGTTGAGCCGCTTGCCTGCCATCCAGCCGTTATGGCCGATATTCGTCTTCGAGATCGTCTCGGCAGAGATATCCACATCGAACCAGTCCTGCCCCTTTCCGACCACGGTCAGGCAGACGCCATCGCAGGCGATGGAGGCGCCCATATCGACCCCGGCCATGTCATAGCCGGTGGCAATCCGGGCCCGCATGTCGCCACACTGGGTGACCTCGATGACCGTGCCGATATCGGTGATGATGCCCGTGAACATGCCTGTCTCCTGATGCCTGCGCATCTCTGCGCCTTGCGCGTTAAGCTATTGCTGCACGCAGAGCTTTTCAACACGGGCCGAAGCTGCGACATTAGGCAACCAGTTGTTTTGCTATGTCCGGACTTCATGCCGCGCGATTCGTTACCCGAAAACTCCCCGCGAGGGGGTGGTCCGCCACCAGAGGCGCGCGTCTTCCTGTTGCTGCAAGGCCCCCACGGGCCGTTCTTCGATCACCTGGGCCGACTTCTTGGCGCAACCGGGGCGACCGTCTGGCGCGTCGCCTTCAATGCAGGTGACGCCTTTTTCTGGGGTGCGAAGGACAGGCTGATCCTGCACAGCGATACGCCCGAGGATTGGCCCGACCATCTGGCAGAAATCGTCGCCCGGAAAGGCGTGACCGATATCGTGCTTTATGGCGATGTCCGTCCTGTCCATGCCGCAGCCCGGGCTGCGGCGGAACAGCACGGGCTGAACCTGCATGTCTTCGAAGAGGGCTATCTGCGCCCCTTCTGGATCACCTATGAACGCGGAGGTGCCAACGGGCATTCCCAATTGATGAAGATCGGGATCGAACATATGCGCGCCGCATTGCGTGGCCGCCAGCCCGACCTGCCCCGACCGCCGGCGCGTTGGGGCGACATGCGCCAGCACAAGTTTTACGGTGCGCTCTATCACTTCATGATCATGGTCGCGAATCGTCGCTTTCCCGGATACCGGACCCATCGCGATATTTCCGTGGGCACCGAGTTTCGCCTGAACCTGCGCCGCCTGCTGATGACGCCTGTCATCGCCCTGCGCCAGCGGCTTCTGACCGCCCGGATCCGGCGCAGCGGGCATCCGTTCTCGCTGGTCCTGATGCAGTTGGAACACGATGCGAGCTTCCGGGCGCATTCCAGATACACCGCGATGTCGGAGTTCACCTCCGAAGTGCTGACTGCCTTCGCCGCACATGCCCCGCGGCATCATCATCTGGTCTTCAAGGCGCATCCGCTGGAAGACGGTCGCTCGAATCAGCGGCGCGACATTCTCGACAAGGCAGCAGAGCTAGGCATATCGGATCGCGTCCATCATGTTCCGGGCGGCAAGCTGGCCTCGCTTCTCGGGCAGGCGCGATCGGTCGTCACGGTCAATTCGACCTCGGCCCAACAGGCGCTGTGGCGCGGATTGCCGGTAAAGGCGATGGGTCGGGCTGTGTTCGATAAGCCACAGCTGGTGTCAAGGCAAAGCCTCTCGGAGTTCTTTCGCCATCCCGACAGGCCGAATACCGACCTTTATCGCAACTACAGGGACTACCTGCTTGAAACCAGTCAGATTCCCGGCGGATTCTATGCGGCGCGATCACGCGCACCGGCACTTCGACTGGTCGTCGACATGATGCTTTCGCCCCATGATCCCTATGATGCGCTGGCTTGTGGGCAGGCCGAAACACGGCAACAGCCCGGCTCGGATTCACGCTGAATCGTAATGCCTTATGGAAATATGACGAATCGTGCGCTAGTCTCGCGCCGAGGCGCCGGCCCGGCTGGCAGGAAGCAGGAGTGAAGTGTTTGACCCCCACGAGAAGCAGAACCGCATCCAATCGCGGCATGCGTGTGTCTTTGATTATGGCTGCTGCAGCACTCATGGCGCTCAGCGCATGCGGCCTGCCCCGCTCTGGCCCAAGCAAGGGGGAAATCCTCTCTGGCGCGGTTGAAAACGGCGGCGACGCACATGTGATCTACGTCAATAACCACGTCAACCGAACCGCCAATTACACCCCCGCTTATGGGTTCAGCAATGAATTCCTGCGCGCGGGCACCGTCGGCGCGGATGATATTCGTCCCGGCGACACCCTCGGGCTGATGGTCTGGGAAAACGTCGATGACGGGTTGCTGACCGGACTTGGCCAAAGCAGCACCGAACTGCAACAGCTTCAGGTCGACAGCCAGGGCTATATCTTCGTGCCCTATGCCGGTCGTATCCGCGCCGCCGGCAATACCCCGGACCAACTGCGCGAGGCGATCACCCAGCGGCTGGAAAGCCAGACCCCGGATCCGCAGGTCTCGGTGACCCGCGTCGCCGGCGACGGTGCCACCGTTTCGGTCATGGGCAAGGTCTTCGGTCAGGGCGTCTACCCGATCGAGCGTCCGACCCGCACGCTGTCCTCGATGCTGGCCAAGGCCGGCGGCGTCGCGGTCGAGCCCGAGGTTGCGGTCGTCACCGTCAAGCGCGGTCGCGAAAGCGGCAAGGTCTGGCTGACCGATCTCTATTTCAACCCGACCTATGACATCGCGCTGCGCCCCGGCGACGTGATCATGGTCGAGGAAGATCAGCGCAGCTTCACCGCGCTCGGTGCGCTTGGCGGCCAGACCAAGGTGCCGCTCGGCAACGAGCAGATCAGCGCCATCGAGGCCATCGCCATGGTCGGCGGCCTGCAGACTGTCACCGCCGACCCGACCGGCGTCTTCGTGCTGCGCGACGAGCCTGCGCAGGTCGCCTCGGCCGTGCTTGGCCAGCCGATCAGCGGCACGCAGCGCATGGCCTATGTGCTGGACCTGACCCGGCCGAACGGGCTGTTCCTGGCGCGTGACTTCCTGATCCGCGACGGCGACACGGTCTATGTGACCGAAGCGCCCTATGTGCAATGGCAGAAGATTCTCGGTGCCATTACCGGCAGCGCCAACTCTGTCCGCACGCTGGACGCACTCGCCAATTAAACCGATGCCAGCGCCTCATGACGACACCGCCGGGGATCATCCCCGGCGGCTTTTTGCATTCAATGGCGGCATGTTCCGGGGGCGCGTAAAGCGCATCCTCGATCTTGCCGGCTGGGGGCCGCGCCTGGGCCTGCCCGGGACCGGCGATCTCGTCGCCGTCTGGGGCGCGGCCGGCACCTCGGGTCGGGGCCGGGCCGTCGCTGCCCGGCGCGGTGCCGGGCTGGTCCATGTCGAGGACGCCTTCCTGCGCTCGATCCTGCCGGGGCGCGCATCCGGGAAACTGGCGCGGCGCGGCCCCATCGGGCTGATCGTCGATCCGGTCGGGCTGCATTTCGACCCGAACCGGCCCTCGCTGATCGAAACGCTGGTGACATCGGGCCGGACGGCACCGCATCACGATGCCGCCCGGGACGGGATCGCGCGGCTGATCGCGGCCGATCTGTCGAAATACAATGCCCATCTGCCGGGTACCGCCGCGCCTGAACCGGGCTATGTGCTGGTCATCGACCAGACGGCAGGCGACGCCTCGCTGATGGGCGCCGGGCGGGCCGAATTCCTGGCCATGCTCGCCGCCGCCCGGGCCGAGAACCCCGGTGCCCGCATCCTGATCCGCAGCCATCCCGAGACCGCGCGCGGGCTTCGCCCCGGCCATCTCGGTGCCAACGACCTTCTGCCCGGCGATGAGATCAGCACCGATCCGCTGTCGCCATGGCAACTGCTCAAGGGCGCAAAGGCGGTCTATGCCGTCAGTTCGCAACTGGGCTATGAGGCGATGCTGGCCGGCCACCGCCCGCGCCTGTTCGGCCAGCCCTTCCATGCCGGCTGGGGGCTGAGCGACGATGAAACCCCGATCCCGCGTCGCGGCACAGCCACCGTCGAGGCGCTTTTCGCCGCCAGCCACCTGCTCGCGCCGATCTGGTACGATCCCTGCCGCGACCGGCTGACCGATTTCGACGGGGCCGTAAACCAGATCGAGGCCGAGGCGAAGGCCTGGCGGCAGGACCATGCCGGCCACCTCGCCTATGGCATCCGGCTGTGGAAACGCCCGACGCTGTCGCAATTCTTCGGCGCGGCGAAACCGATCCGCTTCACCGACCGCCCTTCTGCCGCTGTCACGATGGCCTGGGCCGGTCGCGCGGAGGAGGTTCCGGGCACGCCCCTGCGGGTCGAGGACGGTTTTCTGCGCTCGCGCGGGCTGGGGGCGGAACTGACGCCGCCGCTGTCCCTCGTTGCCGACGATCTGGGCATCTATTACGACCCGACCCGCCCCTCGCGGCTGGAAGCGCTGATCGCGGCCCCCCTGCCGCCGGGTGCAGCCGCTCGTGCCGCCGCGGTGCGCGACGGGCTGATCGCGGCGGGCCTGTCGAAATACAACCTGACCGGCGCGACCGACCTGCCGCCCCGCGACGGGCGCAGGCGCATTCTGGTGCCCGGTCAGGTCGAGGACGACGCCTCGATCCGCCTCGGTGCCGGGGCGGAGAAGCGCAATATCGACCTGCTGATCCGCGTGCGGGCGGAAAACCCGGATGCGATGCTGATCTACAAGCCGCATCCCGATGTCGAGGCCGGATTGCGTCCCGGCCTGATCGCACCCGAGGATATGGCCCGGCTGGCCGATCACGTCGCCCGTCAGGCCGATCCGGTGGCCTTGCTGGCCGAGATGGACGAGCTTTGGACCATCACCTCGACCATGGGGTTCGAGGCGCTTTTGCGTGGCATCCCGGTGACCACGCTCGGCGCGCCCTTCTATGCCGGTTGGGGGCTGACGCGCGATCTCGGGCCGGTGCCGGCGCGGCGGCAGGCAAGGCCGGGCCTCGACGGGCTGACCCATGCGGTGCTGATCGCCTATCCGCGCTATGTCGATCCGCTCAGCGGCCTGCCCTGCCCGCCTGAACTGGCGCTGGATCGGCTGGCCGATCCCGGTCTGCAGCCGCGTGGCCGGCGGTTACGGCTGCTGGCCAAGATGCAGGGTGCGCTGTCCGGTCATGCCTGGATCTGGCGACGTTAATTTCGCGACCAGATCTGACAGAGATCGGGACCGAGCCGGAGAACCTTGCGCAGCTTGAAACGCGGCGCATCGGCCAGCGGGCCGAAATCCAGCGCCCCGACCGCCGGCCGCCCGGAGGCCCCGAGCACCATCCCGGCACTGTATAGCACCAGATCGTCGACCAGCCCGGCAGATAGAAGCGAGGCCGCCAGATTGCCGCCGCCTTCGCAGATGATGCGGGTCAGGCCGCGCTGCGCAAGCTCCCGCATGATCGTGACAGGATCGCCCGAAACACGGTGCAGCGGCCCGAAATCCGGCCCTTCCGGCGGCAGATCCGGCAGATCGCGCGACGACACCACGATCCGCTCGGGCTGGCGCACGGGACCGAAGCCGCGCACGTTCAACGAAGGCCGGTCCGCCCGCGCCGTGCCACCGCCGACCATGATCGCATCATGGCGCAGCCGCAGCAGGTGGACATGGCGGCGTGCCTCGGGTCCTGTAATCCACTGGCTTTCGCCCGAAGCCGTCGCGATCCGGCCATCGAGGCTGGTGGCCAGCTTCAGCGTCACCATGGGCAGCCCCTCGGTCACGCGTTTCAGGAATCCGCGCTGCAAGCGGGCGGCTTCGACCGCACCGACGCCTTCGGTCACCTCGATCCCGGCGGCCCGCAGTTTCGCATGGCCCCTCCCGGCGGTGCGCGGATCGGGATCGGTCAGGGCCGAGACGACACGGGCCACGCCTGCCGCGATCAGGGCCTCGGAACAGGGACCGGCACGGCCCTGATGGGCGCAGGGCTCCAGCGTCACATAGGCGGTGGCGCCGTGCGCATTCTCGCCGGCCTGATCGAGCGCCATTCGTTCGGCATGGGGGCGACCGCCCGGCTGGGTCCAGCCGCGCCCGACGACGCGACCGTCACGCACCAGCACACAGCCGACCGCAGGATTCGGCCAGACATTGCCAAGCCCGCGCTGCGACAGGCGCAGCGCATGAGCCATGTGCCGGGCGTCAATGCTCACGCGGGGTCGTCAGCGCTCGGCGGGCGCAATTCGGAGACGAATTTGTCGAAATCGCCGGCGTCCTGGAAATTCTTGTAAACGCTGGCAAAACGGACATAGGCGACATTGTCGATCCGGGCCAGCGTTTCCATCACGATCTCGCCGATCACCTTCGAGGGGATGTCGGTCTCGCCCATGCTTTCCAGCCGCCGGACGATGCCCGAAATCATCTGATCGATGCGCTCGGGCTCGATCGGGCGCTTCTGCATGGCGATGCGGATCGAGCGGGACATCTTGTCACGGTCGAAATCCTCGCGCCGGCCATTGGTCTTGACGACCACGAGATCGCGCAGCTGCACGCGCTCGTAAGTGGTGAAACGACCGTTGCAGGCCGGACAGAAGCGTCGCCGCCGAATTGCCGCGTTATCCTCGGCCGGGCGGGAATCCTTGACCTGAGTATCGACATTTCCGCAGAACGGGCAGCGCATCCTGTGTCCTTATCTGGAGCTGATGCTAGAGTTATCCACAAGCAGCGCCAAAAACGCAACAGGATTTGTGGCTTAACAGGCGTTAACCACCAGATGCGGATGAACACGGTCCAACGTCAAAGGTGCCAAGACGAAGATCAGGGATCGTCTTCCGGCGGCGGCAGGCTGTCGGTCTTGTCGTGATCCATGGCCAGCCGCTTGGTCGTGCGCGCGCCCAGTTCGCGCAGCATCTCGACCTGGCGGATGACATTGCCATTGCCGCGCGACAGCCGGTCGACGGCCATGCGATGCGCATCCGTGGCCTTGCCGAGCGCGGCACCGACCCCATCCAGCGCATCGACGAAGCCGGCCACCTTGTCGTAAAGCTGACCGGCGCGCTTGGCGATCTCCAGCGCATTGGATTCGCGGCGCTCGACCATCCAGATATGTTCGACCGTGCGCAGGGTCAGCATCAAAGTCGTGGGCGTGGTCAGCCCGACGCGGCGGTCCATGGCGAAGCTGGCAAGGCTAGGATCGACGCGCAGGGCCTCGGAAAAGGCGCCCTCGATGGGGATGAACATCAGCACGTAATCGACCGCGCCTTCGTCCAGCTGGTCATAGCCCTTGGCCGAAAGCCCGGTGACATGGGCGCGGATCGCATCGACATGACGTTTCAGCGCCGCCGTCCGGGTCGCGTCATCCTCGGCATTCACGGCCTGTTCATAGGCGATCAGCGAGACCTTGCTGTCGACCACCAGCAGTTTCTTCTGCGGCATCCGCACGACCACGTCGGGACGCCAGGTGCGGCCGTCCTCGTCGGTCCAGCTTGACTGGATATCGTAATGAATTCCGCGCTCAAGACCGGATTCCTCAAGGATCCGTTCAAGGATCATCTCCCCCCAGGCACCCTGTTTCTGCTTGTCGCCCTTCAGCGCCCGGGTCAGGGCATTGGCCTCCTGCCCGATATTGGCGATCTGGTCGCGCAGGCGCGCGCCTTCCTCGTCCAGAATGCGGTTGCGGTCGCGCAATTCGCGCTGGAAATGCTGGACCTGTTCACGGAACGGGTTCAGCAGCGCATTGAGCTGCTCGCCATGCGTCTTCTGCATGTCGGCGCCCTGCACGCGCAGGGTTTCATTGGCCATCAGCCGGAATTGGCCGGTCATTTCCTCGCGCAGTTCTCGGATCTGGGCAAGGTCGTGTTCGGCGCGTTCGCGGTCCTTCTCGGCGGCCAGCCGGGCCTGCGCGAGGTCGGTTTCCAACCGCGCCACCGCCTGCCGCGCGGCATAAAGCGCGTCGTTCAGCCCGTCGCGTTCCTCGGAGAGTTCGGTCAGCCGGGCCGCGCGATCCTCCAGCCGGGTTTCCGCCTGACCGGCGCGCAGCGCTTCGGTGCGGGCGGTTTCAAGCGCGCCCTCCAGCCTGGTCTGGAGCTCGGACAGGCTTCGTTCCTGTCGCGTCACCAGATCGCCCTGCTGCGCCAGTTCCCGGCCTGCCCGCTCCAGCGCGGCCCGATCCGTCGCCAGATCGCGGCGCGCGCGCCAGAACAGCAGGATGAAGATCAGCGCCAGAGCCGCAAGCCCGGCAACGATCCGACCCGCACTCACCGGATCGGCCAGCCATGATTGCAGCAACGCGCCCATTATCCCCCGCCTTCGTTCCTGTTTTGTGCCTAGCCGATCACGCCCGCTGCCGCAAGCAAAGACCCGGCGGCGCGATCAGGCGCCACCGGGTCCGATCCGATTGCCAGGCCGTTTATTGATCGAGGAAGCTGCGCAGCTTGCGCGACCGCGACGGGTGCTTGAGCTTCCTGAGCGCCTTGGCCTCGATCTGGCGGATCCGTTCGCGGGTGACGCTGAACTGCTGGCCGACCTCTTCCAGCGTGTGATCGGTGTTCATGCCGATGCCGAAACGCATCCGCAGCACCCGTTCCTCGCGCGGGGTCAGGCTGGCCAGCACCCGGGTCGTGGTTTCCTTCAGGTTTTCCTGAATGGCCGAATCCAGCGGCAGGACGGCATTCTTGTCCTCGATGAAATCGCCAAGCTGGCTGTCTTCCTCGTCCCCGATGGGGGTTTCGAGGCTGATCGGCTCCTTGGCGATCTTCATCACCTTGCGGACCTTTTCCAGCGGCATCTGCAGCTTGTCAGCCAGTTCTTCCGGCGTCGGCTCGCGGCCGATCTCATGCAGCATCTGGCGGCCGGTGCGGACCAGCTTGTTGATCGTTTCGATCATGTGGACCGGGATGCGGATGGTGCGGGCCTGATCGGCGATGCTGCGGGTAATCGCCTGACGGATCCACCAGGTCGCATAGGTCGAGAACTTGTAGCCGCGGCGATATTCGAACTTATCGACGGCCTTCATCAGGCCGATATTGCCTTCCTGAATGAGATCGAGGAACTGCAGGCCACGGTTGGTGTATTTCTTGGCGATGGAGATCACCAGACGCAGGTTCGCCTCGACCATTTCCTTCTTGGCCTGACGGGCTTCCTTTTCGCCGCGCTGCACCTGGCTGACGATGCGGCGGAATTCCTCGATATCGACGCCGACATATTGGCCGACCTCGGCCATGTCGCCGCGCAGCTTTTCGACCTGATCGCGAGAGCGTTCGAACAGCGCCTGCCAGCCGCGGCCCTTGTTTTCCATCATCCGCTCGACCCAGACCGGGTCGAGTTCGGCCCCGCGATAGGCGTCGATGAATTCGCGCCGGTTGATGCGGGCGGCATCGGCCAGCTTGACCATGCCCGAATCGATGGACACGATGCGGCGGTTGATGCCGTAAAGCTGATCGACAAGCGCCTCGATCCGGTTGTTGTGCAGGTGAAGCGAATTCACCAGCACCACGATCTCGCTGCGCAGCTTCTGATAGGCGCTTTCCTCGGCAGCCGAGAAGCTGTCATCCTCGTTCAGCGTCGCGGACATGCGCTGATCCTGCATGTCGGCGAGGTTTTCGTAATCGCGGGCGATGGCTTCCAGCGTCTCCAGCACCTGCGGCTTGAGGCTGGCCTCCATCGCGGCAAGCGAGAGGTTCGCGCCCTCATCCTCGTCGTCATCGTCAGCCGGCAGGGGGTTGCCGTCGGCGTCGGTTTCCTGCTCGCGCTCGGCCGTCGGTCGTTCGGTGTTATTGGCGGCCTCGGGGGTCAGTTCCTCCTCGTCGTCATCGTCCATGGATTGACCGAAGGTGGTCTCCAGGTCGATCACGTCGCGCAGCAGGATGTCTTCGTCCAGAAGCTCCTGCCGCCACATGGTAATGGCCTTGAAGGTCAGCGGGCTTTCGCACAGCCCCAGGATCATGGTGTTGCGACCGGCCTCGATGCGCTTGGCGATGGCGATCTCGCCCTCGCGGCTGAGAAGCTCGACCGAGCCCATTTCGCGCAGATACATGCGCACCGGATCGTCGGTGCGGTCCAGCTTTTCGGTTTCGGTGGTGGCGACGGCAACCTCGCGCGAGGTCGAGGTGGTCACCACCTCGCCGCCGGTCTCGCCTTCCTCGCCCTCTTCCTCGTTCTCGACGACCTGGATGCCCATTTCCGAGAGCATGGACATCACGTCCTCGATCTGGTCGGAACTGACCTGCTCGGGCGGCAGGACGGCATTCAACTGGTCATAGGTGATATAGCCACGTTCGCGCGCCTCGGCGATCATCTTCTTGACCGCCGCCTGGCTGATATCGAGAGAGTGGTCGTTGTCCTGGCTTTCGTCGCGGGAGGTATCTTCGTCCTTGGCGGCCATGGGCGTCCTGTCAGCGTAGTGATTCGGTTGGCACCGAATCAGATGGGTATCGGCACCTTTCTAAACAAGATGCGCACGGGTTCAAAGGCCGGGTGATTCGGCCTTCGGGGCGATTCGGGCGAATCACCCGCCGCCACGGCTGCGGCGGGTGTCGAAATACGAGGCCAGCCGGGCCGACAGCGCGCCCCGGTCCTCGTTCAGGTCCGAACTGTCCTCGATCTCGGGATGCTCGGCCCGGTGGCGGGCGCGGGCGGCCTCGCTGACCCGCCAGGTCAGGCCCTCGTCGACCAGCCCCTGAATCTCGGCCTCGGCCCGGGTCAGTTCGGCAAGTGCGGCCCGCCGCGCCTCGATCTTGTCGAGGATATTGGCCAGCACCGCCGCCGCCTTTTCCGTGTCGATGGGCTGGCGGATCAGGGGCGAGGCGCGGACATAGGCATCCTCCATGATCCGCGCAAGGGCAGCGCGGCCCATCTGGCTGTCCTGCCCCGACAGCAGGTCATGGCAAAGCGCCGCCCGGCCCGGATCGACCGGGGCCAGCAGTTCGAGGCGCGATTCCATGCGCGCGGCAACCCCCGGATAGGCGGCGCACAGCGCCAGTACCATGCTTTCCAGCGTCGCATCGCCCGCATCCTGCTGGCCAAGCGGGGTGGCGCGGGTCTGGGCGCGCACCGGCGCGGGCGCGGCGCGGCCCTTCCAGTCGCGCGGGCCGGGCGTCAGCCGCCCTGCCCCGCGCCGGCCCCCGAACAGCTCGAACCGGCGCTCCTTCAGGGCGGCGATATAGTGGTTGCGCGTGGTCTCGTCGGGGATCAGGGCGATGGATTTGCGCAGGCTCGCATCCAGCGCCGCGCGGCGTTCGGGACTGTCGAAGGCGCGCCCCTCGACCTCGCGTTCCCAGAGCAGATCGACCAGCGGGCGCGCACCGTCCAGCACCTTCTGCAGCGCGCCGGCGCCATGGGCGCGGATCAGGTCGTCGGGGTCCTGCCCCGCCGGCAGCGTGGCGAAACGCAGCGCCTGACCGGGACCGGTCATCGGCAGGGCCAGGTCGATCAGGCGGCGCGCCGCGCGTTGGCCGGCGGCATCGCCATCCAGCATGATCACCGGCTCGGGGCTGATGCGCCACATCAGGCGCAACTGATCCTCGGTGATCGCGGTGCCAAGGGGGGCCACCGCGCCTTCGAATCCGGCCAGCGAAAGGGCGATCACATCCATGTAACCCTCGGCCACGACAAGCGGCGCACCTTTCGACACCGCCGCCCGTGCCGGGCCGGTATTGTAAAGATTGCGCCCCTTGTCGAAGAGCGCGGTTTCCGGGCTGTTGAGGTATTTGGCCCGCGCATTCGGGTCCATGGCGCGGCCCCCGAACGCAATGACGCGGCCGCGCGCATCGCGGATCGGGAAGATGATCCGGCCCCGGAAACGGTCATAGGGCGCGCCGCCATCGTCGGGGACAATGACCAGCCCGGCCTCGTCCATGACCTCGGGCGGGATGCCCTTTTCGCGCAAAGCCGTGAACAGGCCCTGACGCATGTCGGGGGCGAAGCCCAACTCGAACCGCTCGATGCCGCCCGCTTCCAGCCCGCGCCGGGTCAGGTAATCGCGCGCCTCGGTCCCCTGCCCCGAGGACAGCGCCATGCGGTAATGCCGGGTCGCGGCCTCCATCGCCTCGGCCAGCGTGCTGCGCCGGTCGGCGCGCCTGGCCTCGCCCGGGTCGCGTTCAGGCATGGGCAGCCCGGCTTCCGCAGCCAGCACCTTCACCGCCTCGATGAAATCCAGGCCGTCGGATTCGCGCAGGAAGGTCAGCGCGTCGCCCTTGGCGTGACAGCCAAAGCAGTAATAGAAGCCCTTCTGGTCATCGACATGGAACGACGCGGTCTTTTCGCCATGGAAGGGGCAAGGCGCCCACCAGTCGCCCTTGGCCTGATTGGACCGGCGCAGATCCCAGGTCACCTTGCGCCCGATGATCCGGCTGACCGGCACGCGGTTGCGCAATTCGTCCAGAAAGGCGGGTGAGATCGACATGGGCTGAATATCGGCTGCGCGAGGGCTTCCGGCAAGGCCTTACGCGCCGACCGCCCCACGCACAAGCGCGCCGTAATGGCGATAGAGCGCGGCGCGGTCCAGCCGCCCGCCCTCTCGATACCAGTTGGTGACGCCGGTCAGCATGGCGATCAGCGCCATGGTCGCCAGTCGGGCATCGCCAAGCTGCATCGCGCCGGCCGCCGCGCCGTCTTCCAGAATCGCCTGCAAGGCACCTTCATAGCGGCGGCGCAGCCCGGCGATCTCGGCATGGTTTTCGGGGTCGAGATTGCGCAACTCCATATAGGACAGGAACACGTCATCGGCACGGTCCAGGCTGGTGTCGATATGAAAGCGCACGAAACGCTCCAACCGCTCGGTGGCGGGGGCGCTCGGGTCGTCCTGCCAGTCCGCCAGCAGCCGCTCCATATGGGCGCGCATCAGATCGGCCAGCAGCGCCTGCTTGTCCGAGGTATAGCCGTAGATGGTGCCGACCTGCACGCCGACCTCTGCCGCGATCTGCCGCATGGAGACGGCGGCAAAGCCGTGGCGCGCAAACAGCCGCCGCGCCGCATCGCGGATCAGCGGGCCGGTGATATCCGCCCGCGACCCCTGCGTGCGCGCCATCAGCCGACGGGGCGCGCGCCGCGCCCGGCGCTGATGCCGATCAGGCGGTGGAAGTCCTTTGGCGCGGCGGCCAGAAGTTCCTCGGCCAGATCGCGGCCCATGGCCGGGCCGTCTGCCGCCGGGCCACGACGTTCGCCGCTGAACCGGGCCGAGCCGTCGGGCATCAGGATCTCGCCGCGCAGGCGCATCCGCTCGCCCTCCAGTTCCGCCAGCCCGGCAATGGGGGTCTCGCAGGACCCGTCCAGCCGGCCCAGAAAGGCGCGCTCGGCCTCGACCCGGGTCACGGTCGGCGCATCTGAAATCGCCGCCAACAGCCGCCCCACGCGGTCGTCGTCGCGGCGACGCTCGATCCCGATGGCACCCTGGGCAATGGCGGGCAGCATCTCCTCGGGCGAAATCGCGCTGCGGATCACATCGGCGCGCCCCAGCCGGTTCAAGCCGGCCATGGCCAGAAACGTCGCCTGCGCCACGCCATCGGCCAGTTTCTGCATCCGCGTCTGCACATTGCCGCGAAACTCGACCAATTCCAGATCGGGCCGGACATGGGCCAGTTGCGCCCGCCTGCGCATCGACGAGGAACCGACCACCGCCCCCTGCGGCAATTCGGCGATCGAGGCGAAATGCGGGCTGACAAAGGCATCGCGCACATCTTCGCGCGGCAGATAGCAGTCGATCACCAACCCCTCGGGTTGCAGGACCGGCATGTCCTTCGAGGAATGGACCGCGATATCGACCCGTCCGTCCAGCAGCGCATCCTCGATCTCGCGCGTGAACAGGCCCTTGCCGCCGGCCGCCTGCAGGGACCGGTCAAGGATCCGGTCGCCGGTCGTCTTCATCGCCACGATCTCAAAGGCTGCTTCCGGCAGGCCATGGGTCGCCATCAGCCGGTCGCGGGTCTCATGCGCCTGTGCCAGCGCCAGCGGAGAGGCGCGGGTGCCGATCTTCAGGGTCGTCTCGGGATTGGGCCAGTCTGTCATGGGCCAGCCATAGCCCTGCCACGCCGACTTGACAATGCCGGGCTGGCTGCGTTGAACGGTCGCGGAAAGCGAGGCCCCATGACCAAGAAAATCCTGCGCGCACTTGCCGGAGAGCGCCTGCCCACGCCGCCGATCTGGATGATGCGCCAGGCCGGGCGCTATCTGCCCGAATATCGCGCCACCAGGGCGCAGGCGGGCGACTTCCTGTCGCTCTGCTACAATCCCGACCTCGCGGCCGAGGTGACCCTGCAGCCGATCCGCCGCTATGGCTTCGACGCGGCGATCCTGTTTGCCGATATCCTGCTGGTGCCTCAGGCGCTCGGCGCCGATCTGTGGTTTGTCACTGGCGAGGGGCCGCGCCTGTCGACGATCACCGCGCGCGCCGGGGTCGAGGCGCTGAAGCCGGTCGATGCGATCCACGACACGCTGTCGCCGATCTATGAAACCGTGCGCATTCTGGCCCGCGAATTGCCCGCCGAGACCACGCTGATCGGCTTTGCCGGCGCGCCCTGGACCGTCGCCACCTATATGGTCGCCGGGCGCGGCACCCCCGATCAGGGGCCCGCCCATGCCTTCAAGGATGCCGACCGCGACGCCTTCACCGCCCTGATCGGACGCATTGCCGAGGCGACCATCGAATATCTCTCGGCCCAGATCGAGGCCGGGGCCGAGGTGGTCAAGCTCTTCGACAGCTGGGCCGGCAGCCTGAAGGGCCGCGATTTCGACGATTTCGCCATCGCCCCCGCGCACCGGATCATTGCCGAGCTGAAGCGCCGCCACCCCGCCATCCCCGTCATCGCCTTCCCGCGCGAGGCAAAGGACCGCTACGAGGGCTTCGCCCAGGCCACCGGTGCCGATTGCGTGGCGCTCGACAATTCGGTCGATGCCGATTGGGCGGCGGCCCATGTGCAGAAGGACGGTTGCGTTCAGGGCAATCTCGACCCGCGACACATGGTCACGGGCGGACAGGCGCTGATCGACGAAACCCGCCAGATCCTGCGCGCTTTCGGGGCCGGCCCCCATATCTTCAATCTCGGCCATGGCATCACCCCCGATGCCGATCCCGAGAATGTCGCGCTGATGATCGAAACCGTCCGCGCCGGCTGATCGTTCATGTGGATTCTTGCCACGCTGATCGCGGCCCTGGCCCAGACCGGGCGCAACGCCGCCCAGGCCGGGCTGAGCGGTCAGGTCGGCACCGTCGGCGCGACCGCCGTGCGCTTTTTCTTCGGCCTGCCCTTCGCGGCGCTGTTCCTGCTGGTCATGTCGGCCTGGCAGCCGCTGCCGGCGATTTCGGGCCCGACGCTCGGCTGGGCGGCACTTGGCGCCGCAGCCCAGATCGCCGCCACCGCCTTCATGCTGCTGACCATGCGCGGCCAGGGTTTCGGCATCGCCACCGCGCTGATGAAGACCGAGCCGGTGACGCTGGCGATCTTCGGCGCGCTGTTTCTGGCCGAACCGCTCGGCTTCGCGCGGCTGGCGGCGATCTCGCTCGCTGTGCTCGGCGTGGTGCTGATCTCGGGCGCGGAATGGTCGCGCGCCAATGCCCGCAGCGTGGCGACCGGGCTGACGGCCGGGGCGCTGTTCGGTCTGTCCGCCATCGGCTTTCGCGGCGCCATCCTGACCCTGCCCGAGGGCGGCGTCATCCTGCGTGCCAGCGTGATCCTGGCGATCGCGCTCTGTCTGCAGACCGCGGCCATGCTGATCTGGATGATCGCCCGCGACCGCCCCGCACTGGCCGCCATCGCACGCAGCTGGCGCATCTCGCTTGCCGCCGGCGCGCTTGGCGCCTTCGCCTCGCTTTTCTGGTTCATCGGCTTCGCACTGACCTCGGCCGCCAATGTCCGCACCCTGGCGCTGATCGAGGTGGTCTTCGCCCAGGCCCTTTCCGCGCGCCTTTTCCGAGAGGGCACCAGCCCGCGCCAACTGGCCGGCATCGCCCTGATCGTGGCCGGCGTCGCCCTGCTGATCCGCGTCGCCTGAGCGCAACATCTCTCGAAACTGACATTTCCCCCTTGTGAAGGGTCGCATGGCGCTGCTAAACGCGTCGGCGGAGACGTGGCCGAGTGGTCGAAGGCGCTCCCCTGCTAAGGGAGTATACCAGAGATGGTATCGAGGGTTCGAATCCCTTCGTCTCCGCCATAACACGCTAAAACAATGACTTAGGCCTTGGACAGGCAAGTGCGACACAAAGTGGAGCATACGCCCATGAAACTGTCCGCCTACCTGTCACCGTCACGGCACGGGGTTTTCTATTTCCGTTGGCCATTGCCCTGTGGCGACCGGCAAACCCGCAGAACCATTAGGATATCGTTAAGAACCAAGTGTCCAGATAAGGCTGGCGATCTTGCTCGCCATCTCGCATCTTGTGGGCGATTGGTTCGGGATAACAAGACATTGGCACGGCTGAGACAAGACGAAATGCGCGAAATGGTGCGCGCTTACTTCGCTGCATCACTGGATCGGTATTTGGAGCGGTTAAACGATACCGGGCTATCTGAGCGGTCGCTTGAAGCATTGCAGCAAGAGTTGGACGTGCATGAGGACGCCATAGGCGGCTTTGACGACCTGTCAGACCTTTACCTTGATGCTGGTACCTTGGACAGCTTCCGCGCCTCAGCGGGCCTCACAGAGGCTCAATGGGCCGAAAATGAAGGCGACCTGCGCCGCGAACTGCGAAAGGCTCGTCGGGGTCAGATAACGGAACTTCTGAGCCGGGTGGAGGCGCTGGAAGGCTACTCCTTCGCCCAACCCGCCACAGTCTCGCTAGAAACCGGCAAGGCCCCGCAGAGGCCCTCTGCGTCACTCGCGGACGTGTATGAGGATTTCATAGCCGAGAACAGTCCGCGTTGGACGACGCAAATGGAAAACCGGGCCAAGGCCTTCCTTGCCGTCATGCTTGAGTTTTTTGACCATGACCGTCCATTCGCGGATATTACCCGAGAAGACGCTGCCGACTTCAAAAAAGTAGTCATGGCATTGCCGGTCAACCGAAACACCAAGCCGGAAACCAAAGGCCTACCGCTCTTGGAGGCGGTGGAGGTGGCAGGTGTCAAAAAGATATCCCTTGAGCACTTTAACAATCACATGGCGATGTTCGAGCGGCTTGGTGACTGGGCCAAACGCCACGGGCGCGCATCCGAGAATGTCTTCGAAGGTATGAAGATCAAAAAACCCAAGGGGGCGAAGACAGACCGAAAGCCTTACAGCTATGCCCAAACAACACGCCTATTCATAGAGTTGACACAAAACACGTCCGGGCTGGTTAAAAAAGAAGACCAAAAGTGGGGTGGGTTGCTGGGCCTCTTTACAGGGGCGCGGTTGAACGAGATTGCGCAGCTTCAACCCAGCGACATAGGGGAAGAAGACGGTATTTGGTTTATCGACATCTCGGATGAAGGTGATGACAAGAAGAAACTCAAGGCAGAGGCAAGCAAGCGCAGGGTGCCGCTTCATTCTGAACTCATCAAGCTGGGTTTTCTTGATTTTGTGCAAACTCAATCAGGCAAACCGCGTCTGTTTATGTCGTTCAGCTACAACGAAAAAGACGGTTATGGGCGTAATCTGGGCCGATGGTTCCGCGATACCCTTTTGCCGGGATTGGATATGAAAAAGGAAGGCTTGGTCTTCCATAGCTTGCGGCACACGATGATTGAGCGATTGGCAAAAGCCGATGTGCAAGAACCCTTGTATCAGGATATCGTGGGACATGAGCGGCAAGGCGTCACGCAAAAGTACTATAACAAGGGCGGGCATACACTGGCACAGAAGAAAGAGGCGATAGACCGTTTCACCATCGGCCAAGCCAAATAGTCGGTCAGGTGGGTGGGGCCATCCCGCATGGCCCCCTTCATCGGTCAGGCGAAGCGGTCAGCCACATCCGACGCAAGATCATTCCACCACGGCCATGCAATCATTGAACATCGCAACGTCTTTTTGCTGTTCAAAACGGGCAAAGCAGTGGTCGAAAATAGGCGTGCAAGAAAGGTGGTTCGCGGGTGTGCATCTGTTCATACCGCTAATCGCCACTGCTGCTCTTAACTCATGCCATGCTTGATCCTCGCGTGACACGGTAGCCGTGATTTGCAGTGCGTCCTCAACGGCGCTGTGCAGATCGGACAAATCCCAGCAAGCATTCTGCTGGCCGGTGAATGTGACAAACCGAGCGCATAGCGTTTGACTGTTCAGAATGTCGCGAAACGTCCCGGCATATGCTGTCGGGCCGTCGCCGTGCCAGATGCTGCCAGTGACGGTTCGGCCATCCGTGAAGCCCGTTTCCCTCGGGTTCAGCGTATCAGGCAGTTTGATGTCTGAGCCGCGTCCTTCATCCCCACGATACACGACTACCAAGCCCGCACTTATCAAGCGTTCTGGGCTTTCCTCGGGAAGCGCAAAGTAGATACTAACTCGGCGGTCAACGTCTCGATAAAACCCGGCGACAAATCCGTCTGGATTTTGACTGATCGCGATGGTTGTTCGGTGGTCGGAAGGTGGCACAGGCCAGTTGTGAACCGATAGCCATTCATCAGCACTCGCACCTGTAGCAAAAACGGACACGAGAAATGCTGAACAAAACGAAAGTGTTAACCCGCGCGCGGTCTGTTTGGCGTGCCTGAACATAGTCTAAGGAACTCCTGGACTTTTAGATACCTAGATTTAAGATATGGTCAACGCGCCCAGTGCAACAGCATGGGGCGTTCATGCCTAAAACTCTTGGGGATCATAGGCATGATGCTCTTGTCCGCTACCTCATCGAGAAACGCGGACAGGCAGGCTTGAAGCAGGTCGAACTTGCGGAGCGGATGAAGGTCTATCAGTCCTTCATCGCGCGGCTGGAAAGCGGGCAACGCCGGGTGGATGTGGTGGAGCTGGTCAAGCTGGGCGAGGTGCTTGGCTTCGATCCGACCGAGATCGTGGACCGGCTCGCAAAGATGTCGGACTGAGCCTGCACCGACCCCGGCTTATTTGCCCCAGTAATGGGGAACCATTCCTTAGACCGTCAATCCCGCACACATAGGCAGGTCCAGACATATAGACAGGCAAGATCAGACTATACGTCCAGCGCCTCAGTCTCGAATGCGGCTTTGAAGTCGGTATTGGTCTGCCCCGTCTCATTGAAAAATGGCAATCCAAGAACCGTATAATCCCTGCCTTGGAATACCGTCTCAAGTCGGGCCTTGTCTTTCACTTGCTCAAGGAAGTCCTGCTTCCAGTCATCTTGCGGGCGCAACTGTTCGCCCTTGGGTTCGATGAATAGCTGCAAGATCGTGCTGGCTTCTTCGCCCTTCTTCCTAAGAAACAGAACGAAGTCAGGTTCAAAGGCGCGTCCAGTGTTGAAGTCGTATAACTTCACCGCCTTCTCGTTTCGCAGCAGGTAGAAGTCATCATACACGCCCCGCAACCGGGCTTCCTGATCGTGCATGTACTTGATGAAGTGCTTTTCCTGATCGGTCCCGTAGCTGTCGTCATAGGCGTGCCAGTCCTTGCCGCTCAGGTCGATCTGGTCCAACCCCGGCACGTTGCTTTCGGTCCAGCTTAGCCCGGTCTCGCCTTCGATCCGCAGTTTCAGCACCTTGTCGGTGAAACGGTCCTTGATGGGATAGGGCTTGAAGTCCTTGGTGCCAATATACTCGACGCTTTCACGTTTCACGCCGCTTTCGATCTGGTGCAGAACGTACTGCGCGATGTCCAGCTTTTGCCGTGCGGTCAGGTTGTCCAAGTCATCCGGCAAGCCGCGCACGCTTACTGTCGCGCCGCCAAGATAGGTGTCAGAGGCGACAAACTGCGAGGCGCTGGCGAGTTGCGGGAAATAGGTCCGCAAGTTGGCGAAGTGGAAGAAGTCGTTGGCGTCCATCGCAAAGCCCAGAATGGCCCTGCCGAAATCGGCCAGCTTGAAGTCGCGGGACACGGGTTCCTTGCTCGACGGTTTCAGCGTCAACTGCCCACCGCCAAAGGCAGAGGCTTCCGTCACCCGGCCTGTCATCAGGTTAGGATAGGTGAAAGTGCTTTCGATCTTGTAGGCGTCCAGCCCTGCCACACCGTCGCGCGGGTTGCGCACCCGATCATTCACCCAGACATGATCCCGCTTATAGAGGTCAGTCTGCTTGAAGCTGTCTTTGAGCCGCAGCCGCACCGTCCGGGCGGTGTCGTCCAACATCCCAGTTTCGCGCAGGGCGTTGCGGATGTCTTGGATGTACTTGGGATTGTGGGAACAGTGGTAGTGCAGTTCTTCCAAGATGCGCAGGGGCACGTCCACGGCGCTGTCGTATTTGCGCTTTTCCCGCGCCGCGTCGGGCTGTTCCGGGGCAATGAAGGGAAAGTATCGCGCCCCGCGCCCGATCAACTGCGCCTCGGCCATCGTGGTCTTGCCAACCTTGTTGGCCTTGCCGTCGCGGGTGTCATAGAGGCGCACAATGTCGAACAGGTTAAGCACGTCCCAGCCTTCGTTCAGCTTATCGACGGCAAAGATCACCCGTATCTCGTTGTCGCGGTCCTCCAAGGCGTTGAGTTCTATCTGTCTGTTTTCCAAATCCTTGGGGTTGTTGACGTTCACCACCTTCTCGGGGGCAAAATCGCCCTGTAGCTCACGGGCGAAATCCGCGCCGCTCATGGCTCTTTCATCCATGATGAAGGCAAAGGCCCGCGAAAGCGTCTCATCGCCCTCAGAGGTTGCCCTGAGCGCGCCCAGCGCCTCACCTGTCAGCCCAGCGACCATCGCCGTGAAAGCCGCTTCGTTGTCGGCGCTTTCCTTGATCGTCTTGGACTTCATCAGGATCACCGGCTTGCAGTGCAGCCCATGCGCCTCGGCCACCTTGCGGCGATACTGGCTCAGAACCATCGCCTGCATCATCCGTTCCGCAGGGGGCAAATCGGCCTGCCGCAACTCGATGTCCTTGGAATAACCGTCTTCCCGAAACTGCCGCAGCGAATAGTCGTAGAGTATCTTGTCGGCATACTTCGCCCGGATCGCGTCGTGGGTCAGGTCCACGGTCGCGGTAAACTCCAACAGCATATTCTCGGGGTGCTGGCGGAAAATCTCCGACACCGTGCCTTCCCAACTGGCCTTCTCTGCCTTCTCGCCTTCTGTCAGCGTCTTCTTGGTCTCGGCGTTCAGGTGGTGCGCTTCGTCCGAGATCATCACCACCTTGTAGTCGCGGAAGTCTTCGATGGTGACGGCGTTCTCCTTCGGGTTCTGCATCCGGGTGTGCAGCCCTTGAATTGTGGTGAAATGAATGTTGATTGCATCACCCGACACCGCGTCGAACGTGTCCACCGCGCGAATGTCCACGGGCTTGTCGTCAATCCGCACAGTAGGTGCGAACAGGTGCTTGGCCGATGCGGGGTTGAGGAAGTTTTCCTTGGTCTTCTCAATGATCTGGGCGGAGTTCACGAAGAACAGGAAGTTGCGATAGCCGAGCTTGCGGAGGAACTTGCCGATCGCATTCGGGCGCGCGCGTACGCCGGTTGCGTCATGCAAGGCAGATGCCAGCTCCGGCATCGTGATGTCACCGTCCTGCGCGATGATTTCCGCGAAGAAGCTACGATGCGGATCGAGCTTTCCCTTGCCCCTGGGCCGACCTTGACGTGCCGCGCGGGCCTGTCCGGTGTGACGGATCGCAAGCCCCCAACGCGCCCCGGTGGCAGGCGAAAGCTTCAAGCGCAGCGCCGCCGCGCGCCCGCTTAACCCTTCCTCAATCAACTTCTGAAACCGCGCCCGAAGCGCATCCGGCAAAGGTGCTGACATGAACCATCCTCCCAAACAGGACGAATCACAGATCAGGCCTCAAGGGAATCCCTACGATTCAGGTTTTCGGCGGAAGGCTTTATCGCCACGCTAGATCCGATGCCCATGACCTGTGGGCCGGATACACCCTTGAAATGACTGCCTGAAAGACGCCGCTCAGGCCGAATTCGCGCGCATCAGAACAAGTTGGCAATCCCCGCGCAACCCATCGGCAAAGTAGCGCTCGCCTTGGCGGCGCAGGCGGGTGATCCGATGTGGTGGTACGTCGGCCAGAATGTCCGGTGAGAGGTCCAATTCTTGTAAAAATTCCAACCGATCCAGAAGTCGCGATGCTCCAGCCGAGTTGCTACCCGCCTCGAAACGGCAAAGCCAGATGAACCGGGTGACATTGCCATCCACGATCTCGGTCAACAGCGCATCCAGGCGTTCTTTCGTTCCATCGTCGATCCTGTTGGTGATCCGGCTTTCGGTCTGGCGCTCGGTCGACACCAGAGCATCTGCGCATAACCGTTCGATGACAGAGATGCCGGGCAGGATCACCTGCGACTGGCGGCACTCTTCGACAAATCGGAGCGCCAGGTCTTCGTTGGATCGGGCAGTTTCAGCCTCATTCTCAAGCCAGGCCTTCAGACTCCGCGCGCCTTTGGCCCGAGAACATCTTGAAGCCATAAATCTGGCGAAGGGCGTGCAGGTGCTGCTGACGGGTTTGCCGGCGTGCGGCATAGGGTAAGACATGGTCGCCGGTCAGACCCAACTGGGCTGCGATGAAGCGCAAGACCTTTTCCGGGATGACTTCGCCAGATGACAACAGCCGCCCAGGATAGCGTAGGGCACAGAGCTGTAGGGCAAAACCGATCTTGTTCTCCGGTCGTCGCCGTTCGTTGATGTGTTCGATATCGTCGTCTGCCAGCGTGTAATGCCGCAACATTAAGGTCTCGTCAGTCGGCAAGTCGAAAAGCGCCGCACGCTGGCGCTCGGTCAGAATGGACCGTCTTGGCATGTTGGTTTGTCCTTGTTAATCAGATGTCTGTTCGGGACACATCTCGCACCAGCAAAGTGAACGACACACCGGCGAGAGTGTCCGACCTTTTGTGTATGAGTGATCCGGTCCATGCTTCACCGAAAGGAAGCATGAATGACCATCTCGAAAGAAATCCTGGATGAACTGCTGAAGGGCTGCAAGCGGCCTGAGGATCTGCTTGGCGATGCCGGGCTGATGAAGGAGCTGAAGATCAAGCTCATGGAGCGGATGCTGGGAGCCGAGCTGACCGCGCATCTTGGTTACGAGGAGGGCAAGGACGCCCCGCCGGGCCAAACCAACCGGCGCAACGGCACATCGGCCAAGGTGCTGAAGGCCAGGACGGCGAGGTGCCGCTGGCCGGGCCGCGCGACCGGGAAGGCAGCTTCGAGCCTGAGCTGGTGAAGAAGGCCAGACCCGGATCGACAGGGTGGATGACAAGATCATCGTGCTCTATGCCGCTGGCTTGTCGGTGCGCGACATCCAGGCTCACCTGGAAGATCTTTACGGCTTGCGGGTTTCACCCGACCTGATCAGCCGCGTGACCGATGCCGTGCTGGACGAGGTCCGGGAATGGCAGCACCGGGCGCTGGACCGAATGTATCCGATCGTCATTTTCGACGCCCTGCGCGTGAAGATCCGCGATGCCGACAGCCGGATGGTGAAAAACAAGGCCGTTTACATCGCCTTGGGCGTCACCCGCGAGGGGGAACGGGAAGTTCTGGGCCTCTGGATCGCCGACAACGAGGGGGCCAAGTTCTGGCTGTCGGTGATGAACGAGCTGCGCAACAGGGGCGTCCAGGACATCCTGATCGCCGTCGTGGACGGGCTGAAGGGCTTCCCCGAGGCGATCACCGCGACCTTCCCTGAGACCATGGTCCAGACCTGTATCGTCCATCTGATCCGGCATTCGATGAACTTCTGCAGCTGGAAGGACCGCAAGGCGGTGGCCGCCCACCTGCGCCCGATCTATCAGGCTCCGACCGCCGAGGAGGCCGCCCGCCAGTTGGACACCTTCGAGGAGAAATGGGGCGCGAAATACCCGTCCATCGCTCCGGCCTGGCGCCGGGCTTGGGCCGAGGTCACACCGTTCTATGCCTTCAGCGCAGCGATCCGGAAAATCATCTACACCACCAACGCCGTGGAATCGCTGAACCGGGTGCTGCGGAAGACGCTGAAAACCAAGGGCTCCTTCCCGACCGAGGAGGCCGCGACCAAGCTGATCTTCTTGGCCATCCGCAACTTCGAGAAAGGCGGTCGCGCCGTCCGGGAATGGGTTGCGGCTCGCAATCAGCTGGCCATAATGTTCGCCGGGCGCTTCGACGCCTGAACGTGTCTGAAAACCGCATGGGCCCGGTCAGATACACAGAGTTTCGGATACTCCCCACACCGGCTGACGCCGTTGACAAGAAGCTCTATTCCGCGCGCGGCCAGGCCGAGAACCACATCAAAGCGTGGAAAACCCATCTCGCATCAGACCGGACGTCATGCTCGAAGGCCAACGCCAACCAGATGCGCCTGATACTGCACGGTTGCGCCTGCTGGCTTTGGTGGACGCTCCGCGCGGCCTGCCCGAAGCGTTCACCGTGGCACCGCGCACAGTTCGATACGTTGCGCCTGCACCTTGTCAAACTGGCCGCCACCATCGTCGAGAAAAAAACACGGATCATCATCACATTGCCGGCGTCCTGCCCGCGACAGGGACTTCTCAGCCTCCTCTTCGACGCCCTCGCCCCACCGAAAGCAGCCTGACGCAAGCGCCCCGATAACCCCGAAACATTAATCCACACGACCCAGGACACAAGCCACCGACCGGGTCACCAACCGGACGCCGACATCAGCTGTGTGCAACAAACCCGACGCGAGAGAAACCGATCCCTGAGCAGAAGCCTGTGGCTTCATGAATTATACGGGTTAAGATTTAAACGGCAGCGCCAGGAGTTTCCATCGCTATTTCTGCCCTGTACGGCACGTACTACGAAATCAAGATCGATCGATTGAATCGGGAACCTTTCCTTCAACCTTTGGGCTTACCGATGAGTGGCAGACCCGCGGCTTTCACGAGGACTCTGGCCGATTAGCAGCTGCTACTTCCAGATAGTTGTCATCCCAAACGCGGTTCGTGTCCTGTGTCAGCCGCCTTTGTTCAATCCGGCTCGGATGACGCCGAGCTGCGGCGGCATCATGATTGCGGAGCAATAACGCCCAGCGGCAGGCGCGCAGCGCGGAATGCGCGAACCACAACAGGACCACTGACGTACAAAGCCAGCCGCAAGGCCGTTCAAAACCGAAACCAATAAAAAAGCGGGCTTTCGTGGCACGATCAAGAAGCTCAGCTCAGTCACCGGCTGGCCAGCCAACGGTACGCCAACATCAAGTGCGCGCAGAAAACCCAACGCCGGAGAAACTGATCTCAGCCTGCGACTGATCTGCCATGCAGGGGCAAGCCATCATTCTCGGGTCGTGAACTGAGATCGGGGCGGTGCGGTTCAGAGGGTGCGGTCTGCCGGACGGGAGGAATCGGTCACCTCTGGGAACTTGCTGTTTCCCACCTTCATCGTTGCGACATCAGCGACATTCGCGACAAATGGGCCTTGCGGGACTGTCGCGGTTGTCGCGATTGTCGCAAGGGTGGTCCTTCATGATTTCGGACAGCGCGCCTTGAACATCAAAGAGCATGGCTCCCCCTCACGATCTGAAACGCTTCCTTCCGGACCATGCCGCGCACTGTCGTGCCCTCGGGTAGCCGAATGAGCCATCCGTGCTTTTCGAGCATGGTGATTGTGGTCCGTGCGGCCTTGCTCTCGCGCAGCCGGTTCGGACCCATACGGACCACTTCGCGCACCGTGATCTCCGGGTGCTGCCAGCTTTCGATAAGCCATTTGCGCAATGCTTCGGCCGTCTTCGTCTCCGCCACAATACCTGTATTTTTCGTTGAAAATCAGTGTGTTGCGGCCTGATCGCTTTATTCGGACCCACATTCCACCCCACTTATTTTTCTGGATTGCGTTGTTCTTCCTTGAGTTAGGCTGGACATGTCCCTCGACGACCGATGGCTTTTGCCCTCGCCTGCGATTACGGTTGTTCTTTACCCCCGAGACAAGGTGCGCGCAGACTGTCATGACTGTCGGCGTCGACGGGACCGTGCAGAATGCGCTGCGGCCCAATACCCTGCTTGACTGACCAGAATCACCATCGTCCGCGAGGCACTGAAATTTGTCGACAGGACTACACCCATTTCCCTTGTCTCGGGGTGGTGACCGGGACGTCCGAGGCTGTGCGGATTGTGATGGGTTCGGCTCCAGCGCGTTGCGGCATGATGTATTCCATTGTCGTCACCTGCAATGATATCGCGGAACCGCCTGCACCAAAATCCCTGCAGGCAGCAAGCACTGGCTTGATGGTTACCCACTGCAGCATCCGGCCCAGATCCGAGTCGACGGCTAGGCCGGCTTCCTGCGGCAGGCCGGAGATCCATTCGCGGATTTCGCGGGCCTCCCGACGCAGCTCAATGATCTGCCGGAGGTGAGAGAGTCGCGTCTCCTCGCGTTTGAGGCGGGCCTGTGCGAGCTGTCGCCGGTGCTGCAGGATTTTCCACTGCCTCTCGCGCTCCTCACGCTCCTCGCGGCGCACGCGAATGGTCTCTATGCCGGCGACTATTTCGGGGACCATCCGTTCCACGCGTTGCGTCTTGCCGTCACCCCACGTCTTCCGCAGGTCGTCCGCCCACGCATCGATCGAGAATACGAGTTCGCCGGTCCACGCAGTCACATATTCCGGCCAAGGCGGTCGGCTGCCGAACGAAATGCTGTCCCAATCGTTGCGCCGAAGGGACCGTGCCTGCTTCTCTTTCCTCTTCTCCTCCCGAGCGATTTCTTCTGGGGTCGGTATGTATTTCAGCCTTCTCGTTCGTTCGAGCAGGGTAAAGCTGATCTTGTCCGCGCCCTTCTGAACGGACATCTTCTCTCCGTCCGCTGTCAGGCTCAGGCTGACCTCGTCGAGCGTCCGCGCCAACGCGTCGAGGACGAAGCAAGCACGTTCGACGGACGCAGCGCCGAGGATCACGCCACACTGGCCTGGCGCCGTGGCGCTGAGGACGCCCTCCTTGTCCGGCTTCCTGGTCCGAAGGAACTTCACCGTTTTCGCCACCGAGGCGTGTGGATTTTCTACCAGAGGCATTGGGGATTCTGGCGTCGCCCTGGTGGTAGCGGCCCGGACTTCCCGCTCAGCCTTTCGCTTGCGGGCAAGTTCGGCGACGCCGTCAGGAAGAGCTGAGGTGGCCCCGCGAATGCTTACCCGATCGAGGCTTCGATCCCTCAGTTCGAGGAATGGCGGCACTTTCGGTTGTTCTCCGGCAGCAACCTTGGCCCAGTACCCCCGGGGCGGTACGGGAATACGATGGCGACCGCAGACCTTCGCGAGCCCCCGATCCGATATCCCGAATTCCTGTGCAAGCGCTGTCATCGGTTTGCTCCAGACAAGGTCGTAGAGGTCCCGACGGCTAAGTATCTGTGAAGGCGACAATTCTTGAACTCTCCGTAATACAGCTTCGCGCGGAAGCAATATCCCGCAGCGCCATTTTAGCTGTCCTCGCCACCAGGGTGAAACGTGGAGAAGGTTGGATATCAGGCCCATCCCCTCCGCCAGATACTCATACGACGAATATGTTAGCTGATATCGTGAAGCGAACCAGTCCTGACTTCGGATCACAAAAGCATGTCGCAACATGAATGGTGGTGTTGAATATCAACCTTAAAAGATCCGAGTTTGACCGTCAGCGCCCTCCTATCCATTTGCCGCTGGCAAATACACCCTGACCAGCCCTAGGATCGACCCCGACCCGGCGCACGGTATTCCTGTCATCGGGCAGCCTCTATGCTTTCAATTTCTGGCTCGCATGACCGCAACTGCCCTCGACATCAGCCACCTGCGCAAAAGCTATGCCCGTCCCGGCGGCGCGACCGAGGTGCTGTCGGATGTCACCCTCGCGCTGAATCCCGGCGAGACGCTGGCGCTGACCGGCGAGAGCGGCTCGGGCAAAAGCACGCTGCTGCATCTCGTGGCCGGGCTGGACCGCGCCGATGGCGGGCGGATCGCCGTGGCCGGGCAGGAGATCACCGCCCTGCCCGACCGCGCGCTGGCGCGCATCCGGCGGCAGCATACGGCGCTGATCTTCCAGCAATACAACCTGATCCCCAGCCTGAATGTCGCCGAGAACCTGGCCTTCCATGCCCGCATGGCCGGGCGTCACGACCCCGCATGGGTGCAGGACCTTGCCGAACGCCTCGGGCTGGCCGGGCTGATCGACCGGATGCCCGACGAGATTTCGGGCGGGCAGCGCCAGCGTGTCGCCATCGGCCGGGCAATGGCGCTGCGCCCGGCGCTGCTGCTGGCCGATGAACCGACCGGCAATCTCGACGAGGAGACCTCGGATCAGGTCATCGCCGTCATGCAGGATCTGGTGACGGAAACCGGCTGCGCGCTGCTTTTCGTCACCCATTCCGACCGCATCGCCTGCCGGATGCAGCGCCACCTGCACCTTCGCCATGGACGGGTCGCGCCGGCATGATCGGGGCGATCCTTCACGCCTTCTGGTCGCATTGGCGTCAGAACCGGCTGCAACTGGCGACGCTGGTGGCCGGGATCGCGCTCGCAACCGCGCTCTGGACCGGGGTGCAGGCGATCAATGCCGAGGCCCGTGCCAGCATGGCCAGCGCCGCCGACGCTGGCCGGATCGCCGCCCTGCCGCGTCTGGAACGGGCCGGCGGCACGCCGATCGCCATGGCGGAGTTCGTTGCCCTGCGCCGCGCCGGCATCATGGTCAGCCCGCTGATCCGGGGCGAGATCGAACCGATGCCGGGGCTGCATCTGACGCTGACCGGCATCGACCCGCTGACCGCGCCCGAAGACCTGTGGCCGCCGGGCGATTTCATGGCTGCGACCACCCCAGCGAACGAAGTCTTCTATAACGCGCCCGGCCCCCAGCCGCCCAGCTTCTCACCCATGGCCGCGCTGCCCGAGGGGCAGGCCGTCGCCGATATCGAGACCGCGCAGCGCCAGCTTGGCCGTGACGGCTTCGACGCGCTGCTGCTGGTGCCGCCGCAACCGCTTGGCGCGCCGGATCCGCTCAGCGTTGTCCCGGGCCTGCAATATGTCCTGCCCGCCGCCGCCACCGCACCGGGGGCGCTGACCGAAAGCTTCCAGATGAACCTCAGCGCCTTCGGCGCGCTCTGCTTCATCGTCGGGCTGTTCATCGTGCGCGGCACGGTCGGGCTGGCCATGGCGCAGCGTCGGCGCAGCATGGCGGTCCTGCGCGCGCTCGGCGCACCGGCGCAAAGCCTTGGCGCGCTGATGCTGGCCGAGATCGCATTGATCGCGCTCGTCTCGGGGCTTTTGGGGGTGGTGCTGGGCTATGTGCTGGCCATCTGGCTGATGCCGGGGATCTCGGTCACCCTGCAAGGCATCTATGGGGCCGAGGTCGGATCGCAGGTGGCCTTGCGCCCGATCTGGTGGCTGGGCGGGATCGGCATGGCTCTGGCGGGCACACTGGCCAGTGCGGCGGGACCGATGCTGGGTGCATCGGGCCGCGCCGTATTTGCCGAAACTCAGCGGCGGCGGGGGGTATGGCCGGCGCTGGCAGGCGTAGCCATGCTGATCGTTTCCGCCGGACTGGTCATCTGGGGCGCGGGGCTTCTGGCCGGTTTCGCCGCCATCGGGACGCTGCTTCTGGGCGGCGCGGCGCTGATGCCCGGGCTGCTGGCCGGCACCCTGGGCACCGCGCGCCGGCTGGCCCGCACCCCGATCACCGAATGGACCCTGGCCGAGGCCCGTGCCCAGATCCCGCAGATCTCGCTGGCCATGACCGCGCTGATGATGGCGCTTGCCGCGAATATCGGTGTCACCACCATGGTCGGCAGCTTTCGGACCAGCTTTTCGGATTTCATCGCACAACGGCTGGCGGCGGAAATCTATGTCGCCACGCCGGACGGGGGCGACATGCTGAAGGACCTTCTCGACCCGGGCGAGCATTTGCTGCCGCTGCGCTCGGTCGAGACGACAGTTGCCGGCCAACCGTCCGAGATCAACGGCATCGTCGACGACCCGATCTATCGCGGCTGGTCACTGCTTGACGGGTCGCCCGAGGCCTGGGCGCAGGTGCCCCAAGGCGGCGCGATCATCAATGAGCAACTGGCCCATCGCGCCGGGCTTTCCCCCGGCGACATGATCGCCCTGCCCGACGGTCCGGCCCGGATCGCCGGGGTGATCGCCGATTACGGCAACCCGCTGGGAAAGGTCTATGTCTCGGCAACGCGGCTGGATCGCATCGCGCCCGGCCTGAAAGCCCCCCGCCATGCCATCCGCAGCAATGACCCGGCGGCCCTGCGCACCCGCCTGATCGCCGGCGGCATCGCGCCCGAGCGGATCATCATGCAGCCCGAAATGAAGGCGGCCTCGCTGGAGATCTTCGAGCGCACCTTCGCCGTGACCGCCGCGCTGAACGCGCTGACCCTGGCGGTGGCGGGTTTCGCCGTGCTGACCTCGCTTCTGGCCGCCGCCGATGCCCGCCTGCCCCGGCTGACCCCGCTCTGGGCGATGGGCGTGGACCGGCGGCAACTGGCGGCGCTGGAGTTGGCGCGGGTCACGCTGACGGCGGCGGCGACGGCCCTGCTGGCCCTGCCGCTTGGTCTGGCGCTGTCCTGGCTGCTGCTGGCGGTGGTCAATGTCGAGGCTTTCGGCTGGCGCCTGCCCTTCCGCGCCGATCCGGCGGGCTGGCTGCTGCTGATCGGCTTCGGCATCGGGGCGGCGCTGCTGGCCGCGCTCTGGCCGGCGCGGCGGCTGGCGCGGATCTCGCCCCGCGCCCTCAGCGAGGTGCTGAGCCGCGATGGATAGGCGCGCCTTCATCCTGGCCCTGCTGGCGGCAAGCGGTGCCCGCGCGCAGGGCTTTGCCGGCCTCGGCGCCGATGCCCAAGGCTTTGCCCTGCCCGATCCGGCGCGCCCGATCCTGTTCCCGCGCGATCACGGCCCGCATCCGGATTTCCGCATCGAATGGTGGTATCTGACCGCGCCCCTGCAATTCGAGGACGGCACGCCGCTTGGCATCCAGTGGACGCTGTTCCGCTTCGCGCTTGCGCCCCCGGACGGGAACACCCCGCCGCCCGCCGTCTGGATGGGCCATGCCGCCGTCACCACCGCGACGCGGCATCTGTCAACCGAACGCTTCGCCCGGGGCGGCACCGGGCAGGCCGGCGCGACCGGCGCACCCTTCGCCGCATGGATCGACGAATGGCAGATGGCCGGCGAAACGCCCGAGGCGATCACGCTCAGCGCCAGCGGGCCGGGTTTCCGCTATGCGCTGGATCTGCAGGCCCAAGGCCCGCTGATCCGCCACGGCGCACAGGGCTTTTCGCTGAAATCGGCCTCCGGTCAGGCCAGCTATTACTATTCGCAGCCCTTCTATCGGGCGCGGGGCAGCGTCGATCTGGGCGACGGTCCGCGCGCCGTGACCGGAGAGGGCTGGCTGGATCGCGAATGGTCCAGCCAGCCGCTTTCCGCCGACCAGCAGGGCTGGGATTGGTTCTCGCTGGCGCTGGATGACGGGCGCAGGCTGATGGCCTTCCGGCTGCGCGGGACGACCGACTTCCGATCCGGCACGCTGATCGCCGCCGATGGGACGGCACGCGCGCTGTCGGATGGTGAGATCGTGGCAAAGCCGGACGCGCAGCGGCGCGGCATCCCGACCGAATGGCACCTTCAGATCCCGACCGAGGGGCTGGACCTGCGGATCGCGGCGCTGAACCCCGATGCCTGGATGGAGACGCGGGTGTCCTACTGGGAAGGTCCGGTCGCTGTCACCGGCAGCGCCACCGGGCGCGGATATCTGGAGATGACCGGCTATGCCCGGTCAGCCCCCTAGTCGTCAGGCGGCGCCCGGTTCCGCCTGCTCGATCAGGTGACCGAGATCGTCGCCTGCACCGCCCTTTGCCAGCGCGCGTATTTCGCCGCCCGGACCTCTTCGCCCATCGTGGGGGCAAAGCGGCGCTCCAGCGCCCAGCTTTCGCCGAAACCCTCCGGCCCCGGACAGATCTCGGCGCGCATCCCGGCCAGCCAGGCCGCGCCAAGCGCCGTGGTCTCGGTCACCACCGGACGATCCACAGGCGCGCCGAGGATATCCGACAGGAACTGCATCGCCCAGTCCGAGGCCGCCATGCCGCCATCGACGCGCAACACGCCCCCGACCTCGGTCGCCCAGTCGGCGCGCATGGCTTCCAGCAGGTCGCGGGTCTGGAAGCCGACGCTTTCCAGCGCCGCGCGGGCCAGCTCCGCCGGGCCGGAATTGCGCGTCAGCCCGTAAACCGCGCCCCGGCTTTCCGGCTGCCAATAGGGCGCGCCAAGGCCGGTGAAGGCCGGCACCAATACCAGATCCTGACCCGGATCGGCGGCCTCTGCCAGCCCCTGCGTTTCCCCCGCCGCGCGGATGATCTTCAACCCGTCGCGCAGCCATTGCACCACCGCGCCGGCGATGAAGATCGAGCCTTCCAGCGCATAGGTCGTCCGCCCGTCCAGCCGATAGGCGATGGTCGTCAGCAGCCGGTTGGTCGAGGGCACCATGCTCTCGCCGGTATTCAGCAGCGCGAAACAGCCGGTGCCATAGGTCGATTTCATCATCCCGGGCCGGAAACAGGCCTGCCCCATCGTCGCCGCCTGCTGGTCGCCGGCCACGCCGAGGATCGGGATCTCGCGCCCGAACAGATCGGCGCGGGTGCTGCCGAAATCATCGGCGCAATCGCGCACCTCGGGCAGAAGCGAAGCCGGAATGTCCAGCAGCGCAAGGATGTCCGCGTCCCAGCGGTTCTCGGCGATATTGTAAAGCATGGTCCGTGCGGCATTGGTCGCGTCGGTGACATGGGACTTGCCGCCGGTCAGGTTCCAGATCAGCCAGCTGTCCACCGTGCCGAAGGCCAGTTCCCCCTTCGCCGCACGACCCCGCGCGCCGGGGATGCTGTCGAGCAGCCATTTCAGCTTGGTGGCCGAGAAATAGGGGTCCAAGAGCAGCCCGGTGCGGGCCGTGATCATCGCCTCGTGCCCCTGCGCCTTCAGATCGGCGCAGATCGGGGCGGTGCGGCGGTCCTGCCAGACAATCGCATTGGCCAAGGGCTGGCCGGTGGCGCGGTCCCAGAGCAGCGTGGTCTCGCGCTGATTGGTAATCCCGATGGCGGCGATGGAGGCCGCCGCGATCCCCGCCTTCTCGATCACCGCGCGCGCGGTGCCGGCAACCGTGGTCCACAGATCCGCCGGCACATGCTCGACCCAGCCCGATTGCGGGAAATGCTGGGTGAACTCGGCCTGCGCCGTGGCGACGGGGCGCAGACCCGCATCGAACAGGATCGCGCGGGACGAGGTCGTGCCCTGGTCGATGGCGAGGATATGGGTCATGGCAACTCTCTCGTCTGGGCGTTTCGGGATCGGGCGCGGCGGGGCCCGCCTGCCCCTTCTTAACCTGTGCCGGCGATTTCGGGCAAATCTTCGGCCAGGAAGTCCTCAAGTGCCCGGACCTGATCGGCGCTCAGATGCAGCCCCATCCGGCTGCGCCGCCACAGGATGTCCTGCGCGCTGCGGGCATATTCGTGGCGGATCAGCCAGCGGATTTCGGCCTCGGTCAGCCCGGCACCGAAATCGCGGCCCAGATCGGCCATCGTGGTCGCCTGCCCGAGAAGCGCGAAGGCCTCGGTCCCGTAGGCCCGCAGCAGCCGGGTGGCAAGTTTCGGGGGAAGGAAGGGATAGGCCGCGACCAGCCTTGCCTTCAGCGCCGGCACCCCATCGACCGGAAAATCGCCGCCCGGCAGGGCCACGCCCGCCGTCCATGGCCCGCCCATCTGCGGAAAGAAGGGCGCAAGCTTTGCCAGCGCGCTTTCCGCCAGCCGCCGATAGGTGGTGATCTTGCCGCCGAAGACATTGAGCAGCGGCGCGCCCTCGTCGTGCAGGCTGAGCACGTAATCCCGCGTTGCCGCCGTGGCCGATTTCGCCCCGTCGTCGTAAAGCGGCCGCACCCCGGAATAGGTCCAGACAACCTGATCGGGCGTCACCGGCGCGGCGAAATACTGACTGGCGAAGGCGCACAGATAATCGCGCTCCTCCTCGGTGCAGTGGACTTCGCCCGGCGCGCCGTGATGGTCCTTGTCGGTGGTGCCGATCAGGGTGAAATCCTGCTCATAGGGGAGGGCGAAAACGATCCGCCCGTCGCTGCCCTGAAAGAAATAGCAGCGGTCGTGATCGTAAAGCTTCGGCACCACGATATGACTGCCGCGCACCAGCCGCACCCCCTCGGTCGAGGGGATATGGGCGACATTGCGGATCACATCCTCGACCCAGGGACCGCCGGCATTGACAAGCGCGCGGGCCTGCCAGATCCGGGGGCCGTCCGGTCCTTCGCATGTGATCTGCCAGAACTCGCCCTGCCGCTCGGCATGGGTGACGCGGGTCCGGGTCAGGATGCGCGCGCCCCGCGCCTCGGCATCGCGGGCGTTCAGCACCACCAGCCGCGAATCCTGCACCCAGCAATCGGAATATTCGTAAGCCAGCCGGAAGCCAGGTTTCAGCGGCCTGCCGGCAGGATCGCTCGTAAGATCCAGCCGCGCGGTCCCCGGCAGGATCCTGCGCCCCCCCAGACGGTCGTAAAGAAACAGCCCCAGCCGGATCAGCCAGGCCGGCCGCCGCCCGCGCATCCAGGGCATGACGAAGGACAGGATCCGCGAGGTCGGCGTATCGCTGTCGAAGCGCATATCCGGCGCATAGGGCAGCACGAAACGCATCGGCCAGCTGATATGGGGCATGGCGCGCAGCAGCGTCTCGCGTTCGTGCAGCGCCTCGCGGACCAGCCGGAACTCGAAATATTCGAGATAGCGCAGCCCGCCATGAAACAGCTTGGTCGAGGCCGACGAGGTTCCCTGCGCCAGATCGCCCTGCTCGGCCAGCACCACCGACAGCCCGCGCCCGGCGGCGTCGCGGGCAATGCCGCACCCGTTCACCCCGCCGCCGATGACGAACAGATCGACCGGCGCGGAAGATGCCGGTTGCGGCAGGCTGTCCTTGTGATGGGTCTTCACGGAATCGCTCATCAGGTATTTTCGTTTATATTCGTTATCTGCTAAAAGGAACGTAATGCAACATCCTTTCCGCTTTTCAACGCCCGGCAGGTCCCCGTCATGACGCTGAGCATCCGCCAATCCGAAATCCTGGAACTGGCCCGGGCCGAGGGCCGGGTCGGCGTCGATGCCCTGGCGCAGCGGTTCGATGTCACCCTGCAGACCATCCGCCGCGATCTGGGAGAGTTGGCCGAGGCTGGGCTGGTCGAACGCGTGCATGGCGGCGCGGTGCCGCGCATGGGCATGGTCAATCTGGGTTACGAGGCCCGGCGGCGGCTGAACGCCGATGCCAAGGCCGCCATCGGTGCCGCCTGCGCGGCCATGATCCCGGACAATTCCAGCCTGATCCTGAATCTCGGTACCACCACCGAAGCCGTGGCGCAGGCGCTGATCCATCACGCCAATATCACCGTCATCACCAATAACATGAATGTCGCCAATATCCTCGCCGCCAATCCGGGCTGCGAGATCATGGTGGCGGGCGGTGCGCTGCGGCGCTCGGATGGCGGGCTGGTGGGCGATCTGGCCACGCAGTTCATCGAACAGTTCAAGGTCGATTACGCCATCATCGGCAGCTCGGCGCTGGATCTGGACGGGGACCTGCTGGATTACGATCTGGCCGAGGTCCGCGTCAGCCGGGCCATCCTGCGGCAGGCGCGGCGCAGCTTTCTGGTCAGCGATCACTCGAAGTTCCGGCGTTCGGCCCCGGCCCGCATCGCCAGCCTGTCCGAGATCGACGCCTTCTTCACCGACCTTCCCCTGCCCGCGCCATTGGCAGGGCTTTGCCGCGACTGGGGCACGGATGTGCATCTTTGCGGCGAAACGGCGGGGTGAGGCCTGCCGGGCCGCGGGGGGCGGCCCGGCAGCGGCCTATTGCAGATCGAGGAGCCGCAGCGCTTGCGCCACCTGATCCTCGATGGACAGGCTCATGTCGATGATCTTGCCGTCTTCGTCGGGCTGCAACGGCTCCAGCGCCGCCAGTTGCGAATCCAGCAGTTCGGGGGCAAAGAAATGCCCCTGCCGACCGGCCAGACGCGCCACCAGCACCTCGCGCGAGCCATGCACCATCAGGAAGCGCACCCGTGGCGCGCCGCCGCGCAGGATGTCTCGATAGGCGCGCTTCAGCGAGGAACAGCCCATGACCGAGCTTTGTCCTTGCGCCTCGAACCGGCCCAGTTCCTGTGCCAGCGCATGAAGCCAGGGGTCGCGATCCGCGTCGTTCAGCGGAATGCCGCCATGCATCTTCTCGACATTGGCGGCGGGGTGGAAGGCATCGCCCTCGATGAAGGGCCAGCCAAGATGGCGGGCAAGCGCCTCGCCCGTGGTCGATTTGCCGGCACCCGAGACGCCCATCACGACAATATGCTGAGCGCCGCTCATGGCTGCCACCGGCCAAGGCTATCCACAGGCTGCACGGTCAAACTCCGCATTCTCGCCATCCGTTCTTCCTCGCCCTCCAACCCCGACCCGGGATGATCGCACAAGGCGCCCGATCCCGGCGTCATCACTGAAAGAGATCACCGCGCAGCTTTGGGCCGACGCGGCGGCGCGCTGCCACCTTTCGCGGTTTTCGCACGATCCGCCGCCTTCGGCTTCTTTCCCTTCGCCCAGCCTGCCGGCTTCGCGGCGTTCCCCGACTTGGTCTTGTCCTTCTTCCAGCGTGGCTTTTTCGGCGGTGCTTCCGTCACCTCGCCCGAATCCACGGGCGACCAGGCCTCGGCTTTCCTTTCCGCCTTGCGTCCCGCAGGCTTCCTTGGTGCCGCAGCAGCCTTGGGGGAAGGCGAAGTCGGCGGGGCGGCGCGTTCCTCAACCTCGCGACCAACCGCAGGCTTGCCGGCAGGACCGCCCTTGCCCTTGCGCGGGGCCCGAGCCGGACGCGCCGGACGGGGGGCAGCCGGCCCGCGTTCCAGCGACGGCTCGCCGTCCAGCCGGCGCATCGTCAGGCCCGGTTCCAGCTCCGTCGCCTCGCCGAATTTCGGGGCCGAGCCGGTCGCGATCTGCACGAAGGTCTCGTGCTCGCGCACCCGGATCGCGCCGATGGCGTCGCGGGTGATGCCGCCGGCCTCGCAGATCTTGGGCAGCAGCCAGCGCGCCTCGGCCCGGCCGCTATGGCCGACCGACAGCGTGAACCAGACCGCCGGTCCGAATTCGCGCGGCGGGCGCGGCGCGGCATCGGAAGGCGCCACGCTCTCGCTCAACTCCTCGGGCGCCGGGCGACCGTCGCGCCACAGCTGGACAAAGGCCGCCGCCACCTGCTCGGGCCCGACGCGGGCCAGCAACTCGCGCACGATCCCCATATCCTCAAGCTCAGCCGACAGCGCCGGATGCTCCAGCATCCGCTGATCGTCGCGGGCGCCGACCTCCTCGGCCGAGGGCGGCTTGCCCCATTCGGCGACGACCTTGGCCCCCTGCAACAGCCGCTGCGCCTTCTTGAACGAAGACGGCGGCACGATCAGCGCCGAGACCCCCTTCGCCCCCGCCCGCCCGGTCCGGCCCGAGCGGTGCAGAAGGGTTTCGGGATTGGTCGGCAGATCGGCATGGATGACCAGTTCCAGCCCCGGCAGGTCGATGCCGCGCGCGGCGACATCGGTGGCGATGCAGACCTGCGCGCGCCCGTCGCGCAACGCCTGCAGGGCATGGGTGCGTTCCTGCTGCGAGAGTTCGCCCGACAGCGCCACGACCCGGAAGCCGCGATTGCCCATGCGGGCCAGCAGGTGATTCACCTCGGCCCGGGTCTTGCAGAAGACGATGGCGGTGCGCGCCTCGTAGAAGCGCAGCAGGTTCAGGATCGCGTTCTCGCGGTCGCGGGCGGCCACCGACAGCGCGCGATAGGTGATGTCGCCATGCTGGCGCGACTCGCCCTGGGTGGCCAGCCGCAGCGCGTCGCGCTGGAAATCGCGGGCCAGCTTCTCGATCGCCGGCGGCACCGTGGCCGAGAACATCAGCGTGCGGCGGCTTTCGGGCGCGGCCTGAAGGATGAATTCCAGATCCTCGCGGAAACCCAGATCGAGCATCTCGTCGGCCTCGTCCAGCACCGCGACGCGCAGTTCCGCCAGATCGAGCGCCCCGCGCTCGATATGATCGCGCAGCCGGCCCGGGGTGCCTACGACGATGGCCGGGGCGCGGGCAAGCGCGCGACGCTCGGTCCGGTAATCCATGCCGCCGACGCAGGTCGCGATCTGGGCGCCGGTGCCGGCATAAAGCCAGCGCAGTTCCACCGCGACCTGAAGCGCCAGCTCGCGCGTCGGTGCCACGACAAGCGCCAAGGGCGCATTGCCCTGCGGCAGCGTGCCATCCGCGTTCAGCACGTCCGAGGCGGCGGCGATGCCGAAAGCCACGGTCTTGCCAGAGCCGGTCTGGGCCGAGACCAGCAGGTCGCGGCCGGGCGCCTCGGGGGTCAGCATCGCCTGCTGCACGGCGGTCAGGGTATCATAGCCTCGTTCGGCCAGTGCCGCAGCCAAAGGCGCGGCGATAAGTTCATGGGTCATGTTTCTGCCTGGATGGCCGCTCGGGCCGGGTTTGACGGCCCGATCCTGCCTCCACACGCCGCCTCGACGCGGCGCAACCAGAACAGCCGATCCGCTGACCTATCGCCATGCGCCGGCGAAGTCAAAGCCGGATTACTGCGCCCCCTGATAATAGGCGACGATATCGCGCGGCGAGATCGGCGTATCGGCCTTGCGACCATAGAAGAAGACGCCGCTGGCCGCATCCTGCGCGTAATCGGGTGGGATAATCCGGTCGAGATACTGGGTCCAGAAAAATGCCAGCTTCGCCGCCTTGCCGGCCTTGCGCGACCGAAAGACGCTGCGCGCCAGATAATCGACCGACCACATGAACTGCACGCCCGGCCCCCCGCTCGCCCCCGAGGCCAGCACGTCGAAATTCCGGAACAGATAGCGATGCCCGCTTTCGGTGAAACGGGTGAAATCGTAAGGCCCTTCATGGACCTGCTGCATGAAGGGGGTCTCGGCATAGACCAGCCCGCCGGGGCGCAGCACCCGCCAGATCTCGGCCACGACCTGCGCCGGTTGCAGCACATGTTCCAGCACCGCCTGAATGATCACCGCGTCGAACAGGTCATCGGGCAGCGGCAGGTGATGGCCGTCGGCGATGAACTGCACATTCGGGGTGTCGTAGATGTCGAAGGCGTAGATCTCGATCCCGGGATGGTCATAGATCGGGGCCATGCCCTGCCCGACGCTGCCGCCGCCGATCACCAGCAGCCGCGCCGGCCGGCCAAGCGCCTCAAGATCGGCGATCAGCCGGGCCACGTTTCGCGCCGTCGCCTTCTTCTCGGGCGAGACCAGCCGTTTGATCCGCGCCGTCAACCCGTTGTAATTCTTGCGGGCGATCTGGCTATGGGCCTTCGTGGCCATCACCGCCTCCTCGGACAGGACCGAGTCGCTGAAATCGACCAGAACCGGCTTGCCGCGCAGCACCGGATAGACCCGCCCCGAGGCCGTCCGCAGCCGGTCGGACCCGTCCCGAACCAGTGCCTCGCCACTGAGCGGGCAGCGCAGGATCGTCAAACAGTCTTCACTACTCACCAACATCGCAGTCATTCCTGAACATGCGGTCTATACGAGTGAAGCCAAATGCCGCCCGAATTTCAAGCCAAATCCCTGAAAATGGCGATGCGGCATCGTGAAAGCACGCTGCGACAGGTGCCTCGCAGACAGGCTTACCGTCGCCTTGCCTGTGCCAGAAACTCCTGCGCCAGCCGGTCGGCGCCGCTGAACAGCAACCCGCAATCGCTGCCGACCGAGACGAAATCGAGCCCCGCCGACAGGAACAACCGCGCCTGATCGGCGCTTGCCGCCAATGCGCCGGCGAACTTGCCTGCGGCCTGGACCTGTCTTGCCCCCCGGACGATGGCCTCGCTGATCTCGGGATCGGCGGGATGGCCCAGCTTGCCCATATGGGCCGACAGATCGCCCGGCCCGAAGAAAACCGCATCCATGCCCTCGACCGCTGCGATCTCGGAGACCTGCGACAGCGCCGCCGGCGTTTCCACCTGACCGATCAGGAACAGCCCCTCGCCTGCGCGCTGCACATAGTCGCGGATATGGCCATAGCGGCTGGCGCGATGCATGGCGGCGAATCCACGCTGACCGGCACCGGGATAGCGCATGGCCTGCACCGCCGAAGCCGCTTCCCCCGCTGACTGGATCATCGGCACCATGATGGTGCGCGCGCCGATATCGAGATGGCGCTTGAACAGCACCGGGTCGTTATCCGCGATCCGGGTGATCGCCACCGTGGGCGAGGCTTCCATGGCGCGCAGATGCGACAGCACGTCGCCAAGCTCGACCGGGGAATGCTCGCCGTCGATCAGAAGCCAGTCGAAACCGGCCCAGGACAGCCCCTCGATGGCGGCGGTCGAATTCAGCATCGCCCAGGCCCCGATCAGGGGCCGGCCTTCGGACAGGCGGCGACGGAACGGGTTGGCATAGAGCGTTTCGCTTTGGTCGTCGGGGGCGGCCATGATCTGTCCCTCTTCTCAGGTCGCGGCACTCAGGCGGCGGATTGGCTGTGGCAGGTCCGGTATCGGTCCAGTTCCTCGGGCAATGCCTCGATGCCGAGGCCGGGTTCAGCCCGGATGTCCCAGCCACGGGGCGACATGGCGCCGGGCAGGTCGCCGAAGGCCTGTCGCAGGCGGTTCGGATTGACATCGACCTCCAGCAGGCCCGGCCCGCCCGCCGCCGCCAGGAGATGCGCCGAAGCGGCAAGGCCGATGCCGCCGCCAAGGTAATGCGGGCAATAGCTTCGCCCCGCCCCGATGGCGCGGCGGGCGACGCCATGGCATCCGGTGATGCCGCCCCATTTGGCGACATCGGGTTGCAGCACCGACAGATAGCCCGCCGCCTGCGCCCGTTCGAAATCGGGATGACCGGCGATGTTCTCGCCCCCCGCGAGCGGCGTCGCGCTGACACGGGACAGGCGCTGCCAGCGGGCTTCGGGCGCGGTGGCGATGATCGGTTCTTCCACCCAGGCGAGGTTCAGCGCCTCGGTCTCGCGCAGAAAGGCCGCAGCCTGCACCTCGTCCCAGCCCTGATTGGCATCGACGCAAAGCCGCTCTCCGGTTTGCAGCCCTCCGGCCAGTTCGGCGATGCGCCCGGCCTCGTCCGGCCGGCCAAAGCCGGTCTTGACCTTGAACTGCGCAAAACCCTGCGCGCGTGCCTTCTCGATCTCGGCGGGCGCGGCATCGGGATGGATGCCGCTCGCATAGGCCGGGACATGGGCCGGCGATTGCGGGTTCAGGAAGCTGGCAAGCGGTTGCCCCGCCCGGCGCGCGAACAGGTCCCACAGCGCGATATCGAGCCCGGCGATCGCCTGCCGGAACGGCCCCCATTCGCCGCATTGCAGGGCCCGGATCTCGGTCCGCGCTTCCAGCAGATGAAACAGATCAGAGGGGTGCGCGAAGCTATTGCCAAGGAAAATATCGGCAATATCCTCGACCACCAGCCGGCAGCGATGCTCGGCCCCGGCGGCGGGCCAGTTGGCGAAGATCTCGCCCCAGCCGAACGCCCCATCGGCATCTTCCAGCCGCACGAACACCGCCGAGCGTTGCCGCATGATCCCGAAGGACAGGGCCACCGGCGTCCTGACATCCTCGCGAAAGGCGAAGGCCTCCAGCTTGCGCAGGTGGACCGGTGCGACCGGGCCGATCTCGATCCGGGGCGCGGCAATTGTCATCCTGTTCACCATTCGGCAAAGCTCCCATCTGGATGGCGCCAGTCATTGTCGGGCATCCGCGACTCGTCGCGGGCCGCGTTGATGCCGCCTGCATTCAACCCGATCCCGAGGCCCGGGCCACCAAGCCATTCAAACGCGCCGGCCCGCGTGGTCAAGGGCGCCGGGTCGTCCAGATAGTCCAGCAGATCCGCCGCCGGCAGCCCATCGTAACCCTGATTGTAATGCAGCCCGAGGCTCTGTTCCTGAATCGCGACATTGGCGCAACAGAAGCCGACCTGAAGCGAGGCCGCCAGCGAGACCGGGCCGTTCGGACAATGCGGGGCGACGGCGACATCGTGGACTTCCGCCAGACGGGCGATCTTTTCCAGCTCGAACAGGCCGGTGATCGAGACATCGGGCTGGACGATATCGACCCCGCCCCGGTCGAGCAGGCGCTTGAAGTCCCAGCGGTCCAGCAGCCGCTCGCCGGTGGCGATGGGGATATGGGGCGACAGGCTGGCCAGCATGGATTGGGTATCCTCGGCCTCGGGCAGCCATGCTTCTTCAAGCCACATCGGGCGGAAGGGCTCGACCTCGCGGATCAGTTCTTTCAGCGCCGTGCGCGGCACCCGGCCATGCAGATCGAGCGCGATATCGAGGCCCGTCCCGTAAGCGTCGCGCAACAGGCCCATGCGCTCGACAAGCGCGTCGATCTGGGCGTGATAGCCAAGCATGGGCACCGATGTGGTCGCGTTCATCTTGACGGCGGAAAATCCGGCTGTGATCCGTTCGCCCGCATGGGCGACCACATCGGCGGGCCTGTCGCCGCCGATCCAGCAATAGGAGCGGATGCGGTCGCGCACCCTGCCGCCAAGGAAATCATGGATCGGCAACCCGGCCCGCCGCGCTTTCAGGTCCCAGAGCGCGATCTCGATCCCGGCGGCGGCGGAACAGAGGACCGGGCCACGGCGGAAGAAGGCACCCTTGCGCATCTGCTGGAAGATATCCTCGATCCGGCTGGCATCCTGCCCGATCAGCCGGCGCGAGAAATCGGTGATCGCGCCAAGGATGGCGTCGCGGCGCTTGGGCAGGATCGGCTCCCCCCAGCCGCAATTGCCATCCTCGTCGGTGACGCGGATGAAGATCCAGCGCGGCGGCACCGGAAAGGCCTCGATGGCGGTGATGCGGGCCATGCTCACAACGCCGCCTCGGTCTCGGCATCGAACAGATGCACGGCATCCATGTCGATGGACAGCGTGACCTTCTGATCGGGACGCAGGCCGGCGGTGCGGGGCATCCGCGCGGTCAGCATTTCATCGGGGCCGAGGCGGCAATGAACATATTGCTCGGCCCCCAGCATCTCGACCATCTCGACCGTGGCGGAAAGCTGCGCCTGTCCGGCGACCTCGCCCAGGGTGATATGTTCGGGGCGGATGCCGATGGTGAGATTGCCGCGCGCCCCGATCCGTTGAGCCTGCGCGGCGCTGATCGCGACCTCGCCGGTCGCGGTGCCCAAGCCGCCCTCGCCGGCGCGTCGGGCGGCGACGAAACCCATCGCCGGGGTGCCGATGAACGAGGCGACGAAGCGGTTGCAGGGCTGGTCGTACAGTTCTTCCGGGGTGCCGACCTGCTGGATGCGGCCCTGATGCATGACCACGATCCGGTCGCCCATGGTCATCGCCTCGACCTGGTCATGGGTGACATAGACCGCCGTCGCCTTCACCCGCTGATGCACGCGCAGGATCTCATGGCGCATCTGCACCCGAAGCTGGGCGTCGAGATTGGACAGCGGCTCGTCCAGCAGGAAGACTTCAGGGTCGCGCACCATGGCCCGGCCAAGCGCCACGCGCTGACGCTGACCGCCGGACAACTGCTTTGGCCGCCGTTGCAGGTAATCCGACAGGTTCAGCAACTCGGCGGCGTTGCGCACCTTGGCGTCGATCTGCTGCCTGTCCAGACCCCGGCGGCGCAGGCTGAAGGCCATGTTCTCGAACACCGACATATGCGGATAAAGACCGTAATTCTGGAACACCATGGCAATGTCGCGATCCGATACGTCCAGATCGTTGACCCGGGTCTCGTCAAAATACATGTCCCCGCGCGAGATCGGCTCCAGCCCCGCGATCAGGCGCAGAAGCGTGGTCTTGCCCGACCCGGACGGGCCGACGAGGACGATGAACTCGTTATCCCGGATCTCCAGATTGCAATCGTGAAGGACGGTCAGGGCGCCGTAATCCTTTTCGACACCTGCCACGCGAATATCAGCCATCTTGGTCTTCCTGAGAGAGATCGTGTTCGAATTCGGCCTGAAACGGGTCATGGCGGCGGCTATGGGCGCGCCCGCCATCGACCGCCAGCATGGCGCCGGTGATGAAAGAGGCATCCTTCCCGGCCAGAAACAGGACCGCGTTTGCGACCTCCTCTGGCGTGCCGGCACGGCCCAGAAGCGAGGCCAGCGGCGGTGCATCGCTGCCGGCAAGACGCTCAAGACTGTCGCGATAGGCTTCCGAGGCGATGACGCCGGGGGCCACGCCATTGACGCGGATATTCAGATTGCCAAGCTCTGCCGCAAGCGCCCGCGTCATGGCCACCACCGCGCCCTTGCTGGAGACGTAAGCGGCATAGGACAGCGCCGGCAGATCGAACTGGACCGAGCCGATATTGACGATTGCCCCGCCGCCCTGCCGTGCCATGACCATCGCCGCCTGGCGCGACAGCGCGGCAGCGGCGAAGACATTGACCCGGAACACCTGCTCCCATTCCGCCATCGGCGTGTTCAGCACCGATTGCCGGCTGCCATGGAAAGCCGCGTTATTGACCAGGGCGTCGATCTGGCCCCAGCGATTGCGCGCTGCATCGACGATCCGCTTCGGGGCGGCGGGATCGGACAGTTCCTCGGCATGGGTCGCGATATCGAGCCCCTCGTCGGCAAGCGCCCTCGCCGCCACCTCCAACTCCCTGGCGTCAATATCGGTCAAAAGCGTGCGATAACCGTGGCGGGCGAAACGCGCGGCCACGGCGCGCCCGATGCCGCGCCCGGCCCCGGTCACGATGGCGACGGCTGGGCTGTCCACGGCCCCGCTCATGTCCCGGTCACCGATCCGGCGGTCAGCCCGCGCACCATCGAGCGCTGCACCGTGAAGAAGGCGATCATCAGCGGCAGGGTCGTGACCACCGAGGCCGCCATCATCCCGCCCCAATCGGTCTTGAACTGCCCGGTAAAGGTCAGTTGCAGCGCCGCCGGCAGGGTCTGCTTGTCCAGCGTGGTGATGAAGGTCAGCGGATAGATCAGGTTGTTCCAGGCCTCCATCAGCACGAAGATGCCGGTGGTGATCAGCCCGGGATAGATCAGCGGCACGACGATGCGCAGCAGGATCTGCCAGCGCGGATAGCCGTCGACACGGGCGGCCTCCTCGATCTCGATGGGAACCGCGTCGATGAAGCCCTTGATCATCCAGACCGCGAAGGGCAGCCCGAAGGTCGTATAGCCGACGATCAGCCCGAAATGCGTATCCAGAAGCCCGGTCGTCAGCAGGATCAGGTAAAGCGGCGCCAGCAGCACGACCATCGGGAACATGCGCACGATCAGGATCAGATAGCCCACCTGCGAGGCCGCCCGGAACTTCGCCCGCGACAGCGCATAGGCCGCCGGGATGGCGATGACCACGGCGACAATGGCGGCGACAAGGCAGGTCAGCACCGAGTTCACGAAGAACTGCATGAAAGGCAGAGAGCCGCCGGCCAGCCCGGTATAATTCTGCAAGGTGATGGAATGCGGAAACAGCGTCGGATCGAGCTGCGTCGCCTCCAACTCGGTTTTCAGCGAAGTTGCCACCATCCAGTAAAGCGGCGCCAGCGTCCACAGAAGCGCAAAGCCAAGCCCGGCGAATTGCAGCCCGCGCCCGATCCTGCGCCCGGCGCTCTGGCGGTGGCGAAAGCCCTGCCTGCCTGCATCGGTCATCAGTCGCGCCCCCTCAGCAGCCGGAAGTAAAGCGCCGCCGTCACCAGCAGAAGGATCAGCCAGATCACCCCGAGCGCCGAGGCATAGCCGAGGCGGAAATTCTCGAAGGCCATGCGATAGACATAGACGACAAGCGTCGTGGTCGAAAAACCGGGCCCGCCCTGGGTCATCACCCAGACCTTGGCGAAATCGTTGAAATTGGCGATGATCATCAGCAATGAGCCGATCACCAGCGGGTTGCGCATATAGGGCAGCTTGATGTGGTAAAGCGTGGCCCAGGTGCCGGCGCGGTCGACACGCGCGCTTTCCAGCACCGCATCGGGAATGCCCGACAGCGACGAGGCCACCAGCAGGAAAAAGAACGGCGTCGTCGTCCAGATATTGGCGACGATGATCGCCGGCAGCGCCAGATCGGAATCGTTCAGCCAGGGGATCGGGGCCTCGATGATCCCCAGATGCATCAGCACCGCGTTCAGGACCCCGCCCTTCTGCATGTAGATGAAGCGGAACAGGAAGGCCACGACGACGAAAGGCACCGCCCAGGGCGAGACCACGATGGCGCGCGCGGCATTGCCGAAGGGCCCGTTCAGGTTCTCCAGCATCAGCGCCATGGCCGCGCCCAGAAAGGCCGCGACAAAGACCGTCCCGAAGGTATAGATCAGCGTGTTCTTCACCGCCGTCCAGAAGATCTGGTCCGAGGCGATATCGCTGAAATTCCGCATCCCCACATAGCTCGGTGCGGCATCGTTGATAAGGTCGTATTGCTGGACCGACAGCATCAGCGTCGAGACCACCGGATAGCCGATGATCAGCGCCAGCACGATCAGCGTCGGCACCACCATGCCGTCGAGAAGCGGCGCCCTCCCCCGCATGGGGCGGGAGAGATGCGCCTTTTTCGCAGCGCCCGGCCTCATCAGCGGTCCAGCTGGCTCTGGATATCGGCGGCGATGTCGTCGATCGGGCGGTCGCTGGTCACCGCCTCCTGCACGCCGGCCATGATCGCCGTGGCGGCGGTGGCGAAGTCGGGGCCGAAGGGCTCGGGCGTGATCGTCGGGATGATGCTGGTCGAGAAGGCCTCGATCACCGGCGTATCCAGCGATGCCGCAAGCTCCGGGTCGGCGAAACTGGCCGCCGGCGGGATCGAGCGGTTGGTATCGACGGTGTAAAGCTTCGCCGCCGCCTCATCCGTCGCCAGATAGTTGATGAATTTCCAGGCCGCGTCCTTCTGCGCGCTCTTGTCGAACATCACCAGCTGATGCCCGCCCTCGAAGCTGTAGCCGCTGCCCAAGGCGCCGGCGGGCATGGGGGCCACGCCGAATTGCGCATTGAAGGTGGCGTCGTCGATGCCGCTGGCATTCTGGATGACGCCCTGCACCAGCACCTGATCCCACAGGAAAGCCACCTGCCCCTGCGCGATCAGGGGCCGGAACTCTCCGATCTTGCGGCCCGGATCGATATAGCCTTCCTGCGCCAGCATTCGCATCCAGCCGAGATAGGCCTTCATCTCGGGCGTATCCGCGCCGGTCGCGCCCTCGCCGATGGGCAGCGCCCCGAAGGCCCGCATCCAGGGCCAGTTCGATTGCAGCGAGAAGGCCCGGTTGGTCGTGTCCATGCCCAACACGATGATATCGGGATAGGCCTCCTTGACCTTGGCCATGGCGGCGTTCAGGTCCTCGATGGTGGCCGGCGGATTGTCGGGGTCAAGTCCCGCGCCCTTCAGAATATCGCGGCTGAACCAGAAGCCCGCCGGCGCCTGGTTCCAGGGCATCGCAACCAGCCCCTTCTCGGTCTGGAACGGCGCGTAGGAGCCGGGCTTGAGCGTGGCCAGCGTCTCGCCCGCGTAATCGTCGAGCGCCTGCAACCCGCCCGAGGCGGCCAGAAGGAAAGTGTCGTTGCCGGCGATCTGGGCCACGTCCGGCGGATTGCCCGAACGGATGCGCAGCACCATCTGGCGCCCGATTTCCGGGAAGGCGATGGCCTGGCTGTCGATCCTGATGCCCGGATTCGCCTCCTCGAAGCGGGCGATGACCTGCTCCATGCCGTCGCGCGTCGTGGCCTCTGCCGTGGCCCAGTTGGCGAAGGTCAGCGTGATATCCTGCGCCATTGCCGGCAGCGCCGCGAAAACCGCAGCACTCAGCATCAGCACCCGGCGGCTCATTCGAATTCTTGCCATGTCCTCGTCTCCTCCCTCGTGCCGGGCAGCGGACAAAGCTCCCCGGTCCTCACAACTGGCATCTAGCATATCAGATATCAGTTGTCAATTTTGCCGTGCCGGCCTATCATTGCCGGTGACAGATCTACCATTTGAAACGAGTTCGCCTTGCCCATTCATCGCATCAAACGCCCCCAGTCGCTGACCGAGACCGTGCTGAACGATATCCGCGAGGCGATCATCCAGGGCACGATCGAACTCGGCTCGCAACTGTCCGAGTTGCGCCTGTCGGAAAGCCTCGGCGTGTCGAAAACCCCGGTGCGCGAGGCGCTGCAGGAATTGCGCCGCAGCGGCCTTGTCCAGATCGCGCCGAAAAGCGGGACCGTGGTCTTCCTGCCCGATGAAAAGGAACTGACCGATATCTTCGACCTGCGACTTCTGCTGGAGCTCGGCTCGGCCGAGCGGCTGTTCGAACGCCGGTTCGAGGAGACGCTGGCCAAGATGACATCCGTCGTCGGACAGATGCAGGCGGCAGTTGCGGCCAAGGATTACCGCGCCTATCGGCAACTCGATTCCGACTTCCACAAGGCCATCGTCGCCGGCTCGGACAATGCCATGATCGTCGAGGCCTATGCGCCCCTGTCGCTGAAGATAGACGCCCTGCGCAATCGCGGGCTGGAAGTGGTCAGCGTGATCGAACGCTCGCTGGCCTTCCACGAAAAGCTGCTCGACCTGCTGCGCCGGCAGGAAAGCGCCGCCTTCCGCGATGCCCTCGCGCTCCATATCGCCAACAGCCGGCGCGATTACACCGCCTGGCTGGAGAAGTTCAGCCCCGCCCAGCAGGAGCGTCGGGGCGAGCGGCTGGACCGCGGGGCATGACGCTCAAGCCAAGCGGAACGGTGCCGTTGCGATATGCGTCTTGGCGGCGGGCGACGATGGCGCGGCCCTCGTCAGCGCGTGCCGACGCCATATGCACAGCATATGGACAGGATATGCACCCGAAGATGACGCCGTTTTTGCGGCCTCAATCCTCGGCAGTCGCCTCGGCCCGGCTCTTGCCCGAGACATCCAGCGCCAGCGTCGCCGCCATGAACGCATCGAGGTCGCCATCCAGCACCCCCTGCGTGTCCGAGGTCTCGTGCGAGGTGCGCAGGTCCTTCACCATCTGATAGGGATGGAGCACATAGGACCGGATCTGGTTGCCCCAGCCGGCATCGCCCTTGGCGTCGTGCTGGGCGTTGATCTCGGCATTCCGCTTGTCGAGTTCAAGCTGGTAAAGCCTTGCTTTCAAAGCATTCATTGCCGCGTCACGGTTCTGGTGCTGCGACTTCATCGAGCTTGTGACCACGATCCCGGTCGGCAAGTGGGTGATCCGCACCGCCGAATCCGTGGTGTTGACATGCTGCCCGCCCGCCCCTGACGAACGATAGGTGTCGATGCGGATATCGTTGTCCGGCACGTTGATCTCGATATTGTCGTCCACCACCGGATAGACCCAGACCGAGCTGAACGAGGTATGCCGCCGCGCCGCGCTGTCATAGGGAGAGATACGCACCAGCCGGTGCACCCCCGATTCCGACTTCAGCCAGCCATAGGCGTTATGCCCGCTGATCTTGTAGGCGGCCGAGCGAATCCCGGCCTCGTCGCCCGCGGATTCGGAAATGAGTTCAACCTCATAGCCCTTCTTCTCGGCCCAACGCACATACATCCGCGCCAGCATCGAGGCCCAGTCGCAGCTTTCGGTGCCGCCCGCCCCGGCATTGATTTCAAGGAAGGTGTCGTTGCCATCCGCCTCGCCGTTCAGCAGCGCCTCAAGCTCTTTCTGGGCGGCTTCCTCGGCCAGGGCTTTCAGGTTCGCCTCGGACTCGGCGACCAGTTCCGCGTCGCCCTCGGCCTCGGCCAGTTCGACCATTTCGGCATTGGCTTCCAGATCGCCCGACAGCCGCCGATAGCCCTCGACCGCATCCGACAGCGCCTGACGGTCGCGCATCAGCTTCTGCGCCCGGGCCGGATCGTTCCACAGATCGCCATCCTCGATCATGGCGTTCAGCTCCTCCAGCCGATGCGGCGCGGTCTCCCAGTCCATGCGCTGCGCCAGCAGCCGCAGGGATTTGCGGATCGCTTCGATGGTGGCGACGGTTTCGGCGCGCATGGCTTGTCCTTCCAGATCGGGTGGAGGCTGAAATAACCCGAGACCGCCGCCCTCACAAGGGCGGCCGGGTGCCGGATGGGCCGGTCAATACAGCCCGCCCGAGGAGATGGTGCCGAAATCGGCCTTGCGCGGGATCACCTTCTGCTGCCCGGTCGAGGTGGTGATGGCCTTGGTGCCATAGGTCCCCTCGCCCGCCTTGGGCAGTTCCTTCAAGGTCAGCGGCAGACCGTCGACGCCGGGCATGATCTTCGCCTCGAAGCCGCCATCGATGTAATCCATGCCGGTATTGCGGTCGGTGCCTTCGCGGAAGAATTCCGAAATCACATTGTCGCCGGTCGCGTCGGCGGACAGACGCGCCCCGGTGAAACGGTCGATCTTCACGAAATAACCGCCCTCGGGCACCCGGAACTGCGTGCCGCCATATTCCTTGACCGCCTGACGCATGAAGGCATTGAACACCGGCACGCAGAGCGTCCCGCCGAAAGCATTGCTGCCAAGCGTGCGCGGCTGGTCATAACCCAGATAGCAGCCGGCAACGATGTTCGAGGTAAAGCCCACGAACCAGACATCCTTGGCGTCATTGGTGGTGCCGGTCTTGCCGGCGACCGGCACCGGCAGGTTCACACCCTTGCCGGAACCGCGCTTGACCACGCCTTCCATCATCGAGGTGATCTGATAGGCGGTGATCGCATCCATCACCCGCTCTCGATTGGTGTCGATCTCGGGTGAAGTGCCGGCGGGCAAGGCATTCTGCGAACAGCCGACGCAATCGCGCTGATCGTGGCGATAGATGGTGCGGCCGCGACGGTCCTGCACCCGGTCAACCAGTGTCGGCTCCACCCGCTCGCCGCCATTGGCGAACATCGCATAGGCGGCGACCATGCGGTAAAGCGTGGTTTCCTGCGCGCCAAGCGAGTTGGCCAGGAAGGGCCGCATCTGGCCGTCGTCATAGACGCCGAAACGCTCGGCATATTTGGCGACCAGATCCATGCCGATATCCTGGGCCACGCGGATGGTCATCAGGTTGCGCGACATCTCGATCCCGGTACGCAGCGGCGTCGGCCCATAGGTCCGGTTCGAGGAGTTCTTCGGCCGCCACAACCCGGCGGGCGTGTTGATGGCGATCTCCTCGTCGACGACGATGGTCGAGGGGGTATAGCCGTTATCCAGCGCCGCCGCATAGACGAAGGGCTTGAAGCTCGACCCCGGCTGGCGCATCGCCTGCGTCGCCCGGTTGAAGACCGAGGACTGATAGGAAAAGCCGCCCTGCATGGCGATGACGCGGCCGGTATTGACGTCCATGGCCATGAAACCGCCCTCGATTTCCGGCACCTGGCGCAGGGTCCAGCGGATGAAGCTGCCATCGCCGTCATTGGTCATGGCGCGGACCATGACGACATCGCCGGTCTTGACCAGATCGCCGGCCCCGCCGGCCTTGCCGCCCAGCTTGCCATCGGCAAGGCGCGGCCTTGCCCATTGCGCGTCCTTGGCCGGGATCCAGTGACCATCGGCGTCTTCCTCGATCCCTTCGATGCCGATGCGGGCGTCGCCGCCCTCGACGGCCAGAACCACCGCCGGCATCCAGCCCGGAATGTCGCGCGGGGCTTCCTTGATGTCGAACAGCGCACCGCGCCAGGCGGCCTCGTCAGCGAGGCTTTCAGCCGGGATATTGGCGATCACACCGTGCCAGATGCCGCGGCCTCGGTCATAATCCTCAAGCGCCTCGCGCAGGGCGTCGGCGGCAAGGCGCTGCATGTCCGGTTCCACCGTGGCGCGAATGGTCAGACCGCCGCCGAAGAACTCATCCTCGCCGAACTCCTCGGAAAGCTGGCGGCGGATCTCGTCGGTGAAATAGTCGCGCGGCGGCAGCTTTTCCGAGAAGGCCGGGAAATCGCCATTCTGGACCGAGCGCAGCGGCAGCGCCGCCTCGGCGCGATAGGTCGCCTCGTCGATATAGCCGTTCTGCCACATCTCGCGCAGCACGTAATTGCGCCGGTTGGTCAGGTCCTCCTTGGCCCGGACCGGATGAAAATGGCTGGGCGCCTGCGGCATCGAGGCCAGGGTCGCGGCCTCATGCGGGGCCAGTTGCGAAAGGGTCTTGTTGAAATAGGTCTGCGCGGCGGCGGCCACGCCATAGCTGTTCTGGCCGAGGAAGATCTCGTTCAGATAGAGTTCGAGGATCTGGTCCTTGCTCAGCGACTGTTCCAGCCGCGTGGCCAGAATCAGTTCCTTCACCTTGCGTTCGACGCTGCGATCCGACGACAGCAGGAAGTTCTTCATCACCTGCTGGGTGATGGTCGAGGCGCCACGCACATTCGAGCCGCGCGAAGCCACCGCCTGATAGAAGGCGGCGGCAATGCCGCGCGGGTCGAAGCCGTGATGGACGTAGAAATTCTTGTCTTCGGCCGAGACGAAGGCCTGCTTCACCAGATCGGGAATTTCCTCGCCCGGCACGAAGATGCGGCGCTCCTGGGCGAATTCGTCGATCAACTCGCCCTCGCCGGAATAGACCCGGCTGATGGTCTTGGGTGCGTATTGGGACAGTTGCTCATGGCTGGGCAGGTCGCGCGAGAAGGTCCAGAACACGCCGCCGAGGATCAGCATGGCAAAGATCGCCCCGGTCACAACGAACGAGAAGATGGAGCCGAAGAAGGAAAGTATGAACCGGACCACGCAGTACTGCCTCTTGCGATTGTTGTGGCTTCTTAGACTTTGCCGGCGGACGCGTCAAAACAAGCTTGGGTGACTGGTATAGCCGAGGGGCGGATAATTGCCAGTGCCGGCACGAACTAGTGACGCCGCAGCGTCGCGCGGGCGGCGTCGTCTTCCGACCAGGCACTCACGGCAGCCGCAACGGCGGTGGCCATGCGCGCGCGCCATGCCGGGTCGATCAGATTGGCGCGGTCGCCCGGATCGGTCAGGAAACCCAGTTCCAGCAGGACCGAAGGGATATCGGGCGATTTCAGCACGCTGAAGGCCGCCCCCTTGACCGGCCTGCGGCGCAAGGCCAGCCCGGCCTGTGCCAGCGAGGCCGACATATGCTGCGCCAACGCCTGCGAGCGCGGATGCGTATCGGCCCGCGCCATGTCCATCAGCGTCGCTGCAATCTGGTCGTCTGTCCCGGCCAGATCCAGCCCCGCCACCAGATCGGCCCGGTCATGGCGCGAGGCCAGTTGCCGCGAGGCGCGGTCGTCGGCCTCGCTGTTCCAGGTGAAGATCGCCGCCCCCGCCGCCTGCCCCTCGGGCAGCGCATCGGCATGAAGCGAGATCAGCAGATCCGCCTTCGAGGCCCGCGCCTCGGTCATGCGCGCCTCCAGCCCGACGAAATCGTCATGGCGGCGGGTCAGCACCACCTCGAAGCCGGCACGGATCAGCTTTTCGGTCAGCTCGCGGGCGAAATCCAGCATCAGATCGGCCTCGCGCAGCCCCTGATCGACAGCACCGGAATCGATGCCGCCATGGCCCGGGTCGATGGCCACGCGCAAGGGACGCGGCCGCGAGGGATCGACCACCGGCGTGGTCGGCTGCGGCAGGTCCCAGAGCGCCGACATGGCATTGGCGGCACCCAGAAATTCCTCGGCCGCGACCGGCTTCAGGCGCATGTCCAGCACCCCGCCGCCGCCCGTGGTCTTCATGACCGCGCTGTCGATCGCGTAAGGGCCGCGCAATTCGAATACCAGCCGCGACCAGCCCGGCTTGAGCGGCCCGGCGCGCAGCCCCTCGAACAGATCCGCACCCTGAATCCCGGCCAACTCGCCTTGGGCATCGCCCGCGCTTTTCACGTCGATCACCAGCCGCTTCGGCCCCGTCACCAGCATCGGGCGATAGGGCACGGGTGCCGCGAAACGCAGCGAGATCAGCAGATCCCCATCTTCCTGCGTGACCGAGGATTGCGCGAGATCGAGCCCCGGCACCCCCTCCTGCGCCAGCACAGCCAGCGGCCAGAGCAGCGACAGGATCAGCGCCAGCCAGTGCATCAGCGCGCGCCCATGAAACGGGTCAGCCGGGCGATGCCATCGGCAATATCCTCGGTGCTGCGGGCATAGGAGAAACGCAGTGTTCGCGCCCCGCGCTTCGGGTCGAAATCCAACCCCGGCGTGACCGCGACCCCGGCCCGCTCCAGAATCTCGGCGGCGAAGGCCAGGCTGTCATCGGTCAGCGCCGACACATCGGCATAGATATAGAAGGCCCCGTCCGGCGGCGCGATGCGGTCGAACCCGATCTTCGGCAGCGCCTCCAGCAGCAGCCGGCGGTTTTCGGCATAGGTCGTCAGATTCGCCTCGCATTCATCGACGCCGTCCAGCGCCGCCAAGGCCGCGACCTGGCTGGCATGGGGCGGGCAGATGAACATGTTCTGGGCGATCCGCTCGATGGTGCGGATATGATCCTCGGGCACCACCATCCAGCCGACCCGCCAGCCGGTCATCGAGAAATATTTCGAAAACGAGTTGATCACATAGACATCGTCGCTGACCTCCAGCGCCGAATGGCAGCGCCCGCCATAGCTCAGCCCGTGATAGATCTCGTCCGAGATCACGGCGACGCCCAGTTCCGCCGCCCGCCCCAGCAGCCGGCGATAATCCTCCAACCCCAGCATGGTGCCGGAAGGATTGCCGGGCGAGGCCAGCATCAACCCGGCCACGTCACGCGGAATTTCCTCGGGCCGGGGCTGATAGCGGTTTTCGGGCGCGGTCTGGATGCCCACCGGCTCCAGCGACATGGCGCGCATGATCTGGCGATAGCTGGGATAGCCCGGCTCGCCCAGGGCCACGCGCTCGCCGGCGTCGAACAAGGCCGAAAAGGCCAGCATGAACGCCCCCGAGGAGCCCGGCGTCACCACCACCCGCGCCGGGTCCAGATCGACACCGTACCAGCGGCGATAAAGCCCGGCGATGCCGGCGCGCAGCTCCGGCAGGCCAAGCGCCACGGTGTAACCCAGCGGCTGATCCAGCCGCGCCTGCAATGCCGCGCGCGCCAGGGCGGGCGCCGGCGTTGCTGGCTGGCCGACTTCCATATGGATCACATGGTGCCCCGCCGCCTCGGCCCGGCGCGCGGCTTCCATCACATCCATGACGATGAAGGGATCGACCTGACCCCGTTTCGACTGCCGCATCTGCGCCTCTGCCCGGTTTTTTCTGACCTATGCCCGCCCGCGCGCCCCCGGGTCAAGCCGATCACGCAGGCTTTGCTTGTCATCGCCGCCGAATAGGGCCAGTGTCGCGCGCAAATCTGACAAGGATGACCCGATGAAAACGCTGATCGCCGCCCTGCTTCTTTCCGCCACCCCGGCCCTCGCGCTGGATCTCGGCGCCATGAGCGAGACCGAGAAGGACCAGTTCGGCACGGCGGTGCGCGATTACCTGATGGAAAATCCCGAAGTCCTGATCGAGGCGATGAACGCCCTCGAACAGCGCCGCCTGGCCGAGGAAACCAAGAACGACGCCGCCATGATCGCCCAGCTTTCCGATCAGATCTACAATGACGGCCATAGCTGGATCGGCGGCAATCCCGAGGGCGACGTGACCGTGGTCGAATTCATCGACTATCGCTGCGGCGTCTGCAAACAGGTCTTCCCCCATGTCGAGGATACCGTCGCCAAGGACGAGAACCTGCGGATCATTTTCAAGGAATTCCCCATCCTCGGTCAGGAAAGCGAGCTTGCCGCCCGCTTCGCCATCGCCGTCAAGCAGGCCGAGGGCGACGAGGCCTATAAGAAAGTCCATGACAATTTCTACACCATGCGCGGCAATGTCACCGTCGACAGCCTGAAGGCGATCTCGGAGGAGATGGGCTTTCAGACCGACGCGATCATCGAGGCCATGCAGGGCGATGCGGTGACCGATGTGCTGCGCGAAAACGCGCAACTGGCGCAGGCGCTGCAGGTTTCCGGCACGCCCACCTTCATCATCGGCGATACGCTGCTGCGCGGGATGCCGCAGACCGGCATCGTCCCGGTGATCGAGGCGACCCGCAAGGCCAGCGAAGGCTGATGCCCTCTTTGGTGTGAAAATACCTCGGGGTCCGGGGCAGCGCCCCGGTCCCTACTCCGCCGCTTTCGCGGCCTCGATTTTTTCGGCACGTTCCTCGACCAGCTCGACGATATGGTCGATCATCTGGTCGTTCGTCATCTTGTGGTCCTGCTTGCCGGCCAGATAGACCATGCCCGCGCCCGCACCGCCGCCGGTAAAACCGATATCGGTCATCAGCGCCTCGCCCGGCCCGTTGACCACGCAGCCGATGATCGAGAGGCTCATCGGGGTCTTGATATGCTCAAGCCGCGCCTCCAGAGCCTCGACCGTCCTGATCACATCGAAGCCCTGCCGCGCGCAGGAGGGGCAGGAGATGATCTGCACGCCCCGCGTCCTCAGCCCCAGCGATTTCAGGATCTCGAAGCCGACCTTGACCTCCTCGACCGGATCGGCGGACAGGCTGACCCGGATGGTATCGCCGATCCCGGCCCAGAGCAGGTTGCCAAGCCCGATCGCGGATTTCACCGTGCCGCCGCGCAGGCCCCCGGCCTCGGTGATGCCCAGATGGATCGGCGCGTCGGTGACATCGGCCAGCTGCTGATAGGCCGCCGCCGACAGGAACACGTCCGAGGCCTTCACGCTGATCTTGAATTCGTGGAAATCGTGGTCCTGCAGCAGCTTGATGTGATCGAGCCCGCTGTCCACCATCGCATCCGGGCAGGGTTCGCCGTATTTTTCCAGCAGGTGCTTTTCCAGACTGCCGGCATTGACGCCGATGCGGATCGAACAGCCGTGATCCTTGGCCGCACGCACCACCTCGGCCACGCGCGAGGCATCGCCGATATTGCCGGGATTGATGCGCAGGCAGGCGACGCCGGCCTCGGCGGCCTCGATGGCGCGCTTGTAGTGGAAATGGATGTCGGCGACGATGGGAACCGGGCTTTCGCGGCAGATCTCCTTCAGCGCCCGGGTGGTCTCCTGATCCGGCGCGCTGATGCGCACGATATCGGCACCGGCATCGGCGGCGCGGATCACCTGATCCAGCGTCGCGCGCACGTCGTGGCCATCGGTATTGGTCATGGTCTGCACCGAGATCGGGGCATCGCCGCCGACCGGCACATTGCCGACCATGATCTGGCGCGACTTGCGCCTTTCGATATCGCGCCACGGACGGATCGGGTTATGCGTCATCTCGGTCCCCAGATTGCTGCGCCACAGATAGACCCTTGCCGGGCGGGCGGCAAGTTCAGCCCCGGCCCGAACCGACCGGCAGGATCACGGTAAAGCAGGACCCCTCGCCCGGTTGCGATTCGATGCGCAGCTTGCCGCGATGCCGGCTGACGATATGCTTGACGATGGCCAGCCCCAGCCCGGTGCCGCCCTTCTGGCGCGAGCGGTCGTCGTCGACGCGATAGAAACGCTCGGTCAGGCGGGGCAGATGGCGTTCGTCGATCCCCTCGCCCCGGTCGATCACCGCCACCGCCCAGGCCGGACCGCGCAGGCTGGCATCATGGGCGATGGCTGCGATCCGCAGGATCACCTCGCCGCCGGCGCCGCCATATTTCACCGCATTCTCCACGAGATTGTGAAAGACCTGCGTCAGTTGATCGGCATCGCCCTCGACCGGCACCGGGCCATCGGCGCCCTCGACCCTGATGGTCACGCCCTGCGCATGGGCCGTCTGCGACAGCGTTTCGGCCACCGCGCGCACCAGCCGGCCCAGATCGAGCCTTTCGGAGGGGCGGCGGCGTTCCTCGGATTCCACCCGGCTGAGCGAAAGCAGGTCCAGCACCAGCCGGTTCATCCGCGCCGCCTCGGTCTCCATGATCGACAGGAAACGATCGCGCGCCGCCGGATCGTCGCGGGCCGGGCCGCGCAGGGTCTCGATGAAGCCGATCATCGCGGTCAGGGGCGTGCGCAATTCATGGCTGACATTGGCGACGAAATCGCGGCGCAGCTGCACCGCCTCCTCGATGCCCGAACTGTCCTCGATCACCACCAGCACCGCCGGACCGTTCTGCATCGGCAGGGCCGAGACGGTGATTTCCGCCGGCAGGTCGCGCCCCCGGGCCGAGATCACCACACGACTGCGATAGCCGCCGGCTTCCGCCCTGCCCGGCGCACCGTCCTGCGCCCCGTCAGACGGCGCGGCTGCTCTGGAGTCAAGCAATGTATCGACCGCCTGCACGATGGTCGGATGGCGCAGCACGGTGACGAAGGGCCGGTCGGTCAGGCGGTCGCCCAGAAGCCCGGTCGCGGCCCGGTTCGCGGCAAAGACCCGCGCCTCGGCATCGACGGCCAGAACCGGAACCGGCAGCGCCGCAATGACCTGCTGGACCAGCCCGACATCCATCCTAGCCGACCTGTTTCAGCCCGGCGCGGAACCGCGCCCCGTTCTGCTGATAGCGCCGCGCCGATTCCAGAAGATCGGCATAGCCGGCATCGTCGATCTCGCGCACGACGCGGCCGGGCGCGCCCATGACCAGCACCCGGTCGGGGATCTCCTTCTTCTCGGAAATCAGCGCGGCCGCCCCGATCAGGCTGCCGGACCCGATCCGCGCACCGTTCAGCACCGTGGCACCCATGCCGATCAGCGAGGCCGCACCGATCCGGCAGCCATGCAGCATCGCGCGATGGCCGACGGTCACATTCTCGCCGATCAGCAGCGGAAAGCCCGGATCGGTGTGCAGACAGCAGAGATCCTGCACGTTGGAGCCGCGCCCGATGCGGATCTCCTCGTTATCGCCGCGTAGGACGGCGCCCCACCAGACGCTCGCCCCCGGCTCGATGACCACCTTGCCGATGATCTGTGCATCCGGCGCCACCCAGGCATCCTCCGCGATTTCGGGGCGTACCCCGTCGAGTTCCCAGATCATGCGCTTTCTCCTCCCTCCATCAGCGATTTCACGAAACCGCCCAGACTTTTCTGCCGCTCGCGCCGCAGCCTTTCGGCCGTCAGGATCGCGATCAGGCGCTGGAAGCTGGCCTCAAGATCGTCATTGACCAGCACATAGTCATATTCCGCCCAATGCGAAATCTCGTCGCGGCTTTTCGCCATCCGCCCGGCGATCACCTCGGGCGCGTCCTGCCCGCGAGAGATCAGCCGCCGTTCGAGTTCGGGTAGCGAGGGCGGCAGGATGAAGATCGAGACCACATGCGGCCCCAGCACCGAGGCCCGGATCTGCTGGCCGCCCTGCCAGTCCACGTCGAAGAGCGTGTCACGTCCGGCCTGCATCGCGGCCTCGACCGGTGCGCGCGGGGTGCCGTAAAGGTTCCCGAAGACCTCGGCATGTTCCAGCATGTCGCCGGAACCGGCCATGCGGGCGAAGTCGTCGCGGGCGATGAAATGGTAATGCTGGCCGTCCACCTCGCCCGGGCGCGGGCTGCGCGTCGTCGCCGAGACCGAGAAGGACAGCGTCGGATCCCAGTCGATCAGCCGCCGCGCCAGCGTCGACTTCCCGGCCCCGGAGGGCGAGGAGAGAATGATCAGAAGCCCGGTCCGGTCCATGCGGTTCCCCTTGTGTCTTGCGCGCTTTTGCCCGCGAGCGCCGGGGAGAATCAAGCCTCCGCGCTTAACCAATTGCCGAAATCCTGCATTTCCAGCGCGTAAGGATAGGGTATGACAGCACCCCGGCGGACCGCTATCGGAAAAGATTGCCCGAGAGCCCGGATCTGCCTTAGGTTGAACTTGATGAGTGACGATATCGACGATACCCACCCGGCCGGGGCCGAACTGACTGCACCTCCGCAACAGGATCGGGGCGCAGAAATCCTGCAATTGACCGCCATTGCTGCCCCCAACTCTGTGCGGATCGTCAGCGAGATGCGCAGCTATTGGCAGGACTTGCGCCGGGGTCGCGCCGTGCCCGACCGCGCCGATGTCGAACCGCAGGGCATCCGCGCCGCGCTCGACTATGCCTTCATCCTTGAACGCATCGCGCCGGGTGCGGCCCGGTTTCGTCTGGCCGGGCGGCATCTGGTGGACCTGATGGGAATGGAAGTGCGCGGGATGCCGATCTGCTCTTTCCTCAACCCTGACAGCCGGGGGCGCCTGTCTGATGTTCTGGAAACCGTGTTCAAGGGTCCGCAGATCGCCGAGATCGCCATGCACTCCCATCCTGCCTATGGACGGCCACCGCTTGATGGAACGCTGCTTCTGCTGCCGCTGAAATCCGATCTGGGCGACATCACCCGCGCGCTCGGCTGCCTGGTCACCAGGGGCGAGGTCGGACGCGGCCCGCGGCGCTTCGATATCCTGAGCGATTCGGTCTTTCCGGTGATCGAAGGGGCGGCACCGCTTTTCCCCAGCCCCGGCGGCTTCGCCGAGGAGCCCGCGCCGTGGCGTCCCCCGAACCCCCGGAGAGATCCGCGCGACAGCGCCCCCCCACCAGCCGGGATCACACCAGAGGAACGCCGCGCCCGCTTCCTGGTGATCCGGTCCGAGGAAGGGGATCGCTAGGACCAGCCGGGCACAAGGGCTTTCCGCCCGGCACCTCTCGGCGACGAAACGGGAAATGCAATCGGCTTCTGGCGATGCCCGAAGAAAGGCGCTAGATGTGGCAGCCGTAGCCGCTGGCGGGCATCTCATCATGCCCGTCTTGCCAATCGGAAGGAATTGCCCATGCCCGCCTATCGTTCCCGCACCTCGACCCATGGCCGCAATATGGCGGGCGCGCGCGGGCTCTGGCGCGCCACCGGCATGACGGACGGCGATTTCGGCAAGCCGATCATCGCCATCGTCAACAGTTTCACCCAATTCGTGCCCGGCCATGTCCATCTGAAGGATCTGGGCCAGCTTGTCGCGCGCGAGGTCGAGAAGGCCGGCGGCGTCGCCAAGGAATTCAACACCATCGCCGTCGATGACGGCATCGCCATGGGCCATGACGGGATGCTCTATTCCCTGCCCTCGCGCGAGATCATCGCCGACAGCGTCGAATACATGGTCAACGCCCATTGCGCCGATGCCATGGTCTGCATCTCGAATTGCGACAAGATCACCCCGGGTATGCTGAACGCGGCAATGCGGCTGAACATTCCCGCGATCTTCGTCTCGGGCGGCCCGATGGAGGCCGGCAAGGTCGTGCTGCAGGACGGCAAGCTGCATGCGCTCGATCTGGTCGATGCCATGGTCGCCGCCGCCGATGACAAGGTCAGCGACGAGGACGTGGCCACCATCGAGCGTTCCGCCTGCCCGACCTGCGGGTCCTGTTCCGGCATGTTCACCGCCAATTCGATGAACTGCCTGACCGAGGCGCTTGGCCTGTCGCTGCCCGGCAATGGCTCGACCCTCGCCACCCATGCCGACCGCCAACGCCTGTTCGAGGAGGCCGGTCAGCGCATCGTCGGCCTCGCCCGGCGCTACTATGAGCAGGAGGATACCAGCATCCTGCCGCGCAATGTCGCCAACAAGAAGGCGTTCGAGAACGCCATGTCGCTGGATATCGCCATGGGCGGCTCCACCAATACCGTGCTCCATATCCTTGCCGCCGCGCATGAGGGCGGGATCGATTTCGACATGGACGATATCGACGCGCTGTCGCGCAAGGTGCCGTGCCTGTCCAAGGTCGCGCCGGCCAAGCAGGACGTGCATATGGAGGATGTCCACCGCGCCGGCGGCATCATGGCGATCCTCGGGCAGTTGGAACGCGGCGGGCTGATCCATCGCGACAGCCCCACCGTCCATGCGCCGACGCTTGGCGAGGCCATCGACCAATGGGACATCTCGCGGACCGAGGACGCCGCCGTGCACAAGTTCTATTCCGCGGCCCCCGGCGGTGTGCCGTCGCAGGTCGCGTTTTCGCAGGACAAGCGGTGGGATGCACTCGATCTCGACCGTCAGGGCGGGGTGATCCGTTCGGTGAATTCGCCGTTTTCGGCCGATGGCGGGCTGGCGGTGCTGAAGGGCAATATCGCGCTGGATGGCTGCATCGTGAAGACGGCGGGCGTGGACGATTCCATCCTGGTCTTCGCCGGCCCGGCGGTCGTCTATGAAAGCCAGGACGCGGCGGTCAGCGGCATCCTGACCGGCAAGGTCAAGGAGGGCGACGTGGTCGTCATCCGCTACGAAGGCCCCAAAGGCGGGCCGGGGATGCAGGAGATGCTTTATCCGACCAGCTACCTGAAATCGAAGGGCTTGGGCAAAGCCTGCGCGCTTGTCACCGACGGGCGTTTTTCGGGCGGCACCTCGGGCCTCTCCATCGGCCATGCCTCGCCCGAGGCGGCGCAGGGCGGCATGATCGGCCTTGTCCGCGACGGCGACCGGATCGAGATCGACATCCCGAACCGAACCATCCACCTGGCCGTCCCCGAGGCCGAACTGGCCACCCGCCGCGCCGAGCAGGACAGGCTGGGCTGGAAACCGGCCGAGAAGCGCAAGCGCAACGTCACCACCGCGCTGAAAGCCTATGCCGCCTTCGCGGCGAGTGCGGACAAGGGCGCGGTCCGGGTGCTGCCGGAATAGGTCGGTCTTCGGCGCAACTCGCCGCCGTATCAAATCGTCAAACGCGCCGATCCTCCTTCGGCGCGTTTGCTTTTTGAACCGCACGGTCTGGGAAACGTGCCCCTTTTGCCCGGCGGCCTTTCCCGCAGCATTCGCCGCACGAGAGCAGCTCACACCGCAATCATCAGGCTCAAAGCTCGTCCCGCCAGCGGTTGACCAGCGGATAGCGACGGTCGAGCCAGAAGGCCCTGGTCGAGATGCGCGGCCCGGGCGCGGCCTGATAGCGCTTCCATTCGCTGTTCAGAAGCAGCCATTCGACCTTCTTCACCGTCGCCGCGTCGAAGCCGCGCGCGACCAGTTCCTTCAGCGACAGGTCTTCCTCCACCAGCCCGAACAGGATCTGGTCGAGCACGTCATAGGGCGGCAGCGAATCGCTGTCCTTCTGGTCGGGGCGCAATTCGGCGCTTGGCGGCTTGGTGATGATCCGGGGCGGGATCACCTCGCCCGTCCTGCCCATCATCCAGCCACGATGATTGGCATTGCGCCAGCGGCAGGTCTCGAAGACGCGGGTCTTGTACAGGTCCTTGATCGGGTTATAGCCGCCGGCCATGTCGCCATAGATGGTGGCGTAACCGACCGCGACCTCGGACTTGTTGCCGGTGGTCAGCAGCATCTCGCCGAACTTGTTCGACAGCGCCATCAGCATCACCCCGCGCAGGCGGGACTGGATATTTTCCTCGGTCACGTCGGGCTTGGTGCCCTCCATCAGATGCGCCAATGCGCCCGAGACCGCGTCGCGGGCGCCGTCGATCTTCACCGTGTCCAGCCGCACGCCCAGCCGGGTCGCGCAATCGGCGGCATCGTCGAGGCTGGCCTGCGAGGTATATTCCGAGGGCAGCATCACGCAGCGCACGTTCTCCGGCCCGACCGCATCCGAGGCGATGGTCGCGACAAGCGCCGAATCGATGCCGCCCGACATGCCCAGCACCACCTTGCGAAAGCCCGACTTGCGCAGATAATCGCGCAGGCCGGTCATCATGGCGCGGTAATCCTGTTCCCACTCATCGGGCTGATCCGCCATCTGCCCGGGTTTCGCCCGCCAACCGGCTTCGGTGCGGATGAAATCGACATGCTCGATCACCTCGTCGAAAGGGGCGAACTGCACCACCTTTTCGGCACCGCCATCGGGGCCGGGGTTCAGAACGAAACTGGCCCCGTCATAGATCTGGTCGTCCTGCCCCCCGACCGAGTTCAGATAGACGAGCGGCAGCCGGTTCTCGACCACGCGGGCGACCATATGGCCCATGCGCAGGTCCAGCTTGTTGCGATGATAGGGGCTGCCATTGGGCACGATCAGGATTTCCGCCCCCGATTCCTGCAGCGCCTCGGCCACGTCGGGCCACCAGGCATCCTCGCAGATCGGCGATCCGATGCGCACGCCCTTGATGCTGTAGGGGCCAGAGATCGGGCCCTCGTCGAAAAGCCGCATCTCGTCGAAAAGCTGCTTGTGGGGCAGTTCGTGTTTCAGGACGCGTGCCACGACCTTTCCGCCCTCGCAGACGAAGAAGGCGTTGTAAAGCTTGCCATCCTGCGCCCAGGGGGTGCCGATGCCAAGCGCCGGGCCATCGGCGCATTCGCGCGCCAGAGCCTCGACCTGGGCCACGGCATGGGCGACGAATCCCTTCTTCAGCACCAGGTCCTGAGTCTGATAGCCGGTGATGAACATCTCGGGCAGGACGACGAAATCGGCCCCGGCATCGCGGCCCTTTTCCCAGGCCGAGCGCGCCTTGGCGGCATTGCCTTCCAGATCCCCCAGCGTCGGGTTTAGCTGGGCAAGCGTGATACGGATACTGTCGGTCATGTCCGGTCCCTCGTTCTGCTTGCGCCAGCCATAGCGCAGCGCGCGGCGAAGGGGAACGGCAGGCTTTGCGCTGCGGTTCCTTCTCGGCTAAACGGGGGGCCAAAGAACGGAGTCGGGCATGAAAGCAGCTCTCGTGGCAGCAGCTCTGGCGGTGGCAATGCCGGCCATGGCACAGGACAATACCGAGCAGGCGGCCAATGTGGTCACCAAGCCCTATGACGATGGCGGGGTCTATACCGGCACCTTCCGCAACGGGTTGCAGCATGGGCGCGGCACGTACACCCTGCCCTCGGGCTATGAATATGATGGCGACTGGGTCGAGGGCGAAATTCTGGGCCAGGGCCGGGCCAAATTCCCCAACGGTTCGATCTATGAGGGCAGCTTTGCCAAGGGCAAGCCGAACGGTCGCGGCAAGATCACCTATGCCGATGGCGGCACCTACGAAGGCGACTGGGTGGACGGCCAGATCACCGGTCAGGGCGTGGCGCAATATGCCAATGGCGCCAGCTACGAGGGCGGCTTCCAGAATGCCATGCATCACGGCAAGGGCGTGCTGAGCCAACCGAACGGCTATCGCTATGACGGCGACTGGGTGAAGGGCGTCAAGGAGGGCATGGGCCGCATCACCTATCCCGACGGCGCCAGCTATGAGGGCCAGATGCTGGCCGGGCAGCGCGCCGGGCGCGGCAAGCTGACCATGCCCGACGGGCTTTCCTATGACGGCACCTGGGAGGCCGGGCAGATGTCGGGCCGGGGCGCGCTGATCCAGCAATCCGGCGACCGCTACGAGGGCGAGATGCGGGCCGGCAAGCGCGAGGGTCAGGGCCGCGCCACCTATGCCAATGGCGATGTCTATGACGGCCAGTTCCGCGACGACCGCCGCGACGGCACCGGCACCTTCACCGGCACCGACGGCTATGTCTATGCCGGGCAATGGGCCGCCGGGCAGATGCAGGGCGAGGGCCGCATCACCTATCCCGACGGCTCGGTCTATCAGGGCCAGATGGCCGCCGACCAGCCCGACGGGCGCGGGCTGATCACCTATCCCGACGGCGCCACCTATGACGGCGACTGGGTGGCTGGCGTGATCCAGGGTCAGGGCCGGGCCGCCTATGCCAATGGCATGGTCTACGAGGGCAGCTTCCGCGAGGCCCGCATCGACGGTCAGGGCCGCATGACCTATCCCGACGGCTATGTCTATAACGGCGAATGGAAGAATGGCGAGCGCGACGGGCGCGGTCAGGCGACCTATCCCGACGGCACCGTCTATACCGGCGAATTCGCCGGCGGGCTGCGCGCCGGTCAGGGCAAGCTGACCACGCCGGACGGCTTCATCTATGAAGGCGGCTGGAAGGATGGCGAGATCGACGGCGAAGGCGTCGCCACCTATGCCACCGGCGACACCTATACCGGCCATTTCGCCGCCGGAAAGCGGCAGGGCCAGGGGGTCATGCGCTATGCCACCGGGCAGGTCGCATCCGGCGAATGGGATCAGAACCGGCTGAGCCGCCCCGGCCCGGTCGCGACCGAAGGCCCGGCGCCCGAGGAAGCGCCTGCCCCGGCAGAAGCGGCCACCGAGCCGACCGAAGCCGTCCCCCTGCCCGTGCAGGAAAACCCGGTCCCGGCACTTCCGGCTGAGGCCGACACGCCCGCCGAACCCGAAGCGCCGCCGGCAGAACCCACCGCACCAGACACCACCGAAGCCCAGCCCGCCAGCGGAGAGAATTGATGATCGTCATTGCCCTTGCCATCCTCGGCCTCGCCCTTGGCTGGATGCGCGCCGGGCGCGCCGGCGGCAACCGCAAGGACCGCGTGCAATGGGCCTTGGCGCATATGCTGGCCTTCATGCTGGTCGGACTGTTCGCCACCATCCTCATCGACCGCATGGCCTGATGTTTCGCCCCTTCCTCGACAGCCTGCGCCGTCATGGCGTGCCGGTCAGCCTTCGGGAATATCTCGATCTGCTGGGCGGGATGGCCGCCGGGGTGACGGGACAGAATACCGAGGATTTCTATCACTTCGCCCGCCTCTCGCTGGTGAAGGACGAACGCCATCTGGACCGCTTCGACCGCGCCTTCGCCGAGGCCTTCGCCGGTCTCGAACAGGTCCCGGTCGAGGCGCTGCTGGATCAGGCCGAACTGCCCCGCGAATGGCTGGAGAAACTGGCCGAGAAGCTGCTGACCGAGGCCGAAAAGGCCGAAATCGCGGCATCGGGCAGTTTCGAGGCGCTGATGGAAAAGCTGCGCGCGCGTCTGGCCGAACAGCAGGGCCGCCATCAGGGCGGCAGCAAATGGATCGGCACGGGCGGCACCTCGCCCTTCGGGGCTAATGGCTATAACCCGGAAGGGGTGCGGATCGGGCAGAACGAAAGCCGCCACCGCCGGGCGGCGAAGGTCTGGGACAAGCGCGAGTTCCGCGATTTCGACGACAGCGTCGAACTTGGCACCCGCAATATCAAGGTGGCGCTGAAACGCCTGCGGCAATGGGCGCGCCATGGCGCGGCCGAGGAACTGGACCTGCCCGCCACCATCCGCGCCACTGCGGACCACGGCTATATCGACGTGCAGACCCGGCCCGAGCGGCGCAATGCGGTGAAGGTGCTGCTGTTTCTCGACGTGGGCGGCAGCATGGACGACCATATCCGCGTCGTTGACGAGCTGTTCAGCGCCGCCCGCGCCGAGTTCAAGCATATGGAGCATTTCTTCTTCCATAACTGCCTTTACGAGGCGGTCTGGAAGGACAGCCGCCGCCGCTGGACCGAGACCACGCCGACATGGGACATCCTGCACCGTTACGGGCGCGACTATAAATGCATCTTCGTCGGCGATGCCTCGATGTCGCCCTACGAGATCGCGGTGCCGGGCGGTGCGAACGAGCACTGGAACCCCGAGCCGGGCGAATTATGGCTGCGCCGCGCGACCGAAACCTGGCCCGACCATGTCTGGCTGAACCCGGTCGCCCGCCAGCACTGGCGCCATACCCAATCCATCGGCATGATCGGCACCGTCTTCGAGAACCGGATGATGCCGCTGACGCTGGAAGGGTTGACGCAGGCGATGCGCATCCTTGGCTGAGGCCGCACCCGCAAACAGCGCTGCGACAGGTATTTTTACACCGAAGAGCCCCATCTTCGGTGCTCAAATACCTGTGCCGAGTTGCCAGGCGGCTTGATCGCCGGGCCGACTCGCGCCACATCTGTCACATGCTGAAATTCCTGCCCCTCCTGCTCATCCTCGCCTATACGCTGGCCATGTGGTTCTTCTCGGTCTGGCGGCTGAAACGCGAGATGGCCGCGCATTCGACGCCGCTCGACGATGCCCGGCTGAACCCGCTTCTGGACCGGCTGGGCGCGGCGATGGACCTGCCGCGAATCCGGGCGCAGGTCTATGAGGTGCCAATGGTGAACGGGCTGGCGGCCCCGGACGGGCGCATCTTCATCACCCGGGGCTTCATCGAGCGCATGGACAAGGGCGAGGTCACCCCCGAGGAGCTTGCCGGCGTCGTTGCGCATGAATTGGGCCATGTCGCCCACGGCCATTCCAAGCGCCGGCTGATCGACTTCGCCGGGCAGAATGTCATCCGCAGCGTGCTTCTGGTGACGATCGGCCGCTTCCTGCCCTTCATCGGCCCCTGGCTGATCAACCTGGCCGTCATGGCACTGGCGGCGCGCCTGTCGCAATCGGACGAGTTCGAGGCCGACCGCTTCGCCACCGCGCTGCTGATCAGATCGGGGATCGGCGCCGGCCCGCAGATTTCGCTGTTCGAGAAGCTCGGCCGGCTGACCGGGGGACGGAGTGCGGCCGCGCCGGCCTGGCTCCTGTCGCATCCGGTGACGGAAAAGCGGATCGAGGCGATCCGGGCCAATATGCAGCGCTGGCAGTAAGGCTCAGCTCAGCATCACCGCATCGCCATCGGTGCCGCCTTCCAGCACCAGGCTGTCGAAATCCGACAGGATCACGCCGCGCTTGCCCGAAAGCTCGATCAGCCCGTCGCGTTTCAGCGCCGTCATCTGGCGGCTGACCGTCTCGATGGTGAGGCCGAGGTAATCCGACATCGCCTCGCGGCTGAGCGGCAGTTCCAGATGCATCCGGCCCTGCGGGTCTTCACCGTCAAGCACAGCCTGGCGCCGGGCCAGGATCGACAGGAACGAGGCGATCTTCTCGCGCGCCGATTTGCGCCCCAGAAGCAGCAGCCATTCGCGGGCCGCGTCAAGCTCATCCAGCGTCATTTCCAGAAGGCGCGAGGAAATGCGATGATCGTCGCGCATCATCTTCTCGAAGGGTTGGCGGCGGAAGCAGCACAGTTCCAGATCGCTGGTCGCGGTCACCGTATAGGTGGCGACGCGATGCCCGGGACGGCCCAGAAAATCGCTGGGCATGAGCAGCCCGACCATCTGGATGCGCCCGTCGTCCAGCATCCGCGTCAGCGTGGCCACACCCCGTACGATGGAGGCGACGAAATCCATCTCGTCCCCGGCCCAGACGACGACCTGCCCGGCCTCATAACGGCGATAGTATTTCACTGTTTCGAGGCATTCGAGATAGCGCGTGTCGCAACGCGCGCAGACCGCCCGTTCATGGATCGGACAGGTCACGCAACTGGGCCCGCAAGGGGCAGCGGTGAACTCAGCTATGGCGGCCTTGACTTGCATCAATGTGTTTTCCTGTTCGCCGCATATTCCTACGCAGATGGAACACGAATCGCAACTTGCGCGGCTGGGACTGTTTGACGCACGGGTGCCGCGCTATACCTCATATCCGCCGGCCACGCAGTTCAAACCGGGCATCGGTCCCGCCGAGGTCGAGGCTTGGCAGGCGGCGATCCCGGCAGGCAGCGCGATCTCGCTTTACATGCATGTGCCCTTCTGCCGCCGGCTGTGCTGGTTCTGCGCCTGCCGCACCCAGGGCACGCAATCGGACGATCCGGTCCGGGTCTATGCCGAGACCCTGCTGGCCGAGCTGGAACTGCTGAAATCGCGCCTTGCGCCCGGCGTCCGGCTGTCGCGGCTGCATTGGGGCGGCGGCACCCCCACGATGATGCCGCCCGATGTCATGCGCCGGGTGGCGGCTGCGGTCTTCGACGCCTTCCCGCTGGCGGAGGGGGCCGAGTTTTCGGTCGAGATCGACCCGAACGAGATCGACGACACCCGCATGGACGCCCTGGCTGAGGCCGGGCTGACCCGCGCCAGCATCGGCGTGCAGGATTTCGATCCAGAGATCCAGGCCACCATCGGCCGCGAGCAGAGCTTCGAGGTCACCGCCAAGGCGGTCGAGATGCTGCGCGCCCGTGGGATTGCCAGCATCAATGCCGATATCCTGTTCGGGCTGCCGCATCAGGACAATCGCCGGATCGCGGAATCGGTGCAGCAATTGCTGGCGCTGTCGCCCGACCGGGTGGCGCTTTACGGCTATGCCCATGTGCCCTGGATGGCCAAGCGGCAGGTGCTGATCCCGACCGAGGCCCTGCCCTCGCCCGAGGCGCGGCTGGCGCTGTTCAACACCGCCCGCGACCTGTTCATGGCCGACGGCTATGCCGAGATCGGCATCGACCATTTCGCCCGCCCCGATGACGGGCTGGCAAAGGCGCAGGCGGCGGGGCTGATGCGGCGGAACTTTCAGGGCTATACCGACGATCAGGCCGATGTGCTGGTGGGCATCGGCGCCTCGTCGATCTCGCGCTATCCACAGGGCATCGCCCAGAACGCGCCGGCGACCGGCGCCCATGTGAAGGCGATCCGCGACGGGCGGCTGTCGGTCACGCGCGGCCATGCCTTCACCGCCGAAGACCATTGGCGCGCCCGCATGATCGAGGCGCTGATGTGCGATTTCCGCATCGACGCGGGCGAAATGTCGCGCCGCTTCGGCATGGGCGATGAGGCGCTGAAGGCGCTGTTCGCGCCCATTACCGCGCGGTTCGGCGAGATGGTGCAGCTTGACGCGGATGGCTCTCTGGCGATCCCGGTTCGGGCAAGGCCGCTGACGCGGATGATCGCGCGGATGCTAGACGCCTATGAGATGGAAAAGAGCGGCCATTCCCCGGCGATCTGAATCGTCGAGGATGCGCCAGCAACAGTCTGATTACATGTAGGGATCGACCGTGCGCCCGGGCTTATTGCCCGAGCGGCACCGGTTGGGCGATGCTGGCATCGAGCGGCATCATCGCCGGCTCGGCCGAGGCGACCGAGATCATCTCTCGCAGGTCCTCGTCCTTCGACAGATCGGCAAAGGCATAGCGCGCGGTCAGGTTGGCCGGCGAAAGCTCCAGGTTCTTCACCACCTGTGCGCCGGGCGCGGCCGGGCCATAGGTGCGGCCATTGACGGCGAAATAGACCGCGCCGGAATTGCCCGCGCGCAGGATCGGCGGCGATTCCAGCTTCGGCATGGCGAAGCGTTCGCCCGCATCCATGGTCTTTTCCAGAAGCACGGTGCCATCGGCCGAAGTCACCCGCACCCAGGACGGGCGCACGGCCAGGATTTCGACCTCGGGGGCGTCGGGGGCGACGGTGCGTACCGCCATCTGGTCAGCCGGCAGTTGCGGCCCGTAATCGGTCCCGAGCGCCATCTGGCGTGGCACGGTCGGCGCCATCGCGCCCGCCACCGTTTGCGCGGCACCGCTTGCAGGGGCCACCACCGCCGCCAGTTCCTCAGCCGTGGGCAGTTCGGGATCAATCGAGGCAATGGGACCGTCCCGCGCCGTCAGGACCGGAATTTCAAGGACTTGCGGCCTGTAGATGCGGTCGATGCCTTCTGGTTGCGGCAGGTTGACCGCCAGATCGCCGACTTCCTCCGTAGCGGGCTGTGCCGTGCTCTCGACCGGATCGAGCGCAGCGGTCACGCCGGGGGCCTGATCGCTGGGGGTCAGATTGACCTTCTGCAATTCCTGCAGCACCGACCAACCGCCATAGCCAAGGCCCGCGACAAGCGCGATCAGCACCATGACCGAGCCGATGGCGCGGGGTTCTACCGAAGACCAGAAGGACTCGGGCTGCGGAATGAACAGCGCGCGCGGATTGGCCAGGGCCTCTGCCGGGTCCGAAGGACGGCGCTGCGGCTTCGGCCCCGACGCGACCGGCGACATGCCATGCGGGGGTTTGAACCCCGATTCGTCACAGAAACGCGCGAAGACGATATCCGGGTTCATCTTCAGATAGCGCGCATAGGACCGCACATAGCCCGAGATGAAACTGGGCGCATCGAAGGCGGAGATGTCGCAATTCTCGATCGCGGCGATATAGCTGGCGCGAATGCGCAACTCTCGCTGCACGTCCAGCAGCGACTTGCCCATCGTCGCACGCTCGCCCCGCATGAGATCGCCCAGACGAATTTCGAAATCGTCAGCATCGGCGCCCGCGAGCACCATATCGTCATGCTTTGCCGAAGCCTTTGCCGGCAGCCTGATCATTCCGCCCGTCCTAACATTAACCTGCCTGTCGCAAGCCGCGAATCGCAAACCTGCATCGTATGATTAAGGCAAGGTTATCACAGAGGCGAGAGACGTTCACCCCGCATCGGGGTTTACGCAACCGCAACCGAGCGATTTAGCTGGCATTGTGACCAAAGCGCGTCCATCGCGTGCACCAGACCGTCGATCTGGTCGGGCGAATGCACCGGCGACGGCGTGAAACGCAGCCTTTCGGTGCCACGCGGCACGGTCGGGAAGTTGATCGGCTGCACATAAACGCCGAAATCGCGCAGCAGCATGTCCGACAGCGTCTTGCAATGCACCGGATGGCCGACATGGACCGGCACGATATGGCTGCCGTGGTCGATGATCGGCATTCCCAGCCCTTTCAGGCGCATCTTCAGGATCTTCGCATGAAGCTGCTGCATGTCGCGCAGCTCCTGCCCCGCATCCGACTTCAGGAAGGCGATCGAGGCCGCCGCCCCGGCCGCCACGGCGGGCGGCAGCGAGGTGGTGAAGATGAAGCCCGGCGCATAGGAGCGGATGGCATCGACCATCTTCGCGCTTGCCGCGATATAGCCGCCGAAAACCCCGAAGGCCTTGCCGAGCGTGCCGTTGAAGATGTCGATCCGGTCCATCAGCCCGTCGCGCTCGGCCACGCCGCCGCCACGGGGGCCATACATGCCGACGGCATGGACTTCGTCCAGATAGGTCAGGGCGCCGAATTCCTCGGCCAGATCGCAGATCGCGGCAATGGGGCCGAAATCGCCGTCCATCGAATAGATCGATTCGAAGGCGATCAGCTTCGGCGCCTGCGGGTCGTCGGCTTCCAGCAATTCGCGCAGATGATCGAGGTCGTTATGGCGAAAGATGCGCTTGGCACCGTCGAAGCGCTTGATCCCCTCGATCATCGAGGCGTGGTTCAGCGCATCGGAATAGATGATCAGGCCGGGGAACAGCTTGCGCAGCGTCGAAAGCGTCGCGTCATTGGCGATATAGGCGCTGCTGAACACAAGCGCGGCTTCCTTGCCGTGCAGATCGGACAGCTCGGCTTCCAGCTTCTTGTGATAGACCGTGGTGCCAGAAATGTTGCGCGTCCCGCCCGAGCCGGCGCCGGTTGCATCCAGCGCCTCATGCATGGCGGCAAGCACGACCGGGTGCTGGCCCATGCCAAGGTAATCGTTGCCGCACCAGACGGTGATTTCCTGTTCCGAGCCATCGGGCCGGGTCCAGACCGCATGTGGAAAGGCGCCCTTGCGACGTTCGATATCGATAAAGGTGCGGTAACGACCTTCTTCGTGTAGCTTACCGATAGCCTGATCGAGGGCTGCATCATAATCCATCGCGGGGTCCCTTGCCTTGCTTGCTGGGGGCGATCATGTCAAATCACTCGGACCTCACATTGATAAGGGTCAATTGCGCGAAGTTACAGTGCGAATTTCCGCCGATATGCCAAACAATTCCGTGCTTTAATCCCAAGTGAAACAGTCAGGAAACCCATGACCGACCATAAGCTTGACCAAATTCTCGACCGTCTCGATGCCGGCCTGCCCGCAGCGCTTGACCGTCTTCTGGGGTTTCTGCGCATCCCCTCGATCTCGACCGATCCGGCCCATGACGGCGATGTTCTCGATGCCGCGACCTGGCTGACCGACGAATTGCGAAACCTCGGTTTCGCCGCCGAGATCCGCGAAACCACGGGGCACCCGATGGTTGTCGCCTCGACCCCGCAAGGCACTGAAAGAACGCTGCTTTTCTATGGTCATTACGATGTGCAGCCGGTCGATCCGCTGAATCTCTGGACCCGCCCGCCCTTCGAGCCGGCCATCGAGGACACACCCGATGGCCGCGTCATCCGGGGGCGTGGCGCCTCGGACGACAAGGGCCAGTTGATGACCTTTGTCGAGGCCTGCCGGGCCTGGAAGGCGGTCCATGGCGAACTGCCCTCGGGGCTCACCCTGCTTTTCGAGGGCGAGGAGGAATCCGGTTCGCCCTCGCTCATCCCCTTCCTGGAAGCCAATCGCGACGAGTTGTCGCAGTCGCTGGCGCTGATCTGCGACACCGGGCTTTATTCGGACGGTCGCCCGGCGATTTCCAGCCAGTTGCGCGGTCTGGTGGGCGAGGAGATCGTGGTTCACGCCGCCAATCAGGATCTGCATTCGGGCAGTTTCGGCGGGCTTGCCGCGAACCCGATCCAGATCCTCTGCAATGCACTGGCAGCGCTGAAGGACGAAAACGGCCGCGTCACCCTGCCCGGCTTCTATGACGGCGTGGAGGAACTGTCCGACACGCTGCGGCGCGACTGGGAGGCGCTTGATTTCGATGCCGGGAAATTCCTGTCGCGCGTCGGGCTGAAATATCCCGTCGGCGAAAAGGGCCGCACACCGCTGGAAATGGTCTGGAACCAGCCGACGGCGGAAATCAATGGCATCTCCGGCGGCTATACCGGCGACGGCTTCAAGACCGTACTGCCAGCCGAAGCCCGCGCCAAGGTCAGCTTCCGCCTGACCGGCACGCAGGACCCCGAGAAGATCCGCAGCGCCTTCCGCGCCCATGTCCAGAGCTTCATCCCCGCCGATTGCCGGGTCGAGTTCCACGAACATGGCGGATCGCCCGCCGCTGTCATGGACCTGTCGGACCCGGGCTTCGCAGCGGCGAAACAGGCGCTTTCAGAGGAATGGGGTCGCGAGGCGGTTTACATCGGCATGGGCGGCTCGATCCCGATTGCCGGGGATTTCAAGCGCATCCTCGGCATGGATGCGATGCTGGTCGGCTTCGCGAAAGACGACGACCGCATCCATTCCCCGAACGAGAAATACGATGTCGAAAGCTTCGCCAAGGGCGCGCGAAGCTGGGCGCGCATCCTCGCCGCACTGCGCTGAGGCATACGCGCGGAAAGGCGGCGCATCATGCTTGCGCCGCCATCCGACTGGGAAACATTGGCCCGCAAGCCGAACCTTGCGGGCCCGACCACTTGCCCGCGCGCCCTGCCCGGCATAGAAACCGGGGCGACAAGACAGGACATGACCATGCTCGATCATCTCGAATTCACCGCGCCTGAACCGAAAACCATCGCCGGTGCGACCTCTGACTGGGAGCTGGTGATCGGGCTTGAGGTTCACGCCCAGGTCTCCTCGAACGCCAAGCTGTTTTCCGGCGCACCGACCACGTTCGGGGCGGAACCCAACAGCAATGTCGCTTTTGTCGATGCGGCCATGCCGGGGATGCTGCCGGTCATCAACGAATATTGCGTGGCCCAGGCGGTGAAGACCGGGCTGGGGCTGAAGGCCGAAATCAACCTGTTCAGCGCCTTCGACCGCAAGAACTATTTCTACCCGGACCTGCCGCAGGGCTATCAGATCAGCCAGCTTTACCACCCCATCGTCGGCGAGGGCGAGATCATCGTCGACATGGGCCCGGGCGTCGCCCGCAAGGTCCGTATCGAGCGCATTCATCTGGAACAGGATGCCGGCAAGTCGATCCATGACATGGACCCGAACATGTCCTTCATCGACTTCAACCGCACCGGCGTGGCGCTGATGGAAATCGTCAGCCGCCCCGACATTCGCGGCCCCGAGGAAGCGGCGGCTTATGTGTCGAAGCTGCGTCAGATCATGCGCTATCTCGGCACCTGCGACGGCAATATGCAGAACGGCAACCTGCGCGCCGATGTGAACGTCTCGGTCTGCAAGCCCGGCGATTACGAACGCTTCATCGAAACCGGCGATTTCGGCGTGCTCGGCACCCGCTGCGAGATCAAGAACATGAACTCGCTGCGCTTCATCCAGGCCGCCATCGAATACGAGGCGCGCCGCCAGATCGGCATCATCGAGGATGGCGGCAAGATCGTGCAGGAAACCCGGCTCTATAACCCGGATGACGGCAAGACGCATTCCATGCGCTCCAAGGAAGAGGCGCATGACTATCGCTATTTCCCCGATCCCGACCTGCTGCCCTTGGAAATCGAGCAGGCATGGGTCGATCAGATCGACGCCACCATGCCGGAACTGCCGGATGCGAAGAAGGTCCGCTTCGTCAAGGATCTGGGACTTTCGGAATACGATGCCGGCGTGCTGACCGCCGAGGTCGAGAATGCCGATTACTTCGAGGCCGTGGCTGCGGGCCGCGACGGCAAGATTTCCGCGAACTGGGTCATCAACGAGCTGTTCGGGCGGCTGAACAAGGAAGGTCTGAGCGTCGAGACCTCGCCCGTCAGCGCCGCACAGCTTGGCGGCATCATCGACCTGATCGGCAAGGGCGACATCTCGGGCAAGATCGCCAAGGACCTGTTCGAGATCGTCTGGACCGAGGGCGGCGACCCGGCCGCGATCGTCGAGGCGCGCGGCATGAAACAGGTCACCGATCTGGGCGCCATCGAGGCCGCCGTCGATGAGATCATCGCCGCCAACCCGGCCCAGGTCGAAAAGGCCAAGGCCAATCCGAAACTGGCCGGCTGGTTCGTCGGACAGGTGCTGAAAGCCACCAGCGGCAAGGCCAACCCGGCGGCGGTGAACGATCTGGTGGCGAAGAAGCTGGGTCTGTGACAGAGACTGACCGCTGGCGTCTTGCCGCGCTGTATTTGCTGATGACCGCGCCATTTTGCATGGCAGTGGCATTCGAGGCCGTTCCGCTTCCCGAAACCGGTTTGAAGCTGGTTTTCTATGGGGCACCGATTCTGGCGGCGGCGATCATTGGCATGGTCTTGCGGCGACGGCTGGGACATTTCCCGAAATGGCGAGAGCGTCATCCTTACAGTCGCGCCATGGCCTGGCTCTTATTCCTGTTCGTCTTTCTGGTTATCATGCTGCTGCCCTACGGCATGGTCGTGCAACGGAACTGGGCGGACGGCTTCTGGTCCATCGTGATCACAACCATCACCGGATTCTTCAAGGATGCCCTCCTGCTCGGTCTTCTGTCACTTGCGGCCTTGTTTCTGATGTCGCTGGCTCAGGCGGAAATCGGGTTGCTCGCAGGCTCGTGGATCGCGGATCGGATCGTCCGGCGGCGCGGTTCCGCCGAATAGCCATCCGGTCGGGCGAACCTGACCCGAAAGGCAGGCGAAAATCTGCGCAGGCGGGCTTGGCATGGCCGCGCCGAGCGGCCTATTCTTCGCCCGACCTTCGAAGAGGATGTGCCTTTGTCCAGTTTTCAATATATCGCGATCCCGGCCCCGATGCGCAGCGAGAAATCGAAAAGCGCCAAGACCCCCGCCGACCGCTATGCCGCGACCCTGACCGAGGCGATCAATTCGATGGCCGTCAACGGCTGGGAATATCTGCGCGCCGAAACCCTGCCTTCCGAGGAGCGCAGCGGGCTGACCGGGCGCACGACGCTGTTCCACAACCTGCTGATCTTCCGCCGCGCGGTAGAGGCCGCAGCCCCGGCCCATATCCCCGCTGAAACCGCGACGCCGCGAATCGAACCGGCCCCGCCCCGGCCAGAGGCCGCGAAGCCTGCCCCGGCCCCGGCCCCGGCCCTCGCCCCGGCGGAACCCTCGCCGGTGTTTTCGGAAAAGATGCCCGTGAGCGAACCGGTTGCCGAAAAGCCCGAGGCAAAGAAACCTCTGGCCGAAACCGCCGAAAAGCCCGCCGGCTGAGATCCGGCCCGCCTAATGCGGGCCGGCACCGGAAAACAGGTTGATGACGACGACGCCCGCCGCGATCAGCGCGATCCCGGCGACGGCGGCTGTATCGAGCCTCTGGCCCAGAAACACCGCCCCGATCAGCGAGATCAGCGCAATCCCGGTCCCCGACCAGATCGCGTAGACGACACCCATCGGCATCTGCTGGACGACGACCGACAAGGCATAGAAAGACAGCCCATAGCAGATTGCCATGATCGCGGTCGGCAACAAGCGCGAGAATTGCGCCGATTGCTGCAATGCCGTGGTGCCGATGACCTCCAGCAGGATCGCCCCGCCCAGCCAGACCCAGACCGGCATCAGATCAGCCTGCCGGCAAGCGAGTTGGGCGCGGAATGGGTGATCTCGACCTGCACCAGATCGCCGACCTTCGCGTCGGGCGCCTCGACGAAGACGGAATGCAGGTAATCGGACTTGCCGACCAACTGCCCGTCCAGCCGGCCCGGCTTTTCGAACAGCACACCAAGCCGCCGCCCGACCATGCTTTCCTGCGCCGCTTTCTGCTGGCGGCTCAGCAGCGCCTGCAATTCCTGCAAGCGCGCATCGGCAACGTCGCCCGGCACCTCCTCGCGGCCTGCGGCAGGCGTGCCGGGGCGTGGCGAATACTTGAAGCTGAAGGCGGTGCCGTAACCCACATCCTCGATCAGCTTCAGCGTGTCGCGATGGTCCTGATCGGTCTCGCCCGGGAATCCGGCGATGAAATCCGAGGTCAGCATGATGTCGGGCCGCGCCGCGCGGATACGCTCGATCAGGCGCAGATATTCGGCGGCCGTATGCTTGCGGTTCATCGCCTTCAAGACCCGGTCGCTGCCCGATTGCACCGGCAGGTGCAGATAGGGCATCAGCTTGGGCTCATGCCCATGCGCCTCGATCAGGTCATCGGTCATATCGTTCGGATGGCTGGTCGTATAGCGGATGCGGTCGAGCCCGTCGATTTCCGCCACCGCCCGGATCAGCCGGCCGAAATGCCATTCCTGCCCGTCCGCGCCGACCCCATGCCAGCCATTGACGTTCTGGCCCAGAAGCGTGATCTCGCGCACCCCGCGTTCGACCAGATCGCGGGCTTCCGACAGGATGCGTTCGACCGGGCGCGAGACCTCGGCCCCGCGCGTATAGGGCACCACGCAGAAGGCGCAGAACTTGTCGCAGCCCTCCTGCACGGTCAGGAAGGCGGTGGGCGCGCGGCGGGTGGCGCGCTTGGGCAGGTGGTCGAACTTGTCCTCGGCCGGGAATTCGGTCAGCACGCGCGGGCCTTCGCCGCGCGCCATGGCCGGCAGGTGGTGATAGCTTTGCGGGCCGACGACCAGATCGACCAGAGGCATCCGGTTCACGATCTCCTCGCCCTCGGCCTGGGCGACGCAGCCGGCGACGGCGATCTTCAGATCGGGCTTTTCGGCCTTGAAGGGCTTCAGCCGGCCCAGATCGGAATAAAGCTTCTCGGCCGCCTTTTCGCGGATATGGCAGGTGTTCAGCAGGACCATGTCGGCCTCGCCCTGATCCTCGGTCAGGACATAGCCGTCCGCGCCCATCGCCTCGGCCATGCGCGAGCTGTCATAGACATTCATCTGACAGCCATAGGTCTTGATGAAGAGCTTCTTCTGTTCGGCCATGTCGGGTTCCTTTGCAGCGCGCGTCATAGCCGAATCCGACGGCAAAGAGAAGCGCCGCTAAAGGTAACCCTGCCAGACCAGCACCCAGACGATGCCGATGCCCAGAACCAGCAGGCCGAAGACCACGGAGGCCGCGAAATTCGTCGCCTTCTCCTGCATCCGCGTGATCCGACCGAAGGGTTTCAGATAGGCGACCAGATCGGCATGGGCCTGTGCGGCGGCACGGAAATCGGTCTGGCGGGCGATCTTCGGGGCATTGGTCACCATCTCGGCATCGCGCAGCGCCACGGCCTTCTTGTAGAGATTGCGCGGCAGCGCCCCTCCGCGCCGGCGCAGCATGGTGTCGAGGTCGATCGCCTCGCCCCGGCGCGCGCCGCCAAGACGCGTGGCCATCAGCACCGCAACTTCCTCGGCCCAGCTTCTCACGTTCAGCGGCGTCATCCTGTCCCCCGTATCCTGGCGCGCAGCATAGTCGGGCTGGCGGCGGCATTCCAGCCCGGCTAAGCTGGCATCATGAAACTGAACACGATCATTTCGGGCGAGGATCACGGGCTGCCGCCGGTGCTGCTGGCGCATGGGCTTTTCGGATCGGCAAAGAACCTCGGCGGGTTGGCGCGGCGGCTGGACGATCATCGCAAGGTCATCTCGGTCGACATGCGCAATCACGGCGATTCCCCGCATGATACCGATCATTCCTATCCGGCGCTTGCCCGGGATCTGGCCGGGGTTATCGCCGAACATGGCGGCATTGCCGATATCGTCGGGCATTCCATGGGCGGCAAGGCGGCCATGGCACTGGCGCTGAACCATCCCGAGATGCTGCGCCGGCTGGTGGTGCTGGACATCTCGCCCATCGCCTATCGCCACAGCCAGCAGGAATATGTCGAGGCCATGCAGGGGCTGGACCTTGCCGGCGTAAAACTGCGCTCGGAAGCCGACCGGCGACTGGCCGAAACCGTGGATGATCCGGGCGTGCGCGCCTTCCTGCTGCAAAGCCTCGATCTGAAGGCCGAGCCGCCACGCTGGAAGCTGAACCTGCCGGTGCTGTCGGAGCAGATGGGCCTGCTGACCGGCTGGCCCGAGGACCTGCCGACCGGCGCGTTCACCGGCCCGGCGCTGTTTCTGGCGGGTGCCGCATCGGATTATGCGCGCGCGGGCAGGAACGCCGATGCGATCCACGCCTATTTCCCGCAGGCCGAGCTGCGCTATATCGCCGGCTGCGGGCATTGGCTTCATGCCGAGGAACCGAAGCTCGTGGCCGATGCGGTGGCGGATTTCCTGGGCTGAGCCCTCCGCCCTTTTCGCCGCTTCCATCCTATACAAAAAAAACCCCGCCGTTTCCGGCGGGGTTCTTCGTTTCAGATCGCAGAGACCGGGATTACCAGTCCGAGCGCTCGACGATGCGGGTCATGACCGGCAGCTTCATCGCGCCGAGACGCAGGGCCTCGCGGGCGATGGTGTCGCTGACGCCGTCGATCTCGAACATGATCCGGCCGGGATGGACGCGGGCGGCCCAGTAATCGACCGAGCCCTTACCTTTACCCATCCGCACTTCGGTCGGCTTCGAGGAGACCGGAACGTCCGGGAAAATCCGGATCCAGACCCGGCCCTGACGCTTCATGTGGCGGGTGATCGCGCGGCGGGCCGCTTCGATCTGGCGCGCGGTCACACGCTCCGGCTCGGTCGCTTTCAGGGCGAAGGAGCCGAAGTTCAGCTCGAAGCCACCCTTCGCCTCGCCGTGAATCCGGCCCTTGTGCTGTTTGCGGAACTTGGTCCGTTTCGGTTGCAGCATTGTTTCCTACTCCTTACCGGGCGTCGCGGTCGCGACGCGGGCCACGCGGGGCCGGACCTTCCTGCGCCTCGGCGGCCTTACGGTCGCGGGCGGACGGATCATGTTCCATGATCTCGCCCTTGAAGATCCAGACCTTGATGCCGATGATCCCGTAAGGGGTCATGGCTTCCGCCAGCGCATAGTCGATATCGGCGCGCAGGGTGTGCAGCGGCACACGGCCTTCGCGATACCATTCGGTCCGCGCGATCTCGGCACCGCCCAGACGGCCGGCGACGTTGACGCGGATACCGAGGGCACCCATGCGCATCGCGTTCTGAACCGAGCGCTTCATGGCACGGCGGAACGAGACCCGGCGCTCAAGCTGCTGGGCGATGGATTCGGCCACCAGCTGGGCGTCCAGTTCCGGCTTGCGGACCTCGACGATGTTGAGGTGCAGTTCCGAATCGGTGAACTGGGCAAGCTTCTTGCGCAGAACCTCGATATCGGCGCCCTTCTTGCCGATGATGACGCCCGGACGCGCGGCGTGAATGGTCACGCGGCACTTCTTGTGCGGACGCTCGATGATGACGCGGCTGATGCCGGCCTGCTTGGCTTCCTTCTTGACAAAGTCCCGGATCTTCAGGTCTTCGAGCAGAAGATCGCCGTAGTCCTTGTCATCGGCATACCAGCGGCTGTCCCAGGTGCGGTTGACCTGGAGGCGCATCCCGACGGGGTTTACCTTCTGACCCATTACGCTTGCTCCTCTGCGGTGTCTGCCTTGGCGGTCTTGCGCGAAGCCTTCTTGGCTTCGGCAGCAGCCGCGGCAGCGGCCGGATCGACCTCACGCAGCTTGATGGTGATTTCCGAGAACGGCTTCATGATCCGGCCATAACGGCCACGCGCCCGCGGACGGCCGCGCTTCATGACCAGGTTCTTGCCGACCCAGGCCTCGGCGACGATCAGGTTGTCGACATCGAGGTTGTGGTTGTTCTCGGCGTTGGCGATGGCCGATTGCAGGCACTTCTTCACATCGCCCGCGATGCGCTTGTGCGAGAAGGTCAGGTCCGACAGGGCCTTTTCAACCTTCTTGCCGCGGATCAGGCCGGCGACGAGGTTCAGTTTCTGCGGGCTGACGCGCAGCATGCGGGTCTTCGCCATCGCCTCGTTCTCCGCCACGCGGCGCGGATTCTTTTCCTTACCCATGACGATTACTTCCTTTTCGCTTTCTTGTCGGCCGCGTGACCGTAATAGGTCCGGGTCGGCGAATATTCACCGAATTTCTGACCGATCATATCCTCGCTCACATTGACCGGGATATGCTTCTGGCCATTGTAGACGCCAAAGGTCAGACCGACGAATTGCGGCAGGATGGTCGAACGGCGCGACCAGATCTTGATGACATCCGACTTGCCCGACTCGCGGGCCTTCTCGGCCTTCTTCAACACGTAAGCGTCGACGAACGGGCCTTTCCAAACAGAACGTGCCATGGATTAACGCCCCTTCTTCGCGTGACGCGACCGCAGGATATACTTGTCGGTCGACTTGTTCGAGCGGGTCTTCTTGCCCTTGGTGTCCTTGCCCCAAGGCGTGACCGGCGTGCGGCCACCCGAGGTCCGGCCCTCACCACCACCATGCGGGTGGTCGATCGGGTTCATGGCGACACCGCGAACGCTCGGACGGATGCCCTTGTGGCGGTTGCGACCGGCCTTGCCGAGGTTCTGGTTCGAATGATCGGCATTCGAGACGGCACCGATGGTCGCCATGCATTCCTGGCGGACCAGACGCAGCTCGCCCGAGCTCAGACGGATCTGGGCATAGCCACCGTCACGACCGACGAACTGGGCATAGGTCCCCGCCGAACGGGCAATCTGGCCACCCTTGCCGGGCTTGAGTTCCACATTGTGGACGATCGTGCCGATGGGCATACCGCTGAAGGGCATGGTGTTGCCCGGCTTCACGTCGACCTTGGCGCCGGCGATCACCTTGTCGCCCACGGCCAGACGCTGCGGGGCCAGGATATAGGCCTGCTCGCCATCGTCATATTTGATCAGCGCGATGAAGGCGGTGCGGTTGGGATCGTATTCGATCCGCTCGACCGTCGCCGCGACATCGAACTTGTTACGCTTGAAATCGACGATGCGATACAGGCGCTTGGCGCCGCCGCCCTTGCGGCGCATGGTGATCCGTCCGGTATTGTTCCGGCCGCCCTTCTTGGTCAGACCCTCGGTGAGGGTTTTGACCGGACGACCTTTCCAAAGCTCCGAACGGTCGATCAGAACCAGCCCGCGCTGGCCAGGCGTCGTCGGTTTATACGACTTGAGTGCCATCTTTCTGTCTTCCGTTGCTTTGTTTCGTCAAAAACTCAGGCGGCCCCCGCCTGGCGGAGACCGCGATCTTTCAAACCTCGATCAGAGGCCGGTGGACACGTCGATGGTGTTGCCGGCTTCCAGCGTGACATAGGCCTTCTTCACGTCCGAACGGACGCCGGGGCGGCCACGGAAACGCTTGTGCTTGCCCTTGGTCACGGTCGTGTTCACGGCCTTGACCTTCACGTCGAACAGGTTTTCCACAGCTTCCTTGATCTGCGGCTTGTTCGCATCCATCGCCACTTCGAAGACGAAGGCGTTCGATTCGCCCGCCAGGGTCGCCTTTTCGGTGATGACCGGCTTGCGGATCACGTCGTAATGTTCAGCTTTCGCGCTCATTTCAGGCGAGCCTCCAGAGCTTCGACACCAGCCCGCGTGATCACCAGCGTGTCGCGCTTGAGGATGTCATAGACATTGGCACCGATCGAGGGCAGCACATCGACGCCTTCGAGGTTGCGCGCGGCGCGGGCAAAACCTTCGTTGACATCGGCACCGTCGATGACCAGCACACGCTTCCAGCCGTTTTCCTTCACGGCCTTGGCGACGGCGGCGGTCTTGGCATCGGCGAGGTTCAGATCCTCGACGATCACCAGCTCGCCCGCAGTGGCTTTCGCCGACAGGGCATGCTTAAGACCGAGGGCGCGGACCTTCTTCGGCAGATCGAAGGCGTGGCTGCGCGGGGTCGGACCCTTGTAGACACCGCCCTTGCGGAAGATCGGCGCCTTGCGCGAACCGTGACGCGCGCCACCGGTGCCCTTCTGGCGATAGATCTTCTTGGTCGAGTAGGACACGTCCGACTTGCCCAGCACCGAATGGGTGCCGGCCTGCGCCTTGGCGTTCTGCCAGCGCACGACGCGCTGCAGCAGGTCGCCACGGGGCTCCAGCCCGAAGATCTCGTCGGCCAGCTCGATCGACCCGGCCTTGCCCGAGTCCAGCTTGATCACATCGAGTTTCATTCCTTGTCTCCTTCAGGAGCAGCATCGCCTTCGGCGGCCTGATCTGCCTCGATCGAGGCTTCGGCTTCGGCCAGGGCGGCAGCCTGAGCAGCGGCTTCGGCTTCAGCGGCGGCCTTGCGGGCGGCTTCTTCCTCGGCGGCGGCGGCAGCGGCGGCTTCCTCGGCGATACGCTGAGCTTCCTTCAGCGTCGAACGGGTCGCGGCCGGGGTAACCAGGTTCTCGGGCAGCGCTTTCTTGACGGCGTCCTTGATGACGACCCAGCCACCTTTCGAGCCCGGAACCGAGCCCTTGACCATGATCAGGCCACGGTCGCTGTCGGTGCGCACGACCTGCAGATTCTGCGTGGTGACGCGAACGGCACCCAGATGACCTGCCATCTTCTTGCCCTTGAACACCTTGCCGGGGTCCTGGCACTGGCCGGTCGAACCATGCGAGCGGTGGCTGATCGACACACCGTGCGAGGCGCGCAGACCGCCGAAATTGTGACGCTTCATGGCGCCCGCGAAGCCCTTACCGATCGAGGTGCCGGCAACGTCGACGAACTGGCCGGCGAAATAGTGATCGGCCACGATCTCTTCGCCCACATCGACCAGATTGTCTTCGGAAACGCGGAACTCGGCGATCTTGCGCTTCGGCGCGACACCGGCCTTGGCAAAATGACCGCGCAGCGGCGCGGAAACCCGCTTGGCCTTGGCATCGCCCGCGCCCAGCTGGACGGCGACATAGCCATCCTTCTCGGCGGTGCGCTGCGCGACCACTTGCAGATTGTCGAGATGAAGGACGGTCACCGGAACCTGGCGGCCGTCTTCCAGAAACAGCCGGGTCATGCCCAGCTTCTTGGCGATAACACCCGTACGCATGTCCGCCCCCTTACACCTTGATCTCGACATCCACGCCGGCGGCGAGGTCGAGCTTCATCAGCGCGTCGACGGTCTGCGGCGTCGGATCGACGATGTCCAGCAGACGCTTATGCGTGCGGATTTCCCACTGATCGCGCGATTTCTTGTCGATATGCGGACCGCGCAGGACGGTGAATTTCTCGATCTTGTTCGGCAGCGGGATCGGCCCGCGAACCGTGGCACCCGTGCGCTTGGCGGTGTTCACGATTTCCTGGGTGCTGGCATCCAGCACGCGGTAATCGAACGCCTTCAGCCGAATGCGGATATTCTGACTTTGCATCGTCATCCCTCGGAGCTTTGAGGGTTCCAGTCGAGAGGCTGACGACACACCACGCGGCGCCAGCATCGGACCTGTATAAAAACTGAGAAGCCGCCCTATAGGGGGCGGCCCCGTCAGATGCAAGCGAATCCTGTGATTTCCAGCGGATTCGGTCGCGATGTGGCTCTTTACGGGGGCATTCCTTGCCTGTCAAGCGGACTATCCGGGCGTGGAATGGGTGGGGTATTCATTGAAAGGCGGCAGCAGCGCGCAAAGCAGTCCTGCCTTTCCGAAACAGGTTCAGGTCCTGCCAACACCTTCGGCTGCGGGGAACCGACGAACCAGTTCTGGCCCGACAGGCGCAGGCATCTTGAGAATGTCCCCGTCGCTCCTTACCTTATGGGGGCGCAACAGAGGTTAAGACATGTTCTCGATCCCCGGACAGGCCCCGGTCACCATCACGCCTGCGGCAGAACGCCAGATTGCCCGGCTCATGGCCGGCAAGGATGCTTACGGTCTGAAGATCGGGCTGAAGAAGGGCGGCTGCGCGGGGATGGAATACACTATGGACATGGTCGCCGAGGCGGAAAAATCCGACGAGGTGATCGAACAGAACGGCGCCCGGGTGCTGATCGCCCCGACCGCGCAGATGTTCCTGTTCGGGACCGAGATCGATTATGAAACCGGATTGCTCGAATCCGGCTTCAAGTTTCGCAATCCGAATGTCGCCGATGCCTGCGGCTGCGGCGAATCGGTGTCCTTCAAGCTGGATCACAGTGACACAGGGACCGCCCCGCAGGCTTGAATGCCGGGCCGTGGGGGCCTATCCCTCCTTCCAACCACAGGAGGACATGATGGCCCCGAAGAAACTCGCCGCCGGAAACTGGAAGATGAACGGCCTGACCGCCGCCCTGGCAGAGCTTGACGCGATTGCCGCGCGCGACAATGGCTGCGACGTGCTGATCTGCCCGCCCGCCACGCTGATCACGGCGGCTGTCGCCCATTCGGGCGAGGTCGCCATCGGCGGGCAGGATTGCCACGCGAAGGATGCCGGCGCCCATACCGGCGATATCAGCGCCGCGATGCTGCGCGATGCGGGCGCGAGCCATGTCATCCTCGGCCATTCCGAGCGTCGCACCGACCATGCTGAGACCGATCCGCAGGTCGCCGCCAAGGCCGGGGCCGCCTACGGTGCCGGGCTGGTCGCGGTGATCTGCATCGGCGAGACCGAAGCCGAGCGCGACGGCGGCCAGACGCTCGACGTGATCGCGACGCAGCTTGCCGGCTCGGTGCCCGATGCCGCAACCGCCGCCAATACCGTCATCGCCTATGAGCCGGTCTGGGCCATCGGCACCGGGCGCACCCCGACCAATGACCAGATCGCCGAGGTTCATGCCCTGATGCGCGAGAAACTGGCCGCGCGTTTCGCCGATGGCGCGGATTTCACCCTGCTCTATGGCGGCAGCGTCAAGCCCGGCAATGCCAGCGAGATCTTCGACATTCCGCATGTGAACGGCGCGCTTGTCGGCGGCGCCAGCCTCAAGGCGGCCGATTTCGGGCCGATCATCGATGCTCTGGCGGCGGCGTAAACCGGAAATGGCGCTCAGCAAGGACATCGTGACCGAGGCGCTTCGCGGCATCGCAGCCCCGAAAGGCGGCAACCTGATCGACGCGGGCATTGCCCGGGCGATCACGGTCGAGCCCTCGGGCGAGGTGCGTTTCGTCATGGAAATCGACCCGGCCGAGGCCGAGGCGATGGAGGCGATGCTGGCCCGGGCCGAAGCCGCCATCCGCGCCCTGCCCGGCGTGACCAAAGTCGCGGGCGTGCTGACCGCGCATAGCGACAAGGTGCCGCCGGATCTGAAACCCAAGGCCAAAAGCCCGAACGCGCCCGAACGCGTGCCGGGGGTGCGTCATGTCATCGCCATCGCCTCGGGCAAGGGCGGGGTCGGCAAATCGACCGTGGCCGCGAACCTTGCCGCCGCACTCGCGGCCGAGGGGCGGCGCGTCGGGCTGCTGGACGCCGATGTCTACGGACCCAGCCAGCCGCGCATGATGGGGGTCTCGGGGCGGCCCGCCAGCCCGGACGGCAAGACCATCGTCCCGATGGACGGGCACGGGGTGAAGCTGATGTCGCTGGGTCTTTTGACCAAGGAAGACGAGGCGATCATCTGGCGCGGCCCGATGCTGATGGGCGCGCTGCAGCAGATGCTGTTTCAGGTGCAATGGGGCGAACTCGACTGCCTGATCATCGACCTGCCGCCCGGCACCGGCGATGTGCAGCTGTCGCTGTCGCAGAAGGCCCATGTCGACGGCGCCATCGTGGTTTCGACCCCGCAGGACGTGGCCCTGCTGGATGCGCGCAAGGGGATCGACATGTTCAAGCGGCTGAATGTCCCGATCCTCGGCCTGATCGAGAACATGGCCGTCCATGTCTGCACCCAATGCGGCCATGAAGAGCATATCTTCGGCCATGGCGGCGTCGCCGCCGAGGCCGAGAAGCTGGGCGTGCCGCTGCTGGGGGAACTGCCGCTGGAACTCGATGTGCGGCTGGCTTCGGATGCGGGCACCCCGGTGGTGGTGTCGACGCCCGAAAGTGCGGCCTCGAAAGCCTTCGTGAAGCTGGCGCGCGGGCTGGTCACGGCGGGGATCGCGTGATCCTGCCACCCGCCGTCATTCTGGCCGGCGGGCGGGCCAGCCGCATGGGCGGCGGCGACAAGGTGCTGCTGGAACTGCAGGGCAAGCCGCTGCTGGGCCATGTGATCGAAAGGCTGCGCCCGCAGGTCGGCGCAATCGCGATCAGCGCCAATGGCGATCCGGCGCGGTTTGCGGGCTTCGGGCTGAGGGTCCTGCCCGACGAAATGCCGGATTATCCCGGCCCGCTGGCCGGCATCCTTGCCGGGATGGACTGGGCGGCGGGTCTGGGCGCGAAAGCCGTGATCTCGGCGGCTGGTGACACGCCTTTCCTGCCCGCCGATCTGGCCCGGCACCTGCAGGACGTGGCGGGACCAACGGGTCTGGCCATCGCGGCGGATGGGGAGGCGCCCGATCTGCACCCGACCTTTGGCCTCTGGCCGGTGACGTTACGGGATGCGCTGCGCGATGCACTAATGAGTGGAGAACGCCGCATCCGCGCCTTCGCCGCCGCAAATGGCGCTCAGATCGCGCGTTTCGACGGAAGCGCACAGGCATTTTTCAACATCAACCGCCCCGAGGATCTGGCCCGCGCGGCAGCCGGCCTTCGATAGATGCCGAAGCCGGCAGATACGGCCTTGCACAATGGCGAAGAATCGCTATGTTCCGGCGTTCACGGGCCGCGCGCTCGGGCCAATCATACCGGTCAGCTTTCTGCTTGCTTCCGGCACGGTTGTCCCCTATTGCCGCGGCTCTGATCTATTTTTACACCGGCCCCGCACGGACTGCGCGGCCCCTGACCCGAGGTTGAGACATGGCTGTCCCTCAGAACCGCGTGACCCGTTCCAAGCGTAACATGCGCCGTGCGCATGATGCCCTGTCGGCGGCGAACCCGAATGAATGCCCCTCCTGCGGCGAGTTGAAGCGCCCGCATCACGTCTGCCCGTCCTGCGGCCATTACGCGGATCGCGAAGTCGTGGCCCAGTCGGCCGAGATCGACCTGGAAGACGACGCGGCCTGAGCGGCTGAGCAAGCTGCATGACGCAGACAGCGGACACAGATGCACCACGCAGCCCCCGGCAAGGGGGCGGCGTGGTCATTTCCGTTGACGCGATGGGCGGCGATCACGGGCCTTCGGCCATCGTCGCCGGCATCGCCCGCAGCGCCGAGAAGAACCCCGATATCCGCTTCATCGTCCACGGCCCCGAGGCCGAACTGTCCCGGCTGATCGCCAGGAAGCGCGACCTCGCCGGGCGCTGCGAGATCCGCGATGCAGCCGATGTCGTGACCATGGACGACAAGCCCGGTCAGGTGATCCGCAACGCCAAGGGCACCTCGATGTGGTCGGCGGTCGAATCGGTGCGCGCGGGCGAGGCTTCGATCGCGGTTTCCTGCGGCAACACCGGCGCGCTCATGGCGCTGTCGATGATCCGGCTGCGCAAGCTGCCCGGCGTGAACCGGCCCGCCATCGCCTGCCTCTGGCCCTCGCGCAATCCGCAGGGCTTCAACGTCATGCTGGATTGCGGCGCCGATATCCGCGCCGATGCCACCGACCTGCTGCAATATGCGCTGATGGGGGCCTCCTACGCGCGCAACGGTCTGGGGGTCGAACGCCCCCGCGTCGGCCTGCTGAATGTCGGCACCGAGGAGCACAAGGGCCGGGCCGAGCTGAAACAGGCGCATGAGCTGATCGGCGCGGCGCAGGATACCGGCGGCTTCGATTACGTGGGCTTTGTCGAGGGCGGCGACCTGCCCTCCAGCCGGACCGATGTGATCGTGACCGACGGCTTCACCGGCAATGTGGCGCTGAAGACCGGCGAAGGCACCGCCAAGCTGGTCAGCGACTTCCTGAAGGAAGCCTTCGCCAATTCGATCATGTCGAAGATCGCGGCGCTTCTGGCCATGACCTCGCTGAAGCGCTTGCAGAAGCGCATAGATCCGCGCAGGGTCAACGGCGGCGTGTTTCTCGGGTTGAACGGCATGGTGGTGAAATCGCATGGCTCGGCCGATGCAACCGGGGTTTCGGCGGCGATCAAGCTGGCCTTCCAGCTGGCCCAGTCGGGCTTTCAGGATCGTCTGGCCGCCCGCGTGGCCGAGGCCGCCGCGAGCGTCGAGGATGCCCGCGCCCTGACCGCCTCCCCGACCGAAGGATCCGCGCCGTGAGCCCCCGCGCCGTGATCCGCGGCACCGGCCATTACCTGCCCGAACGCGTGGTCGAAAACAGCTGGTTCGAAGACAGGATCGACACTTCGGACGAATGGATCCGCACCCGCACCGGGATCGAGCGCCGCCATTTCGCCGCCGAGGGCGAGACCACCTCGCAGATGGCCATCGAGGCCGCCAAAGCCGCGCTTGAGCGCGCCGGGCTGGCGGCCGATCAGATCGACGCGATCATCGTCGCCACCTCGACCCCCGACCTGACCTTCCCCTCGGTCGCCACCATGGTGCAGGCAGGTCTGGGCATGACGCGCGGTTTCGCCTTCGACGTGCAGGCGGTCTGCGCGGGTTTCGTCTTCGCGCTTGCGAATGCCGACGGGCTGATCCGCTCGGGCCAAGCCGAGCGCGTGCTGGTCATCGGCGCCGAGACCTTCAGCCGGCTGATGGACTGGGAAGATCGCGGCACCTGCGTGCTGTTCGGCGACGGCGCCGGCGCTGTGGTGCTGGAAGCCGCCGCGGGCGAGCGCGGAATTCTCTCCACCGATCTGAACAGCGATGGCAACTATCGCGACATTCTTTATGTCGATGGCGGCGTGTCCACCACCGGCACCGCCGGCAAGCTGCGGATGCAGGGCAATGTCCTGTTCCGCCACGCGGTCGAGAAACTGGCCGAGACCGCGCATCGCGCCATCGACAAGGCCGGGCTGACGCCGGGCGATATCGACTGGCTGGTGCCGCATCAGGCCAATGCCCGCATCATCGCCGCCACCGCGCAGCGCATGAACCTGCCGATGGACAAGGTCGTGCTGACCGTTGCCGATCACGGCAATACCTCGGCCGCCTCGATCCCGCTGGCGCTGTCGGTCGCGGATCGCGACGGCAAGCTGAACGCGGGCGACGTGGTGGTGACGGAAGCCATTGGCGGCGGGCTGAGCTGGGGCGCGGTCGTCCTTCGCTGGTAAGGCCTCTCGTCAGCCCAGTTGCATGACCCATCCCACTTCGGGAAGGTCGCGCGCGACCGATGTCAGCATGCCAAGCCGGATCTCTCGGAAGCCGGCCTTCTCCAGCACCCGCCTTGAGGCCGGGTTGTCGCGGAAGACCTCGGCGCGCAGCACCTCAAGCCCGAAGCGGTGCCGGACAGCCGCGCAGAAGGCCGGCACGATTTCCGAGGCGATGCCCCGCCCGGTCACATCCCGCGCCAGGCTGTAGAAAATCGCCGGCTCATCGCCATCGCCCACGCCGATGGTCCCGACACAGCGACCGGCGACGCGCACGGCCAGACGCAGGGGCCGCGACGCGGTGTCGATATCGCCGGCCAGAAGTTCGGCAATATCGCCGACGCTCTGGCCGGGATGAAAGCGCATCAGCATCCGCGCATTGTCCGGATCGGTCAGGATCGCATGCAGCGCCGGCATGTCTTCGGGCGCAAGCTGGTCCATCACCGTGCGCAGCGTGGCAATGCGGAACCCGGCGGCGTGGCGCAGCCCCTCGCTTTCGGCGAAGGCCTCGGGTGTCAGGACCATGCTCCGTGGCCCGGCATCGTCGCCGGGCGCGCTGTCCGGGCGATCCTGATCGCAATCGACGAAACCCAAGCGCAGAAGCATCCGCCGCGAGGCGGTATTGCCCGCGTGATGGGCGGCCTCGATGCTCTGCGCACCTTCGGCAAAGCGGTCCTGCAGCACGATCACCATGGCCTGCGTGGCGACGCCCTGACGGCGAAACTCCGGCAGCACCCAATAGCCAGGCTCGCCCACGCAGCGGATCACACCGGCGAATTCACCATCGACCGTGATTGCCTGATCGCAGCCGCGCGCCAGCCGCAGTAGGACCTGGGCGGTATCGTTCAACCGATAGGGCCAAGGCACCGAGGACAGCCATTTTTCTGCCTCGGCGTCCCGGATGCCCCGCTGGACCTGCGCGATATCCGCCTCTCCGAGCGGTCGCAGCCCGACCCTCACGTCAGATCGACAACACGGATCGCGCCACCTTCGGCAGAGAGCGCAATCTCTCCGCCCGCAAGGCGCAGCGCATCCAGCCCGAAAACCTTGGCGCGCCAGCCGTGAAGCGCCGGCACATCGCGGTTCCCCTGCGCGATGGCGTCAAGCTCCGACGTGGTGGCGATCAGCTTTGGCGCCACCCCGGTTTCCTCGGCCTTGGCCTTGAGAAGCACGCGCAGCAACTCTCCCAATGCGGCATTGCCGGGGGGGTTGTGCTGTTCCTTCGGCACGCGCGGCGGATCGGGATCGTCCAGCCCTGCCTTCACGGCGGCGAGGATCCCCTGCGCGATCTCGGGCTTGCGACCCTCGCGCAGCAGAAGCCGCGAGCGACCAAGCTCGGCCTCGGTTTGCGGTCGGGTTGACGCCAGTTCGACCAGAGCGTCATCCTTGAACACGCGCGAACGCGGTACGTTCTTGTTCTGCGCATATTCCTCGCGGAATTCGGCAAGCTTGCGCACCACGGCCAGGAAACGTGGCGAATTGGTGCGCGTGCGCACACGCTGCCAGGCATCCTCGGGACGAGAGATATAGGTCTCGGGGTCGACCAGTACAGCGACCTCCTCGGCCACCCAGGGGCTGCGACCGGTCTTGTCCAAATCGGCCCGAAGATGTTCATAGATGGCACGCAGATGGGTGACATCGGCAATCGCATAATCCTGCTGCGCCTTCGACAGGGGCCGCTGCGACCAGTCGGTAAAGCGGGACGACTTGTCGAGATTGCCCTTCGCAATCCGCCGCACCAGCGTTTCATAACCGACCTGCTCGCCGAAGCCGCACACCATCGCAGCGATCTGGGTGTCGAAAAGCGGCGTCGGGAAAACACCCGCGTCGTGGAAGAATATCTCCAGATCCTGACGGGCGGCGTGGAAAACCTTCACCGTGCTTTCATGCCGGAACAGATCGTAAAGCGGTTCCAGCGACAGCCCGAAGGTCAGCGGATCGACCAGAACCGCAGGGCCACCGTCAGTCTTCGCGCCCGATGCCGGGGGCAGCGCCATCTGGATCAGGCAGAGCCGCGAATAGAATGTCCGCTCGCGCAGGAACTCGGTGTCGATGGTGACATAAGGCTGCGCTTTCGCCTGCTCGCAAAATGCGGCAAGAGCGTCGGTCGTTGTTATGGTTGTAAATTCAGTCATAAAGGTCTGTCCGTTCAATGGGCGGGTCGTCCGCCGTTCCGTTGCCGTAACAGCATCTTGTTTTTATGACCAGAGACCGATTGACAATTGGTAAATTCCGTCACGTTTCTGCTGCCGATGAGCGAAGCTCTGCCGTATCGATCAATTGCTGCATGGCGCGCGCGCCCGCTTCGCCCATGCGGGGGGCGCGGCCGTTCTTCCAGGCCAGTCGCGCCGCCCTGAAACGCCGCTGCAAGGCATCGAGAGCGGCAATCCCGTAGCGCGGATTGTCCGCCCGCCATGCCAGAGAGCCCTTGGCCGGCTGCGGTACAAAGCCGGGGTCCCAGACTTTCAGGTCGCGGAACCAGACCTCGTTGATCTCGCTCACCGCAGGATCGTCGGTGATCAGCCAGGGTTTCTCGGCGCCGGCGAAATGCATGATGAAAGGGTCGAAGCGCCTGACCAGATCGCCCCGCCGCCAGCGTGCCAGATGCCAGTTCCAGCGCGGGTCCATGGTCACGGTCAGGTCTGCGGCGGCACCGTTCATCGCCGCCTGATCGCCCAGCTTGTGCTTTTTCAGCAGATCGAAGCGCCGTTCGGCGAATTCCAGCACCCTTCGCCCGATCCGTTCGGCGACATGCGGGCCGGTCTGCATCATCATCACCCCGGACTGGAAGAAGCGCCCTTTTCTGCCCCCCAGATCGGCAATGACCTCGCGCGAGCGGTCCCGGTTCCGCTGACTGGCACGGGTGCGCAGTTCCGGCTGATGCAGGAAGGTCAACGAGGCCGCCAGCGGCCATTCACCCGACACCGCATCGAACAGGCCCTGCATCCCGGCCCGGCGCTGCCAGGTATCCGTATCCATATAGAGAAGCCGCGCATAGTCGGCCTGCAGAAGCTCTGGCAACAGGTGGCGATAGAAGGTGCCAAGGGTGATGCGGGCGTTGGGATGAGTGATCTTTGGGATCGCGGCAATGTCCAGCCTGACCCAGCGGATCGGGCCGTCGCGCAGTCGCGCCGGCACGCAGTCCGTATCGGGCGAGGCAATGACGATATCGAAGCGACGCCCCTGCTCCAAGCGGTCGATCTGGCCGGCGGCGACCCAAGCATAAGGAAGATGGGCCGCGTCACAGGAGAAAATCGCAGCGTCGGAAAATTGTGCGGGGCGATCATACAAAACAGTCATTTGCGATCAGCTTTAGCGCGAATCGCAGCGGGTTCAATCCCGTTCACAGCGGCGGGATGTCACCCTGCGCACGCAATGCGTGGAAATCCGCCACCCAGGCATCGAGCCGCGCCTCGGCGATGGCCGCGCGCATTTCGCCCATGATCTGCTGGTAGTAGTGCAGATTGTGCCAGGTCAGCAACATGCCCGAGATCATTTCCCCGGCGCGGAAGACATGGTGCAGATAGGCGCGGGAATAGCCCCGGCAGGCCGGGCAGCTGCATTCCTCGTCCAGCGGGCGCGGATCGTCGGCATGGCGCGCGTTCTTGATATTGACCTGCCCGCGCCGGGTCCAGGCCTGCCCGGTCCGCCCCGAGCGCGAGGGCAGCACGCAATCCATCATGTCGACGCCGCGCTGCACCGCGCCGACGATATCGTCGGGCTTGCCCACCCCCATCAGATAGCGCGGCTTGTCCCCGGGCAGCAGGTCCGGCGCGTAATCGAGCACCTCGAACATCGCCTCCTGCCCCTCGCCCACCGCAAGCCCGCCGATGGCATAGCCGTCAAAGCCGATCCCGCGCAGGGCCTCGGCGCTTTCCTCGCGCAGATGGCGCAGAACGCCGCCCTGCATGATCCCGAAGAGCGCATGTCCGGGCCGGTCGCCGAAGGCATCTCGCGAACGCTCGGCCCAACGCATCGACAGCCGCATCGCCTCGGCCTGACGTTCTTCGGTCGCCGGCAGCGCCGGGCATTCGTCGAAGGCCATGACGATATCCGATCCCAGCAGGCGCTGGATCTCCATGCTGGTTTCCGGGCTGAGGAAATGGCGCGAGCCGTCGACATGGCTGGCGAAGGTCACGCCGTCCTCGGTGAGCTTGCGAAGATCGGCGAGGCTCATCACCTGAAAGCCGCCGCTATCGGTCAGGATCGGGCGATCCCAGTTCATGAAGCGGTGCAGCCCCCCCAGGCGGGCGATGCGTTCGGCGCCGGGGCGCAGCATCAGGTGATAGGTATTGCCCAGAAGGATATCGGCCCCGGTCGCCGCGACCGATTCCGGCAGCATCGCCTTGACCGTCGCCGCCGTGCCGACCGGCATGAAGGCGGGCGTGCGGATCTGGCCGCGCGGCGTGTCGATGATGCCGGTGCGGGCACGCCCGTCGGTGGCGTTCAGGGTGAAGGAAAATCGGCTCATGGCGCCCTCATCTCGCGAAGCCCGCCTTCTAGCGCGGCCCCGCCGCCTGCGAAAGCCCCGCCGCATGGCCCGAGGCCCAGGCCCATTGAAAGTTGTAACCGCCGAGCCAGCCGGTCACATCGACGCATTCGCCGATGAAATGCAGCCCCGGCACAGCCCGCGCCTCCAGGGTCTTCGCATCGAGATCGCGGGTATCGACGCCGCCGACCGTCACCTCGGCGGTGCGATAGCCTTCGGAACCGACCGGCCGGACCTGCCAGCGATGGATGCGTGCCGCGATCCGCTCGATGCTCGCATTGTTCTGATCGGCCAGCCGCGCCCCCATCAGGCCGAGATCGCCGGCAATCGCCTCGGCCAGCCGCGCCGGCAGATGCGCGCCCAGCACGGTCAGCAGCGCGACCCGGCCGCCCTGCCCGCGCCGCTCGCGCAGCACAGCACCCAGATCGAGCCCGGGGGCGAGGTCGATCACGATACCATCGCCCGGCTGCCAGAAGCTGGAAATCTGCAGCACCGCTGGCCCCGAGAGCCCGCGATGGGTGAACAGAAGCGCATCGCGGAAACGGGTCTTTTCATGACGGATCTCAACCTCGACCGAAATCCCGGCAAGCGGCTTGCACTGCGCCAGATCCTGCTCGGCAAAGGTCAGCGGCACGAGGCCCGGCCGGGTCTCGACCAGGCGCAGCCCGAATTGCCGGGCCAGATCGTAACCCAGACCCGTCGCCCCCATCTTCGGGATCGACTTGCCGCCACAGGCGACGACCACCCGCCGCGCCCGGATCACCCCCCGCGAGCTACGCGCCACAAACCCCTCGCCGTCGCGGTCGAGGCCTTGCAGCGTTGTCTCCAGCCACAGCGCGGCGCCCTCCATGCGGCGGATCAGCATATCGGTGATCTGCGTGGCCTTGCCGTCGCAGAACAACTGGCCTTGCGTCTTCTCATGCCAGGCGATCCCGGCCCGATCGACAAGCGCCACGAAATCCTGCGGCCTGAATCCCGCCAGCGCCGAGGCCGGGAATCGCGGATTTTCCGACAGGAAGCGGTCGCGCGCGGTGGCCATATTGGTGAAATTGCACCGCCCCCCGCCCGAGATGCGAATCTTCTCTCCGGGTCGGGCGACATGGTCGATGACCACGACGCTCGCCCCTTGCGCGCGGGCCGTGCCGGCACAGAATAGGCCAGCCGCGCCCGCCCCGATGATCAGGAATTCGCAATCCATGACCGTGCCATACGCGTGCCGAAATCTGCCCGCAAGTTTTTCCAAAACCCCCTTGCACCACCCCGCAACCGGCGCTAGACAGCCCCCCACAGTTGGGGCGTGGCCAAGTGGTAAGGCATCGGTTTTTGGTACCGTGTACCGTAGGTTCGAATCCTACCGCCCCAGCCAATCTTTCTTTTGACATTGATTTCCGAGGGATGCGGCACGATCAGGTGCGTTTTCTTCGTTGAACCTGCCTCGGGAAGATGTCGGGTTCTATGCCCGTTCGCGCGGCCATCCTCGCGAATGCCACGGGGCTTTCCTGACAGGAGCTGAACGCCTGCCTCGCGGATTGTAGGCCAGTTCGGCCTCGGTCCGACGCAACGCCCTTATCGCGCCAAACCCCTCGCCCGCTTTTTCAGCCCTTCGCCTTCGCGGCCAGATCGCGGGCGATGCCGTAAGCGCCCTTGATGCGGTCGCCGTCCGTGGACCAGTCGCGGCGGATGACGATCTTGTTGTCCTTGACCTTGGCCTGCCCGCGCTGATCGGTCAGGAATTCGACCAGACCCGCCGGGTTGGGGAACTTGTCGCCATGGAACTGCACCGTCGCGCCTTTCGGGCCGGCATCCAGCCGGGCGATATTGGCGCGCTTGGCCATGGCCTTGATGCGGATGACGTTCATCAGCATGGTGACCTCGCGCGGGACCGGGCCGAAACGGTCGATGAGTTCGGCGGCAAACCCCTCCATCTCGACCTTTGAGGAAATATCCGCGAGCCGCCGGTACAGCCCCAGCCGCACATCCAGATCGGCGATATAGCCTTCCGGGATCGTCACCGGCACGCCGAGGTTCAACTGCGGCGCCCATTCGTCCTCGGGTGTGCCTTCCAGCTCGCCCGATTTCAGCTTGGCGATGGTTTCCTCCAGCATCGCCTGGTAAAGCTCGAAGCCGACTTCCTTGATATGGCCCGACTGTTCCTCGCCCAGAAGGTTCCCCGCCCCCCGCAGGTCGAGATCCTGCGAGGCGAGGTTGAAGCCTGCCCCGAGCCCGTCGATATTGCCCAGAAACTTCAGCCGCCGTTCGGCCTGCGGGGTCAGCGGGCTGCGCGGTTTGGTGGTCAGGTAGCAATAGGCGCGCGTCCGCGAGCGCCCGACCCGGCCCCGGATCTGGTACAGCTGGGCGAGGCCGTAAATATCCGCGCGCCAGACGATCATCGTATTCGCGGTCGGGATATCGAGGCCGCTTTCGACGATGGTCGTCGCCAGCAGCACATCGGCCTGGCCGTCATAGAAGGCGTTCATCCGCTGATCCAGATCGCCCGCCGCCATCTGGCCATGGGCGACGATGAAGCTGACCTCGGGGACGTTCTCGCGCAGCCAGTCCTCGATTTCCGGCAGATCGGCGATGCGGGGGACGACGAAGAAGCTTTGCCCGCCGCGATATTTCTCGCGCAGCAGCGCCTCGCGGATGGTGACGCTGTCGAATTCCGACACATAGGTGCGGATCGCGAGGCGATCCACCGGCGGCGTGCCGATGATCGAGAGGTCGCGCACCCCCGACAGCGACAGTTGCAGGGTGCGCGGGATCGGCGTCGCGGTCATGGTCAGCACATGCACGTCGCTGCGCAGCTCTTTCAGGCGTTCCTTGTGGCCGACGCCGAAATGCTGTTCCTCGTCGATGACCAGCAGGCCCAGATTTCTGAAACGCACCGCCTTGGCCAGCACCGCATGGGTGCCGACGACGATATCGACGCTGCCATCGGCCAGCCCTGCCCGCGTCGCCGCGGCATCCTTGGCGCTGACGAAGCGCGACAGCGGGCGGACGTTCAGGGGCGTGCCACGGAAACGTTCGGCGAAGCTGCGGGCATGCTGGCGGGCCAGAAGCGTGGTCGGCGCGATCACCGCGACCTGCTTGCCCTGGCTCGCGGCGATATAGGCGGCGCGCATCGCCACCTCGGTCTTGCCGAAGCCCACATCGCCGACGATCAGCCGGTCCATGGGCCGGCCCGCCGCCAGATCGGCCATCACGTCCTCGATGGCGGTCATCTGGTCGTCGGTCTCGGTATAGGGGAAGCGGGCCGAAAAAGCCTCCCAGTCGTGATGATCGGGTTCCAGCACCGGGGCGGTGCGCAGCAGCCGTTCGGCGGCGACCCGCATCAGCCGGTCGGCGATCAGGCGGATGCGTTCCTTCAGCCGCGCCTTGCGCGCCTGCCACGCCCCGCCGCCCAAGCGGTCCAGCAGCCCTTCCTCGTGCCCGTAACGGCTGAGCAGTTCGATATTCTCGACCGGCAGATAGAGCCGGTCACCGCCGGCATATTCCAGCGCCACGCAGTCATGCGGCACCCCGGCGGCGCGGATGGTTTCGAGCCCGGTATAGCGCCCGATCCCGTGTTCGACATGCACGACCAGATCGCCAGGGCTCAGCGCGGTGGTGTCCTTCAGGAAATTCTCGGCCCGGCGGCGTTTCCGCGCCCCCCGGATCAGCCGGTCGCCCAGTACATCCTGTTCCGAGATCACCGCGATCTTCCCGAGCGCGGTGCCGTCTGCGGTAAACCCTTCCTCCAGCGGCCAGACCGCGAGGCCGAGCGCGCCGGGCTGATCCGGCAGATCGGCCAGCCGCGCGATGTCCTTCGCGCCCTCGACGCCTTCGTCAGCGATCAGCCCGCGCAGGCGTTCGCGCGCGCCGTCCGAGAACGAGGCGATGACGACGCGATGGGTCTTGCGCAGGTCACGCAGATGGGCGGCGAGCGCGCCGAAAAGGTCCAGTTGCTCCGACTGGCGTTCGGGCGCGAAATTCCGGCCGATCCTGCCGCCGGCATCCAGAACGCCGGGACCGGGCGGCGCGGCATTGACCGAGAGGCGCAACTGGCGGCGCGCGCCCAGCCAGTTCTGCCATTCGGGATCGGTCGCGAACATGGCGTCCGGCGCGACCGGGCGATAGACGTTTTCGGCCCCGCGCTTCGCGCCGGCTTCCTTCCGGGCAGAGTATTGCTCGGCGATCATCTCCCAGCGGGCATCCAGCACCTGCTGGCTGCGGTCGTCCAGCATCACCGAGGCGCCGGGGAGATAATCGAAGATGCTGTCGAGACTTTCATAGAACCAGGGCAGCCAGTGCTCGGTTCCGGCCAGCTTGCGCCCGGCGCTGACGGCCTCGTAAAGCGGGTCGTTGGAACCGCCGCCATATTCGGCGCGATAGGTGGTGCGGAAGCGGGTGATGGCGTCTTCGTCCAGGATCACCTCGGACATCGGCACCAGTTCCAGCCGGTCGAGCTTGTCCTTGCTGCGCTGGGTTTCAGGATCGAAGCGGCGCGCCGAATCCAGCACATCGCCGAACAGGTCCAGCCGGATCGGCCCCGAAGGGCCCGGCGGCCAGATATCGACGATGCCGCCGCGAATGGCGTAATCGCCCGGCTCGGTCACGGTCGGGGCCTGCACGAAGCCCATGCGGACCAGCCAGGCGCGCAGGCCGGCCTCGTCCATGCGATGCCCCACCCGCGCGGTGAAGCTGGCATCCTTCAGCGCCGCGCGCGGCGGCACCCGCTGGATGGCGGCGTTCAGCGTCGTCAGCAGCACGAATTTTCCCGGCACCGCACCATGGGCGAGTGCCGCCAGCGTCGCCATCCGCGCCGCCATGATCTCGCCCGCCGGTGAAACCCGGTCGTAAGGCGTGGTGTCCCAGGCCGGGAAATCCAGCACCGTCAGGCCCGGCGCGACGAAACGCAGCGCCTCGCGCATGGCCTCGGCCCGGCGGTCGTCGCGGGCGATGTGGATGACCGGCCCGCGTTCGGCCTCGCGGGCCAGAAGTGCGGCGTCATAGCCCTCGGGGGCGCCGGAAAGGGTGATGATGTCAGCCATGGCGTTCAGATAACCCAGAGGGCGGCGGGGTCAAGGTCACATGCCGTTCGGATGGAACGCCATCCAGCGCGCGGCCCAGAAAGCGGTGAGGGTGACCGCCAGAAGCGAGATCACCGTATGTTGCAGGCGATAGCGATTGATGCGCCGCATCGCCTCGATCGCCGCGACACGGGCGGGCTGGCCCAGATGCGCGGCCTCCATCACCCAGCCAAGCTGCCGGGCCAGTCGCAGCTTCAGGACCAGCAGAAGCGCGAAGGGCGCGGCGAGCAGCGTCAGCGCCTGCGCCATTTCCAGCTGATAGCGAAAGCCCAGAAGCGCCAGCGTGGTCAGCCCGAAAGCGGCGGCGCCGGTCAGAACCGCGCCCATGCCGGGGCTGATCTGCCAGCGCGGCAATTGCAGCGACAGCCAGTCGAGCAGCAGATGCGCGCCCTCGGGATCGGTATCGTCGGCATTGCGCAGGGCCTGCCCGGCGCGCGCCAGCACATCGTTTGGCACGCCCAGCACGCCGCGCCCGGCCAGCGTCCAGAGACTGACCAGCACCAGCCAGAACCAGGGCGATGCGAAGGATCGGGCATCGAGGATGGAAAGAATTTCGGAAACTATCACGCGGGGAAAGCCTGTCTCGGGTTTGCCTGCTTGCCGGGGCACCTCGGCGACCTTAGAACAGGGGCCGAACAAGGAAAAGGACGAATGCCGATGTCCCCGAACCCGATCCTCGCCCCCTTCCCGCTGTCCCGCCCGCGCCGGCTGCGCCGCACGGCGGGTCTGCGCGATCTGGTGGCCGAAACCGGGCTGTCCGCCCGCGACCTGATCTGGCCGGTCTTCGTGACCGAGGTCGAGGGCGCGGATGCCGAAATCCCGTCCATGCCCGGGGTGATGCGCTATACCGTCGATGGCGTGAAGGCCGCGGCCGAACGCGCCGCCCGTCTGGGCATCCCGGCGGTCTGCATCTTTCCGCATTCCGATCAGGCGCTGAAGACCGAAAGCTGCGAACGCGCCTGGGACCCCGACAATATCGGCAATCAGGCGATCCGCGCAGTGAAAGAGGCGGTGCCCGATCTGCTGGTGATGACGGATATCGCGCTCGATCCCTATAACGCCAACGGCCATGACGGGATCGTGCGCGACGGCGTGATCGTGAATGACGAGACCGTCGAATGCCTGACCCGCATGGCACTCGTGCAGGCCGAGGCCGGGGCCGATATCCTCGGGCCCTCGGACATGATGGACGGGCGCATCGGGGCGCTGCGCGCGGCGCTGGAACAGCGCGGCCACAAGGATGTGGCGATCATGTCCTATGCGGCGAAATTCGCCTCGGGGTTCTATGGGCCGTTCCGCGACGCGGTCGGCGCATCGGGCCGGCTGGTCGGCGACAAGAAGACCTATCAGATCAACCCCGCGAACCGCGAGGAAGCCCTGCGCTGCGTCGCCCGCGACCTGTCGGAAGGTGCCGACATGGTGATGGTCAAGCCCGGCTTGCCCTATCTGGATATCTGCCGAGAGGTCCGTGACCGCTTCGGCGCGCCGACCTTCGCCTATCAGGTCAGCGGCGAATACGCGATGATCGAGGGTGCGATCCGGCAGGGCTGGCTGTCGCGCGAGGTGGTGCTGGAAAGCCTGCTGGCCTTCCGCCGCGCCGGCTGCGACGGAATCCTGACCTATTTTGCCCCCGAGGTCGCGGAAGCTCTGGCCTGAGCAGGGCAATTTCGTTATTCTGCATCAAAATAGTGGGGTTTTGAGCATGGACAAACACAAGGTTTTGACTCGTCGCGCCTTCGTCGGCGGTGCTGCGCTTTTCACACTCGCCGCCTGCAACAACAGCACCAGCACCAATGCGACGCAGGTGCTTGAGGGCCGGGTGAACGGCACGCTGAACGAGCTGATCACCAAATATCCGAGCGCCGGCCCGCTGCTGGAAAACGCCAATGGCGTGCTGGTCATTCCGGTGATGACGCAGGCGGGGCTGGGGGTCGGCGGCTCTTACGGCGAAGGCGCGCTGCGCATCCGTGGCCAGACCGTCGACTACTATTCGGCGACGCAGGCCTCGGTCGGTTTCCAGGCCGGCGCGCGGCAATATGCGCAGGTGCTGGTCTTCCAGACCGACAAGGCGCTTGGCGATTTCCGCGCCGCGCCGGGCTGGGTCGCGGGGGCCGGTGCCTTCTACGCCCTGCCCGAAAACGGGCTGAGCTTCGGCGCCGATACCGTCACCTATAATCACCCGATCCTGGCGATGATCTTCGGCGAGACCGGCATCATGGCCGGCGCGGCGATCGAGGGCACGAAATACACCCGCATCATCCCCTCGGCGCTGGGCACCCGCTGAAGCGGCGTCCGAAATGACAAAAGGGGCCGCGAGGCCCCTTTTTTCCTGCGCCTTTCGCGGGCCGGATCAGCCGCCGGCGATGATGCGCACATAGTTGCGGGTCTCGCGATAGGGCGGGATGCCGCCATATTTCTGCACCGCGCCCGGCCCGGCATTATAGGCCGCCAGTGCCAGTCGCCAATCGCCGAACTGGTTGTACATCATGCGCAGATAGCGCGCCCCGCCTTCCAGATTCTGCACCGGATCGCGCGGGTTCACACCCAGTTTCGCGGCGGTGCCCGGCATCAGCTGCGCCAGCCCCATCGCCCCCTTGTGCGAGCGCGCATTCGGGTTCCAGCGCGATTCCTGGTTCACCAGCCGCAGGAACAACGCCTCGGGGATGCCGTATTTCCGCGCCATCGCCTGCGCATGGGGGATATAGGCCGAGCGCTTGCCGTTATAGGCCTTGGTCGAGATCGTCGGCGAAAGCTCCATCGTGGTGACATTCACCACCTGCCGGCCGGTCGGGCGCAGCCGCTTCGACTGCTGATACTGGCTGGCCAGCCGCGAATCCATCAACTGCTTCTGGCGGTCGAACTGTGCCTGCCGGTTCCGCTCGCTCACCGCCTTGAGGTTGAGCCCGTCGGCCGAGGCCGGCATGGGCAGCGCGGTGGCGCTGACACAGGCCGCAATCGCCCCGACCTTCATTGCTGCGCCGAGGCGGTTGAAAGCTCTGCCGATCATGTCCCTACCCGTGACTTGTTATTATTCGGTCAGACTATACGCGAATTTGACCATTTCACCAGATGCTTCGGAATCGGGTTCCCCACCCTCGCCGCATCGGCAGGTTTTCGCCGAAGCCGTGCAAAAGGCGCCGATGCGATTCCAGCGGGGCAACGAAGGATCAGGCTTGCCGCCTGCCCCCGCTGCGGGCTAGACCGTCACGACGAATATGGGAAAGGTACGACATGGCAGGCAGCGTCAACAAGGTGATCCTGATCGGCAATCTGGGGGCCGACCCGGAAGTCCGCACGTTCCAGAACGGCGGCAAGGTGGTGAACCTGCGCATTGCCACCTCGGAACAGTGGAAGGACCGCAATTCCGGCGAACGGCAGGAGCGGACGCAATGGCACTCGGTCGCGATCTTTTCCGAACCGCTGGGGCGTATCGCCGAGCAATATCTGCGCAAGGGCAGCAAGGTCTATCTGGAAGGCCAGCTTGAGACCCGCAAATGGCAGGACCAGTCCGGCCAGGACCGCTATACGACCGAGGTGGTGCTGCGTCCCTATCGCGGCGAGCTGACCCTGCTTGACGGGCGCGGCGAAGGCGGCGGCAGCCGTGGCGGTTCGGGTGGAAGCTATGGCGGTGGCGGCGGTTACGGCGATGGCGGCGGCTATGACAGCGGCCCCTCGGGTGGCGGCAACCAGGGCGGCGGCGGCGGTGGCGGGCGCCCGGATTTCGACGACGAAATCCCGTTCTGATCGCCAAACCACGGCATCGAAGGCCCGCCACGCGCGGGCCTTTTCAATTTCAGATCAACGCGATGCGGAAAGAACTTCCAGCAGGTCGGAATGCTGCACATCGTCCGAGACGAAGGACTGCCCGATCCCGCGCGCAAGGATGAAGCGCAGCTTGCCATCGACGACTTTCTTGTCCTGCCCCATCAGCGCGATCAGTTCCGCATCGCCGGGCAGGTCGCCGGGCACATCCGACAGCCGCGCCGGCATCCCCATCTCGGCCAGATGCGCCCCGACCCGCGACGGGTCCTCCTGACTGCACAGCCCCATCCGCGCCGACAGTTCGAACGCGAGCGCGCAACCGATGGCCACGCCTTCGCCATGCAGCAGCCGGTCGGAATAGCCGGTCGCGGATTCCAGCGCATGACCGAAGGTATGGCCAAGGTTCAGAAGCGCGCGCTCTCCCTGTTCGGTCTCGTCACGCTCGACGATACCGGCCTTCATGGCGACGGAATGGGCGACGGCATGGGCGCGGGCGTCCATATCGTCGCGCAGGCGGGGGGCGTTGCCTTCGAGCCAGGCGAAGAAATCGGCGTCGCCGAGCAGCCCGTATTTCATCACCTCGCCGTAACCGGCCAGAAAATCGCGGGGCGTGAGCGTGTCGAGCACCCCGATATCGGCCAGAACCAGCGAGGGCTGGTGAAAGGCCCCGATCAGGTTCTTGCCATGGGGCGAATTGATCCCGGTCTTGCCGCCGACCGAACTGTCGACCTGCGCCAGAAGCGAGGTCGGCATCTGCACGAAGCGCACCCCGCGCCGCAGGATGGCGGCGGCAAAGCCCACGAGATCGCCGATCACGCCCCCGCCCAGTGCCACGACGATATCGCGCCGTTCGACCTTCTGTTCCAGCAGCCATTCGACCACGCGGGTCAGGTTCGGCCAGGATTTCGTGGCCTCGCCTGCGGGCAGGGTCAGCGCCTCGGAGGCGATGCCTTCCTGCCGCAGCGCGGTCTCCAGTGCCGGCAGGTGCAGACGCCCGACATTTTCGTCGGTGACGATCACGACCCGCGGGCGGGCCAGAAAGGGTGCGATCTCGGCGCCGGCGCGTGCGATCAGGCCCGCACCGATGCGCACGTCATAGGCGCGATCTCCCAGCGGGACATGGACGGTGCGGGTCATTTTTCCTCCAGAAAGCGGGGGCGCGCGCTGCGGATCAGATCGATCGCGCGGCGGGCGGTGGTTTCGACATCGGATGCGGAATCGCTTTTCAGATGCAGATCGGCGCGGGCATAGACCGGGCTGCGCTGTTCGATCAGCCGCGCCAGCGTGCCGCGCGGATCCTCGGTCAGCAGCAGCGGCCTTGTCGGACGCTGGCGCACACGCTGCCAGAGCGTTTCCAGATCGGCATCCAGCCAGAGCGACAGGCCGGCCGCGCGGATCAGCGCCTGGTTCTGCGGCTGGATCCAGGCCCCGCCCCCGGTCGAGATAACCCCGCTCCGCCCTTCCAGCAGCCGCGACAGCACCAGCGATTCGCGGTCACGGAAGAAGGCCTCGCCGTCGCGGGCGAAGATTTCCGGGATCGACATGGCGGCGGCACGTTCGATCTCGGCATCGGTATCGGTGAAAACGACGCCGAGATGACGGGCAATTTCCTGCCCGACGGCGGTCTTTCCGACCCCCATCATGCCGACCATCACGATCTGTCCCTGCATCCCGCCTTCCCGTTCGATTCATGCCGTGAATGGCGTGATCTTTCCCGAAATGCCAGTTATAAAGCGGCAAACCGGCTGAAAAGCCGGAACCGGCGGCAGGCGAAAGGGCAGAAAATGCGGTTGCTGAAATTTCTGGTGGTGATTGTGCTCTTGGCGTTTCTGGCGCTGACCGGCTACGCCTATCTGGGCGACATGGCCCCGCGTCAGCAGGAAATGCGCCAGCCGGTCGCGCTGGATACCGGGGCCCCGGCACCGGTCGCGGCGGCCCCCGCCCCCGAAACGGCGCCCCCCGCAAACGACGCGGCCACGGAAGAACCGGCGAGCGAGAACGCCGAAGAAACGGAGACGAATGGGCTGGACTGATCTGCGGATCATGGGCGGGGGCCTCGGCGCCCTGCTTGTTGTCATGGGCCTTGTTGCAGGCCCGGGTTTCACGCCGGTTATGGCGCAAGAGGCACCGCTTTCCGCCAATGACTGGCTGAAAGGCGGTCGCCCCCCACCCGGCACGGCAAGTGCATGGCGGCCCGGCGATCCGGTGCCGCCCGATGCCGCGCGGCTGCGCGGTCAGGGCGAGGCCAGCCCCGAATCCGATAATATCGCCGAGAATGCTGCCGCCGTGCCGGTCGGCGTGCGCCGGTTGAGCGCGGCTGACCCGGACGGGGCGGGGATCATCTCGGCCCGGCAGGCCGGCCTGCCCGAGGATTTCTGGAACGGCACCGATCTCGACACCGCGATACGGATGATTCGCGCCAATCCCTCGCTTCCGGCTTCGGCCCAGATCACCCGCAGGGTGCTTGAGGCCCAGTTGGCCCCGCCCGCCGTGTCCGATTCTGCACGGATCGGGGAATTCTTCGCCGCCCGCGTCGATCAACTGGTCGATGCCGGCGCCCTGCCCTCGGCCCGCGATCTTCTGCAGGGGGCCGGCCATAACGGGCCGGACACGTTCCGGCGCCTGTTCGAACTGTCGCTGCTTCTGGGCGGGGATGAACAGGTGTGCCGCCAGATGAACCTGGCCACCGGCATCGCGACCGATCCCGAGGCGCGGGCCTTCTGTCTGGCGCAGACCGGCGACTGGGATGCGGCGGCAGTGCTGTTTCTGGGCGCCACGCGCCTTGGCATGATCGACGCCCCCACCGCCGAGCTGATGTCGCGCTATCTGGACGATGCCAGCGCCGAAAGCGGTGACCTGCTGGCCCCTCCGGACCCGATCAACCCGCTGGATTTCCGCCTGCACGAGGCGATCGGCCAGCCGCTGCCGACCGGCGATCTGCCGCTGGCCTATGCCTGGTCGGATATTGAGAACCATTCCGGCTGGAAGGCGCAACTGGAAGCAGCCGAGCGTCTGGCGCGGGCGCGCGCCCTGCCCGCCAGCATCCTTGACCAGCTTTATACTGCACAGCGGCCAGCGGCCTCGGGCGGGGTATGGGAACGCGCGGCGGCGGTGCAGGCGCTGGATGCGGCACTGGCGACCGGGGATGCGGCGCGGATCGGCCCGGCTCTGGTCACCGCCTTTCAGCGCATGGAACAGGCCGGGCTGCGCGACAGTTTCGCCGCCATCGCCGCCCCCCGGCTGCAGCCCGAGATCCTGCAGGGCGATGCCGCCCATCTGGCGCTGTGGCTGCGGCTCTGGGCCGGAGAGACCGAGGTCGCGCGCGCACCCGAAGACAAGCTCGACGCCTCGCTTCTGGCACTGGCGACCGGCGGCCAGCCCGAACCGCTGACGCCGGCGCTTGGCGCGCTGGCACCGGTCTTCGCGGCTGAGTTGCCGCCCCAGCCCGATCCCAAGGACGGCATCGCGCTCGCGCCGGCGCTTTACGGTGCGCTTGCCGATGCCGATGCCGGCACCCAGGGCGACATCACCCGTGCCGTTCGCGGAGTGCGGATGTTGCGCGAACTCGGCCTGATCGCCGATGCCCGCCGCGTCGCCACCCAGATCGCCATCGACCCGCTGCTGAAGGTCGCCTCGCAATGACCGCCCTCAAGCAGCGCATCGCCACCTTCCTCGACGCGCAGGCGGCCGAGGCGGGGGCGGCGCGCAATACCATCCTGAGCTATGGCCGCGATCTGGCCGATTTCGCCGATTGGCTGGCAGCGGAAGGGCTGGATTTCGACCGCGTCAGCCGCGACCAGATCGTCGGCTATCTGTCCCATTGCGAAGCGCAGGGGCTGGCGCGCTCGACCCGGGCGCGGCGCCTCTCGGCGATCCGCCAGCTGACCCGCTTCGCGCTGGAGGAAGGCTGGCGCGAGGACGACCCCGCGATCCGCATCCAGGGCCCGGGCAAGACCCAACGCCTGCCCAAGGTGCTGAGCCAACCCGAAGTCACCGCCCTGCTGGACGCCGCCCCGAAGACCGGCCGGACCGAGGCCGACCGCGCCCGCAACCGCTGCCTGATCGAACTGCTTTACGCCACCGGAATGCGGGTCAGCGAGCTGGTCTCGCTGCCGGTGGCGGCGACGCGGGGCGATCCGCAATTGCTGCTGATCCGGGGCAAGGGCGGCAAGGAACGCATGGTGCCGCTGTCTGCCCCCGCGCAGGCGGCGCTGCATGACTGGCTGGCGGTCCGCGATCACGCCGCCAAGGACAGCCCGCTTGGCCGGCTGATCGCCGACAAGGGCGGCCGCTTCCTGTTTCCCGCCGCCTCGAAGGCCGGGCATATGGCGCGCAAGTCGATGAACGACCTGATCCGCGACCTGGCCCTTGCCGCCGGCATCGACCCGGGCCGCGTCACCCCCCATGTCATCCGCCATGCCTTTGCCACCCATCTTCTGGAAGGCGGCGCCGATCTGCGCGCCATCCAGACCCTGCTCGGTCATGCCGATCTGTCGACGACCGAGATCTATACCCATGTACTGGACGCGCGGATGCGCGATCTGGTGCTGAACCATCACCCCCTCGCCCGCGTTTGAGCGCATCATGATGACCTTACTGCCCTATCTTACCGCCGCCGCTGCCCAGACAGCCGATGCCCCCGTTCCGCAAGACGGCGGGCCAAGCACGCTTGTCTGGACCTTCGGCATCGCCATCCTGTTCCTGCTGATCGGCTCGGCCTTCTTCTCGGGTTCGGAAACCGCACTCACTGCCGCCAGCCGCGCCAAGCTGCGCAACCGCGCCGACAAGGGCGATACCGGTGCCGAGACCGCCCTCGCCCTGACCCGCGACAGCGACCGGCTGATCGGGGCGATCCTGCTGGGCAACAATGTCATGAACATCCTCTCGGCCTCGCTGGCGACGGCGCTGTTCACGACGCTGTTCGGTTCCCACGGGGTGGCCGTCGCGACAATGGTGATGACGGTTCTGGTGCTGATCTTCGCCGAGGTGATGCCCAAAACCTATGCCATCGCCAATCCGGAATCGCTGGCCTCGGTCGTGGCGCGTCCGATGTCGCTGGTGATGAAGGTGCTGTCGCCCATCGTCATGGTGGTGCGCGCCTTCGTGCGCGCCATCCTGCGGCTGTTCGGGCTACAGACCGATCCCGATGCGAACATGTTCTCGGTCCATGAGGAAATCGCCGGTGCCCTGACCATCGGCCACGAATCCGGCACGGTCGAGAAAGAGGATCGCGACCGTCTGCTGGGCGCGCTCGATCTCGGCAATCGCAGCGTCGAGGAGATCATGAAGCACCGCTCGGAGATCCAGATGATCGACGCCGCGCTCGATCCGGCGGCGATCCTCGACGCGGTGCTGTCCAGCCCCCATACCCGCCTGCCGGTCTATAAGGGCGAGCGCGAGAACGTGGTCGGCGTCATCCATGCCAAGGACGTGCTGCGCGCGATCCACAAATCCGCCTATGACGGCGAAGGCGACGCCGCCGATGCGGTGCGCGATTTCGACGTGATGTCGGTGGCGATGAAGCCCTATTTCGTGCCCGAGACCACGGCGCTGGATGAACAGATGCGGGCCTTCCTCAAGCGGCGTTCGCATTTCGCGCTTGTCGTCGATGAATACGGCGCGCTGCGCGGGCTGATCACGCTGGAAGACATCATCGAGGAAATCGTGGGCGAGATCGCCGACGAACACGACACCGAGGCCGCCCATGACCTGAAACCCGGACCGGGCGGCGATTACCTGATCGACGGGGCGATGACGATCCGCGACCTCAACCGCGCGCTCGACTGGAGTCTGCCCGACGAGGAGGCCAATACCGTCGCCGGTCTGGTCATCCACATGGCCCAGTCGATCCCGGCGCAGGGACAGGTCTTCTCGTTCCACGGCTATCGCTTCGAGGTCGTGACCCGGAAGGAGAACCGCATCACCAAGCTGCGCATCCGTCCGCTGGCTGGTCCGGCAGAGTAACGGGATCAGCCGGCGGCAAGCGCCTCGACCAAGGCAGGGCTGCGCCGGATTGCATTGGCGAAGATCTCGTCCCGGCGCATCATGAGATCATGATACCAGTCCCGCCGGGCGGCGACCTGCTGGGCCATCATGCGACTGTCTCGCACCTCGGCCCAGGCTGTCGCCGCAACCGGGTTGCGCAAGGCCGGGTCGGCTGCAAGTTCGATCAGCAGGCGCGACCAATCGCCGGGTTCACGGGTGATGAATCCATTCTCGCCATGCCGAATGGTGCCCTCATAGACCGCGGGTGAGCCGATCGCGATGGCCCCGCGGCTCGCAGCCTCAACCCATTTGACATCCGACTTGCCGAGCTCCTCGGGCAGCCCCTCCAGCGGCATCAGGCAGATATCGCAGCGCCCCATCAGGTCGAGATAGCGGTCATATTTCATCCTGCTCAGGAAATTCTTGTTCTCCGCCGGCAGCGCATCGAAAAAGGCGCGGTCATGGACGACCTCGAAACAGGCGTCGGGCAAGGCCGCAATGGACGGCGCGAATTCCGCCGCCAGTTCTGCTGTCCGGCTGCGGTTCAGCGCCCCGAACAGGACCCGCACGGCCCCCGCCCGATGCTGGCGCAGCGGGGGCAGTTGCCCGGCGACATTGGGAAAGAACATGACCTCGGGATTGGATTTCCGAAATTGCTCTGCCAGCGAGGCGGTCGAAGTCTGCACGGCATGGGCAAGCGCGATATTACGCCGGTAAATCTCTGGCGTATCGTCGCGTTTGAGGACACGGGACACCAGCGTCGGATCGTCGTCATATTCGACAATCACCACAATCCCCCGCTTCTGACAGGATGCAACATAGTCCACCAGCCGTTTGGGGTCGGATATGCGCGGTCGTTGCAGCAGCAGGACGCCCCCAGCCGATCCGACGTCCGGAACCTCGTATCGCTTGAAGACGGTAGTCACATGAAGCGAAGGCTCTGCCGACAGCGCTGTCGCGGGAATGCGTGTGCGCACCTCCATCCCCGCCGCGAGTTCGACCTGGTGGAACCGCATTGCCTTCTGAAAGCTGCCATCTTCCTCTGGCCTGGTGGCGACAGAGACGTAATGCGTGACCGCCAGCCTGGATTCCATTTGATCCGACTCGCAGCCGCTGGTCAGGCCGGCCTGCAACATGCCATCGAACCACTGCCGGTCCTGACCTGCCGGCATATGTTGCCGATGTCCGCGCACGCGCCGCAAGGTCAATCCGGCATCGGCCAGCATACCCGCCGCCCCGTCAGGCGTCAGCGCGTCACGCGATACCGCCTTTCCTTCCAGACGAGCACGCATCCGCAACCAGTGCACATCGTTCCGGTAAGAGGTAACGAGATGTCCGCCCGGCCTCATTCGCGCCGAAAGCCGCCCCAGAAGCCGGGCCGGATCGTTCAGGGCGCCAAGCGTTTCATTGATGACGACAAGATCGAACGGCCCGCCAATCCTGGATTTCGGCAATGTCTCGACACGTCCGTCGATGACCGCATCGACAATCTCCGGGTCAGCTGCACCGATGGCCGTAATCCGGGCGGTCGGGTTCAGCAGTCGATAGGCGCGCGCCAGCGCCGGGCCATCGCAGATCAGGACATCGCTGGCGGAGAGCGGCATCAATTCCAGAAGTTCCGGAATGAAGTCCATGTCGTCCGGCCTGTCGTCCTGCATCCATTTCTCTCCGCATCGGATCGCGAGGGGCGCGACCTCAGCCCGCCTTTTCGGCCAGAAGCAGCCATTCTTCCTCGGCTGCGTCAAGCGCCGCCTGACGCTCGGCCAAAGCTTCGGTTGCCTTCTGCGCCTTGGCCGGGGCCTCGGCATAGACCGCCGCGTCCGAGAGGAATTCGGACAGCCTCGCGATCTCGGCCTCCAGCCGCTCGATCAGCGCCGGCAGCGCCTCCAGCCGGTGCTTCTCGGTAAAACTCAGCCCGGATTTCTGCGCCCGCGCGGGCTCGGGCGCCGGTGTCTCGGCGGGGCGCGGCTGTGCGGCACGGGCGGCAATCGGGGCGGCGTCGGGGGCGCGTTGCGCGCGATAATCCGACCACCCGCCGGGATAGATCGTGGCCCGGCCGTCGCCGTCCATCGCCACGGTCGATGTCGCCACGCGGTCGATGAAATCGCGGTCATGGCTGACCAGCAGCACGGTGCCGTCGTAATCGCCCAGGATATCCTGCAGAAGGTCCAGCGTTTCCACGTCCAGATCGTTGGTCGGCTCGTCAAGCACCAGCAGGTTCGAAGGCCGCGCCATGATCCGCGCCAGCAGCAGCCGCGCCTTCTCGCCCCCTGAAAGGCTGCCGACAGGGGCGCGCATCTGCGCATCGTCGAACAGGAAATCCTTCAGATAACCCACGACATGACGCGGCGTGCCGCGCACCATGACCTGATCCGAACGCCCCGACACCGCCATGCCCGGATCGGTGGTCATCGCGTCCCAGAGGCTGAGATCGGGATTGATGGCGCTGCGCGCCTGATCGAAGACCGCGATGTCCAGATTGGTGCCATGGCTGACAGAGCCGGCATCAGGGGCGATCTCGCCGGTCAGCATCTTGATCAGCGTGGTCTTTCCGACCCCGTTCGGGCCGACAAACGCCACCCGGTCGCCGCGCAGAACGCGCAGATCGATAGGTTTCAGGATCGTCCGATCCCCGAAGGATTTCGCGATCCCCTGCGCCTCGATCACCCGCTTGCCCGATTGCGGCCCGGCATCGAGCGCCATCGCCGCCGTGCCCTGACGGCGGATCTGGGCGGCGCGTTCGGCGCGCAGATCCTGCAACGCCCGCACCCGTCCCATATTGCGCTTCCGCCGGGCGCTGATCCCTTCGACGGCCCAACGCGCCTCGGCCTTGATCTTGCGGTCGAGCTTGTGGCGGGCCTCGTCCTCGGCTGCCCAGGTGGTTTCGCGCCATTCCTCGAACGCGTCGAAGCCCTTGTCCTGGCGGCGCACCTCGCCCCGGTCGATCCACAGCGTCGCACGCGTCAGCGCGCGCAGGAAGGCGCGGTCATGGCTGATCAGCACGAAGGCGGCGCGGGTCTGGGACAACTGCTCTTCCAGCCAGCCGATGGCCTCGATATCCAGATGGTTGGTCGGCTCGTCCAGCAGCATCAGGTCCGGCGCCTCGGCCAGAAGCCGTGCCAGCGCCGCCCGCCGCCGTTCCCCGCCCGAGGCGGTCTCGACCGGGCGGGCAGCGTCGAATTTCAGCCCTTCGGCAGCCATCTCGACCCGGTAGGTCTCGCCCGCCGGCAGGCTGGCACTGGCGAAATCGCCAAGCGTGGCAAAGCCCGACAGGTCCGGGTCCTGCTCCATGTAACCGACGCTGATCCCGGCAGGGGTAATGACCTCGCCCCGGTCCGGCTCGACCAGACCCGCCATGACCTTCATCAGCGTCGACTTGCCCGAGCCGTTGCGCCCGACAAGCGCCACCCGGTCGCCCGGCTGGATGGTCATGTTCAAATCGTCGAAGACCGGATTGCCGCCGAAGGTCAGCGAGATATCGGTCAGTTGAAGGATCGGTGCGCGTGCCATGGCGCGCAGTTACCCCTCCGCCCCGGTGCCGTCAATCGGCGCGGGCAAGACACAGCGGCTTGCACCGGCGGCGCAGATGCGCTGATCTGCCCGGAACGCGAAAGGGGGCCGCATGGCACGCAAGATCATCATCGACACCGATCCCGGACAGGATGACGCCGTGGCGATCCTGCTGGCGCTCGCCTCGCCCGAGATCGAGGTGCTGGGCATCACCACCGTGGCCGGCAATGTGCCGCTGCCGCTGACCACGCGCAATGCCCGGCTGATCGTGGGGCTTTGCGGGCGCGAGGTGCCGATCCATGCCGGCAGCGATGCGCCCCTGCAACGCAAGCTGGTCACGGCGGAATATGTCCATGGCAAGACCGGCCTCGACGGGATCGACCTTGGCGAGCCGACCGTGCCGCTGAGTGGCGAGGACGGCGTGGGCTTCATCATCGACACCCTGCGCCGCGAAGCGCCGGGCACGGTCACGCTGGTGCCCATCGGGCCCCTGACCAATATCGCCACCGCCTTCGCCCGCGCCCCCGACATCGTATCGCGCGTCCAGCAGATCGTGCTGATGGGCGGCGCCTATTTCGAGGTCGGCAATGTCACCCCGGCCGCCGAGTTCAACATCTATGTCGATCCCGAAGCGGCGGCGGCGGTCTTTGCCTCGGGCGTCGATCTGGTGGTGATGCCGCTCGACGTGACCCACAAGGCGCTGACCTCGGCCGATTGGGTGGCGGGGATGCGCGCGCTCGGCAACCGCGCCGGTCAGGCCGTGGCCGGCTGGACCGATTTCTTCGAGCGCTACGACCGGGAGAAATACGGCGCTCATGGCGCGCCGCTGCACGACCCCTGCACCATCGCCTTCCTGATCCGGCCCGATCTGTTTTCGGGGCGGCGGATCAATGTCGAGATCGAGACGACAGGCCAGTTCACCACCGGCATGACCGTGGCCGACTGGTGGGGCGTAAGCGGGCGCGCGGCGAATGCGCTGTTCATCCGCGACATCGACCGCGACGGCTTCTTCGCCTTGCTGACGGAACGGATCGCCGCCCTGCCCTGACGCCTCAGGGCGTCGTTTCCGGGCGGCGCGGCGGGGGCATGTCGACCAGTGGGATCGACGCGGCATCGCCCCCGTCATCCGACGCCTCGGCCGGCAGGTCCGGCAGCGCGCCGCCATCGCCAACCTCGGCATTCATCCGTTCGACCAATGCCTCGGTGATATCGACGGCATTGACCGCCACCAGCACTTGCCGACGGTCCAGCACGACGCCCGCCCTGCGGTCCTGCATGATCGCGGCGATCAGCGGCAGCGAGGCTTCCACAAAGGCATTGCGATCCGCTTGCGCACGGTTTCCCAGATCGATCGCCGCCTGCCGCCGCTCGCGGCGGACATTCTGGGCACGGGTATCGAAGGCTTCCGCCCGCGCGCGAAACTCTGCCGGGGTCAGGCCGTCGCGCTCTGCAGCAAGCGCCTGCTCCTCGGAAACGAGCTGATCCTCCATCCGGGCATTCTCGGCCTCTATCTCATAGGCGGCGGCCTCGATATCGCGCTGCGCACGATCACCCCAGTCCGAGGAGACATAGGCCTGATCCACGTCTAGAACCAGCACCGCCAGGGCATGTGGCTCGGCCTGTCCGGAAAGCGTGGTGACGGCGCCTGAACTCGCGGCCTCGGGCAAGGTCGGCATACGACGCCGCTCCTCACCCTCCACCTGCGCCTGAACCTGCGCGATCACCGGCAGATCGGTTGGCGCGGCGGTCTGTGCGGCGCCAATCAACGGCCAGCCGATCAGCATCAGGCCTGATGCAAACCGGACTGTCAGCCGCCGCAATCCCATCAGAACCTGGTCGAGATGGTCAGGTCGAAGTTCTGTTCCTCGTCGTAATCCTCTTTCTCGACCGCTTTCGAGAAGTTCATACGCAAGGGACCGATGGGCGTGGTCCAGAACAGCGAGACACCGACCGCCGCACGAACATGCATGTCATCGTCGATCTCATAGGTGGTGCCATCATAGGCACGCGCCGTCTTCGTATCGAGCCCCCAGATCGAGCCGACATCGGCGAAGACACCGCCGGTCAGGCCATATTCCTCGGGGAAGCCAATCGGAAACTGAGCTTCGGCACGCGCGACCCAGAAATAGTTGCCGCCAAGCGCGTCCTCGTTCGGCGCCACGTTATCGCGCGGCCCGATGCCGTTGGATTCAAACCCGCGTATCCGCTGGCCACCGAAACGGTCGATCACCCGGCTGGACTGATCGTCGAGCATATGGACCGCACCCGCCTCAAGCTCGGCCCTGAGGGTGACGTTGGGACGCCATGCGGTCGATTCGATGCCCGCCGACAGAACCGAGGTGACCGATTTCACATCGCCGCCGACGCCCGCGAAATCCTGGGTAAAGGACAGCTTGGTCGCCGTGCGCGGGTTCAGCCCGACGCGACGGCTGTCATAGCTGTAACGATAGCCAAGCGCCGAGGTGACGCGGCCGCCTTCCTCATCCACGAGGATCGACGACGAGCCGTCGAGTTCGCCCGTCTCCGGGTCCTCAGTGATCGGATCGACATCGCGGATCGTATCCTTGGCAAGCTTGTAATGCAGGTCCAGCCGGCCCGAGGCGGAAACCGGGAACTCGATCCCCGTTTGCAGCCCGACAGAGCGGGTATCGAATTTCGAGTTGTCGTTGTCGGTCTCGCGATACCAGACCCCGAAACTATAGCGCAGATCGCGACCCAGGAAAGCCGGCTCGGCAAAGCTGAGCGCGCCCGAGCGAGAGCCCTTGGTGGTCGACAGGTTGAAGGCAACCTCTTGCCCACGGCCAAGGAAATTCCGCTCTGACAGGCCGAAATTCAGACCGACGCCGGAACTCTTGCCATAGCTGGCGCCGAATTCCAGCGTCCCGGTCGGCTGTTCCTCGACGTTCACATCGACGATGATCTGCTGCGGGCTGGAGCCTTCGCGGGTATCGACCTGCGCATCCGCGAAATAGCCGAGCGCGCGGATGCGTTCAGCCGAGTTGCGGATCTCGCGCGGGTTGAAGGGGTCGCCCTCGACAGTCTGGAACTGACGGCGGATGACCTCGTCCAGCGTCGTGGTATTGCCCTCGATGTCGATCCGCTCGACGAAGACACGCGGGCCACGGGTCAGCGCGAAGGTCAGGTCCAGCGTCTGATTACGCGGGTTGCGGGTCACGCGCGGCTCGATATTGACGAAATCGAGGCCCTGCTGCAGGGCGATGGTCTCCATCCGGCGGATGGTGACATCGACGATCTCGGGCGAATACCAGGCGCCCTGACGGACACGGTTCTGGGCCTCGAAGGCGGCGGCATCGACGCCGGCAATCTCGGACACGGTGGTGACATTGCCAAAGCGATAGCGCGGGCCTTCGGTAATGGCGAAGGTAACGAAATAGGCGTCGCGTTCACGGCTCAGTTCCGGTGCCGCGCCCTGAACCTGAAAATCGGCATAGCCCTGCGAGCGATAGAAATCGGTCAGCAGCTTTTCATCAAGCGCCAGACGCTCGGGGTTGTAGGTATCGGACTGAATGAAGGTGCGCAGGATGCCGGCCTGCTTGGTGGCCAGCACATTGCGCAACCGGCGATCGGAAAAGGCGCGGTTGCCGGTGAAGCCGACACGCTCGATCTCGGTCACATCGCCTTCGCGGACCTCGAAGACCAGATCAACGCGGTTGCCGTTGCGCGGGATGATCTTGGGCGTCACCCGCGCCGCCAGGCGGCCCTGCGCGGAATAGGCCTGAGCAATGGCCGCCGCATCTGCCTCGGCCTGTGCCGGCGAATAGACCCGGCGGGCCTGGGACTGGGTCGCCTCGGCCAGAATATCGTCCTTGATGCGACGGTTGCCCTCGAAACTGATCTGGTTGATCGTCGGCCATTCCTTGACCCGGATCACCAGCGTATTGCCCTGCGGCTGAACCTCGACGCTTTCGAACAGGCCGGAATTCTGCAGGCGTTGCAGCGCGTCGTTCACGTCGCCGGCCGAAACCTCGCCGCCATTCACGATATTGGCGAAGGAGATGATGGTCTCTGGTTCGATCCGCTCATTGCCCTCGATACGAACCTGAGTGAAGACAAAGGCATAGGCCGGTGCCGGCACGGACAAGCTGCCTAGCCCGCCGGCCAGGCCCGCGATCAGCGCCACCGCGCAAGTGCTGCGTTTGATACTCATACTGCCTGCCCCTCACAATTTGGCTTTGGCGCCCTTTAGCACCTATTTTGCTGCCGAATCTACAGGGATCGGGCTGATGGTGTCAAAACCCGATTTGCCTTTCCTAGCAACGCAGATCGTTGCTGAGGCCAAAGAACATCAGTCCGACGACAAGCGCCAGCCCGATGGAGGTCAGCAGGTTCAGCGCCCGGTCCGAAGGCGGACGGCCTGTCACCCCCTCCCAGGCGTAGAAAGCCAGATGCCCGCCATCGAGGACCGGGATCGGCAACAGGTTCAGGAAGCCGATGGCCACCGACAGGACCGAAATCCACCAGATGAAGTTTCCGATCCCCGCATTCGCCGCCTGCCCGGTGCTTTCGGCGATAGAAATGGCGCCGCCGAGGTTGCAACTGCCGATCTGGCCGGTGATCATCGCCCAAAGCCCGCTCAGGCTGCTGGCGATGATGTCCCAGACCTGCGCCAGTCCCATCCACAGCGCCGTGAACGGACCGACCGCATCGACCGCCGGGGCGAAATAGCTGCCGGCGGTGATGCCGATCAGCCAGCGCTTTTCATAGCCGCCGCCGGCAGCGGGAAGGTCCTGTTCCTTCGGCGTCAGGGCGACTTCGGATTCAGTGCCGTCACGCAGAACCCGCAGGTTCAGCGGATTGCCCTGCGCCGCCTCGACCTGGCGGCGGATGGCGTCGAAACGCATCACCGGCTCGTCATTAATCGCGGTGATCACATCGCCGGGCAGCAGACCCGCCGCAGCAGCCGCGCTGCCGGGCGCAACGCCGCCGATGACCGGCGGCACCGGGTCCGGCCCCGGCACGGTGATCTCGCGGCCGTCGCGCAGTACGCGCCAGTCCTGCGAAGGTGCCTCGGGCAGGTCTGCGGCGGCGGTATAGATTTCGCCCCAGACGGCCACCTCATGACCGCCGACGGCCAGAATCCGGTCGCCGGGCTGCAGTTCATTGGTGAAACCGGGGGGCGGTGCCGTCACCGCGCCCACGGTCGGGGTCTCGACCGCGACGCCACGGATCATGATGAAGCCGGCGAAGATCAGCGTCGACAGGATGAAGTTGAAGACCGGCCCCGCCGCCACCGTCGCCACCCGCGCCCAGAGCGGCGCGCCTTCCAGCGTGTGCCGGCGCTGATCGGGGGCGACCTGCTGCCCGGAACCGGCACTGGCGGCATTGCTGTCGCCCAGAAAGCGCACATAGCCGCCAAGCGGGATCGCCGCCACCTGCCAGAGCGTGCCGCGCCTGTCGCGGCGCGAGATCAGCCTTGGACCGAACCCCAGCGAGAAGACCTCGGCCCGGATGCCCGACCAGCGACCGACGATGTAATGGCCGTATTCATGGACGGTGACGATGATCGACAGCGCCAGGATGAAGGCCACCAGCGTCCAGACCCCGCCGCCGAGCCCTGCCAGAAAATCCATATGCCGCTCCTGTTCCTCTATCGCTTGCCGTGTCGCGCGGCCCAGCCGGCCGCCTGCTGGCGGGCCTGCTGGTCCCAGTCCAGCACCGTCGCCAGATCCCCCGGCGATGTGGTGAAACCTGCCCGCGCGGTCAAGATGTCCAGCACCGCCTCGACCGCGTCGGCCATCTCGGTAAAGCGGATGCGCCCGGCCAGAAAATCGTCGAGCGCCTGTTCCTTGGCCCCGTTCAGCACAGCGCCCGCAGCCCCGCCCGCCGCCATCGCCTCTCGGGCGAGGCGCAGGGCCGGCCAGCGGGTCTCGTCCGGGGCGCGGAAGGTCAGGCTGCCAAGCGCGGCCAGATCCAGCCGCGCCACCGGCAGATCGGCGCGTTCGGGCCAGTGCAGCGCATAGCCGATGGCATGGCGCATATCCGGCGCGCCCAGATGCGCCAGCGTGCCGCCGTCGCGATGGCTGACCATGGCGTGAACGATCGATTCCGGGTGAACCAGCACCTTGATCCGCGCCGGATCGACGCCAAAAAACTCCCGCGTTTCAATTAGTTCCAGCGCCTTGTTGAACATCGAGGCGCTGTCGATGGTGATCCGCTGCCCCATGGCCCAGTTCGGATGGGTCGAGGCCTCGGCCACCGTCGCCCCGGCCAGCTTCTCCAGCGGCCAGTCGCGAAAGGCACCGCCCGAGGCGGTGATGGTCACGCTATCGACATGATCGAGGTTTTCAGCACCAAGCGCCTGAAATATCGCAGAATGTTCGGAATCCACCGGCAGGATGCGGGCACCGGTGCGGGCGGCGGTGCCCATGACCAGATGGCCGGCAGCCACCAGCGATTCCTTGTTGGCCAAGGCCAGCGTGCCGCCGCGTTCCAGCACCCGCAGTCCGGGCGGCAGGCCGGCGGCACCGACAATGGCCGAGAGCACCCAATCGGCCGGGCGGTCGGCGGCCTCGACAATCGCGCCGGCACCGGCTGCGACCTTCACCCCCGATCCGGCCAGGGCGGCGCGCAGGTCCTCCAGCAATTCGGGATGGGCGGTCACGGCGATCTCGGCACGCAGCGCGCGGGCCATCCCGGCCAGTCGGGCGATATTGCGTCCGCCGGTCAGCGCGACCACGCGCCAGCGATCCGCCCCGCCCGAGCGCATCAGCAGGTCGAACGCACTTTCCCCGATGGAGCCTGTCGCCCCCAGAACGGAAACGCTGCGCATCCGCTCAGCCCCCGGATACGGGAAAATCGAAGGTCAGAAGATAACCGGCAATCGCAAGCGATATCAGCATCATCGCAAGGAAAGCGCCGGCCATGGCGTCGAAGCGATCCATCACCCCGCCATGCCCGGGGATGAGATCGGAACTGTCCTTGACCCCGACCCGCCGCTTCAACCAGCTTTCCGCGATGTCGCCCATCTGCCCGGCCAGGGCGATGACCGGGGCCAGCAGGACCTGCACCAGATCGAGCCTGCCCACGATCATTTGCAGGATAATGGTGAAGACTAGGGCCCCGATCCAACCGGCGACGGTGCCGCTCCAGGTCTTCTTGGGGCTGATCGCCGGCCAGAACTTCGGACCACCGAAGGCGCGACCGGCGAAATAGCCCATGATATCAGAGATCACGACCACCCCGGCGATCCAGATCACGGCCTCAAGCCCGATCCCCTCGCGCGCGAAGGCAATCCCCGCAGCGGCGCCCATTATCCCGATGAAAAACAGGGCGAACGGCCAGCGATTGCGCGCCACCGAGCCGCGCCAGCCCAGAACGAGCGGCAGTAGCGGCAGCGCATAGGCCCAACGCATCGAATAAAGCACCCCCCCGATCTGCGCGTTCGGCAAAAGCGTGGCACCGGCAAAGGCAAGCCCCGCAAGCGCGCCGGTCAGCCGGGCGTGGCGTTCGTTGCGCGCGTGCTGGTCCAGATGCCCGGTCAGCCGTGCCAGTTCCCAGATCATCAGCCCGACCAGGACAGACAGCCCGATCCGCAGCACGATGCCGGTCGAGATCAGCAGCCCGATGCCAAGCGCCGCCAGCACCACGCCCGAGACGACCCGCGTCTTCAGGTCGGCCCAGTTGCCCTTTGCCGCCCCACCCGTCATGCGCCGCCAAAGCGACGGTCGCGCAGCCCGAAGCGGTCGAGGATCTCGGCCAGGTGATCCGGCGAGAAATCGGGCCAGAGCGTCGGGGTGAATTCATATTCGGCATAGGCCGCCTGCCAGGGCAGGAAATTCGAGGTCCGGGTCTCGCCCGAGGTGCGGATCACCAGATCCGGGTCGGGGATGCCGGCGGTATCGAGGCAATCGGCGAAATCCGCCTCGCTCGGGGTCTCGATGGCACCGCTTGCGATCTTGCGGGCCAGCTTCGCACTGGCGCGCAGGATTTCGTCGCGACCGCCGTAATTGATCGCCACGGTCAGGTTCAGGCGGGTATTGCCGGCGGTGCGCGCCTCGATCCCCGACATCAGCGCCTGCAGTTTCGGGTCCAGCCGCTCGCGCCCGCCGATGAAACGCATCCGCACGCCCTCGGCGGCCAGCCCGTCGGCCTCGCGCTGGATATAGCGGCGGAAGATCTTCATCAGCCCGAGCACTTCCTCGGTCGAGCGCTTCCAGTTCTCGGTCGAGAAGGCATAGACGGTCAGCCAGTTCACGCCCAGATCGGGACAGGCGCGCACGATCTGCTTGACACGCTCGGCCCCGCGCCGATGCCCGACAAGGCGTGGCCAGCCCCGGTTCTGGGCCCAACGCCCATTGCCGTCCATGATGATCGCGACATGGCGGGGGGGCGCGGCATCGCCCGGCTGCGGCGCGGCGTGGAGGGCCATCATCAGACCTGCATGATCTCGGCCTGTTTGACCTCAAGCGCCTCGTCGACCTTGCCGATCATGCGGTTGGTCAGGGCCTGGACCTCTTCTTCCCAGAACTTCTGGTCGTCCTCGGACATGCCGGAACCCTTGGCCTTCTTCACCTGATCCATGCCGTCGCGGCGCACGTTGCGGATGGCGACGCGGGCGTGTTCGGCATATTGGGCGGCGACCTTGGTCAGTTCGCGGCGACGTTCCTCGTTCAGTTCCGGGATCGGCAGCATGATGATGGTGCCGTTCAGCTGCGGATTGATGCCGAGGCCCGATTCGCGGATCGCCTTCTCGGCCTTGCCGACAAGCGCCTTGTCCCAGATGTTGATCGTCACCATGCGCGGCTCGGGCACGTTCACGGTGCCGACCTGATTGATCGGCGTCGGGCTGCCGTAAGCGTCGACCATGATCGGTTCCACCATGCTGGCCGAGGCGCGCCCGGTGCGCAGGCTGCCGAATTCGTGGCGCAGCGATTCCATGGCGCCGTTCATCCGGCGCTCCAGGTCATCGGTATCGATCTCGATCTCGTCGGACATGCCCGTCCCTCTCATCCATTCGTTCGGGCTGTTCTAACCCGTCACAGGGCACATGGCAAAGCCCTATCGCCGGGCTGACACAGCCGTGAGATCAGATGTTCATCTGCTGGCCCAGTTCGACCACGCGGTTCGAGGGCAGCCGATAGAAATTGGTCGGTTCCGCCGCCGAGCGATAGAGGCTGGCGAAAACCCGTCCCTGCCAGCGCGGCATCATGCTGCCCTTGCCGACCCGCAACGAGCGGCGGTTCAGGAAATAGGATGTCGTCATGATGTCGAACCGGTGCCCGAGACGCTTCGCCGCAGCCAGCGCGCGCGGCACATTGGGCTGCTCCATGTAACCGAAGCGCAGCCAGGCCTTCCAGAAGCCGGGGGCGACCTCCTCGATCCGGATCCGCTCCTCGTCGGGCACGCGCGGGGTATTGGCGCTTTCGACGCGGACGATGAAATTGCGCTCGTGCAGGATGCGGTTGTGTTTGAGGTTGTGGATCAGCGCCGGCGGCATGACCGAGATATCGGCGGTCAGGAAGACGGCCGTGCCCTCGACCCGGGTCGGCGGCTTCTCGGCCAGTTTCCGGGCCAGAAAGTCGGTCTCGACGCTTTCGGCGCGGATCCTGGCCTGCAGCCGGCGCATCCCGTCGGTCCAGATCAGCATCAGGGCGATCGCGACGATGGCGAAGGCGATGGGGATATAGCCGCCATCGGCGAATTTCAGGATATTGGCCGAGAAGAAGATCAGCTCGACCCCCAGCACCGGCAGCATGATCCCCAGAACCAGCAGCCAGGACCAGCCCCAGGCCCAGCGGAAGACAATGATGGCAAGGATCGAGGTAATAACCATGTCGCCGGTGACCGCGATCCCGTAGGCATTGGCCAGCCGCGCCGAGGACCCGAAGATCAGCACCAGTGCCACGACCCCGATCAGCAGGATGAAATTCACCCGCGGCATAAAGATCTGGCCGCGTTGCGTGTCCGAGGTGTGCTGAATATCCAGCCGCGGCAGCAGGCCAAGCTGCACCGCCTGCGCGGCGACCGAAAACGCGCCCGAGATCACCGCCTGGCTGGCGATGACCGTGGCCACCGTCGCCAGCACGATCAGCGGCAGGCGGAACCAGTCCGGTGCCATGAGAAAGAAGGGATTGGCCACGGTTTCAGGATGGGCAAGCACCATCGCCCCCTGCCCGAGATAGCTGAGTGCCAGCGCCGGGAAGACCAGAGCCGTCCAGGCAATGCGGATGGCCGAGCGGCCGAAATGGCCCATATCGGCGTAAAGCGCCTCGGCCCCGGTGACAGCGAGGAAGACCGAACCCAGCACCGGCATGGCGGCGAAACCGTAATGCTGGATGAAACCCACCGCCCGCAAAGGGTTCAGCGCCTGCAGAATGCGCGCGTCATCGGCGATATGGCTGATCCCGAGCACCGCCATGACCGTGAACCAGACCAGCATCACCGGCCCGAACAGCCGCGCGATCCGGTCGGTGCCGCCGCGCTGCACCCAGAACAGCGCAAAGACGATGAGCAGCGTCAGCGGCACGACGAAGCGCTGGAACGAGGGCTGGATCAGGGTCAGCCCCTCGACCGCCGACAGGACAGAGATCGCCGGCGTGATCATCGAATCGCCGAAGAACAGCGACACGCCCACGATCCCGACCACCATCAGCAGCATCCGCCGGCGCGGATAAGAGTTGCGCCCGCCAAGCGCACCCTGCGCCTTGGCCACAAGCGACAGGGTGCCGCCCTCGCCATTATTGTCGGCGCGCAGGATCAGGATGACGTATTTGACCGTCACGATCAGCACCACGGTCCAGAACAGCAGCGAAACGATGCCGATGACCGAGGTCTCGGGCAGCCCTTCCTCATGCGCATGAACCAGCGATTCGCGCAGCGCGTAAAGCGGCGAGGTGCCGATATCGCCGTAAACCACGCCCAAACAGGCGAGAACGAGCGCCGCACTGGTTTTCTGGGGAAGATGTGCGTGATCCTGGATCAGGCCAGCGTCATTCGGGTCCGCCATCTGGCTCTCCGCAAATTTTCTGGCGCGGCATATGCGCTCGTGGGGACGCAAAATCAAGATACGCTGAACGAAGGGGCCCATCGCCACGCTTGACCCTGTGGGGGCGCATGATAGCGTCCTTGGACCCAAGCAAGGATCTCTGCCATGGCCCTCGACCGCAAGCCCGCCCCGAACGACCTGTCCGCCTTCTGGATGCCCTTTACCGCGAACCGTCAGTTCAAGTCGAACCCGCGCATGTTCGTCGGCGCCAAGGACATGCATTACACCACCGCCGACGGGCGGCAGGTGCTGGACGGGACGGCGGGCCTGTGGTGCTGCAATGCCGGCCATTGCCGTCCGAAGATCAACGAGGCCATCGCCAGTCAGGCCGCGACGCTGGATTATGCGCCCGCCTTCCAGATGGGCCACCCCGCCGCGTTCGAGCTGGCCAACCGCCTGATCGACATCGCCCCCGAGAATATGGAGCATGTCTTCTTCACCAATTCCGGCTCTGAATCGGTCGACACCGCGCTGAAGATCGCGCTTGCCTATCATCGCGTCCGGGGCGAGGGCACCCGCACCCGCTTCATCGGCCGCGAGCGCGGTTATCACGGTGTGGGCTTCGGCGGCATCTCGGTCGGCGGCATCGTCAACAACCGCCGCTTCTTCGGCACCGCACTGGGCGGTGTCGATCACCTGCCGCATACGCATCTGCCGGAAAACGCCTTCTCGAAGGGCCTGCCCGAACATGGCGCAAATCTGGCCGACAGTCTGGAGGGGCTGGTGACCCTGCACGGGGCCGAAAACATCGCCGCCGTGATCGTAGAACCCATGGCCGGCTCGACCGGGGTGCTGATGCCGCCGAAGGGCTATCTGGAAAAGCTGCGCGCGATTACCGCGAAACACGGCATCCTGCTGATCTTCGACGAGGTGATCACCGGCTTCGGCCGCCTCGGCGCGCCCTTCGCCTCGCAATATTTCAACGTGCTGCCCGACATGATCACCTGCGCCAAGGGGTTGACCAACGGTGTCATCCCGATGGGCGGGGTGATGGTGACCGGCGCCATCCATGACGCCTTCATGAACGGCCCCGAACACGTGATCGAGCTTTTCCACGGCTATACCTATTCCGGCAACCCGGTCGCCTCGGCTGCGGGTCTGGCGACGCTGGACACCTATGCCGAGGAAGGTCTGTTCGAGCGCGCGGCGACGCTGGCGCCGAAATGGGAAGCGGCGCTGCATTCGCTGAAGGGCCTGCCGCATGTGACCGATATCCGCAATCTCGGCCTCGTCGGCGCGGTCGAGTTGGAGACCATCCCCGGCCAGCCCGGCAAGCGCGGCTTCGATGCCTTCCTGAAGGCCTATGATGCCGGCATCCTGATCCGCGTCACCGGCGACATCATCGCGCTGTCCCCGCCGCTGATCGTGTCGGACGCGCAGATCGACGAGCTGGTCGGCAAGCTGGCCGAGGTGCTGAAAGCGGTGGAATGAGGTTTCGCGTCCTCGCGGCGCTGCAGCGAGGCCATGCCGGTGACGATGGATGAACTGACCTTGCTTCTATCCTTGTTTCTGGTGGGCATGCCTGTCACCATCTTCCTCGCCCGGCTGATCTATCGCAAGCTGTGGCCGAACCTGTCCGCGATCTGACCCGGCTGCGACAAATCGGGCGCAACCCGCTTTTCGGGCCAGCGACGATTGCCTTCCTCGATCCGATCGGTAACAGACGATCAACCGATCCTGAACCGACCATGGCCCATGCCCGAAATCTCGCCCCCTCAACGCCCGCCCGAAACGAAACACAGCCCCCTCGACGACGCGCAGGGGCTGGCCTATGGCAGCTTCATGGCGGCGCTGTCGGTCGTGGTGCTGACCCATCTGGGCTTCGTCACCGGGCAGACGGCGGGGATCGCGCTGCTGATCTCCTATGCCAGCGGCTGGGATTGGGCCTGGGTCTTCTTCGTCGTGAACATTCCCTTCTACTGGGTCGGCTGGAAGCGCTTCGGGCCGGTCTTCGTGGCCAAAAGCCTGTTCGCGGTCACGCTGACCTCGGTCCTTGCCGCGATCCTGCCGCGCTATGTCAGCTTTGCCGAGTTGAACCCGATGCTGGGCGCGGTGATGATCGGGGCTTTCACCGGCTCCGGGCTGATCGCGCTGTTCCGGCACGGGGCGAGCCTCGGCGGGATCGGCATCGTCGGGCTTTATATCCAGGACGCAACGGGATTTCGCGCCGGCTGGGTGCAGCTGATCGTCGATGCGGCGATCTTCGCCATTGCGCTGTTCCTGCTGAACCCGGTGGCGGTCGGCTGGTCCTTCCTCGGCGCGCTCGTCGCCAACCTGACCATCGCCATCAACCACCGCCGGGACCGGTATATCGTTTGATCATCGCCGGAACCTGCCGGAAACTCAGGACGTTGGCCCCCGAATATCCCAGAAGGAGACCGCAATGAACAATATCATCTATATCGTCGGCCTTGTCGTCGTGGTGCTTTTCATCCTCTCGATGCTGGGCCTGCGCTGAACGCCCCGGCACCCCGATGACACGGCGCGGGCGGCATCCGTCCCGCGCCGTTTCCCGATCCGCCCCGGCGGCGGCTCGATGGACATTCCCGCTGGCGTTTCAGCCGGCCCTGCGTTAGGGGGGCGCAACTTTTCCTTACAGGCCGCGCCCCATGGATATCCGCAATATCGCCATTATCGCCCACGTCGACCACGGCAAGACGACGCTGGTCGACCAGCTTCTGAAGCAATCCGGTTCCTTCCGCGAGAACCAGTCCGTGGCCGAGCGCGCCATGGACAGCAACGATATCGAGCGCGAGCGCGGCATCACCATCCTCGCCAAGGCGACCTCGGTCGAGTGGAAGGGGACGCGGATCAATATCGTCGACACCCCCGGCCACGCCGATTTCGGCGGCGAGGTGGAGCGCATCCTCAGCATGGTCGATGGCGTCTGCCTGCTGGTCGATGCCGCCGAAGGCCCGATGCCGCAGACCAAGTTCGTGACCTCGAAGGCGCTGGCGCTCGGCCTGAAGCCCATCGTGGTGCTGAACAAGGTCGACAAGCCGGCGGCCGAACCCGAACATGCGCTGAACGAGGTGTTCGATCTGTTCGCAAACCTCGGTGCCAGCGACGAACAGCTTGATTTCCCGCATCTTTACGCCTCGGGTATCGGGGGCTGGGCGGTCGCCGATCTGGAGGACGAGCGCAAGGACATGTCCGCGCTTTTCGATCTGGTCCTGAAACATGTCGAGCCGCCGAAGCAGATCGCCCATACCGATGAACCCTTCCGGATGCTGGCCACCACGCTCGGCGCCGATCCGTTCCTGGGCCGGATCCTGACCGGGCGCGTCGAATCGGGCCGCGCCAAGGCCGGCGATACGGTCAAGGTGCTGAACCGCCAGAACGAGCGCGTCGAACAGTTCCGCATCTCGAAGGTGCTGGCCTTCCGCGGCCTGACCCAGCAGCCGATCGACGAGGCTGTCGCGGGCGATATCGTCAGCCTTGCCGGCCTGGCCAAGGGCACGGTTGCCGACACGATCTGCGCGCTTGACGTGGAAGCCGCGATCCCCGCCCAGCCCATCGACCCGCCGACGATCAGCGTGACCTTCGGCATCAACGATTCGCCCTTGGCCGGTCAGGACGGCAAGAAGGTCCAGTCCCGCGTCATCCGTGAACGCCTGATGAAGGAAGCCGAATCCAACGTCGCCATCAAGGTCGAGGACACGCCCGGCGGCGAGGCCTTCGTGGTTTCGGGTCGCGGCGAACTCCAGATGGGCGTGCTGATCGAGAACATGCGCCGCGAAGGGTTCGAGCTGTCGATCTCGCGCCCCCGCGTCATCTTCCGCGAGGAAGACGGCGTCCGCATGGAGCCGGTGGAAGAGGTCATCATCGATGTCGATGACGACTATACCGGCGCGGTGATCGAGAAGCTGACCGGCGACCGCAAGGGCGAGATGGTCGACATGCGCCCCGCCGGCCACGGCAAGACCCGCATCGTCGCCCATGTCCCCTCGCGCGGGCTGATCGGCTATCACGGCGAATTCATGACCGACACACGCGGCAATGGCGTGCTGAACCGGCTCTTCCATGGCTGGACCCCCTACAAGGGCGCCATCCAGGGCCGCCGTCAGGGCGTGCTGATCTCGATGGAGAACGGGGTCTCCGTCGCCTATGCGCTGTGGAACCTGGAAGAACGCGGCAAGCTCTTCATCGGCGCGCAGGAGCAGGTCTATACCGGCATGGTCATCGGCGAGCACTCGCGCGACAACGACCTTGAGGTGAACCCGCTCAAGGGCAAGAAACTGACCAACGTTCGCGCCTCCGGCACCGACGAGGCCGTGCGCCTGACGCCCCCGGTGCGGATGTCGCTGGAAGAGGCCATCGCCTATATCGACGACGACGAACTGGTCGAGGTCACGCCGAAGAACATCCGCCTGCGCAAACGCTATCTCGACCCGCATGAACGCAAGCGGGCCGCCCGCGCGGAATAATCACCGACCATGACGCCCGCCTCGCGCGGGCGTCGGACATATTGGGCTTTGCCAAGCGCCGAAGCCCCCCGCGCAGTGTCAGCCGGAATGGCGACTTTGTGCCCAGAGCTACCATGAGGTCAGTGATCCATCTGCGCGATGAAAGTAATCCAGTGTGCGCCGACGACCGACGGTGATTTGACCAGGACTTCCAACTCGCTTTCCGCATCTGTATTGACTTCGAAGTTTCGACCGACCTGTGCTGCAAGGTAAAACGTTTCCAAGAATATGCCGGGCCAATCATGAGCAGAGGCCTTTATGCTTCCAAAAACCCTAAAGAACTTCCCATCTCCTCGTGGCTGAAATCTTTCAGGCCGGAACGGAACTTCTTTTGCAACCCAAGTCGCAATCTTTCGAGCTTTTTCTGGCGCGCCAGTCTTAGCGAGAATTTGAACGGCAATATCCATCGTTCGCATCTTAGTTGGTCAAAGTGACTAAGCCAACGGCAGCTTCGTCCCACATTACTGCCATTTAATTAACTTACAGATATGAACGGAGGAAATTCCCGTAAACTCCCCGCGTGCACGCACCGCAGCGTTCTGCCCTACTCCCCGAAATTCTGCGTGATCCAACCGTTGATGCGCGTGGCCACCGGGGCGGTCTGGCCCGGCGACATGATATCGCCCGCGATCACATGGCCGGATGCGTCGTCGCCCGGTCCCGTCACCACCGGCAGCCTGGTCACCTGCCCGCCCCAGTTGGACAGCGCCTTCTGCATCGCCGCCGGATCGACCACCTGATCGGCATCCGACCACAGGACCAGCAGGGGTTGCTTCGCCTCGGCGTAATTGCTGCCCGCCGCCTCGGCCACGAGCGCCGCCATCGGCAGCGTCGCCACCATCGGATAGCAGACCGTCCAGAACTCCCGCTGGCGGTCACTCGCCGGATCGAAGCAGCGTTCGCGCCCGGCCAGCAGCGGCAGCCATTGCCGGGCCAGCGGCTGGCGCAGCAGGAAGGAGCCGCGCGCCTGCAGCCCGAAATTCGGCGAGACCAGCACCACCCCGTCGATCTGCGGCCCCAGCACCGGATCGCGCGCCGCAAGCGCGGCCAGCGTGCCCCCGGTCGAGGTGCCGATCAGCACCACCTTCTCGCCGATCCGATGGCCGATGGCGATGGCCTCGGCCAGATCGCGGGCCCAGTCCGAGACCCGCGCCTGCCCAAGCGAGGCGCCGTCCATGCCGTGCCCGCTCAGCCGCGCGAAATAAAGATTGGCCCCGCGCCAGGCGGCGATCAGGTCGGGGACCGGGCGGATTTCCTGCGAGGTGGCGGAAAAGCCGTGGATATAGACCAGGGCCACCGGGGTCTTTGTCGCCGGACGCCCGGCCCAGACGATCCGGCGCGAGACCTCGGGGCGGACGCCGCTTTCCTGCTGGTAAAGCCAGGCGTCGAGGTCTTCCGGCAGTTCGGCGACCTGCGGCGGGTCGAAGCGGCCCGGTTCGCGCGGACCGATCAGCCAGAGAAGCAGCACAAGACCGAGAACCCCGGCCAGAACAAACATCGACATACGCAGCACCGGACGTGATTTCTGGGGCGCCACCTTGGCAGGCGCCGGCTTCGGGCGCTTCTGCCCCTTCTTCGGCTGGCCCGCCGGGGCACGGGCGCGCGATTGCCTGGGCTTAGCCACGCAGCAATTCGGCCGCAGCCGCCCCAATCAGCGCCAGGCATTCGGGGGTCGAGAAGCGGTGATCGGCACCCTTGACCAGCATCAGCCGCATATCCGGGCTGTCGGCGTGGTCGAGCAAACGCAGCGCCCAATCGACCGGCACCTCGGCATCGGCGGTGCCCTGAAACAGCCGGACTGGAAACGGCAGCGCCAGCGGGGTTTCGAGCACCAGATGGCTCAGCCCGTCCTCGATCAGCCGGTGGGTGATCACATAGGGCTGGTCGTCGTAATCCGAGGGCAGTTCGATCCGGCCCTTCTCCATCACCTCGGCGCGCATGGCCGCGTCGAACCCCGCCCAGAAGCCGTTCTTGGTGAAATCCGGCGCGGCGGCGATGCCGATCAGCCCGGCCACCCGTTCGGGCATGGCGCGCGCCACCAGAAGCGAGATCCAGCCGCCCATGGAGGAGCCGATCAGCACCTGCGGACCGGTCGTCAGCACCGAGATCGCGGCCATGGCATCGGCGGCCCAATCGCCTATGCAGCCGTCCTCGAAGGCGCCATCCGATTCGCCATGGCCGGAATAGTCGAAGCGCAGGAAGGCGCGATCGTTCCGCGCCGCCCAATCGGCCAGGTATTCGGCCTTGGAGCCGCGCATATCCGACTTGAACCCGCCCAGAAACACCACGCCCGGCCCCTGCCCGGACTGGCTTTCGTAAGCGATGCGCCGGCCCTGCGGCGTCTCCAGATAGTCGGTCATCAGCGTTCCGTCAGTTTCAGCTCGATCCGGCGATTGCGCGCGCGGTTCTCGTCCGAGTCCTCTGGCGCCACGGGCCTTGTATCGGCGAATCCCGTGGGCGCCAGCCGGTCGGCCGGGAAGCCCAGATCGTCCACCATATAGCGCACCACCGCAAGGGCACGCGCCTGGCTGAGTTCCCAGTTGTCGCGATAACGCCCCTGCCCGGAAAGCGGCGTGGAATCGGTATGGCCATCGACGCGGATCACCCAGTCGATTTCCGGCGGGATGGTGGTGGCAATCTCCTGCAGCATGGCGGTCACGCGGGCAATGCTGGCCTGCCCGGCCTCGGACAGCGTCGCCTCGCCCTGACCGAACAGCACTTCCGACTGGAAGACGAAGCGGTCGCCGACCACCTGCACCCCCTCGCGGCCCTGCAGGATCTGGTTCAGCCGTCCGAAGAATTCCGAGCGGTAGCGGGCCAGATCGGCGGCCTCGGCTTCCAGCCGCTGACGCTCGGCCTCCTCTAAGGCCAGACGCTGCGCCTGTTCCTGCGAGGCCTGCAGAAGGGCGGCGTTCAGCTGCGCGCCGAGTTCTTCCAGCCGCAATTCGGCATCAGCACCGTCGGCGCGGCTGATGTTCAGCGCCTGCTGGATGCTGCCGAGTTGCGCGTTCAGTTCCGCCACCTGTTCGTTCAGCAGGGCGACGCGGCGCTGCGCCTCGGTCGAGGCCTGTTCCTGCCCGGCCAGTTGTTGCTGTGCCTGTGCCAGCAGCGCCGCCTGACGCTCGGCCTCGCTGGCATTGCCCTGCGCCGCCGCATCCAATTGCGCGCGCGCGGCATTGGCGGCGGCGAGAAGCGTCAGCGTATCCTCGGCCTCCTTGCGGCTTTCCTCCAGCGAGAGCGTCATGGCGGTCAGTTCGGCCTCAGACGCGCGCAGCTTGTCGCGGAGCGCCTGGGCGGCGGCGGCATCGGCCAGACGCACCTCCTCGGCCGCATCCAGCGCGGCACCCGCTTCGGCGTTCTTTGCCTGGAGGTCGCGGGTCAGGGCCTCAAGCGCCTCGCGCCGGGCGGCGGCAAGGCGGGCTTCCTCGGCCCTGGCGTCGATCTCGGTCCGCGCCGAAGCCAGCGCCTGTTCGGCCCGGTCGAGTGAGCCGCGCGTGGTGGCCAGCGTCTCCTCGCTCAGCGCCAGTTCCTGTTCCCGCGCGGACAGGCTTTGTTGCGCGGATTCCAGCGCCTGGGTGCTGCGCGTCAGTTCCGCTTGCGTTGCGGCGGCGCGCCGGGCCTCGGCCTCGCGGGCGGCGATCAGGCGCGAAATACGGGTTTCGAAATCATCGATCCGGGTCTCGGCATCGGCCAGACCGGCCTGCGCCGCGGCGCGCTCGTCCTGGGTGATCGACAGCGTGCTGGTCAGCCCGGCCACCTGTTCGCCCAACTGGTCAAGCTGGCTTTCCTGACGATCCACGGTGTCGCGCAGCACCGACTGGACGACCATGAAGATGGTGATGACGAACATCAGCACCATCAGCAGCGCCGTCATGGCATCGACGAAGCCGGGCCAGATCGTGGCCGAGAAGCGATTGCCGCCCCTGCCCCGCGACAGTGCCATCACGGCCCCCCAAGGGCGCGCAGCGCAGCCGTCAGTTCCACGATCTCGTGGCGCAATTCCTCGGTCGAAAGATGCCGCGAAGCGGTTTCCCGGACCAGCTTGCCCATGGCATCGTCGATGGAGCGCAGATGCACCCGCGCCTCGTCATCGGTGCCGTGATCGGGTTCGCGCATCTCGGCAAGGCTGGCCAGCCGTTCCTGCATGTCTGCCAGCCGCGCCATGACGCGGGTGTTTTCCGCCGCCTCGGCCGGGCGCTGTTCGCCGGCGCGGATCAGCCGTTCCTGACCTTCCGCCAGACGGTGCAGCGCATCGGTGACACCGGCCATATCGGGACGCCCGGCCTCGGCCAGACGGTCCTGGCCCTCGGCCAGACGGCCAAGCGCGGGGGCGATGCCGGTCAGGTCGGGCCGGCCGATCTCGGCCAGGCGCTCCTGCCCCTCGGCCAGGCGCCGCAGCGCCTCGGCCAAGGCACCCTGATCCGGCCCCCCGGATTCGGCGGCGCGGATCAGGCGTTCCTGCCCCTCGTTCATCTGCGCCATGGCCCGCGCCATCTCGCCCAGATTCGAGACATTCGCCTCGGAATCGTCCAGCATGAACTGGCCCAGCCGTTCGACATTGCGCGCCATCAGCAGCACGCGCTCATCGGCCTCGATCGCCTCCTGCTCGCGGATCTCGTCACGTTCGGCATAGAAGGCCTGCAGATCGCCCATCTGCGCGGCGATCTGGTCCAGAAAGCCCAGAATGCTGGCCTGATCCAGCTTCTCGCCATCGTCGCCGGCAATGCCCAGCCGGGTAAAGCCGGACAGCCATTCCTCAAGCTCGCGATAGAAGCGGTTCTGGCCATGGGTGGCGAAAAGTTCCAGCAGGCCCACGACAAGCGATCCGGCAAGGCCCAGAAGCGAGGACGAGAACGCCACCGCCATGCCGCCAAGCTGCGCTTCCAGCCCGGTCATCAGCTTCTCGAAGACCTGCAGGCCGGTCTCGCCCTCCTGCGGGGCAAGGGCGCGGATGGTGTCGACCACCGCCGGCACGGTCGTGGCCAGACCATAGAAGGTACCCAGAAGGCCAAGGAAGATCAGCAGGTTGGAGAGGTATCTTGTGATGTCCCGCGCCTCGTCGATCCGCGTCGCCACCGATTCGAGGATCGAGCGCGCCGAACCGGTCGAGATCACGCCACCGACCGGGCCACGCGCGCCCAGAAGTGCCGCCAGGGGCGCCAGCAGGCGCGGCGCGCGATCCTCGCCATCGCCCATGGCAGCAACGCCGCGTTCCGAGGCATTGCGGCGGCGTTCGGCGAAACGCTCGATCCAGCTGACCGACTGGATCAGTTGCGCCACCTGCCAGAAACAGGCCAGCACGCCGATCACGAAAACCGTCAGGATCAACCCGTTCAGCCAGGGATTGGCGGCAAAGATCGGCAGGATGCGGCCATAGGCGAACCAGCCGCCGAAGCCGACCAGAACCGAGACCACCAGCATCAGCACGACCTGCCGGATCGGCTGGCTGAAATGCGGCTGCGCCATGCGCCGTTCCTGCGCGCGCCGCGCGGTCAGCCGCCGGGTCGAGCGCGGTGCCGGATCGGTGACGCTGCGCCCGCCGGTCGGCGTCTCGGGCGTGGGCTGCTCTGCACCGGGATTCTCGGACGCCGCAGCCCGGCCAATCGGATCTTCGGCGGCGGGCTTGCCTTCGGGCGGCGTCTCGGGGCTCATCTTGCGTCTCCGGGCGGGGGCGGCATTCGGGGTGGAGTTTAGCAGCCCCGCAGGTTCTGCCAAGCGTTCATTCGGTATTTCAACCGCATAGGCGCCTGACCTGCGCGGCAAGCGCCTCCATATCCGGGTCGGTCAGGCCAAGCTCGGCCAGATGCGAAGCGGTGTTGTACAGATAATCGCGATTCGGCCCGCGCCCGCCTTCCGCCCCGGCGATGATCCGCGCCTGTTCATCGGCGCAAAGCCCGCCCGCATATTGCCAGTGATCGCGGCGCATGACGTAGGTGATGGCATTGACCTCGCGCCCGTCGTCGAGAAGCAGCGGCAGCACCTCCTCGCGGTAGGCATCGGTCAGCAATTCGCGGGCACGGACCTCGGCGATGACCTGCGGCCAATCGTCATCCCTGACCCGCATGGCCACGCCCTTGCAACTGGCCCCCTCGGTCGCGTCCAGTCCCAGCACCAGACCGGGGCTGTCGATGGTGCCGCGATACTCGATCGAGCGCAGGCAAAAGCTGCGGTGAAACCCTTCCACGGTGGCCACGATACGCTCTGCCACCTCGAAACCCGGGTCCCACATCAACGACCCGTAAGCAAATAACCAGTTCTGATCGCGCATCCCTGCCTCTTTCATTATGTGCCATTCTAGGCTTAGATGCGGCCGGTTCAAGCAACCGTCGGGAGAATGGGGTCCGCCATGAAGAAACTGCTGATTGGATTGGCAATTCTGGCACTTCTGCTGGTCGGTGCCTGGTATGGCGCCGAAACCTGGCTGAGCCGCTTCGTGACCCGGACGCTGGCCGATCAGCCCGGGATCGCGGCCGAGATCGCACCCCTGCGCCAACCGGGCCGGCTGGGGCTGCACATGCAGGGGATCGAGCTTGCGGACAGCAGCGCGGGCGGGCTGAATGCCGACAGTCTGGATGCCTATATCCGGCTGCTCAGCCCGACGACGCTGAATGTCGATCTGCCCCGGACCGCCACGCTGAACCCGGCCCAGGGCGCCGCGACGCTGGTGCAACTGCAGGACGGTCAGGCCGAGGTGACGCTGTCGCCGACCCGAGAGCTGGCCATCAGCCATGTCAGGCTGACCGGGCGCGACCTGATGCTGAACGAGGCCGCCGCCTTCGATCAGCTCGATGTGGCGGCAAACCTGACCCATATGGGCGGGGCCGCGCCCACAGGTTCGGCGGCGGCCTATCGTCTGGACCTCGCCGGTGCCGGGCTGGCCTTCGGCGCCCTGCCCGAGCGGCTCGATATCGGCGGTGCGGTGCAGGTCTGGCTGGACGGGATCCCCGATCTTCCGGTGATGCAGGGCACGACCCCGCCGCCGCAGCCGACCGGTTTCCAGACCCAGAACGTCACCTTCACGCTTGGCCCGATCAGCGCCCGGCTGGCCGGCCGGATCGAGGCCGATGCCGATGGCCTCGCCAGCGGTCAGGCCGCGATCTATACGGCCTCGGCCCCCGATCTGGTCGAGGCGGCAGTAACGGCGGGCCTGATGCCGCCGAAAATCGGCGAGGCCGTGCAGGCAGTCCTGATCCGACTGGCCGGCGAGCCTCCCGAAGCTGCGGAAGCGACTGAGCCAATGGATGCCGTCGAGGCCGCAGACGAACAGGCGCTGGCCGAAGAGGTCGTGACCCTGCCCCCCGCCGGCCCCGGCGAATTGCGCCTGCCGCTTTTCTTCGGCAATGGGATTGTCCGGCTGGGCCCGGTGCCGCTTGGCCCGGCACCGCGCATCTCGGGTTTTTGACACATCCACTGTGACCCTGGTTTTCTAACCAATCGCCACGCGCCTCGGGGGTCATCACAACCTATCCAAAGGCTTGACGACAATTCACCTTTCATGTCTGCGCCTGTCGCGGTTGCGGCGCGTTGTCACGGCGCGTAACAATCGCCCGAAATCTGCCCAAGAAGGAGGCCGAGCATGGCCCGCGCTCTCAAATCCCAACGCAAAGGCCCGCAACAGGCCCGCCGCGCCGTCGTCTTCCTGCATGGCTATGGTGCCGATGGGGCCGACCTTCTCGGCCTGGCCGATGTGCTGGCCCCGCACCTGCCCGATACCGCCTTCTACGCCTCCGACGCACCCGAACGCTGCGCGAACAACCCCTATGGCTATCAGTGGTTTCCGATCCCGTGGCTGGACGGCTCGACCGAGGAACAGGCCCGCGCCTCGATGGCGCTGTCGATCGAGGATATCAACGCCTTCCTCGACAAGGTGCTGGCGGATGAGGGGCTGACGCCCGAACATCTGGCCGTGGTGGGCTTCTCTCAGGGCACGATGATGGCGCTGCATGTGCTGCCCCGCCGCGAACGGGCCGTGGCCTGTATCGTCGGATTCTCGGGGCGGTTGCTGGAACCGGAACTGCTTGAAACGGAAGCGAAGACCAGACCGCCGGTCCTGCTTCTTCATGGCGATCAGGACCCGATGGTCCCCTTCGCCGATCTGGGCGCCGCAGCCGACGCACTGGCGAAGGCCGGGTTCGAGACCTATACGCATGTCATGAAGGGCACCGGTCATGGCATCTCGCCAGATGGGCTTGGCGCGGCCCTGCAATTCCTGACCCAGCACCTGAAGGGCCAATAGCCCCGCCGCAGGATACGTCGCCAAATGAGGCGACGGGGCCGCATGAAAACTCAAGCGATTGCGCGGGCTTGCAGCAACCTCGCCGGCAAGCCTTCGCATGGCTGTCCGACTGTCATCCGCTCGTCACGCTGCAGGGCTACAACCGGCCCATATTCTGGGGGTTGCCTGCCCTGACCCCCGAGATATAGTGAAGCCAAAGCGAACCGGTTCGAAGGGCCGGAAGGACGGGGTTGCGGATGCTCGACGACCACCACCACGCGGAATTCAGGACGCAGTTCGTGCGCGAACCGGCGGCGCTGAAACAGTTCCCGGCGCTCGTGCTGAACGCGGATTTCCGGCCACTCAGCTATTACCCGCTCTCGCTCTGGCCCTGGCAGGAGGCGATCAAGGCCGTCTTCCTCGACCGGGTCAGCATCATCGCCGAATATGACGAGGTGGTGCGCAGCCAGAGACAGGCTTTCCGCATCCCCTCGGTCGTGGTGCTGAAAGATTTCGTCAAACCTCAGAAGCGCGTGGCCTTCACGCGCTTCAATCTTTTTCTGCGGGACGCATTCGAGTGTCAGTATTGCGGATCGAAGGGCGATCTGACCTTCGATCATGTGGTTCCCCGGTCGCGCGGGGGAATAACCAGCTGGGAGAATGTCGTCGCGGCCTGCTCGCCCTGCAACCTGCGCAAGGCGAACCGTTCGCTTCGGCATTCCGGGCTGGTCCTGCAGCGCCCGGCGCGGCGCCCGACAGCCGAGGACATGCATGCCATGGGCCGGCGCTTTCCGCCGAACCATCTGCATGAGACCTGGATGGATTTCCTTTATTGGGATGCCGAGCTGGAAAGCTGAGCTTTCCCGGCCCTCAATGCTGCTGGTGATCGTTCCGGCTGAAGTGAACCACCGCCGCCGCGATCAGCGCCGCGAGAGCCAGCGCCACCAGCGGCACGCCATTGGCAATGCTGACCCAGAGCGTCGCGGCCGCCGCGAGAAACACGGCAATCATCAGCAGCAGGAAATGCGGCAATGGCATATCTGATCTCCCTTCCCGATCAATATGGGGGCGATGCCGGGGAATGGAAAGAGACTCGCGGCAGGCTTGGTAAATTCTGGACAATGTTCGCTTTATGTTCCAGACTTCATTATGCTTCCGCCGCGCGATCCCGACGAAATCCTGAAAGCCCGAGGCGCCGATACCCGCCCGGCGAATCGCTTTGACCGGCTGGCAAGCGAACGCGCGCATGACGGCTGGGACATCCCCGAGGAAGCCGCGCTTCTGCGGACCGAAGTGACGAACGAAACCCCGCGCAGCATCATCACCCGGAACCGCTCTCCGGATGTGCCCTTCGACCGCTCGATCAACCCCTATCGCGGCTGCGAACATGGCTGCATCTATTGCTTCGCCCGGCCCAGCCATGCCTATTGGGGGCTGTCGCCGGGGCTGGATTTCGAAACGAAGCTCACCGCCAAGCCAGAGGCCGCGCGGCTGCTGGCCGAAGAAATCGCAAAGCCTTCCTATCGCGTCGCCCCGATCGCCTTCGGCACCAATACCGATCCCTATCAACCGGTCGAATCGAAGCTGCGCATCATGCCCGGCCTGTGGCAGGTGCTGCTGGACTGGAACCACCCGGCCAGTCTGGTGACGCGCGGCCAGACCGTGCTGCGCGATCTGCCACTGCTGGCCGAGATGGCGGCGCGGCAACTGGTCCATGTCGGGGTCTCGATCACCACGCTGGATGCCGGCCTTGCCCGGGCGATGGAGCCGCGCGCCCCTGCCCCGGCGACCCGCCTGCGCATGATCCGTGACCTCGCCGATGCCGGGATTCAGGTCCGGGTCATGGTCGCCCCGGTGATCCCGGTCCTGACCGAACCCGAGATCGAGCGCATCCTGAGCGCCGCGCGCGAGGCCGGCGCCACCCATGCCAGCATGATCCCCTTGCGCCTGCCGCTGGAGGTCGCACCGCTGTTTCGCGACTGGCTGGCGCGACACCGCCCGGATGCCGCCACCCATGTCATGAACCGCGTCCGGGCCATGCGCGGCGGGCGCGACAACGACCCGCGCTTCGGTGCCCGGATGCGCGGCGAAGGGATCGAGGCCGAGCTGATGCTGAACCGCTTCCGGCTGGCGCTAAAACGCCTGAACTATGCCAGAACCATCCCGCCGCTCGATTGCACGCGCTTCGGCCCGCCGCCGCGTGCTGGCGATCAGCTGTCGCTGTTCTGACCGAGCGGGCCCGGGCGGCGTTCCTCGGAGAGCATCACGTTCGCCTCGACCTGGCCGAGGCCGGGCAGCGTCATGATCCGCCGCCGCAGGATGCGTTCGAAATCGGCGATGTCGCGGGCGACGATGCGCAGCCGGTAATCGAACTGGCCCAGAACGTGCTGAACCAGTTGCACCTCGGGGATGGCGGTCACGGCGCGCTCGAACTCCTCCAGGCTGGTGCGGCCCTTGGTGGCGAGGCGGATGCCCAGAAACACGGTGACCCCGAAGCCGAGGGCGGCATTGTCCAGCTCGACCCGGCTGCCGGCAAGAATGCCCTCCTCGTGCAAGCGCCGGATCCGCCGCCAGGTCGCGGGCTGGGTCATGTTCAGCGCCCGGCCCACTTCCGCCGCCCCCATGGTTGCGTCCCGCGACAGCAGCCGCAGGATCGCCAGATCGGTCGCGTCCGGGGTCACAGCGGCAACTCGGCTGTGTTCTTGATGGTCGAGACCAGCATCAGCGCATCGCTGGTTTCGACATTCGGCAGGGTCAGGATGCGGGTGCGATAGACCTCCTGCCAATGCGCCATGTCCCGGGCGATGACCGACAGGCGGAAATCGACGCTGCCCAGGAATGTCTGGATCTCGATCACCTCGGGCACCTCGCGCGCGGCGGCGGTGAATTCGTCGAAGGCGCGCGGGTTGGTCTTGTCGAGGGTGAAGCGCAGGCTGACCTCGACCTCATAGCCCAGCCTGCGCCAGTCGATCCGCGCCTGCTGGCCCCTGATGGTGCCGTCGCTGCGCATCTTTTCCAGCCGCCGCCAGAGCGTGGCCGAGGTGACGCCGGCGCGTTCCGCCAGCCCGGCGGCGGGCAGGTCGGGATCGGCCAGCATCTGGCGCAGGATGCGGCGGTCGGTGGCGTCAGGCATGATAGTTGCTCATATCCTGCCATATAGTGCATGATATTTTCACTTCCAATGCAATTTTCACGAAGAATGAACGGATCGGCGCGCAGGAATCATCTATCACCCTTGCCAGCATCAATGAAAGGACCGCTGACATGCGCGTTTACTACGACCGCGATTGCGACGTTAACCTGATCAAGGACAAGAAGATCGCCATTCTGGGCTATGGCAGCCAGGGCCATGCCCATGCGCTGAACCTGCGCGATTCCGGGGCCAAGAATGTCGCCGTGGCGCTGCGCGACGGCTCGCCCTCGAAAGCCAAGGCCGAAGCCGAGGGCCTGCAGGTCATGGGCATCGCCGAGGCCGCCAAATGGGCCGACCTGATCATGTTCACCATGCCCGACGAGCTGCAGGCCGACACCTACCGGAAATACGTCCATGACAACCTGCGTGAAGGTGCCGCCATCGCCTTTGCCCACGGGTTGAACGTGCATTTCGGCCTGATCGAGCCGAAGCCCGGCGTCGATGTCATCATGATGGCCCCGAAAGGCCCCGGCCACACCGTGCGCGGCGAATATGTCAAGGGCGGCGGCGTGCCCTGCCTGGTCGCGGTCCATCACGACGCCACCGGCAAGGCGATGGATCTGGGCCTCAGCTATTGCTCGGCCATCGGCGGCGGCCGTTCGGGCATCATCGAGACCAATTTCCGTCAGGAATGCGAAACCGACCTGTTCGGCGAGCAGGCCGTGCTGTGCGGCGGGCTGGTCGAACTGATCCGCATGGGTTTTGAGACCCTGGTCGAAGCCGGTTACGAGCCGGAAATGGCCTATTTCGAATGCCTCCACGAGGTGAAGCTGATCGTCGACCTGATCTATGAAGGCGGCATCGCCAACATGAACTACTCGATCTCGAACACCGCCGAATACGGCGAATACGTCTCCGGCCCGCGCATCCTGCCTTACGAGGAAACCAAGAAGCGCATGAAAGAGGTCCTGACCGACATCCAGAACGGCAAGTTCGTCCGCGACTTCATGCAGGAAAACGCTGTCGGCCAGCCCAGCTTCAAGGCCACCCGCCGCATCAACGACGAGCACCAGATCGAGCAGGTCGGCGCCAAGCTGCGCGAGATGATGCCCTGGATCTCCAAAGGCAAGATGGTGGACAAGGCGCGGAACTGATTTTCGCGACATGCCAAAACGAAAAAGGCCCGGAGGAAGCTCCGGGCCTTTGACGTCAGACGGTCTCGTTGGCCTTCTTTTCATCCGTTCCCTGCAAGACATCTCGTCAAGCAAGGCCGCAGCGGTTAGGAGGCCGCAACTTGGTGACGATAACAGCGAGGTGGCGTCATGCAGAATCTGAAACAGGCACTGTCCTTTCTGGATCCGAACACCTGGGCGGGTGCGCTTACCATAGCGGCGATTCTTGTCATCATCGGTCTGGCGATGACCTGGTTGGTGAAACGAGGTACGGTTGAAGTGCTGCGGCACGAGCACCAGTTGCAGATAGACGAGATTTCGCTGAATTTTCTTGGCCATCTGGTCAGCCTCGCCGTCTGGATGCTGATGGCCACGCTTTATGCCCATCTGATCCCGGCGCTCGACCGCCTGGCAAGTGCCATGCTTGCCGGGGTGGGTCTGGCCTCTGTGGTGATCGGTTTTGCCGCGCAGAAGACGCTGGGGAACCTGGTCGCCGGGATCAGCCTGGTGCTTTACCGACCGTTCAAGCAGGGGGACCGGCTTCAGATTGCGACGCCAACCGCGAGCTTCTGCGATACCGGCACCGTCGAAGCGATCTCTCTCGGTTATACCACCCTGCGCACCGATGACGGCAGGGCCATCGTCGTTGCCAATGGCACAATGGCAGATCAGACCATGATCAAGCTTACCCGGACAACGCAGGACAAGTGAGACGAGGCCCCCCGGGTCCTGTCGGTGCCCGGGGTCATGCCGCATGGATTTTCATTGCCGCAGATGCCTCACAACTCGGCGACGGAGCGGTGATAGGAGTGACCGTTCCGAGCCGCCTCCGCCACAGGCTTTGGCCAGTTGCGGCGGTGATAAGCGCTGTCCCAGAAATGCCATTCATGCCAGCAGCTACGCGCGAAGACCTTCTGCATCCGCGCCCGCGTCGCCGCATCTGCCGCCGCCGCCACCCGGTCGGTCAGCGCCAGCATCTTCGCCACGCCGGCGCTGAAGTCTTCGCCCGAATAGGTGGCGATCCATTCGGCGTAAGGGTTGCCCGGCGCGGCCATGGCGGCGATCTCGTGGCCGACATCGTGATAGATCCAGAAGCAGGGCAGAAGGGCGGCAAGCGCCTCGGGGAAGTCGCCAAGGGCGCAGGCGCGGATCAACGAGGCGATATAGTGATCGCAGGCCTGCGAGACGCCGGTGGCGCGGAACTGCGCCTCTGACACGCCGTAAAGCGCCATGTAATGCCCGTGCAGCAGGCGCTCGACCGCCGCCGCCGTGCCGGCGGAACCGGCCAGTTGCGCGATCGTGGCCGGATCGGGCGCCTTCGCCGCCGCCAGCGACAGCGCCCGGGCAAAGCCCTCCAGGTAATGCGCGTCCTGCACGATATAGCCGCGAAACACCTCGGCCGGCAGCGTGCCCTCGGCCAGTTCGCGGTTGAAGGGCATGTCGTGGATCTGGCGGCGCAAATCGGCCGTCTGCAGGGCGAGGTCCTGGGTGAAGCTCATGACGGGTCTCCGTGAAAAGCGTGGAAATGATGCACCGGGCCGTGGCCCCGCCCGACCGAAAGCCGGTCGGCGGCGGCAATCGCGGCGGTGATATAGGCCTTGGCATCTTCCGCCGCGCGCGGCAGCGGCAGGCCGCGCCCCAAGAGCGTGGCCAGCGTCGAGGACAGCGTGCAGCCGGTGCCATGGGTATTGGCGGTCTCGACCCGAGGCGCGCGCAGCCAAAGCTCCGCCTCGCCCGCGATCAGAAGGTCCGGACTGGTGGCGCCCGCCAGATGCCCGCCCTTCAGCATGACCGCCCCCGGCCCGAGCGACAGGATCGCCCGTGCCTGGCGCCGCATCTCGTCGCAATTGCCGGCCTCGGGCTGGCCCAGCAGGTCGGCGGCTTCGGGCAGGTTTGGCGTGACCAGAGTAACGCGGGGCAACAGCACCTCGCGCAGGGCCGCGACCGCCTCGGTCGCCAGCAGCCGGTCGCCGCCTTTTGCAACCATGACCGGATCGAGCACGATGGGACAATCCAGCCCCGCCAGCCCCTCGGCCACGCAGCGGACGATCCCGGCCGTGCCGAGCATCCCGATCTTGACCGCATGGATGGTAATGTCGTCGCGAATGGCGGCGATCTGATCGGCGATCATCGGCAGAGGGGCAAGATGAACGCTGCGGACACCTTGCGTATTCTGCGCGGTCAGCGCGGTGATCACGCTCATCGCGTAACCGCCATTGGCCGAAATCGCCTTGATATCGGCCTGAATGCCGGCCCCGCCCGAGCAGTCCGAGCCGGCGATGCTGAGGATATTCGGGATCATGCGCGCGCCCATTCCTGCGCCAGTGCCCGCGCCGCCGCCTGCATGTCCGGGGCCCGGGAAATGGCCGAGACCACGGCAACGCCCGCCGCGCCCGCCGCCTTCAGACCCGCCAGATCGCCCGGTCCGACCCCGCCGATGGCAAGGCAGGGCAGACGGGTGGCGCCGGCAATCGCGGCAAGCCCCGCCATGCCGATGGGCGGCGCGTGATCGGGTTTCGAGGCCGTCGCCCGGATCGGCCCGACGCCGAGGTAATCGACCCCCGCCGGAACGGCAGACAATTGCCCGGCATTCTCGACCGAGAGGCCGAGGATCATCTCGGGCCCGATCCGCTGCCGGATCGCGACCGGATCGCCGTCGCCCTGCCCGATATGCAGGCCCGCCGCACCGAGGGAGACCGCAACATCGACCCGGTCGTTGATGACCAGCCCCACGCCCTCGGCGGCCAGAAGGTCGATCAGCAGCAGGCCGAGCATCGCGAATTCGTCATCCGGCATGGTCTTGTGACGTAGTTGCACCCAACCCGCACCGCCCCGCGCGGCGGCAAGCGACTGCTCGACGATGCCATGCGGTGCCTGGGCATCGGTGATGAAGCAAAGCGGCGGGATCATGCCGGGGTGATCCTTGCGCCCCGGTCGAGTTCCTCGGGGGTCAGGCTGTAAAGCGCATCTATCAGCGCGACCTGGAACGAGGCCGGCCCGCTTGAATTGCGTCCCGCGATCTCGCCAGCCAGTCCGAAATAGCTTATCGTGGCAACCGTTGCCCCGAAGGCCGGCTGACTGGCAACGAAAGCGCCAACGAGTCCGGTCAATGAGCAACCGAGCGCGGTGATGCGCGGCATCATGTCATGCCCATTGGAAATGCGCACCGCGCGCGTGCCATCGGTCACGAAATCGACCGCCCCGGTCACCGCCACCACCATCCCGTGATTGAGCGCGAGCCGGCTGGCCGCAGCTTCGGCCGAGGCGACCTCATCGACGGAATCGGCGCCCTTGCCGGCCACCGCCCGCCCGGAGAGCGCCAGGATTTCAGACGCATTGCCGCGAACAACGCTCGGGCGCTGCGCCAGAAGCTGCGCGCCGATCTCGCGCCGGTAAGACGTGGCCCCGACCGCAACCGGGTCCAGCACCCAGGGCCGTCCGGCCGCACGCGCGGCAGCGGCGGTCTTCAGCATGGCGCGCGCCCAAGGTGCCGAAAAGGTGCCGATATTGATCGTCAGCGCCGAGGCAATGGCGGCGAATTCCGGCGCCTCCTCCTCGGCATGAACCATCGCCGGCGAGGCCCCTGCCGCCAGCATCACATTGGCCATCACGTTCATGGCGACGTAATTGGTCATGTTCTGCACCAGCGGTGCTGCGGCCCGCATCTGGGCCAGGTGCTGTCCGGGGTCGATCATCGGCATTCTCCTTTTGATTGCGGCGTACAGGAAAGGAGAACAGGGAAACGGCAAAGGCATTGCGCCACGACCGTTTCCTGCGCCTCCCTCCGCCGGCATTGTCCGGTTCAGGTTCAAAGGGTGCTTCTCAGCCCGGTTACAACCCCGAGCGCCCCCGTCGCGTCGGGGGCCTAGGTGACACGCCAAGGCTGAAAGGTCAACGCATTTGAACGGTTCCGTTCGGATCGCGGCGCTGTTTCTTGCTCTGCCAGACGCGACATGCGATCAATCCGGAATGCCACCCGGCCAAAGACAGCACCCCGGAACCGTGACCCCAGACGCAACCCCAAGTATTATCTTCGAGGACGATGCCATCCGCGTCATTTGGCAGCCCGGCCAGTCGGATCATCTGGTCGTTGCGTTCGGAAATCTGCAGATGCTGGCCGACGGCACCCGTTTCTTTGCCGACGCCCCGCTAAGGGCCCTCGGGGTAAGCGGCATCGGCATCATGGCCAAGACTGCGCATTGGTTTCCCGCAGCACCCCTGCGCGCTGCGCTGCCGGCCATGCGCGGCATTATCGCCAGCCACGACGCGGTCATTGCCTTTGGCAGCTCCATGGGCGGCTATGCGGCGCTGAAACATGCCCGTCTCCTTGGCGCGACCCATATCATCGCCTGCGAGCCGCAATGGTCCATCGATCCGTCCGAATGCGAGATCATGCCGGGCTGGAAAGCCTGGTTCCGCCCCGAAATGACCGGCATGGGCATCCGCGCGGAAGATGTCTGCGGCAAGGCCTTCATCCTGCACGACCCCTGGCAGCCGCGCGACCGCTGGCATGCCCGGCGGATCGCGGCAGTCCATGCCGATACGGCACTGATACCCATCTACGGGGCCGGTCATCATGCCACCAAGGTGGTGGCTGGAACTGCCAGCCTCGCCGGTCTCATTGACGCCTGCATGGCCGGGGATGCCACGCTGATGATGCGTCACTGTCGCCTTGTGGGCCGTCACAACCCGATCCGCCGGCGTGGCATCCTGCGCCGGGCGATCGCCAGGCATCCGGGCCTCGCCATTCCGCAGATCGAGCGGCTGGGACGGCGCGAGATCACTGCCTGTTTCCGGCCCTATCGGCACCTGCTGGCACAAGCGCCGCCCGGGGCAAGGCAAGTTCTGGCCTTTGGTCCGGCCCGTCGGGTTCTGGTCTATGATGCGACGCGCGACTGCATCGTCCACCGCAAACGCCCGCTCGGCATGGGCCAGATCGCGCTCTCGGCAGAGCGGCGCAACGGAAAGCTGCGTCTCTTCTGCGTCGCGGATGATGAGCGCCTGCCCATCCGGCTCGACCCGCGAGGCGAGCTGGTTCTGGGCGTCGAAGGTGGCCGGGCCTCCCGGTTTCTGATCGAAGGACCGCTCGACGCAAGGTTCTTTCTACGCGCGGGAGAGCGCTATCTGGGCGTAGACGAAACCGGTCGCGTGCGATTGCGAGACAAGCCGTCACGCATCGCGCCTTTCTCGTTTCTGCGCCTGTCACCAAAGGACGTGGTGCCGGACAACTGACGGCCGCGCCAAGGTTCAGTTCAACCCTCGGTTACATAAGTATAAGCTATTCAGTCTTGCCTTGAGGCAGGGTTTCGGGTCGATCTGTCATGGACTGAATGGAGGAAGCACCATGAGCGAAGCGATTTCCGGCATCGCCTTCATCGGTTTCGGTGAAGCGGCAGAGGCGATCAGCACCGGCTGGGGAAAGCCCATCGCGGCCAAGGCCAAGGGTTTCGACATCAAGCTTGAGACCCCCGAAGCCGCAGCCCTGCCCCGCGAACGCGCCGCCCGTGCCGGGGTGCCGCTTATGGACAACCGCGCCGCCACACTGGCCGATAGTCGCGCCGTTTTCTGCCTCGTCACCGCCGATCAGGCGGGCAATGCCGCCGAGCAATGCGCCGACTTGCTGCCCAAGGGCGCCTTCTGGTTTGACGGCAATTCCTGCTCGCCCGGTGCCAAGCGCCGCGCCGCCGCGCAGATCGAGGCTGTGGGCGGGCGTTACGTCGATGTGGCCATCATGGCCCCGGTCTATCCGAAAATGCACAAGGTGCCGCTGCTGATCGCCGGCCCCCATGCCGAGGCTGCGGCCCCATTTCTGGCGGCACTCGGCATGAATGCATCGGTGATGGGTGAGAATGTCGGCGACGCCTCATCCATCAAGATGCTGCGATCCGTCATGGTCAAGGGGATGGAGGCGCTGACCGCCGAATGCCTGCTGGCGGCGCGCCGCGCGGGGGTCGAGGACAAGGTGCTGGCCTCGCTCTCGGCCTCGAACCCGGAAATCGACTGGCCAAGGCAGGCGGCCTATAATCTCGAACGCATGATGGTCCATGGCCGCCGCCGCGCCGCCGAGATGCGCGAGGTCGCGGCGACGCTGGAGGAACTGGGCCTGCCGAACGGGTTGACCCGGGCGACAGTCGACTGGCAGCAGCGAATCGGCGATCTGAACCTCGATCCCGGGGCGGATGATTATCCGGGTCGTGCAGATGCGGTGCTGGGGAAGATCTAGATCGCCTCGCCCTCGTCGATCAGCGCCCGCAGCACCGCGACCTGACGATCCAGCAGCTTGCGGTCGCCGCGCGATTCGACATTCAACCGCAGAAGCGGCTCGGTATTCGAGACGCGCAGGTTGAAGCGCCAATCGCCCATGTCGAGCGACAGCCCGTCCATCTCGTCGCGGCCCCTGGCCTCGGGGGCGAAGGCGGCCTCGACCCGGGCGCGGGCGGCATCGGGGTCGATGACGACGAAATTGATCTCTCCCGAGGACGGGAAAGCCGCGCGGCGTTCGGCGACGAGCGCGGAAAGCGGCAGGTTCGAGCGGCCCATCAGTTCCGCCACCAGCAGCCAGGGGATCATGCCGCTGTCGCAATGGACGAAATCGCGGAAATAGTGATGCGCCGACATCTCGCCGCCATAGACCGCGCCATGTTCGCGCAGCGCCGCCTTCAGGAAGGCATGGCCGGTGCGCGACTGGATCGCGGTGCCGTCCGCCTGGGCGACGATATCCTGCGTGTTCCAGACCACGCGCGGGTCGTGGACGATCTTCGCGCCCGGTTCCCGCGCCAGAAAGGCCGAAGCCAGCAGGCCGACGATATATTCGCCGTCGATGAAGGCGCCGGTTTCGTCGAAGAAGAAGCAGCGGTCGAAATCGCCATCGAAGGCGATGCCCATATCGGCACCGGCATCGCGCACCGCATTGCCGGTCACCGGCTGGTTCTCGGGCAGAAGCGGGTTCGGAATGCCGTTCGGAAAGCTGCCATCGGGGGCGTGATGCAGGCGGATGAATTCCAGCGGCGCGCCGGCAGAGTCCAGCGCTGCGGCAAGCGCGTCGAAGGTCGGGCCGGCGGCACCATTGCCGCTGTTGACGACGATCTTCAGCGGTCGCAGCGCCGGGACATCGACGAATTCCATCAGCCGGGCGACATAGGCGGCGCGGGCCTGATCGGCCACATCGCGGCGCTGCCCCCCCGGCTTGCCGGGGCCGAAATCGCCGGCTTCTGCGGCCAGACGCACCGCCTCCAGCCCCGAGGCCGATCCCAAGGGGGCCGAGCCTTCGCGGACCATCTTCATGCCGTTGTAATCCATCGGATTATGCGAAGCCGTGACCTCGATCCCGCCATCGGCGCCGAAATGGGTCACGGCGAAATACATCTCCTCGGTGCCGGCAAGGCCGAGGTCCAGCACCTCGACCCCTTCGGCGATCAGCGCCTCGGCCACGGCATCGGCCAGGTCCTGCGAGGAGGCGCGGATATCGCGACCCAGCACGACGCGCCTGGCATCCAGCGCCGTGGCGAAGCCATGACCGATGCGCCGGGCGATCCCCGTATCCAGATCGACACCCAGCTTGCCGCGGATGTCATAGGCCTTGAAACAGGTCAGTGTCATCCCTTGGCCCCCTGCCCGCGCGCATAGATGTCCTCGTAGCGGACGATGTCGTCCTCGCCCAGATAGCTGCCGGTCTGGACCTCGATCAGCACCATGGGGAGCTTGCCGGGATTCTCCATCCGGTGCACGGCCCCGAGCGGGATATAGACCGACTGGTTCTCGGTCACCAACTGGGTCTTGTCGTCAATGGTGACCTTGGCCGTGCCCTCGACCACGATCCAGTGCTCGGCCCGGTGATGGTGGCTTTGCAGGCTGAGCGCGGCCCCGGGATTGACGACGATGCGCTTGACCTGAAAGCGGCCGCCCAGAACCAGCGTCTCATACCAGCCCCAGGGGCGATAATCGCGGGGCAGCATCTCGGCCTGCGGACGTTGGCGGGCTTTCAGCAGATCGACCGCTTTCTTCACATCCTGCGCGCGGTCCTTGGGGGCGACCAGCACCGCATCGGGCATGGCGATGGCCACGATATTGTCCAATCCGATACCGACCAGCACCTGCGCCTCGCTTTCGGCGCGCAGCAGCGTGTCATGGCAGTCGATCGCCTCGGCCGGGCCTGACAGCGCCACACCATCGCCATCCGGCCCCTGCTCGCGCCAGACCGCGTCCCAGCCGCCAAGATCGGACCAGCCGGCGGAAAACGGCACCACGGCCAGATTATCCGCCTTCTCCATCACCGCGTAATCGACGGAAATCGAGGGTGCTTTCGCGTAATCCGCCGGTGCCAGCCGCAGAAAGCCCAGATCCGCCGTTGCCGCATTCAGGGCCGCGCTGACCGGCTTCATCACCTCGGGCGCGTGGCGACGAAAGGCCTCGACCATATCGGCGGCGCGGGCGAGGAAAATGCCGGCATTCCACAGGAATTTCCCCGAGGCGAGCATCTTCGCCGCCGCCGCCGCATCCGGCTTCTCGACGAAGCGTTCCAGATCGACCGGGGTCTCCTGCGCATCCGGCATCGCCGCCAGTTCGAGATAGCCATATCCGGTCTCGGGCCGGTCGGGGGTGATGCCGAAGGTCAGGATCTTGCCCTGCGCCACCGCCGGCAGCCCGCGCGCAACGGCGGCGCGGAAGGCCGCGGCATCGGGAATGGCGTGATCCGAGGGCGCGATCAGCATCACTGCATCAGGATCGCGCGCCATCAGATAGAAGGCGGCGGTCAGCACGGCGGGGGCGGTATTGCGCGGCTCTGGCTCGATGATGACGGCGCCGGGGTCGATTCCGACGGCCTGCAACTGTTCGGTCACCACAAAGCGGAAATCCGCGCCGGTCACGACCACGGGCGGCTGGAAATCGCCATCGGCGAAGCGCAGGGCGGCCTTCTGGAACAGCGTTTCGGGCCCCATCAGCCGGGCGAATTGCTTGGGATGCGATTTGCGCGACAGCGGCCAGAGCCGGGTGCCAGAGCCGCCGCAGAGAATGACCGGATAGATCTGGCTTATATCGGCAGGCATCGTTTCCACGCTTCTTGTCCTGACCCGCAGAGGATGCCGGCCTTCGCGCAGAACCTAAGCAGCCCGGCGCGGCAAAGCAACGCGCAATGGGTTAACGCCTTGGCCGGCCTTGCTGCGAAACGCTCAGTTCTCCGCGAGGCGGCGCGGCGCCAGCCCGGTGGCGGCGCGATACCAGTCGACAATCGCCTGCCGCTCGGGCGCTTCCATGAAGCTGACATTGGCGGGCGGCATGGCATGGGTCAGCCCGGCCTGAAGATAGACCTCACGCGCGGCACGGGTCACGTCGTCGGGGGTTTCGAGCAGCAGCCCTTTCGGCGCGCGGTGGATACCCTCATAGCCCGGCTCGCGCGCATGGCACATGGCGCAGCGGCCCGGGACGATGTTCATCACCTCGTCGAAACCCGCCGCATCGGCGAATTTCTGCTGCGCGGGGGACAGGACGCGGGCCTCCGACTCGTCGTAATCCGACTGCCAGAGCGGCGCGGTCGACAGCCACATCACGCCGATGAACAGCATCGCCGTTGCCGCCCAGGTCCACCATTTCATGCCGCCGCCGGAATGCATGGTGTTGAAGAAATGCCGGATGGTGACCCCCATCAGGAAGATCAGCGCCGCGATCAGCCAGTTATACTGGGTGGCGAAGGCCAGCGGGTAATGGTTCGACAGCATCAGGAAGATGACCGGCAGGGTCAGGTAATTGTTATGGGTCGAGCGCAGCTTGGCGATACGCCCGTATTTCGGATCGGGCTTGCGGCCCTCCTGCAGGTCCTTCACCACGACACGCTGGTTCGGCATGATGATGAAGAAGACGTTCGCGGTCATGATCGTGGCCGTGAAAGCGCCCAGATGTAGCATGGTCGCGCGGCCGGTGAAGATCTGGTTATAGCCGTAACCCATCGCCACCAGCAGCGCGAAAAGCAGCAGCATCAGCGTTGTTGGGCGTTCCCCCAGCGGGGATTTGCACAGCCGGTCATAGACCAGCCAGCCGATCGACAGCGACGCCGCCGAAATCAGGATGCCCTGCCACAAGGCCAGTTCCGCCTTGGCCGGGTCGATCAGGAACAGTTCGCCCCCGACCCAATAGACGATCATCAGCAGCGCCGCGCCCGAAAGCCATGTCGAATAGCTTTCCCATTTGAACCAGATCAGGTGCTCGGGCATGTTTTCCGGTGCCACCAGGTATTTCTGGATATGGTAGAAGCCGCCGCCATGGACCTGCCATTCCTCGCCGTAAGCGCCCGGTGGCAGATGCGGCGCCTTGCGCAGGCCCAGATCGAGCGCGATGAAATAGAAGCTCGACCCGATCCAGGCGATGGCGGTGATGACATGGACCCAGCGGACGGCAAAGCCGATCCAGTCCCAGATGATGGCGAATTCGTACATGCACTGTCCCCTGCGGCTTCCGGCACCCAGCCTAGCCGAAGGCAGGGGGCAAGGTTAAGGCCGATTAATGGAAAAGCCGCCTTCGCCCGGCACTTATGCGGCACAAGCCCGCGCGGTGATGCCCCGGCCGGCGGTCTGCCCACCGGCCGGGCAAGGCGCGTTCAGCTATAGCTCGACACATTGGTGCCGGCGAGGGCCGAGATATTCATCAGCCCGCGCACGGTGATGCCGGGGGTGACGATATGGGCGCGGTTCTCCATCCCCATCAGGATCGGCCCGACCTCCAGCCCGCCGGCGACCGAGCGCAGCATGTTGCGGGCCGCGCTCGCGATCTCGGAATTGGCATAGACCAGCCCGTTGGCCCGCCCGGTCAGCCGCCCCTCGGGATAGAGCCTTTCGCGCAGTTCCGGATCCAGCGCCACATCGGCGGTCATCTCGCCCTCGTATTCGAAGTCGAGATCCATGCCGTCGAGGATCTCCATCGCCGCGCGCATGGTCCGGCTGGTCGGGGTGTCGAGATTGCCGAATTGCGAGGCCGAGCACAGCGCGATCTTCGGCTCGATCCCGAAGCGGCGCATGTGGCGCGCGGCCCCGATGACGGTTTCAGCGACCTGGGCCGGGGTGGGATCGAGATGCACCTGCGTATCGGCGATGAACATCGGCCCACGGTCGAGGATGATCAGCGACAGCGCGCCCACCGGATGCGCATTGCCCCGGGCCAGAACCTCGCTGACATAGCGCAGGTGCCAGCGATATTCGCCGAAGGTGCCGCAGATCATGCTGTCGGCATCGCCCTGATGAACCATCATCGCGGCAATCGCGGTGGTGTTGGTGCGAATGATCGCGCGCGCCAGATCGGGCGTCACCCCGCGCCGGCGCATCAGCTGGTGATAGGCCGACCAATAGTCACGGTAACGTGCATCGCTTTCCGGGTTGATGATCTCGATCGCGCCCAGATCGAGCCGGATGCCCTCGCGCTCCAGCCGGGCCTCGATCACCTCGGGGCGGCCGATCAGGATCGGCGTGTCATGGCCTTCCTCGATCAGTTGGCGGGCGGTGTGCAGGATGCGCTCGTCCTCGCCTTCCGAGAAAACCAGCCGGCGATTGGCGGCACGGTCGGCCTCGAAGACCTGACGCATGATGCTGTAGCTGCGATAGACCTGCCCCTGCAGACGGCGGGTGTAATCGCCCAGATCGAGTTCGCGCGTCGCCACCCCCGAGGAGATCGCGGCCTTGGCCACGGCGGTGGCGATGGTCGGCAGAAGCCGGGGATCGAAGGGTTTCGGGATCAGATATTCCGGCCCGAAGCTGAGGGTTTCGCCGCGATAGGCCTGCCCGACCTCGGCCGAGGTGGTCTCGCGCGCCAGAGCCGCGATGGCCTCGACACAGGCCACCTTCATTTCGTCGTTGATCTGGGTCGCGCCGGTATCCAGCGCCCCCCGGAAGATGAACGGGAAACACAGCACATTATTGACCTGGTTCGGATAATCGCTGCGCCCCGTCGCGATCAGCGCATCCGGGGCGGCGGCGCGGGCCTCTTCCGGCATGATCTCGGGCGTCGGGTTCGCCAGTGCGAAGATGATCGGCTTCGGCGCCATTTTCGCGACCATCTCGCCGGTCAGCAGGCCCGGCCCGGAAACGCCAAGGAACAGATCCGCCCCCTCCATCGCCTCCAGCGTGCTGCGCTTTTCGGTGTCGCGGGCGAATTCCTGCTTTTCCGGGTTCAGGTCGTTGCGCTGCGTATGCACCACGCCCTTGCTGTCGAGCATGGTGATATTGTCCTTCTTCACCCCCATGACCATCAGCATCTTCAGGCAGGCGATGCCGGCCGCCCCGGCGCCGAGCGCCACGACCTTGATATCCTCGAACTTCTTGCCCGACAGCCGCATCGCATTGCTGGCCGCCGCCGCCGCCACGATGGCGGTGCCGTGCTGGTCGTCATGGAAGACCGGGATGTTCATCCGCTCCTTGCAGAGCCGTTCGACCAGAAAGCAGTCGGGCGCCTTGATGTCTTCCAGATTGACCGCGCCGAAGGTCGGCTCCAGCTTGCAGACCAGATCGGCCAGCTTCTCGGGGTCGGTCTCGTTCACCTCGATGTCGAAGCAGTCGACGCCGGCGAATTTCTTGAACAGGACCGCCTTGCCCTCCATCACCGGTTTCGAGGCCAGCGGGCCGATATTGCCAAGGCCCAGCACCGCCGTGCCGTTGGAAATCACCGCGACCAGATTCGATTTCGCCGTATAGCGCATCGCGTCGAGCGGGTTCTTCTCGATCTCCAGACAGGCATCGGCGACGCCCGGCGAATAGGCATTCGACAGGTCGCGGCCCGTATCCATGGGCTTGGTCGCCCGGATCTCCAGCTTGCCCGGTTTCGGAAACTCGTGGTAATCCAGCGCCTCCTGGCGGCGGTCATTGGTGATATCATCGGCCGGCATGGTGTCCCTCCCAGACGCGTTAACGTTCTCCTCGGGTCAATTCGGCAATTTCTGAGCGGGATTTGCAATGCCCTGTTTTGCGGCGGCTCGCGCCCTTGTCGCGTGACATCATGTGGCGCGCGCTGAAAGCCCGCATTCCTGCGCGGCGCAACGGCAGGAAAACATGCCCGGTATCGAGCGGCCCCATCCAGCGCCGTTTGGCTTTCGTTTGGCTATGTCGCGCTATGGTGTCAGGGTTCATTTGCGGCTTGTCGAAACAACGGCCGTCCCCGACAATCGCAGCACAACCGGCGGCCATATTCCTCATGACGATCACTCAGCCCAGATCTTTCACCCGTCGCCTCGCCCGTCTGGCGCTGCTGGCGGTCCTGTCCGGCATTGTCCTGCACGGCCCCCTGCCGGCAGGCGCGCAGCCGATGGGCGGGTTTGGCGGCCCCGGCGGACCCGGTGGTCGTTCCGGTCCGAGCGAGGTCGGCGTGATGCCCGTTACCCGTGCCGATGTGCCGGTGACCGTCGAATTGCCGGGCCGCGCCACCGCTTTCCAACTGGCTGCCGTGCGCCCCAAGGTCGGCGGCGAGATCACCGAGATCCCCTATGAGGCCGGCACCCTGGTCGAGGCCGGCACGGTGCTGTTCCGGCTGGAGGACGAGACCCTTGCCGTCGAACTGACCGCGCGCGAGGTTGCCGTGGCCTCGGCGCAGGCGGCGCTGGAAGGCGCGCAGGCGACGGTGGATCGCTATCGCAAGCTCAGCGGTTCGGGCGTGACTCAGGCCGATCTCGAATCGGCGGTGGTGCTGCTGGCGGCGGCGCGGGCGGCGCTCGGCTCGGCCGAATTGCAGCGCGACCTGGCCGAACTGGCGCTGCGGCGCACCGAAATCCGCAGCCCGATCCGCGGCATTGCCGCCGTCACCCCGTTCAGCGTCGGCGATACCGTCAGCGAAGGACAGTCCGACGCGCTGACCGAGGTGGCGCAGGTCGATCCGATCTATGTCGATGTCTCGGAATCGCGTGCCCGCATCCTGCGCCATCAGCGCAGCATCGCCGATGGCAGCATGGAGCGTTTCGACAGCGGCGGCGTGGCGCAGCTGACGCTTGAAACCGGCGAGACCTATGCCCAGCCGGGCCGCATCCTTGCCCCCGGAACCCAGGTTTCGGCGACCACCGGGACGATCCCGATCCGGCTGCAATTCCCCAACCCCGAGCGCCAGATCCTGCCCGGCCAATTCGTCCGCGTCACGCTGACCATAGGCCGCATCAATGCCTTCCTTGTCCCGCAGCGCGCCACCAGCCGCGCCGCCAGCGGCGACCTGACCGCATTCGTCGCCCGCGACGGCAAGGCGGTGGAGGTGCGGCTGAGCGAGGTCGGCACACATGAAAACGCCTGGATCGTGACCGAGGGGCTGGAAGACGGCGACCAATTGATCCTCGACGGGCTGAGCAACCTGCGCGACGGGGCCGAGATCACCACCGTCCCGGTCGAGATCGACGAAGGCGGCGTCGTGCGCGACGCAGAAGACGCCGCCGCCACGACCGATCCGGCCCCCGAAACCGCCGCTGCGGGAACATCCGCGCGCGCGCCTGCCACGCCTTCGGATGGCGGCTGATGGGCCAGTTCTTCATCCACAGACCGGTTTTCGCCTGGGTTCTGGCCATCGTCACCATGCTGGCCGGGGCCTATAGCCTGATCGGCCTGCCGGTCTCGCAATATCCCGATATCGCGCCGACCACGATCCGCATCAGCGCCAGCTATTCCGGCGCCACCGCCGAGGCGGTGCAGAATTCCGTCACCACCCCCATCGAGGATTCGCTGACCGGGCTGGACGGGCTGCTCTATTTCGAATCCAGTTCGTCACAGGGGCGCGCCTCGCTGACGCTGACCTTCGACGACAGCGTCAGGCCGACCGATGCGCTGAACGACGTGCAATCCAAGGTCCGCAGCGTCGAATCGCGCCTGCCTTCGCCTGTGCAGTCTGACGGGGTCTCGGTCACGCGCTCGACCTCGTCGATCCTGATGGTCGGCTCTCTGGTCTCGACCGATGGCCGCTATTCCACGGTCGAGCTGGGCAATATGCTGGAAGAAATCGTCGAAGGCCCGGTGAAGCGCGTGCAGGGCGTCGGCGGGATCAATGTCTTCGGCTCGGGCTATGCGATGCGGATCTGGCTGGATCCGTTCCGGCTGGCGCAATACAACCTTCTGCCGACCGACATCACCTCGGCGGTGGCAGCGCAGAATTCGACCGTCTCGGTCGGCTCGCTGGGGTCGCAGCCGGTCAGCCGGGGGCAGCAATTCACCTCGACCATTACCGCGCAAAGTCAGCTTGAGAATGTCGAGGGCTTCCGGCGCATCCTTCTGAAAACCGGCGAGGACGGTGCCGCCGTCTGGCTGGGCGACGTGGCCGATATCGAGATCGGGCAGGAACGCTATGGCTCCGACAGCCGCTTCAACGGCATGAACTCGGCCGGTTTCGGGATCAATCTGGAAACCGGCGCCAATGCGGTCGAGACCGCGCAGGGCGTGCGCGCCGTGCTGGAAGACCTGAACAACGCCCTGCCCGAGGGCGTCGATCTGCGCGTGGCCTATGACACCTCGCCCTTCGTCGAATTGTCGATCGAGAAGGTCTATCACACCCTGATCGAGGCCATCGTGCTTGTCGTCGCGGTGATCCTGATCTTCCTGCAAAGCTGGCGGGCGACCTTCATCCCGGTGATCGTGGTGCCGGTGGTGCTTCTGGGCACCTTCGCGGTGCTGGCGGTGCTGGGCTATTCCATCAACACGCTGACCATGTTCGCCATGGTGCTGGCCATCGGCTTGCTGGTCGACGATGCCATCGTGGTCGTGGAAAACGTCGAGCGCGTCATGCGCGAGGATCGGGTCGGCCCGGTGCCGGCCACGGAAAAATCCATGCGCCAGATCTCGGGCGCGCTGATCGGGATCGCGGCGGTGCTGTCGGCGGTGTTCCTGCCCATGGCCTTCATGGCCGGCTCGACCGGGGTGGTTTACCGGCAATTCTCGGTTACCATCATCACCGCCATGGGCCTGTCGCTGGCTGCCGCCCTGATCCTGACCCCGTCCCAGACCGCAAGCCTGCTGCGCCCGCACACGGGCGAGGCGCGCTTTGCCCCGGCCCGCTGGTTCAACCGCGGTTTCGACCGCATGGCCCATGGCTATGCCGCCGTCATCGCCCGCAGCGTCCGTCGCCCGTTCATGGCGCTTCTGCTGCTGGTGCTGATCTCGGGGGCCGCATGGCAATTGTTCGCGCGCATGAATTCGACCTTCCTGCCGACCGAGGATCAGGGTGTGCTGATGGCCCGGATCAGCCTGTCCGAAGGCTCGACCTCGCAGCAGACCGAGGCCGTGGTCGAGAAGATCGAGGATTACCTGCTGACCGAGGAACCGGGCGTGGAATCGGTCTTCGGCGCCATCGGTTTCGGTCTGTCGGCCAGCGGTCAGGGCCGGGCGACGCTGTTCGTGAAGCTGAAGGATTTCGACCTGCGCGGCGATCCCGAACAATCCGCCTCGGCCATCGCGCAGCGCGCCAATAAGCGTTTCTCGGGCGAGCGCGCCGGGCGGGTCAGCTTTACCCAGCCGCCGCCGATCCAGGGGCTTGGCAACCAGTCGGGCTTCGAGATGTTCCTGATCGACCAGACCGGTCAGGGGATCGACGGGCTGCGCGCGGCATCCTCGACGCTGGAAGCCGTGACCGAAGCCGATCCCCGCCTGCAGAACGTGCAGGGCCGGGGCGACGAGGACGACGCGGCGCTGCGCCTCGATATCGACGCGCAGCGGGCCGAGGCGCTCGGCCTCAGCCTGAACGAGGTGAACGGGATGCTCTCGGTGATCTTCTCGGGGCGCGAGGTCAACGATTTCGCCATGGGCGCGACCCTGCGCCCGGTGATCGTGCAGGGCGAGGCCGGCTATCGGATGCAGCCCGAGGATCTGGAGGCGTGGTATGCGCGCAATTCCAGCGGCGAGATGGTGCCGTTCAGCGCCTTTTCCTCCTATCGCTGGGTGCCGGTCGCGCCGCGCCTGCAACGGTTCGAGGGTTCGGACGCGATCTCGATCTCGGGCGAGGAAGCGCCGGGCACCAGTTCCGGTCAGGCCATGGCGGCGATGGAGGAACTGGTCGCGGATCTGCCCGGCGGTTTCGGCGTCGCCTGGACCGGCCTCGCCTATCAGGAGCAGCAATCCGGCAATCAGGCGCCGTTCCTTTATGCGCTGTCGGCGCTTGTCGTCTTCCTGTCGCTGGCGGCGATCTATGAAAGCTGGACGGTGCCGATGGCGGTGATCCTTGCGGTGCCGGTAGGGGTCTTCGGGGCGGTGGCGGCGGCGCTGATCTTCGGGCAGTCGAACGATGTCTATTTCAAGGTCGGCATCCTTACCACCATCGGCCTTGCGGCGAAGAACGCCATCCTGATCGTCGAATTCGCCCGGGTGCTGGAACTGGAGGGGCGATCCGCCGTCGAGGCCGCGACCGAGGCCGCGAAGCTGCGCCTGCGCCCGATCCTGATGACCTCGCTGGCCTTCATCCTCGGCGTCTTGCCGCTGGCCATGGCGCGGGGCGCAGGGGCGGCGGCGCAGAACTCCATCGGGATCGGGGTCATGGGCGGGATGATCGCCGCGACCTTCATCGGCATCTTCCTGGTGCCGAGCTTCTACGTCGCCATCCGCAGCCTGTCAGGCCCGCTGCGCGCGCCGCCGAAACGGGTGCCGGCAGCTATGCCCGGCGAATGAGGATGGCGCGGAAGTCGTTCACATTGGTCAGGGTCGGGCCGGTCACGACCTGATCGCCAAGTGCGGCAAAGAAGCTGTGCGCATCGTTGCGCGCCAGCGCCTGCGCCGCATCGACGCCTGCCGCCTGCGCGCGCGCCAGCGTATCCGGCGTGATGATCGCGCCCGCCACCTCGGCCGCGCCATCGACGCCATCGGTATCGCAGGAAATGGCGTGGATGCCGGGCGCACCATCCAGCGCCAGTGCCAGCGCCAGCGCATATTCGGCATTCGGCCCACCCACCCCGTCGCCGCGCCTTGTCACCGTCAACTCGCCCCCCGACAGCAGGATCAGCGGCGCGTCGTCTTCGGCCAGATCGGCCTGCATCTTCAGCGCCAGCGCGGCATGTTCTGCCGCCACCTCGCGCGCCTCTCCGTCCAGATCGTCGCCGAGGATGACATTCGCGAAGCCGCCCGCGCGCGCCATATCCGCCGCTGCCGCCAGCGATTGCGCAGGCGCCGCGACGACGCGGTTATCGACCTTCGACAGCCGTTCGTCGCCCGGCGGAATGACCCCGCTCCGGCCCGCCAGCACGGCACGGGCGCTGTCCGGCAGGCCGATCTGCCAGCGCTCCACAATCGCCAGCGCATCCGCCGCGCTTGAGGCATCGCCCACCGTCGGCCCCGACCCGATCATCGCCGGATCGTCGCCCGGCACGTCGGAAATCATCAGCGCCACCACCTGCGCCGGTGCGGCGGCAGCCGCCAGTTGTCCGCCCTTCACCCGGCTCAGATGCTTGCGCAGCAGGTTCATCCGGTGGATGGGCGCGCCGGATGCCAACAGCGACGCGTTCACCGCCTGCTTTTCGGCCAGGGTCATATCTCCCGCCGGCGCGCAGAGCAGCGCCGAGGCACCGCCCGAGATCAGCATCAGCACCAGATCGTCAGGGCCAAGCCCCGTCAGCATGTCCAGCATCCGCGCCGTCGCATCCACCCCGGCCTGATCCGGCACCGGATGCGCGGCCAGGGCGATCTCGATCCCTTCGACCGGGCGGCCATAGCCGTAGCGCGTGATCACCAGCCCTTCGCAGGGGCCCCATTCCGCCTCGACCGCCTCGGCCATCCGGGCCGAGGCCTTGCCGGCACCCACCACCAGCAGCCGGCCCTGCGCGCGTTCCGGCAGGTTCGGCGCGATGAAGCGCATCGGATCGGCGGTTTCGACCGCGCGGTCGAACAGGCGGCGCAAAATCACAAGGTCGCTCATTTTCCCTCCTCAGCCTTTGAGACATGACGCCGCCAGGCCTGCCATATGGACACCAGAATCAACGCGGCGGTGGCGATGGTGAAGCCGCAGGCGATGGGACGTTCCAGAAACACCATCGGATCCCCGCGCGAGATCAGCATGGCCCGGCGCAGATTGGTCTCGATCAGCGGGCCGAGGACGAAGCCCAGCAGAAGCAGCGCCGGGCTGAACCGCGCCAGCGCCAGCAGGTAACCCGCCATGCCGATCAGCGCCACGGCGGCGATGTCGAAGCTGGCACCGCGCACCGAATAGACGCCGAGACAGACGAAGATCAGGATCGCCGGGTAAAGATAGCGGAACGGAATGCGCAGCATCGACACCCAGATCCCGATCAGCGGCAGGTTCAGGATCAGCAGCAGCAGGTTGCCGATGCCGAAGCTGACGACGAGGCCCCAGAACATCTCGGGTCGGGCTTCCAGCATCAGGGGGCCGGGCTGGACGCCGTGGATGACAAGCGCGCCCAGCATCAGCGCCATGATCGGATCGCCCGGAATGCCAAGCGTCAGCGTCGGCACGAAGGCGGTGATGGCGGCGGCGTTATTGGCGGCCTCGGGGCCGGCGACACCTTCCACCGCGCCCTTGCCGAAACGCTCCGGGCTGCGGGAAACGCGACGCTCCATCGCATAGGCAAGGAAGGACGACAGCGTCGAGCCGGTGCCGGGCAGCGCCCCGAAGAAGCTGCCAAGCGCCGTCCCCCGAAGCGCCGGAAAGGGGATGCGGCGAAGGTCGTCGCGGGTCGGCATCATCTGGCGCAGGCTGACAGGCTCGGGCGCCGCCTGCCGTTCGGCATTGCGGATATTGCCGATCACCTCGGCCACGCCAAAGAGGCCCATGGCAAGCGCCACCAGATTGATGCCGTCCATCAGCTCGGTCTGGCCGAAGGTGAAGCGCTGCGCACCGGAATTCACATCGGTGCCGATACAGCCGAGGATCATGCCGAAGACCACCATGGCAAAGCCCTTCATCGGTCGCTCCGCCCCGATGGTCGAGGCCGCGACGAGGCCGAGGATCATCATCGCCGCGTAATCCGCCGCGCCGAAGGCCGTGGCCGCGCGGCTGAGCCAGCCGGCCAGCACCACCAGCACCACGATCCCCAGGATCGAGCCGATGAAGGAGGAGATCATCGAGGTGAACAGCGCCACCCCGGCCCGCCCCTGCTGCGCCATCGGATAACCGTCCAGCGTGGTCACCGCAGATTGCGGCGTGCCAGGCAGGCGCAGCAGGATCGAGGCCACCGCGCCGCCATATTGCGCCCCGTAATAGACCCCGGCCAGCATGATCAGCGCCGCCTCGGGCGTGATATAGAAGGTGATCGGCAAAAGCAGCGAGATCGCGGCCATCGCCCCGATCCCCGGCAGCACGCCGATGAAGGTGCCAAGCGTGACGCCGAGCAGGCAATAGACCAGAACGGCGGGCTGAAGCGCCACGCCGAAGCCGTAAAGGATGCCCTCCCAGGCGCTCATGGCAGCCTCGGCCAGACCGGCAGGCTCATCCGCAGGCCAAGGATGAAGACGATGTAAGTCAGCACGGTAACGGCGCAGGCCAGCACCAGCCGCCAGCGCCAGCCCGGATGCGGTGCGGGGAGGGACGCGATGAGGACGGCCAGAAAACAGGCCAGCACCACGCCCAGCCGGGACATGCCAAGACCGAAGATCAGGATCGCCGCGATCACCGCCGCCGCGTCGCCCCAGCGGATGGTGACAGGCTTCGCGCCGCGCCGCCATGCCGGGACGGCGACGCCGGCACCCAGAAGCGCCAGCATCGCCCCCAGCACGGTCGGGAAGAACCCCGGCCCCATGGCGCGCAGGGTGCCGAAATCCAGCCGCAGCCCGGCATTGATGGCCACGCCCAGCCCCAGCAGGGCCAGCACGGCCCCGCCGCAGATATCCGCCCAGTCCCGGTTCATCGGCTTATTTCGCGGCCTCGATCCTGTCGATCACCGCGCCCCACATGGCGGTATCCGCGCCGATCCGCGCCGCCAGATCATCAGCCGAGCCGCCCGCCGCCTGCCAGCCCATGTCGAGCAGTTTCTGCTGAACGGTCTCGTCGGAAAGAATGGCGTTGATCTCGGTATTCAGCCGCTCGATCACCGCCGGATCGGTGCCGGCGGGGGCGATGAAGGCGTTCCACAGCTCGGCCTTGAAATCGCCGGGCACGCCGGCATTGCCGGCGATCACCGGCACATCGGGGACCTGCGCGAAAGGCTCGGCCGAGGTCACGCCCAGCATCCGCATCTTGCCGGCCTCGACCTGCGGCATGGCGGCAGAGGGGGCCATGAAACCGGCGTCGATCTCGTGCCCGATGATCGAGGTGGTGACCTCGGCATAGGAGGTGAAGGGGATATGCAGCATCTCGACCCCGGCTTCGGCGTCGAAAAGTTCCGCCGTCAGATGCGCGCCCGAGCCCTGCCCGACGGAGCCATAGGAAAGCGCGCCGGGTTCCGCCTTGGCCAGATCGACGAAGCCCTGCAGATCGGCGGCCTCGCTGTCGGCGGCCACGGCCAGAACCAGCGGCGAGGTGGCGACAAGCGCGATGGGCGCAATATAGGCGGCCACGTCATAGCCGAGATCCGGCACCAGCCGGGGCGAGGTGGTCAGCGGCCCGTTGATCGATGTGCCGATGGCATGACCCCCTTCGGCATTGGCCAGCATCTGCTGAATGCCGATGACGCCGCCGGCGCCGGGCTTGTTTTCGACGACGATGGGCTGGCCCAGCTTCTCGGCCAGCGGCTCGGTCACGATCCGGGCCAGCAGATCGGGCGAGGAACCGGCGGGGAAGCCGACATAGACATGCACGGGCTCGGTTGGCCAGTCCTGCGCGAAAGCAGGGGCGGCGAAAGCGGCGGCACTCAGCGCAAGGATCGCGCGGCGGGTGATGGTCATGGTATCCTCCTGGTCGGTCGTTCTTGTCGGTTAGTCTTGGCGCAGGGCCGGAAGCCCGACGCCGGTGGCATCGAAACCGCCATCGGCGGCAATGGTCTGGCCGGTCACATAGCTGGCCTTGTCGGAACAGAGGAAGACGATCACCTGCGCGATCTCGTCCTCGGTGCCGTATCGGTTCAGCGGGATGGCATCGTGATAGGCGGCGCGGATTTCCGGGCTGTGCACCGCCAGCGCCAGCTTGGTATCGACCGGGCCGGGGGCGACGCAATTGGCGCGGATACCGAGTTCCCCAAGTTCCGCCGCCTGCTGGCGGGTCAGGTGGATGACGGCGGCCTTGGAGGTGCCGTAAGCCACCCTGAGCGTCGAGGCCCGTAGCCCGCTGATCGAAGCGATATTGACAATGGCCCCGCCCCCGCGCGTCATGCGCGGGATCACCGCCTGCGAGGTGATGAACACCCCGTCCAGATTGGTTGCCATGACAGTGCGCCAGATCTGCAACTCGGTCTGGTCCAGGAGCCGGAAATCGGCCACGCCGGCATTGTTCACAAGCGCGTCGATGCTGCCGAAGGCGTCGGCCACCTGCGCCACCATCGCCGCCACCTGCGCCTCGACCGAGACATCGCAGGTGATCGGCAGGACATTGTCCAGCCCCGCCGCCGCCCGCGCCAGTTCCTCGCCGTCGCGGTCGATCATGGCGACGCGGCGGCCTTCCTTCAGGAACAGTTTCGTGGTGGCAAGCCCGATGCCGCGCGCGGCGCCGGTGACGATGGCGTTTTTCATCTCAGCCTCCCATCAGGCGGACAAGGAACAGGGACATCTCGGGGAAGACCGCCACGCCGATCAGCCCGACAAGGCTGGCCAGCAGGAAGGGCAGCGCGCCCTTGGCCACCTTCTCGATGGAAAGCTTCGTCACATTGGCGGCGACGTAAAGGTTGATACCCACGGGCGGCGTGATCAGCCCGATGGCGAGGTTGACCATCAGCAGCACCCCGAACCAGACCGGGTCCCAGCCCAGTTGATGCACCACCGGCATGAAGATCGGCAGCGAGATGAACATCACCGTCACCGCATCCATGAACATGCCGGCAATCAGCAGGATCAGCATGATGACGATCAGGATCACCGCCGAATTGTCGGACAGGCCCAGAAGGGCGGTGGAATAGCTGCCGACCAGATCCTCGACCGTGACCACCCAGCCGAACAGGCTCGCATAGGCCACGACCATCATCACCACGGCGGAAGACGCCGCCGCATCGGACAGCGATTCGTAAAGCCCCCGGACGGTCAGCGTGCCATAAGCCAGCCAGCCCACGGCAAGCGCATAGACGGTGGCGACAAGGGCGGCCTCGGTCGGCGTGAAGACGCCCGAATAGATCCCGCCGAGGATCACCACCGGCGTCATCAGCCCCCAGAAACTGTCGATGAAGCTGCGGCCAAGGCGGTCCAGATACGTCCCCGCGTAAGGATCGGGGCTGATCCGGTCGAGTGCCGCGCGCCCCTGCCCGCGCCGGGCAAAGGGCAGCACGGCCAGCATCATCGCGCCCATGAAGATGCCGGGAATGATTGCGGCGATGAACAGATCGGAAATCGAGGTTTCCGCGATCACCCCATAGATCACCAGCCCGATCGAGGGCGGGATGACGATGGAAAAGGCCGCCCCCGTCGCCACCAGCCCGGCGGCGAAGGCGCGGCTATATCCATCCTCCTCCATCGCGCGGATCAGCATCGGGCCGATGGCGGCGACCGATGCGGGGCCGGAGCCAGAGACCGCGCCCCAGAACAGGCACACGACCGTGCCGACGACGCCCATGCCGCCGGGCAGGCTGCCGATCAGCACCCGGAAGAAGCGGATCATGCGCTCGGCGATGCCCAGGGATCCCATCAGCGAGCCGGCGAGGATGAAGAAGGGAATGGCCAGCAGCGAATATTTCGCGATCCCGGCGGCGATCAGGTCGCCCGCCAGATCGAAGCCGAAGCCGATCAACCACATGGCGTAAAGCGCCGAAAGGCCGAGCGAGAACGCCACCGGCACGCCAAGCGCCATCAGCAGGAAGAAGGCCAGCACCATCTGCGTGCCGGCGGGGATCTGCGCCAGCAGGTCAGACATCGGGGACCTCGTGCGGGGCGCGACCCTTCAGCATCTGCAGCGCATATTGCAGATAGCGGACAATGATCAGCGCAAAGCCGAAGGGCACACCCGCCTGATAATACCAGGCCGGGATCTGCAGCGCATAGGATTTCATGCCGTTATTCAACAGGTTCACCAGTGCCTGCCACGAGAACCAGGCCGACATGGCCAGAAGCAGCACGCTCAGCGCGACCGACAGCAGGAAGACCGCGCAGCGCAGCGGGCGCGGCAGCAGGTAGGTCAGCAGGGTGACGGCCAGATGCTCGCCCCGCCGCGCCGCGATGGCGGCACCGAAGACGGTCAGCAGCAGGAAGCCGTAGGTCAGCAGTTCCTCGGTCGCGGCCAGAGAGTAATGCGTCAGGTAGCGCGCGCAGACATTGGCGAAGCCGACCGCGGTCATGCCCAGGAAGATCACCGCGCAGACGATCTTTTCGGCCTCGTTCAGGATGAAGCGCATGGCGGTCCCCGGTTGCGGCGGCGGGTCGGGACGGCCCGCCGCGCCAGTGCTTTACTGCGCCGAAGCGACGGCGTCCTGGAAGCTTTTCACCAGATCCGGGCCGACCTTGGCCGCCCAGGTATCGAAGGCGGGCTGTGTCGCCTCGCGGAAGGCGGCCAGTTCCTCGGGCGTGGGCTCGTAGATTTCCATGCCCTGCTCCGTCAGGAAGGCGACGCCGCTATCGGTCGCCTCGCGGCTGATCTGGCGCTGATAGGCCATGGCCTCGGTCGCGGCCTCCTGGAACTTGGCCTGGGTCTCGGCATCGAGGCTGTCCCATTTCGCCTGCGACACGCCGAGGAACAGCGGGTCATAGGAATAATGCCAGGTGGTCAGGTATTTCTGCATCTCATAGACCTGCTGCGGGATGATCACCGCGCCGATCGGGTTTTCCTGCCCGTCGACCACGCCCTGTTGCAGCGCCGTGAGCGTCTCCGACCATTGCATCTGCTGGGGATTGGCACCGAGCGCGTTCATCACGTCGATATACATCGGCCCGGCCACACGGATATTCATGCCCTTCATGTCCTCGGGCGATTTCACCGGCTTGGAGTTGTTGGTCAGCTCGCGGAAACCGTTCTCGCCCCATGCCAGCACCTTGATGCCCTTGCTGGCGAGGATGTCTTCCAGCGGTTTGACCGCATCGCCCTGCGTGGTGGCATCGACCTGCGCGTAATCGGCATACATATAGGGCAGCGAGAAGACCGCCATTTCCGGCACCAGGGGCGTCACGTTGATGGCCGAGGTCACGACCAGATCCAGCGCCCCGCGTCCGACCATCTCGGCCTGCTTCATCTGATCGCCGCCCGACAACTGGGCATTGGGGAAGACGCGCACGTCATAGGCGCCATCGGTCTTCTCGGACAGAAGTTCGCCGAATTTCTCGGCCCCTTTCTGCCAGGTGGTGGTATCGCCGACATTATGCGACAGGCGCAGCGTTTCGGCCTGCGCGGCCACGGCCAGAACGGCGCTGGCGGCAAGGGCTGCAAGGCTGGTGCGGAAAATGTTCATCGGAATCCTCCCTTATCCGTTATGCGCGCGCAAGATGGACCGAAGACGGACCTGCATACAAGGCGTATTTCCGATAAACCGCCCCTAGCGCAATCGCGCCGAATGCCAGCGGATATGGTCGCCGATGAAGCTCTGGACGAAGAAATAGCTGTGATCATAGCCTTTCTGCATCCGCATGACCGACGCCTGCCGGCGCGCCGCCATGGCATCTGCCAGCGCCTCGGGGCGCAGCAGGTCGAGGAACTGGTCGGCGGTGCCCTGGTCGATCAGCACCTCTCCGGGATAGCCGCGATCACGCATCAAGAGCGTGGCGTCATGCCCGGCCCATGCCGCCGGATCAGGGCCGAGATAGGCCGACAATTGCTTGCGGCCCCAGTCGGATTCGCTCGGGTTGGCGATCGGCGCGAAAGCCGAGACGCTACGATAGGTCTCGGGCAGCGTCATGGCGATGGTCAGCGCGCCATGCCCGCCCATGGAATGCCCGGTGATGCCCTGCGCCGCGCGCATCAGCGGAAAGGCGTCAAACACCACCCCCGGCAGGTCGCGGGTGATGTAATCCCACATGCGGAAATGCGGCGCCCAGGGCTTTTGCGTGGCATCGACATAAAACCCCGCCCCCTGCCCGAGATCGTAGGCCTCGTCATCCGCCACCCCCTCGCCACGCGGCGAGGTGTCGGGGAAGATCAGCGCGATCCCTTCGCGCGCGGCATGTTCCTGCGCGCCGGCCTTGGTCATCGCATTCTCATGCGTGCAGGTCAGGCCCGAGAGATACCACAGCACCGGCACCGGCCCCGCCTCGGCTGCGGGCGGCAGATAGACCGCGAAGGTCATGTCGGTGCCGGTCGCCCCGGATGCGTGGCGATAGACGCCCTGCACGCCCCCGAAGCTGCGGTTCTCGCTGACGACCTCCATCAATAGACCACGACCGAGCGGATCGACTTGCCGGCATGCATGAGGTCGAACCCCTCGTTGATCTGATCGAGCTTGAGCTTGTGGGTGATCATCGGGTCGATCTCGATCTTGCCGTCCATATACCAGTCGACGATCTTCGGCACATCGGTCCGGCCGCGCGCACCGCCGAAAGCCGTGCCTTTCCAGATCCTTCCGGTAACAAGCTGGAAAGGTCGGGTGCTGATCTCGGCCCCTGCGGGCGCCACGCCGATGATGATCGACTGGCCCCAGCCGCGATGGGTGCATTCCAGCGCGTCGCGCATCACCTTCACATTGCCGGTGCAGTCGAAGCTGTAATCCGCCCCGCCGATCTGGTCGAAGGGGGTTTTCGTCAGATTGACGATCTCCTGCACGACATTGTCGGTGTTCTTCGGGTTGATGAAATGGGTCATGCCGAAATGCTCGGCCATCGGCTTCTTGTCGTCGTTCAGATCGACGCCGATGATCATGTCGGCACCGGCCAGCCGCAGCCCCTGCAGCACGTTCAGCCCGATCCCGCCGAGACCGAAGACCACGGCCTTGGCGCCGATTTCCACCTTGGCGGTGTTGATGACCGCGCCGATCCCGGTCGTCACGCCGCAGCCGATATAGCAGATCTTGTCGAAAGGCGCGTCCTCACGCACCTTGGCCAAGGCGATTTCCGGCAGCACGGTGTAATTCGAGAAGGTCGAGCAGCCCATGTAATGATGGATCGGCGTGCCGTCGAGCATCGAGAAGCGCGAGGTCCCGTCCGGCATCAGCCCCTGCCCCTGCGTGGCCCGGATCGCGGTGCAGAGGTTCGTCTTACCCGACAGACACGACGCGCATTGCCGGCATTCTGGCGTGTAAAGCGGGATGACGTGATCGCCGGGCTTCACGCTGGTCACGCCCGGCCCGACCTCGACCACCACGCCCGCGCCCTCATGGCCGAGGATCGACGGGAAGATCCCTTCCGGGTCGGCGCCGGACAGGGTGAATTCGTCGGTATGGCAGATGCCGGTGGCCTTGATCTCGACCAGCACCTCGCCCGCCTTCGGACCGTCGAGATTGACCTCCATCACTTCCAGCGGCTTTCCGGCTTCAAGGGCGACTGCGGCGCGGGTTCTCATCGGCATCTCCTTCGCTTTGGGCCAATTTCGGGCAGGATCGGGGCCGGGTCAAGCATCGGGGTCCGTTAATCCTTTGGGCGAATAGCGATTGCCCGGCGCGGCAGGCTCTGGCAAGCTCGGCGGCGTATCCTTTTCACCTGTCTGGGGGACGTCATGCGCAGCTCGGCTTTCGCCGCAATCGGGGCGATCTGCCTTTGGCTCGGCATGATCGGGGCCGTTTCGGCACAGAACGCAATTCCCGAACGGCGCATACCCCTGCAGAACGGCTTCGATATGCCGGGCGGCGATCTCGGCCCGATTTTCGACATCAACCAGACCGCCTGCCTGCAATCCTGCCTGAAGAACGACGCCTGCACCGCCGTCACCTATAATGCCGGGGCGCGGGCCTGTTTTCCGAAGGCCAATCCAGAACCACCGATCCGCTTCGACGGGGCGCTGTCGGGCACCGTGCTGCGCGCCGATCCCGAGGTGGTCGCGCGCGCCGAAGAACGCCGGAACGCGGCGGGCGACTGGCTGCGGGACTCGGATATCGCCGCCGCCCGGTCGCAGGCCGCGAGCCTGAGCGAGACCTACCCGAATTATGGGCAAAGCGTTCTGGACCTGCGCGAGACCTTGCGGGGTTGGGTCAACTCTACCAGCAATTCGAAGATTCGTGTCCAATCCATGCTGACAGCCGAAACCGATGCGGCCGAGGATTGGGCGGCGCTGTCGCGGGTGCTGACCGCCAATGCCAGGGATGCCGACGACGCCAGCGAAAAGCGCCGGCTGGCGCTGTCGGCGGCGACCAATGCCTGGCTGCGCGCCCCGGGCGATATCTCGACCTATCTGGCGCTCTGGGCGCAGGCGGCGGAACAGATGGACCGGGGCCGCGACGGATTGGGTGCCCTGCGCAGCGGCGATCCAGCTGCCCCGGAGATCGCCGCGCTGATGGACGAATTCGAAGGCCGCTACGGTTTCCGCGTGCAGGACAGCGAGGTTCGCGCCGAAGGGCCCGATCCGCGCTTCTGCGTGCAATTCTCGGACCGGCTGGCGCGCAATGCCGATCTGCGGCCCTTTGTCGGCCTGCCCGAGCAGACCCTGGGGATCGAGGCCAATGGCAGCGAGCTTTGCGTGACCGGCATGGAACGCGGCACCGATCTCACCGTGACGATGCGCGCCGGAATGCCCTCGGAAGACGGCGACAAGCTGGCCCGCGAAGTCCAGCAGAGCGCCTATATCCCCGACCGCAGCCCGGCGGTCCGTTTCCCGGGCCGGGCCTATGTGCTGCCGGCCTCGGGCGATCTCGGGCTGACGCTTTACACGGTCAATACCGACGAAGCCGCACTGACGCTTTACCGCATGTCCGACCGCAATCTGGTGCAGGCCCTGCGTGACGAGATGTTCGGCACGCCGCTGGACGGCTGGCGCGCGAACCGCTTCACCTCGGAACTGGGCAACGAGGTCTGGACCGGATTTGCCAGCGTCGCGCCGCCGCCGGGCGGCGGCAGTCATCCGGTCAATGCCGAGGTGGCGACCCGGCTCGACCTGCGCCATGAGGCCGGCCCGCTGGAGCCGGGGATCTATGCGCTGTCGGCGGCCCTGCCAAATGTGGACCAGGACGAGGCGCCGGCGGCGACGCAATGGTTCATGGTCTCGGATCTGGGCCTGTCCAGCTTTTCGGGCACCGACGGGCTGACCGTCGCGGTGCGCGGCCTCTCGGACGCCGCCGCGCGGGCGGGGGTCGAGGTCGCGCTGATCTCGCGCGGGAATGCGGTTCTGGGCAAGACCATGACCGATGCGGACGGATTCGCGCATTTCGACGCCGGGCTGACTCGTGGCCGCGCGGCGGCGGAACCGGCGCTGATCACCGCCTCGCGTCTCGACGGCGAGACAGTCGCGGATTTCAGCATCCTGTCGCTGATGGATCCCGAATTCGACCTGTCGGATCGCGGGGTCGAGGGCAATCCGCCGGCCCCGCCCGTCGATGTCTTCGCCACGCTCGACCGTGGCGCCTATCGCGCCGGCGAAACCGCCCATGCCACCATCCTGACCCGCAACGGGCTGGCCGAGGCGATCGAGGGGCTGCCGCTTTCCGCCACCGTCCTGCGCCCCGATGGCGCAGAATATGCCCGGCTGATGCCGGTCCCGGCCCCGGCTGGCGGCTATGTGCTGGATTTCCCGGTCCCCGCCACCGCACCGCGCGGCGCCTGGCAGATCGAGCTGCGCGTCGAGGAAGACGGGCCGGCGCTTGCCAGCCTGCGGATGCTGGTCGAGGATTTCCTGCCCGAGCGGATAGATTTCGATCTCGACCTGCCCGACGCGCCGCTGCCCCTGTCGCAGAAGGTGACCGCCGATATCGCCGCACGCTGGCTTTACGGCGCCCCTGCCGCCGATCTGCCGGTCGAGGGTGAATTGACGCTCAGCCCGGCGCGCAGCCTGCCGGGCTGGGAGGGCTATGTCTTCGGCCGCCATGACGAGACCCAGCCGCAGGGCGCAGGCATGCTTGCCGGCACCACCGATGCGGAGGGCGTCTATCATCTGGAGGCCGGATTGCCGCCGGCCATGGCGCAGGCGACCCGGCCCTGGAACCTGACGGTCCGGCTCGACGTGTTGGAAGGTGCCGGCCGCCCGGTCGAGCGCACCGATACCGCGCTGATCCTGCCCGCCGCCGGGCACATTGGGATCAAGCCCGATTTCGCCGATCTGACCGTGCCCGAAGGCGGCGCGGCGGCGTTTTCGGTCGTGGCGCTCGGCCCCGATCTGCAGCCGGTCGCGGGCGATTACAGCTGGCAGCTGAACCGGGTCGAATCGGATTACCAATGGTATTCCATCGACGGCGACTGGCAGTGGGAGGCGATCACCCATCGCAGCGCCGTGGCCTCGGGCAAGGTCACCCTGAACGGCGCCGGGCCGGGCAAGATCGAAGCCGCCGTCGAATGGGGCGAATTCGAACTGGTCGTGCACGCCCCGAACGGGGCCGAAAGCTCGATCCTCTTCTATGCCGGCTGGGGTTCGGCCAGCGGCGCGCAGGACAGTCCCGACCGGCTGCGCGTGACGCTGGACAAGCCCGCCTATCGCCATGGAGAGACCGCGACCGTCACCTTCGAAGCGCCCTCGGACGGGGCAGCGCTGATCTCGGTCATGTCGAACCGGCTGGTCGCGATGCAGGCGGTCGAGGCGAAGGCCGGCGTCAATACGGTCGATCTGCCGGTGACCGACGAATGGGGTGCGGGCGTCTATGTCGCGGTCAGCGCCATCCGCCCGGTGGGTGAGGATGCCGGTCATGCGCCGATGCGCACGCTCGGCCTTGCGCCGGCCATGGTCGATCCGGGCGAGCGCCGGCTGGACGTGGCCCTGAGCGCGCCGGAACAGACCGATCCGCGCCAGATGGCCGAGGTCACGCTGAGCGTGACCGGCGCGGCTGCGGGCGAGACGGTGAACGCGACCATCTGGGCGGTGGATCAGGGCATCCTGAACCTGACCCGCTATCAGCCGCCCTCGGCCACCGATCACTATTTCGGCCAGCGTCGTCTGGGCGTCGGGCTGCGCGACCTTTATGGCCGGCTGATCCTGGCCTCGGGCGCGGCTGACGGCGCCATCCGTTCGGGCGGGGATGCCGGCGCCAGTGCCACTGCCGCGCCGCCGCCGACCGAGAAGCTGATGTCCTGGTTCTCGGGCCCGGTGACGCTGGATGCGTCTGGCAAGGTCACCGTCGCGGTGCCGCTGCCCGATTTCAACGGCGAGGTGCGGCTGATGGCCGTGGCCTGGACCGCCAAGGCCGTCGGTCAGGCCGACCGGACCATGCTGGTGCGCGACCCGGTGGTGATGACCGTCACCGCCCCGGCCTTCCTGTCGCCGGGCGACACCGCCACGGCCCAGATCGCATTGGCCCATGTCTCGGGCCCGCCGGGCGAGGTAGCACTTTCGGTCGAGCCGCAGGGCAACGGCCCGGCCATCGGCACCGCCAACCTGCCCGCCACGGTCACCCTGACCGAGGGCGAGCGGCTGCCGCTTTCGCTCTCGCTCAGCGCACCGCCGATCGAGGGGCCGGCCGGGCTGCGCGTCTCGGCCAGGCTGCCGGACGGGCGCACGGTCACCAAGGACCTGCAGATCCCGATCATCGTCAATGACGAGCCGGTGACCCGCGCCCTGCGCCTGACCCTTGCGCCGGGGCAGAGCCTCAGCCCGGATCTGTCCTCGCTCGGCAGTTTCCAGCCCGGCTCGGGCCGGCTGACCGCCTCGGTCGGGGCCTATGCGCTGCTCGATATCCCGGCGGCGCTGACCCTGTTGCGGCGCTATCCCTATGGCTGCACCGAACAGCTGACCTCGGCGGCCATGCCGCAGCTTTATCTGGGCAATCTGATGCCCGACAATGCACCGCCGATGCCGGGCGATCTGCCGCGCGGCATCGACGATGCGATCGAGCAGATCCTGACCCGGCAGACATCCCCGGGCGGTTTCGGCATGTGGAGTGCGGCCTATGGCAGCGAGCCTTGGCTCGACGCCTATGCGACGGATTTCCTGTCGCGCGCGCGCGCCGCCGGCCATGACGTGCCCGAGGCGAATTTCCGCCGCGCGCTCGCCAATCTGCAGAACCGGCTGAACGCCGCCTCCGAGGCGCAATATGCCGAACCGGACGAGGCCGCCGCCATGGCCTATGCCGCCTATGTGCTGGCGCGCGAACGCGCGGCGGTGGTCAGCGACCTGCGTTATTATGCCGATACCGGCCGCGAAAGTTTCGCCACGCCGATGGCGGCCGCCCAGCTTGGCGCGGCACTTGCCTTCCTGGGCGATCAGCCCCGCGCCGACCGCATGTTCGCCCATGCCGCCCATCTGCTGGAAAAAGACACCGACCGGCCCGGCCTGCGCCGCGATTTCGGCACCGATCTGCGCGACAGCGCGGCGGTGCTGACGCTGGCGGCCGAGGCCGGATCGCAGCAGATCGACCGTAACCGGCTGGCATCGGGCATGGCCCGCCAGATCGCCACCCGCGACCGCGGCACCCTGTCGACGCAGGAGGCGCTCTGGACCGTGCTGGCCGGACAGGCGCTTGTCGCCGGCGACGATCCCGGTCAGGGCGTGACCCTGGGCGGCGCGGCGCTGAACGCACCGGTGGCCGATCTGGGGGATGCCTCGGCGCCGCTGGCGCTGCCCATCGCCAATATCGGCAACCGCCCGGTCGATGTCACCATCTCGGCCACCGCCGTGCCGGTCGATGCGATCACGGCGGGCGGCACCGCCTACAGCATCACCCGGCGCTATTTCACCCCCGAGGGCGAGCCGCTGGACCCCGGCCTGATGGCGCAGGGTCAACGGCTGGTGGCGGTGCTGGAAATCCAGCCCTTCGACGAAAGCGGCGGGCGGCTGATCGTCACCGATCCGCTGCCGGCGGGGTTCGAGATCGACAATCCGAACCTGATCGAAGCCGGCGAGTTGTCCGGCCTCGACTGGCTGGAAAATGCCGCCTCGACCGAAATGACCGAGTTCCGGGCCGACCGTTTCGCGGCCTCGGTCGAATGGAGCGGGACTTCCTCGTTCCAGCTGGCCTACCGGCTGCGGGCGGTCACGCCGGGGCAGTTCCACCACCCGGCGGCGACGGTTTCGGACTTCTACCGCCCGGAACGCCGGGGCTGGACCGACAGTGCGACCGCAAGCATCGTCCCCTGAGGGCGACGCGCGGCGGCGCGACCCCGCCCGCCGCGCCGGTCGCCGGATCATCGCCGCAGCCCTGGCGCTTGGCCTGATCGCGGCGGCGGCGGATGGCGCGCGCGCGGCCTTCTGGCGCTGGATCGACGCCACCCCCCTGCCGCTGCTGGCGGTCGAGACCGGGACCGAGGTTCTGGCCCGCGACGGCAGCCTGCTGCGCGCCTTTCAGGTCGGGGACGGGCTGTGGCGGCTGGCGCCCCCCGCCGCCGGCGTCGATCCGCGCTTCCGGCAGATGCTGATCGCCTGGGAAGATCGGCGCTTTTCCGAACATGCGGGCGTCGATCCGCGCGCCGTGATCCGGGCCGGTGCGCAGGCGCTGCGCCATGGCCGCGTGATCTCGGGCGCCTCGACCCTGTCGATGCAGACGGCGCGGCTGCTGGAACGCGGCCCGACCGCCGATTGGGGCGGCAAGCTGCGTCAGGCGCGGCTGGCCATGGCGCTGGAACGCCGCATCGGCAAGACCGGGATCATGGCGCTGTACCTGCGCCTCGCGCCCTATGGCGGCAATACCGAAGGGGTGCGCGCCGCAAGCCTGATGTGGTTCGGCAAGGAACCGACGCGGCTGACCCCGGCAGAGGCTGCGCTTCTCGTGGCCCTGCCGCAAGCGCCCGAGGCCCGGCGCCCCGACATCCCCGCCCGGCGCGCGGAGGCGCTGATCGCGCGCAACCGCGTCCTCGACCGGGCCGAGGCGGAAGGCATCCTCGATGCCGAAGCGGCCGATCTGGCCCGCGCAGCCCCGATGCCCACGACGCGGCGCCCCTTCCCGAACCATGCCGCCCTTCTGGCCGAGCGCCTGCGCCGCGAAAACCCCGGTGCCCTGCGCATCGAGACCACCATCGACCCGCAGTTGCAGCGCGCCGCCGAAGGGCTGATCGCGCGGGCGGTGGCCGGCCAATCCGACCGCGTCTCAGCCGCCGCGATCCTCGCCGATCATAGCAGCGGCGAGATTCTGGCCGAAATCGGGACCGCCGCTTATGGCGACACCCCGCGCGACGGTTTCGTGGACATGACCCGGGCCCTGCGCTCGCCCGGATCGACGCTGAAACCCTTCGTCTATGCGCTCGGCTTCGATGACGGGCTGATCCATCCCGAAACCCTGATCGAGGATCGTCCCGCCATCTTCGGCCGCTGGCAGCCGCAGAATTTCGACCGCCATTTCCGTGGCACCGTCACCATCCGCCGGGCGCTGCAGGATTCGCTGAACATCCCCGTGGTCCGCGTGGCCGAGGCGCTTGGCCCGGCGCGGATCATGGCCACGCTGCGCCGCGCCGGGATGCAGGTCGAGGTGAAGGGCGGCACCCCGGGACTGGCCCTGGTGCTGGGCGGGGCCGGGGTTTCGCTTTACGATCTCGTCGGCGGCTATGCGGCACTGGCCGAGGGCGGGCAGACGGTCGCCCTGCACGAGACCCACAGGCAGGGCGAACCCGGGGCGCAGTCGCGGCTGGTCGGCCGCGCCGCCGCCTGGCAGATCGGCCATATCCTGTCGCGCCTGCCGCCGCCACAAGGCCGCCCGGCGGGCCGCGTCGCCTACAAGACCGGCACCAGCTATGGCCATCGCGACGCGCTTGCCATCGGCTATGACGGGCGCTTCGTGGCCGGGGTCTGGCTGGGCCGGGCCGATGGCACGCCGGTGCCCGGGGCCTTCGGCGGCGATCTGGCGGCACCGGTGCTGTTCGATCTGTTCGACATGCTGGGCGCGCGCCGCAAGGCGCTGCCGCCGCCGCCGCCCGAAACGCTGATCGTCGCCAATCCGAACCTGCCCGCGCCCCTGCGCCGCTTCACCCCGGCGGGCAGCACCAGTGCCGCAACCGCCGCCGCCGGCCTGACCATGAACGGCCAGGCCGATCCCCTGACCATCGTCTTTCCACCCGACGGGGCCGAGCTGGAACTGTCCTCGGGCAGTCGCATCCCGGTGCGGCTGCGCGGCGGCGTGCCGCCCTATACCTGGCTTCTGAACGGCGCGCCCGCCGCCATCGCCTCGCCCGAGCAGATGACACAGATCACCGGCACGCCCGGCCTGTCGGAACTGACGGTGACCGATTCGACCGGCACCACGCGCCGCGCCCGGCTGCGGATGATCCGCCCCTGATCCCCACCCATTGCCACGCGATTTGACGATCCGTCACTTGCCGGGACCTCCTGCCGCACCCATTTCCGACAGAAACAGTTTGACAACCGGCGCCCCGCCTGATGAAAACACTAGGAAATAAGAATCCAGCCAAGGAAACCCCATGCTGCGCAAGACCATGACCGCAATGACGCTCGCCCTGATGGCCTCTGCGGCCCATGCGGCCCATGCGGCAACGCCCGATGAGGTCGTCACGCATTACGCCGACATCGCGGAAGCCGCCTATGGCGACAGCCTGACCACGGCCGAGGCCCTGCGCGCAGCCATCGGCGCCCTGGTCGAGGCCCCGTCCGAGGAAACCCTTGCCGCCGCCCGCGCCGCCTGGACCGCCGCCCGCGTCCCCTATCAGCAGACCGAGGCCTATCGCTTCGGCAACCCGATCGTCGACGACTGGGAAGGCCGGGTGAATGCCTGGCCGCTGGACGAGGGGCTGATCGACTATGTCGCCGAGGACACCCCCTCGGCCGAGGATAACGAGTTGGCGCAACTGAATGTCATCGCCACCCCCTCGCTGGATCTGGGGACCGAGGTTCTGGACGCCGCCACCATCACCCCGGACACGATCCGCGCCCTGCACGAGGCCGGCGGGATCGAGGCCAATGTCGCCTCGGGCTATCACGCCATCGAATTCCTGCTCTGGGGTCAGGACCTGAACGGCACCGGCCCGGGCGCAGGCGACCGGCCCTATACGGATTATGTGCAGGGCGAGGGCTGCACCGGCGGCAATTGCGACCGCCGCGCCGCCTATCTGGTCGCGGCCTCTGACCTGCTGATCGAGGATCTTCACGAAATGGTCGGCGCATGGGGCAAGGACGGGGCCGCGCGCAAGACCGTCACCGCTGACCCGCAGGCCGGGCTGAGCGCCATGCTGACCGGCATGGGCAGCCTGTCTTACGGCGAACAGGCGGGAGAGCGGATGAAGCTCGGCCTGATGCTGAACGACCCCGAGGAAGAACACGACTGTTTCTCGGACCAGACCCATTTCAGCCATTACTATGACGGGCTGGGCATCCAGAACGTCTATCTGGGCCGCTATACCCGCACCGATGGCACCGAAATCACCGGCCCGTCGCTGTCGGATCTGGTGGCCGAAAAGGACGCCTCGGTCGATACGGCGCTGAAGACCGATCTCGATGCGACCATGGCGGCCCTTGGCGCGCTGCGCGACAAGGCCGAGGGCGGCATGGCCTATGACCAGATGCTGGCACCGGGCAATGCCGAGGGCGAGGCCGTCATCACCGCCGCCATCGACGGGCTGGTCAAGCAGACCCAGGCGATCGAGCGGGCCGTCGCCGTGCTCGGCCAGGACGGCATCGAATTCGAGGGTTCCGACAGCCTCGACAACCCCGAGGCGGTTTTCCAGTAAGCCGCCTCAAGGATCAGAGAAACAAGGATTTTTGTCATGATCGTCTGCCACTGCAACCAGATCACCGACCACGATATTCGTGCCGCGGTCGGCTGGATGCGCGCTGCCGACCCTGATACCATCGTCACGCCGGGCAAGATCTATCACGCGCTCGGCAAGCGCGCCGATTGCGGCGGCTGCATGAAGTTGTTCGTCGCCCAGATGCGCGCGGCGGACGGGTTCGCTGTCGGCGAGGCTCAGCCTGTGCCGGCAGTATTGACAGGTCTGCGCCGGACGGCGGCAGGCTGACAGGAAAGGAATTGGAATGAAGGGCGACGCAAAGGTTATTGAATACCTGAACGCAGCTTTGCGGTCGGAACTGACCGCCGTCAGCCAGTATTGGCTGCATTACCGGCTGCAGGAGGACTGGGGTTACGGCCGCATCGCCGACAAATCCCGCGCCGAATCGATCGAGGAGATGAATCACGCCGACCGGCTGATCCAGCGCATCATCTTTCTGGAAGGGCATCCGAACCTGCAGAAGCTCGACCCGCTGCGCATCGGCCAGAACGTCAAGGAGACGATGGAGGCCGATCTGGCCGGCGAGCATGACGCCCGCACGCTGTATATCGAGGCGCGCGACCATTGCGAGAAGGTCGGCGATTACGTCTCGAAGGCGTTGTTCGAGGATCTGATCGCGGATGAGGAAGGCCATATCGACTTCCTCGAAACCCAGATCGCGCTGCATGACGAAATCGGCGCGCAGAATTTCGGCCTGCTGAACGCGAAACCGGCGAACGAAGCCGAATAAGACTTCCGGCGGGCGACATCAGCCGCCCGCCCAATCCCGGCCCCCGGCCACAACCCGCTGATTGCCATGAAAATTCATCCTGTTTCCGCCTTCGCATCCGCCGGAGGGGCGGGTATCCTTGCGCTTGCCCTGACCGCCCTGCCCCCCATGGCCGCCGCGCAGGAGGCCCTGCCCGACTGGCAGAGCGAGCCGCATCTGAACATTATCCCGCGCGACGCCGAGGAAAGCGCGCGCATCGCCCGCGTCACCGCCCCGCCACAGGATTTCACCGCGCCCGAGACATTCGAGCAGAACCCTGCCGGTGCCGCGACCACGCGTTTCACCGACAATGCCGACGCGTTCTCGCAATTCTCGCCCAATATGCCCCGCACCAGCGAGATGGAGTTCAAGCTGGGCAATGGCATCTTCCGCAAGCTCTGGGTCGGCGCGCCGTCCTCGACCAAGGGCAGCGACGGGCTCGGGCCGCTATACAATGCGCGGGCCTGCCAGAACTGCCACATCAAGGACGGGCGCGGCCATATGCCGGACAGCCCCGATGACAGCCGCGTATCCGCCTTCCTGCGCCTGTCGGTGCCGGGCGGCGATCCGCAGCCGGCGATCCCGGATTACATCCCGACCAGCCCCGATCCCGTCTATGGCGGGCAATTGCAGGATCTGGCGCTTGAAGGCTATCTGGCCGAGGCGAAGATGGGCATCCGCTGGACCGAGATCCCGGTCACGCTGGCCGATGGCAGCACGGTTTCGCTGCGCGCGCCCGATTATGCGCTGGAAAACCCGGCTTACGGCGACCCGCATGAGGGGCTGATGCTGTCGGCCCGGGTGGCGCCGCAGATGATCGGGCTGGGCCTGTTGGAGGCCGTGCCGGTCGCCGATGTCCTGGCGCTTGCCGATCCCGAAGATACCGATGGCGACGGCATTTCCGGTCGTCCGCAGATCGTCTGGTCGGCCGAGTTCGACCGCCCGATGCTGGGCCGCTTCGGTCACAAGGGCGGCAATGCCACCATCCGCGCCCAATCGGCCGGTGCGCTTGCCGGCGATATGGGCCTGTCGAACCCGCTGGCCCCCGACCCGTCCGGCGAATGCACCGCAGCCCAGGCCGATTGCCGCAAGGCCCCCGCCGGGCAGGAAGACGGCATTCGCGACGGGCTGGAACTCGACGGCAAAAGCCTCGATCTCATCACCTTCTATTCGCGCAACCTCGCCGTGCCGGAGCGCCGCAAACTCGACGACCCGCAGGTGCTGCGCGGCAAGGAGATCGCCTATACGGTCGGCTGCACCTCCTGCCACAATCCGAAATTCGTCACCCACCGCCTGAACGATCAGCCCGAGCAGAGCTTTCAGCTGATCTGGCCCTATACCGACCTGCTGCTGCACGACATGGGCGAAGGGCTGGCCGATAACCGCCCGGAATCCCGCGCGACGGGGCGCGAATGGCGCACCGCGCCGCTCTGGGGGGTTTCGCTGAACGCTCAGGTGACCGGCGTCGAAAGCTATCTGCACGATGGCCGCGCGCGCACGCTGCTGGAAGCGATCCTCTGGCATGGCGGAGAGGCAGAAACTGCGCGCGACGCGGTGATCACCCTGCCGACCGAGGACCGCGAGGCGCTGATCGCCTGGCTGCAATCGCTATAGGAACAAGCGCCGCAATCGCGGCGCCTGCTTCTCACTTCTACGCGCTCATTCCAACTCGATCAGCAGGTCCTTGGCGTCGATCTGCTGGCCGGGGCCGACATGGACGGCTTTTACCATGCCCTCGCGGTCGGCATGGATGGCGGTTTCCATCTTCATCGCCTCGATGGTCAGAAGCAGATCGCCGGCATTGACCTTCTGGCCGGCCACCGCCGCCACCGTCGCCACCACGCCCGGCATAGGCGCACCGATATGACCGGGATTGGCCGGGTCGGCCTTGGGTCGCGCGGCACTTGCGGCACCCTCGGCCCGGTTCGGGACACGGATATTGCGGGGCTGGCCGTTCAGGTCGAAGAAGACCTTCACCTCGCCCTTCTCGTCGGTTTCGCCGATGGCCTGCAGGCGGATTTCCAGCGTCTTGCCGGGGTCGATCTCGCAGGCGATCTGATCGCCGGGCTGCATCCCGTAGAAGAAGTTCCGCGTCGGCAGGGTGCGCACGGGACCATAGGTTCGATGCCGACCCATGTAATCGAGGAAGACCTTCGGATACATCAGGTAACCGTTCAGATCCTCGTCATCGACCCTCTTGCCCTCCATCTGCGCCGACAGATCGGCGCGCGTCGCTTCCAGATCGACCGGGGCCATGGTGGCGCCGGGGCGCGCGGTGGAGGCGGCCTCGCCCTTGAGGATCTTCTTCTGCAGCGCCGGCGGCCAACCGCCCGGGGGCTGGCCGAGATTGCCCTTCATCATGTCCACGACGCTGTCGGGGAAGACCACGTCGACGCCCGGATCCTCGACCTGGGCGCGGGTCAGGTTCTGGCTGACCATCATCAGCGCCATGTCGCCCACCACCTTCGAGGACGGCGTGACCTTCACGATATCGCCGAACATCCGGTTCACATCGGCGTAAGCCTGCGCCACCTCGTGCCAGCGATCCTCCAGCCCGAGGGAACGCGCCTGCGCCTTCAGATTGGTGAACTGGCCGCCCGGCATCTCGTGCAGATAGACTTCCGAGGCCGGGGCCTGCAGGCCGGATTCGAAGGCCCGGTAATCCTCGCGCACACGTTCCCAATAGTTGGAAATCTCGCGGATCGCCCCGATATCCAGACCCGTATCGCGGTCCGAACGCGCCAGCGCCTCGACCACCGACCCCAGCGTCGGCTGCGAGGTATTGCCCGAGAGCGCATCCATGGCCCCGTCGACGATATCGACGCCTGCAGCGGCAGCGGCCAGATAAGACGCCCCACCCATGCCGGACGTATCATGGGTGTGGAAATGGATCGGCAAACCGACCTCTTCCTTCAGCGCCTTGACCAGCACACCGGCGGCACCGGGTTTCAACAGCCCCGCCATATCCTTCAGCCCGAGGATATGGGCGCCGCCGTCGCGCAACTCCTTACCCATCGAAACGTAATATTTCAGGTCGTATTTCGACCGTGCCGGGTCCTGGATATCGCCGGTATAGCAGATCGCGGCCTCGCAGATCTTGCCGCTGTCGACCACCGCATCCATGGCAACGCGCATGTTTTCGACCCAGTTCAGGCTGTCGAAGACGCGGAACACGTCGATGCCGGTTTCCGCCGCCTGCTTCACGAAGGCCTGCACGACATTGTCGGGATAATTGGTATAGCCGACCCCGTTCGAGGCCCGCAGCAGCATCTGAGTCAGCAGGTTCGGCATCGCCGCGCGAATGTCGCGCAGCCGCTGCCAGGGGCATTCCTGCAGGAAGCGATACGCCACGTCGAAGGTCGCGCCCCCCCAGCATTCGACGCTGAAGAGCTGCGACAGGTTGGCGGCATAGGCCGGCGCCACCCGGATCATGTCGATCGACCGCATCCGGGTTGCCAGCAGCGACTGGTGGCCGTCGCGCATGGCGGTATCGGTCATCAGCAGCTTCGACTGCGCCGCGACCCAATCGGCCACTGCCTGCGCACCCTTTTCCTCCAGCAATTGCCGGGTGCCGGGCGGCGGGGACGAGACGCGGGGCTTCGGCGCCACGGCCGGGCGCACCTCGGCCGGCGGCGCGGCGCGGCCGGCGGTCTCGGGGTGCCCGTTCACGGTGATATCGGCCAGATAGGTCAGGATCTTCGTCGCCCGGTCGCGGCGGGCGCGGAACTCGAACAGGGCGGGCGTCGTGTCGATGAATTTCGTCGTATAGGTATTGTCGAGGAAGGTCGGGTGTTTCAGCAGGTTGATGACGAAGTCGATATTCGTCGAGACCCCGCGCACCCGGAATTCGCGCAGGGCCCGGTCCATGCGGCGGATCGCCTGTTCCGGGGTCTGGGCCCATGCAGTGACCTTCACCAGCAGCGAATCGTAGAAGCGGGTGATGACGCCGCCCGCGTAAGCCGTGCCCCCATCCAGACGGATGCCCATGCCCGTCGCGGTGCGATAGGCGGTGATGCGGCCGTAATCGGGGATGAAATTGTTCTGCGGATCCTCGGTCGTGACCCGGCATTGCACGGCATGGCCGGACAGGGTGACATCGGCCTGGGTCGGCGCGCCGGTCGCCTCGGCCAGGGTCTCGCCCTCGGCGATCCTGATCTGGGCCTGAACGATGTCGATGCCGGTGACTTCCTCGGTCACGGTATGCTCGACCTGCACGCGGGGGTTCACCTCGATGAAATAGAAATGCCCGCTGTCCATATCCATCAGGAATTCGACCGTGCCGGCATTCTGATAGCCGACCGCCTGCCCGATCTTCAGCGCCAGCCCGCAGACTTCCTGCCGCTGTTCATCGGTCAGGTAAGGCGCGGGCGCGCGTTCGACGACCTTCTGGTTGCGGCGCTGCACGGTGCAGTCGCGCTCGTAAAGGTGATAGAGGCCGCCATGCGTGTCGCCCAGCAACTGCACCTCGACATGGCGGGCGCGCAGGATCATCTTTTCCAGATAGCCCTCGCCATTGCCGAAGGCGGCCTCGGCCTCGCGCCGGCCCTCGCGGACCTTTTCGACCAGCTCGTCCGGGCCGTTGATCGGGCGCATCCCGCGCCCGCCGCCACCCCAGCTGGCTTTCAGCATCAAGGGATAGCCGATCTCGGCGGCTTCACGCTTGATGGCGTCGAAATCCTCGCCCAGCACTTCGGTCGCGGGGATGACCGGAACATCGGCCTGAATGGCAACCCGGCGCGCGCTTGCCTTGTCGCCGAGCGCGCGCATGGTCGCGGCCTTCGGGCCGATGAAGATGATCCCCTCGCGTTCGCAGGCATCGACCAGTTCGGGGTTCTCGGACAGAAGGCCGTAACCGGGATGGATCGCATCGGCGCCGGATTCCTTGGCGACGCGGATGATCTCGGGGATCGACAGATAGGCCGCGACCGGGCCGAGGCCCTCGCCGATCCGGTAAGCCTCATCCGCCTTGAAACGGTGCAGGCCCAGCTTGTCTTCCTCGGCATAGACGGCGACCGTCTTCTTGCCCAGTTCGTTGGCGGCCCGCATGACGCGGATTGCGATCTCGCCGCGATTGGCGATCAGGATCTTGCGAATGTCGCGCATGGCGTCCCCCAAGTTTCTGCAACTGCGAAGAACAATAAACGATCATTAAGACTTGTAAACGCGGGATGACAGCTATCCGCGAATTAGAGGTTATGCCTATGCCGACAAATCGACCCAAACCGGAACGTGATCCGAGGGCTTCTCGCCCGCACGGACATCCCGATCCACACCGCATTCATTCACGATGTCAGAGGCTTGCGGAGATAACATCAGGTGGTCGATGCGGATGCCGTTATCGCGCCGCCAGGCCCCGGCCTGAAAATCCCAGAAGGTGAAGGGGCCGCGCCGACCGAACGGGTCGCGGATGCGCAGCGCGTCGGTCCAGCCCTGCGCTGCGATGCGGCGAAAGGCGGCGCGGCTCTCGGGCAGGAACAGCGCGTCCTTCAGCCATTCGCCCGGCTCGGCGGCATCGCGCGGCTCTGGTATGATGTTGAAATCGCCCAGCATCACCACCGGCATCTCGGTTTTCAGAAGCTCGGCCGCGCGGGCGCGAAGGCGCTCCATCCAGGCCAGCTTGTAGTCGTATTTCGGCCCCGGAACCGGGTTGCCATTGGGCAGATAAAGGCCCGCGATGCGCACCGCGCGGTCACCCACCACGGTCGCCTCGATATAGCGGGCCTGCTCGTCTGCCTCATCCCCGGGCAGGCCGCGCATGACATCTTCCAGCGGCAGTTTCGACAGGATGGCGACGCCGTTGAACCCTTTCTGGCCATGGGTTTCGACATTATAGCCCATGTCCTCGAAATGCTGGGCCGGAAAGCCCTCATCGACGGTCTTGATTTCCTGCAGCACGACCAGATCGGGCTGTGCCTCGGTCAGCCAGGCGCTCAGCGCCTCGATCCGGGCCTTGATGCCATTGATATTGAAGCTTGCGATTTTCATGGCCGGCATCATGTGCCGGGCCGGCGCGATTGGCAAGGCGATGCCGGGGGTCTAGACTGCCGTGAAGGAGGCCGCGATGCGCCTTGCCCTTACCCTGATCCTGCTGCTTTGCGCGCCTGCCCTTCGGGCCCAGGATATGGCGCGCCCGCCCGCCGGCCTGATCCGCAACGACAGCGGTCTGCCCGCCACCCTGCCCCTGCAGGTGAAAAGCGAGGCCGGGCTGGATCATGTCGTTTTCCTGACCGCCCCTGACGGCGCGGCCCCGGCGATGACCGGCTATATCCGTGGCGGCGAGTTCTTCCGGCTGCTGGTGCCGCCCGGCGACTGGCGGATCGGCTTCGCCTCGGGGTCCGACTGGCAGGGGGAAGACGCGCTGTTCGGCCCCGCCACGCTTTACAGCGAATGGCCCGAAACCCTGCGCTTCTTCGCCGGGGACAGCGCGCTGCATGGCCATGTCCTGACCCTGTCCACGGATGGAGATACGGTCGAGATCGCCCATATCGGGCCGCGCACCATCTGCCGCGTCGCCTATTGGGCGCCCGACCTGTTTGATCGGCCCGGCGACAATGTGCAGGCAAACCGGACCGCCCTGCCCGAACGCATGGCCCCGCCCGAGCGGACCGACCGGCTGACGCAGGACGACCCGTCACGGCTGAACCCGGCGCGGCCGGATCACCCGTTCGAGGATCGCATGGTGAATCCGCTTGGGCCGCGCCACGGCGCGGTCAGATTGCGGTCTGTGCTTTGCGAATAAATCCAGGGACGGACAGATCAGCGCCGCTCAGCCCGGCTGCCACGCCAGTGGCAGCCACGCGCCTGCCCGCCCCATGGCGGGCGCGTTCGCGCCCCCCCGGGCAGTCGCTCTCCGCTTAGCGCCGGCATCAGGCAAAAATCAGATGGAAAACGAGGTCCCGCAACCGCAGGAGGACGCCGCATTCGGATTGTCGATAGTGAAACGCGCCCCGATCAACTCGTCGGCAAAGTCGATCACCGCACCGGCCAGAAACGGCAGCGAGACCGGATCGACCAGCACCCGCTGACCCTGACCTTCCAGGATCAGATCGTCCTCGGCCTCGGCATCCAGCCGGATGTCGTATTGGAAGCCCGAACAGCCGCCGCCCTCGACCGCCACGCGCAGGGCCTGCGGGGCCTCGGCGCCGTCATTGATCTCGGCCAGCCGGGCAAAGGCGCGTTCGGTGACAGAAGGGGGCAGGTTCATGGGGCGTTCCTGTTTCGCAATTCCTTCCCGGAATATAGGGTTCGCCCGTAAGCCCTGCAAGGAACCCGCATGACCGCGCCCTATGCCTGCCATCCCGAAGACAGCCGTGGCCGGCTTCACCCGGAAAACCTGTCGAGCTTCCGTTCCCCCTGGCAGCGCGACCGCGACCGGATCATCCATTCCAGCGCCTTCCGGCGGCTGAAGCACAAGACACAGGTCTTCGTCGAACAGGAAGGCGACGCCTATCGCGGCGACTACTTCCGCACCCGGCTGACCCATACGATCGAGGTGGCGCAGGTCGCGCGCACCATCGCCGGGGCGCTGGATCTGAACACCGATCTGGCCGAAGCCGTGGCGCTTGCCCACGATCTCGGCCATCCGCCCTTCGGCCATACCGGAGAAGATGCGCTCGCGGCCCTGATGGAGCCCTATGGCGGCTTCGATCACAACGCGCAGGCCCTGCGCATCGTCACCCGGCTGGAACGTCACTATGCCGGTTTCGACGGGCTGAACCTGACCTGGGAGACGCTGGAGGGCATCGCCAAGCATAACGGCCCGGTCGAGGCCCCCTATCCCTATGCCCTGGCCGAAGTGAACGCCCAATGGGATCTGGAACTGCACACCAATGCCAGTGCCGAGGCGCAGGTGGCGGCGGTGGCCGACGATATCGCCTATAACCATCACGACCTGCATGACGGCCTGCGCGCCGAGCTGTTCACCGAGGACGATCTGTCCGAACTGCCGGTCGTCGGCCCGGCCTTCGCCGAGGTCGATGCAAAGCATCCCGGCCTCGACCCCGACCGCCGCCGGCACGAGGCCCTGCGGCGCGTCTTCGGGGTCATGGTCGAGGATGTGATCGCCGTGGCCCAGAACCGGCTGACCTCGCTGCAACCGAAATCGGTGGACGAGATCCGGCAGATGGACGGCCCGATCATCCGCTTCTCGAAGCCGCTTTATCAGAACCTGAAGGCGATCAAGCTGTTCCTGTTCACGCGCATGTATCGCGCGCCTTCCGTGGTGGTCGAACGCAAGCTGGTCACCGCCATGCTGAACGAGCTGTTTCCGCTGTTCATGTCCAATCCCGAGATGCTGCCCGAACATTGGCGCCCCGAGGCTTTCGCGGCCTCGGAAACCGAACGCGCGCGGATCGTCCTGGATTACACCGCCGGGATGACCGACCGCTTTGCCATGGCGGAATGGGAAAGGCTGTGCAGCTAGCGCAGGAAGATCAGCCCCATGCCGATCACGGCAATGGCCGCGCCGGCCCAGCTGGTGGCGCTCGGCCGGGCGCCGGTGACGATCCACAACCCGGGCAGGATGAAGACCGGCGACAGCGCCGAGAGCGTCGAGACGATGCCGACCTTGCCGCCCTGCAGCGCAAACAGCAGCAGCGACATGCCGATCACCATGGCGAGGATGCCGGATCCGGCCAGCAGCAGGAACAGCCGCATGTCCAGCCGACCCTTGGGTTTCAGCGCCGGGATCGGCAGCGCCATCAGCACCGACAGCCCGACGGCGGCGGTCGCCACCCGGATCATGCTGCCGGTGAAGGGGTCGAAGCCCTGCTCCATCACCGGGCGGGCGATCAGCGATCCGACCGCCTGCGCCAGTGCGGCGGCCACGCCCAGCAGGATGCCCATGCTCAGGCTGCCGCGCACGGCCTCGAACGCGTGGCCGCCGCTGCGCCCGGGCCGGCCCAGCACCGCCAGCCCCACGCCCGCCGCGCAAAGCAGCACGCCCAGCCAGGCCATCGGGCTGAGCGCCTCGTCCAGCACCGCCCAGCCGAGCACGGCCGCAATCGGCGCATTCAGCGCGAACAGCGCCCCGGCCCGGCGCGGCCCGATCCGCGCGATTGAGGTGAACAGCACCGTATCGCCCAGGAAAATCCCGACAAAGCCCGACAGGATCAGCGGCAGGACCTGCGCCCAGGTCGAGCCATGCCAGGACCCGCCAAGCCCGACGATCAGCGCCAGCACAAGCGCGGTAAAGCCCTGCCGGTAGAAATTGAACGCAAAGGGCCCCAGCCGGGTCAGCGGCGGGGTGACCATCAACCCGGTCGCAGCCCAGGATATGGCCGCGCCGAGGGCGGCAAGCTCGTAAACGGGCAACAGGTTCCTCCGCGCCTCACATGGGTCGATTCGATGGACCCGCGTTTGCCCGGCCCCCATGGCTCGCGTTAAACGAGCTTCGGGCGATTACCAAGCCCGCTTCCGCCAATGGCGCAGCGTCACTGGGTTCGTGAAAGCGGTTGACCGGCACCGTCAAGCTGTTTCACCAGCCCGGCCGCGACCTCGCGGAAACGGGCAGCCTCGGGGCTGTCGGGGGCGGCGCGCAGGATCGGGGCGCCGGCATCGCCGGTTTCGCGCAGGGGACGGCTCAAAGGCAGGGCGCCAAGGAAGGGGATCCCGCGCGAGGCCGCCTCGGCCTCGCCGCCGCCATGGCCGAACACGTCATCCTCCTGCCCGCAGCGGGTGCAGATATGGCTGGACATGTTCTCGATCAGCCCGATCACCGGCACCCCGGTCTGCTCGAACAGGTCGATGGCGCGGCGGGCGTCGATCAGGGCCACGTCCTGCGGCGTGGTCACGATCACCGCCCCGGTCAGCGGCACCGTCTGGGCCAGCGTGATCTGCACATCGCCGGTGCCGGGCGGCAGGTCCACCACCAGCACATCCATCGGCGCCCAGATCACGTCATGCAGCAATTGCCGGATCGCGGTGACCAGCATCGGCCCGCGCCAGACCAGGGCCTTGCCAGGGTCCATCAACATCCCCACCGACATGCAGCGGATACCATGGGCCGAGAGCGGCACGATCTTCTCCTCGCGGCCCACCGGGCGGCCGGTCGCGCCCAGCATGGTCGGCTGCGACGGACCATAGATATCGGCATCCAGCAGCCCGACCCGATACCCCAGATCGGCAAGCGCCAGCGCCAGATTGGCCGCCACGGTCGATTTCCCGACCCCGCCCTTGCCCGAGCCCACGGCGACGATGGCCGCCACGCCCTCGATCCCCGCAGCTGCGGCGAATTCCGGTGCCGGCGCAGGCGCCGAAAGCCCGACCTTGACGGCGCGCACGCCCTCGATCCCGGCCACCGCCGCGCGGGCAAGATCGGCGGCGTTTTCCGGCAGCGGCACGTTTTCGGCGTCGAGCACGAAGCTCACCTCGCCCGCATTCACCTGCAGGGCGCGCAGCGCGCCGAGCGGGACGATTCCGGCCAGAGCGGCCTTCACCTCGGTTTCGATTCGGCGGTCCATGCGCTCCTCCTCGATGATGCTTGCGACCTGTGAAGGACGATTTTGTCCCCGCGTCAACGGCTGCGAAACAAGGACATTATGTCGCAGTCGGGCGGACTGACAGCCGTTCTGCCAAATTGTCATGCGCCACCCCCACGGGAAGACGGGCTTTTTTCACGACGGTCCCGCAACCCTGACATGATGTCAGGTCAAATTTTTCTCTAAATATTTGTTATAATTAGATTTTGTCTAGGAATCAGCGCCGCAGCCGATATGTTCACCATGCCGGTTCGGGGGCATTCGGGCCTTTGACCGCGCTTATTCGAGAGGCATTTCCATGATGATCCGGATTGTCGCCGCATTCGTTCTGGCCACCGCACCCGTGCTTGCCCAGGAGGTCGAGGCGCCCGCCGAACATACGGGCTTCATCGCCGGCACCGCCCCTTCGGCGCGGCCGCCCGAAGCCCCGGTCATCACCGAATATACCAAGGATGCAGCCTGGTTCCGGACGGCGCTTCACGGCGTGTCGCAGCCCTATCCCGACAGCCTGCACTTCCTTCAGGACCAGGGCGCCTGGTGGACGCCCTTCATCCATGCCGGGGCGCATCGCCCCTATGACATTCGCGGCTGGCACAACGACTAGGCCGCATCACGGTTTCCGGCGCAGACCGCGTCGGAAGGCAGCGTTTGCCACGGGATGGGCCCGTGCGAGACGCGTAACTCTAGGAGGATTAACGCGATGACCAAGTTTCTGAAAACGACCCTCGCCGCGTTCCTTTGCACGGGCGCGCTGATGTCGGTCGCCGGTGCTCAGGGCATGTCGGGGATGTCCGGCATGGACGGCATGTCGGGAATGTCCGGCATGGGTGGCATGTCCGGGATGAGCGGCATGTCTGGAATGGGCGGCATGTCCGGCATGGGCGGCTCGACCGAAGTCGTCTGCGTTCAGTGGACCCATCCGGCCTATGCCAGCGCCCCCGCCGGGATGAGCGGCATGTCGGGGATGTCCGGCATGGGTGGCATGTCGGGGATGTCCGGCATGGGTGGCATGTCCGGGATGTCCGGCATGGGCGGCATGTCAGGGATGTCCGGCATGGGCGGCATGTCCGGGATGAGCGGCATGGGCGGCATGTCCGGGATGAGCGGCATGGATGGCATGTCCGGGATGAGCGGCATGGATGGCATGTCCGGGATGAGCGGCATGGACGGCATGTCGGGGATGTCCGGCATGGACGGTATGTCGGGAATGTCCGGCATGGGTGGCATGTCGGGAATGTCCGGCATGGGTGGCATGTCCGGGATGTCCGGCATGGGTGGCATGTCCGGGATGAGCGGCATGGGTGGCATGTCGGGGATGTCCGGCATGGGCGGTATGTCGGGGATGTCCGGCATGGGTGGCATGTCCGGCATGTCCGGCATGGGCGGTGATCAGGCCGGCTGGGTCTGCACCATCTGGAGCAACCCGGGCATGGGCGGAATGTCCGGCATGGGTGGCATGTCGGGGATGAGCGGCATGGGTGGCATGTCGGGGATGTCCGGCATGGACGGCATGTCGGGAATGTCCGGCATGGACGGCATGTCGGGGAACTGATCCCCACCATCTGTAAATGACCCTTGGGACGGCGGTCTCCGCCGTCCTTCCTCAGCCTTCGCCAGGGAAAGCAGGACAATGAAGCGGCTTGAATCAGCCTTGGGCTATATCGCCTTTGCCTTGTTCACATCGACAGGGGTGCTCGCACTCTTCGTGATCGTCACCCTCATTGTCAGGGGACCGGAGGAACTGCCGGAATTCGTCTCGACCGCTTCCGCCCGCACCACCGGGACCGAGAGCGCCGCCGAAACCGAAGGCGGCCCCGATCTCGGCACGGCGGCAGCCGCAGCCGCAGCCACCGACGCAGCCCCGACCGAAGCCGCCGCCGCGCCCGCAGCGACGCTGGATCTCGCGGCGGGCGAGAAGGTGTTCAAGAAATGCGCCTCTTGCCATACCATCGACAAGGGCGGTGCCAACCGCGTCGGGCCGAACCTCTGGGGCGTGGTCAATCGCAGCACCGCCCATGCCGAGGGGTTCAAGTATTCCGACGCCATGCTGTCGCATGATGCCGAGACCTGGACGCCCGAACATCTGGACGAATACCTGGCCAAGCCGCGCGACGTGATCGCCGGCACCACGATGAGCTTTGCCGGCCTGCCCAAGCCCGAGGACCGCCATAACCTGATCGCCTGGATGGCGGCGCAATCCGACAGCCCGGTCGCGGCCGAGGCCCTGCCCTTCGCGGTCGCTGCGGCAACCACGACCGAAACGGCGACCGATGCCACGGCCGAGGCCCCCGCTGACACGCCGGCAGACGCGCCAGCCGACACCGCCGAGGCACCGGCCACCGATACCGCCGAGGCCAACAGCAGCGAGCCGGCCCAGATCCCCCATACCGACCCGCCGGGTTCGGATGCGGACGATTTCTCGGTCATCGCGGCGCGGATCGCGGCGCTGACCGCCGACAGCCGCGCGATGGATTACCAGCGGGCGCGCTTCCATCCGATCCATTTCCCGCCGCAGATCGAAACCGCGACCAATGGCGAATGCCTGACCTGTCACCAGGAGGTGCTAGACCACCAGGTCCGCGCGGAATCGCCGGCCGGTCTGAAGGCCGATGAGGCGCTGGCATGGTATCAGACGCTGGACACCTATGTGCCCGAAGCCGGCACCGGCCAGTCGGATTTCCACTGGCGGCACCTCGACAGCCCGCTGGCGCAGAAGGTCATGAACCTGCAATGCAACTTCTGCCATCGCGGCAATGACCCACGCGAGGAAAGCCCGGACATGATGCCGCTGCGCGCCGCCTTCAGCGCCGATCCGGCCACGCCAGAATTCACCCTGCGCAAGATGGTGAACCCGTCCGAAACCTGCCTGCTCTGCCACGGTGCCATGCCCGACCCGGAGAACATCATGGGCCTCGGCGGTCCCTGGCCCGAGATCCGCGCCGATATGGAAGACCAGTCGAGCGACGATCCGACGCTGGCCAATGGCTGCCTGTCCTGCCACCAGGAACTGTTCCGCACCAACCGGCACAACGTGACCTATCTGAAGGCCGCCGGGATCGAGGATCTCGCGCAAGCCGGATCGGACACCTGTTACGGCTGTCACGGTGGCCGCGCCTGGTATCGCATCAGCTATCCCTATCCGCGCCATCCGTGGCCCGGCATGGATCCCGAGGTGCCGGAATGGGCGGCAGAGCGCCCGACCGCCAGCGACCCGCGCTTCCAGCGCACCGACAACGCGCCTGCCCAGTAAGGAGGCCATGATGACCCTGCAGAACCGCATTGCAGACTGGCTTCGCGCCGTCAGCCCGACCCGCCGGCAATTCCTGAAATCGGCCTCGGCCACGGCGGCCACGACCCTGGTGGTCGGCAGCCTGCCCCGCCGCGCCGGCGCCTTCGCCTATGAGCCCTATCCGACCGATGACGAGCTTGAGACCGTCGTCACCTCCTGCGCGCATAACTGCGGCAGCCGGCACATGCTGGTCGCGCATAAGAAGGGCGACGTGATCGTGCGGCTGTCGACCGATAACGGCACCTATCAAGGCGATGCCTATGGCACCGATACCGAGGAGAAGCCGCAACTGCGCGCCTGCCTGCGCGGGCGCTCCTATCGCTCGCGGCTCTACAGCCCGGAACGGCTGCTTTACCCGATGAAGCGGGTCGGCGCGCGCGGCGAGGGCAAGTTCAAGCGCATCAGCTGGGATCAGGCCCTGACCGAGATCGCCCAGAGGATGACCTATCTGAAGACGACCTACGGACCGACAGCACTTCTGGACCAGTCCTATGCCGGTGCCTCCTATGGCGTGCTGCACAAGTCGGACCAGATCGAGGGGCTTCTGGCCCGTTTCCTCGGCATGTTCGGCTGCCGGACCAACTCCTGGTCGGTGCCGTCCTATCAGGGCACGACATTCTCAAGCCGGATCACCTATGGCACCATCGAGGATGGCAACGAGGACGACACCTTCGCCCATTCGAAGCTGATCGTCATGTGGGGCTGGAACCCGGCCTATACCTTCCACGGCGGCAATACCTTCTACTACATGCGCATGGCCAAGCAGCGCGGCTGCAAATTCGTGCTGATCGATCCGCAATATACCGACAGCGCCGCGGCCTATGACGCCTGGTGGATCCCGATCCGCCCGAATACCGATGCCGCGATGATGGCCGGCATGGCCTATCACATCTGGGATCAGGGCTGGCACGATCAGGACTTCATCGACCGCTTCGTGCAGGGGATGGACCCCGGCACCATGCCCGACTGGGCCAAGGGACAGGAAAGCTTCCGCGATTACATCTTCGGCGTCAGCGACGGCGTCCCGAAAACCCCGGAATGGGCCGCCGAGATCTGCGGCGTCTCCGCCGAGGATATCAGGAAACTGTCCGAAATGTATGCCACGACCAAGCCCGCCGCGCTGAAGGCAAGCTGGGCGCCGGGCCGCAACGCTTACGGCGAGCAATATAACCGCATGGCCGCCGCCCTTCAGGCGATGACCGGCAATATCGGCGTGCTCGGCGGCTGTGCCGAGGGCGTCGGCAAGGCCTGGCACGCGGAAGGCGTGGCCTATCCCTATGACCAGAACGCGAACCTCTGGTGGGCCTCGATCAAGTCGGACCGTTGGGCGCATGTGGTGCTGAACTATCCCAATGTCACCCGGCAGGAGGCCGGGCTCTGGCCGCGTCAGGACCAGCTCGACGGGGTGATCCCGAATATCCGGGGGATCTTCTGGCAAGGCTCGGACTGGTTCAACCAGCTGACCAATATCAACAAGGAAATCGCCGCCATCCGCCGGCTCGACAGCTATGGCGAGGGCGAGAGCCTGCTGGTCTGCATGGACAGCACCATCACGCCGACCGGCATCTGGGCCGATTACCTGCTGCCCATCGCCACCCATTTCGAGCGTCACGACGTGGCCCTGCCCTGGTACAAGGGACATTACTACATCCACCGCCCGGTGGTGATCCAGCCGCTCGGAGAATCGAAGACCGATCTGCAGGTCTTTACCGAGCTTGCCTGGCGGCTGGGTTTCGGGCCGGGCTATAACCCCAAGGCCACGCGCGATTACTTCAACGACCCCACCGCCGTGGACGAGGCCTATCTTCAGGACTGGTGGCACAAGGTGCAGGATCACCAGGGCGCCGAGATCGACTGGGAAACCTTCAAGCAGCGCGGCGTCTACAAGTTCATCCTGCCCGAGCCGCATGTCGCCTTCCGCGCCCAGGTCGAACAGGGTGTGCCCTTCCAGACCGCCAGCGGCAAGATCGAGATCTTCTCGGGCCAGCTGGCCCAGATTACCGACTGGACGCGGACGCAATACGGCTATCCGATCCCGGCGATCCCGAAATGGATCGAGCCCTGGGAAAGCCTCAATTCGCCCAAGACCGCGACCCATCCCTTCCACCTGATCAGCCCGCATCCACGCTGGCGGACGCATTCGATCTTCAACAACATCCCCTGGCTGCGCGAGACCTTCAGCCAGGAGGTGACGATGAACGCCTCGGACGCGAAGCGACTGGGGATCTCGATGGGCGATACGGTCGAGGTCTTCAACGATCGCGGCAGCTGCATCGTGCCGGTCTATGTGACCGAGCGCTGCATGCCCGGCGTGGCGGTGCTGCATGAGGGCGCCTGGATGGATATCGACGGCAATGGCAAGGACCGCTCCGGCAACCCGGATTTCCTGACCCTGGACGAGCCGTCCCCGGCCGGCGCCTTCGCCTATAACACGGTGCTTTGCGACATTCGCAAGACCAATCTCGACCACCGCCCCGGATGGGACCAGCTCGCCACCGCGCGCAGCCATGTGTTCCGCCGGGATCTTTGAGGGGAGGCGCGCATCATGGCCAACAAGCTGGACAAGGCCCGGATCAAGGAAAACGCCGCCCGCATCAAGCGCGAGGGCTATACGCCGGTCGTGCCCGACCTGCAGATGGGCTTCATCCACAACAATGTGGACTGCATCGGCTGCCGGGCCTGCGAAATGGCCTGCAAGGACAAGAACGGCCTGTCCGCCGGGCCGCGCTTCCGCCGGGTGCAGTATATCGAGGGCGGGGTCTTCCCGAATGTCTTCGCCTTCAAGATCAACATGTCCTGCAACCATTGCGCCGAACCGGCCTGCCTTCCGGCCTGCCCGACCGGCGCGATCTGGAAACGGCAGGATAACGGCGTCGTCGACATCGACTCGACGCTCTGCATCGGTTGCCGCAAATGCGAGGCCGCCTGCCCCTTCGGCGCGCCGCAATTCGACCCCGAGGACAACCTCGTCAAGAAATGCAACATGTGCATCGACGAGCTGGAGGCCGGGCGCAAACCCTATTGCGTCGCCGCCTGCATGATGCGGGTGCTCGATGTCGGCCCCCTGTCCGAGATCGACGCCGGCACCTATGAGACCAAGGCCGTCGGCCCGAACGAGGATCTGGTCCGTCAGGTCCGCAGCATGGCCGACCCGGATCTCACCAACCCGTCGATTCGCTTCGTGGCCCATAGCAAGGGCCGGGTCGATGAGTGAAGCCGCGCCCCTCGCCCCCCTGCCTCCGGGCGCGGCCGAAATGCTGACGCCCGTGGCCGAGGGCATGGGCCTTCTGATCCGGCTTCTGGACCGGGAAGCCGATGCCGATCTGATCGCCGGGCTGAACTCCATGGGCGCGGGCGGCTTCTTCGCGGCCCTTCTGCCCGGCGAGACCGGGGCCGAGATCGCCCGCGTCCTCGATGCCACGCTTGCCGAGATCGAGGATCCCACCGATCCCGACATGCTGGACGAACTGGCCGCCGATTACGCCGATTGCTTCCTGACCCATGGCCGGCGGCTGTCGCCCAACGGTTCGGTCTGGATGACCGAGGAGCGGCTGGAGCGGCAGGAACCGATGTTCGCGGTGCGCGACTGGTATGCGCATTACGGGCTGGAAACCCCGAACTGGCGCATCCGCTCGGACGATCACCTCGTGCATGAACTGCAATTCGTCCAGCACCTGCTGACGCTCGCCACGCCCGAGGCCAGCCATGACGCGGCCCATTTCATGGACCGGCACCTGCTGCCTTGGGCGCCGGAATTCGGTCGCCAACTGGCCAGCCGCGCCGCCACCCCGCTGATCGCGGTCAGCGGCGCGCTTCTGGACGATTATCTGCGGATGCTGCGCGAGCTTCTGACCGAAATCACCGGCATAGCCCCCGATATCGCGCCCCTGCCGGGCGACAAGCCCAATCCCAAGGCCCCCGAGCAACAGCTCTATATCCCCGGAGTCGCCGAAAGCTGGTAGATCGCGCCCATCCCCTGCCAGAAATCGACCGCGCGGCCTGTATCCACAGCCTGTCGCCCTTGGCCGGCTGCGCCGATTGCATTGCCGCCTGCCCGCATGACGCCCTGTCCTATGAAGCCGGCGGCATCGCGCTCGATGCGGGGGCCTGTTCCGGTTGCGGGGCCTGCGCCGGCATCTGCCCGGCCCGCGCCATCACACTGGACGCGCCCGAGCCGGTCACGGACGGCCGCCGCCTGATCGCGGTCTGCGCCCGCCATCCCGCCGCACGCGGCCGCCCGGCGCCGGTCTGCATCAACCGCGCCGGACTGAACGATTTCGCCGCCTGGGCGCTTGCCGGCATCCGCGAAATCGCCATCGCCACCGGCGATTGCGACACCTGCCCCGAAAGCACCCCGCGCCACCTCGCCAGCATGGCCGGGGATTTCGCCCCCCTCGCCCGCGCCCATGGCCTGCCCGGGATCGAGATCGTCGAGGCCGGCGCCCCCGACCTGAAGCTCTGGTCGCGCCGGGCCGAGGACGGCCCTGTTCCCGCCCGCCGCGCTTTGCTGCGCGCGATCACCGCGCCCCTGCGCGACGAAAGCGCCGCCACACCGCCATTGCAAAGCCTGCAAAGCCGCGATTCCGTCTTCGCCTTTGCCCCGGTCATCGACGCCAATGCCTGCAGCGGATGCGATGCCTGCGTGAACCTCTGTCCCGAGGGCGTTTTGACCCTGATCAACGACAGCGACGGAAAAATGCGCTATGGGACCGCTGCCGCAGCCTGCACGGGCTGCCTGCTCTGCGAAGATATCTGCGCCGATCACGCGGTCGAGGTTTCTGCCATGCATCCCAATCCGCCCGAGATTGCCCTTGTCGAATTCTCCTGCCGCGCCTGTGGCGTGAGCGCCCATGTTCCTGCCTCGGGCCGGCGCGCCGCATCCGGTCTCTGCCCGGTCTGCGCGGCGAGCGGGCATCACAAGAAGCTGTTCCAGGTCCTTCCTTGACGGCTGGAAACGGCTTGATCGCGCGCTTGCAACAGCGCGTCTGGCTGCGCCTGATCCTGCTTCTGGGCGGGACGCTGATTGCCGTCTCGACGGTGCTTCTGCTGCTGGTCGTGGGCTTCTACACCAACCGCCTTCGGGCCGAGCAGGAACATGCGGCCTCCCAGGTCGGCAGCCTGCTTCATGCGGCGCTGGAAAACGCCATGCTGAAGCGCGACATCCCCGGCCTGACCGCCATCGTGACCGGGCTGGGTCAACAGCCCAGCATCGACCGGGTGATGATCCTGAACCCGGCGCGCGAGATCCGCTTCGCCTCGGACCCGGCATTGATCGGGCAGATCCTGCCGCCCGATGCCGCGCCCGCGCGCGGCAGCAGCCGGTCCGAGGTCGCGGTGCCCAATCGCGAAGCCTGCCGGTCCTGCCATGGCGAGGTGACCGAGCACCCGCTGAACGGGACGCTGGTGGTCGATTACGACGATCACGGCCTGTTTCGGCAGGCGCTGACCGGCGCCCTCGGGCTGGTCCTTCTGGGTGGGCTGGCGACGCTGGCGGCCTCGGTCGCACTTGCCTTCGGGCTGCGCCGGATCGTCGTGCGCCCGGTGGCCGAACTGGCTCGCGCCGCCGATGCCATGGCTTCGGGCGATCTGTCGGCGCGGGTCGCCCCCCGTGGCCGGGACGAGATCGCCGCTTTGGGCCACAGCTTCAACCGCATGGCCGGCCATATCGAGACCAGCCAGGCCGAGTTGATCCGGGCCGAGCGGATGTCGCAATCGCTGATCGACGCCATTCCCGACGGCATCCGCGTGATCGGCCCGGATTTCCGCATCCGCCGCGCCAATGCCGCCTATGCGGCGCAGGTGGGCCTGCCGCTCGATCAGATCGTCGGGCAGTTCTGCCACCGCTCCAGCCATGGCCGCGACACGCCCTGCCCCTGGACCATGGTCACCTGCCCGGTGGCCGAGATGAAGCAGACCGCCCGCCGCCTGACCTTCCGCGACCAGCACCGGCGCCCCGATGGCAGCGCCATGGCGGTCGAGGTCTCGGCCGCGCCCATGGACGGGCTGGTGGTCGAGGCGATCCGCGATCTGGACGAACAGGTCCGCGTCTCGCAGACCGAGCGGCTGTCGGAAATCGGCCTTCTGGCGACGGGCGTGGCCCACGAGATCCACAACCCGCTCAGTTCCATCGCGCTGACGCTGTCGACGCTGAACCGCGATCTGGCGCAGGACCGGACCGACCGGGCGCTGCAATATCTCGATCTGATCCGCGCCGAGATCGACAAGAGCCTGCAGATCACCGACAGCCTGCTGCGCCTCGGCAGCCCGGCCAGCGGAGAGCCGCAACTGATCGACCTCGCCCCCGCCATCGGCGCGGTGACGCGGCTGCTGGATTTTCAGGCCCAGACCATGCAGGTCCGTATCGAGATCGACATTCCCGCCGATCTGCGCGTGCTCATCGCCGATTCCGACCTGCGCATGGCAGTCACCAATCTGGTGCTGAACGCCTTCCACGCCATGCCCGAAGGCGGGCTGCTGACGCTTTCGGCCCGGCGCGCGGGCGAACGGGTCGAGCTTGCGATTACCGATACCGGCCTCGGTATCGCGCCGGAAAACCTGCAGAACATCTTCATGCCCTTCTGGTCGCGCCGCGCCGACCGGTCCAGCGGGCGCGGCCTCGGCCTTGCCATCACCCGCGCCATCGCCGAGCGCGCCCATGCCAGCCTGTCGGTGCAAAGCACGCTTGGCCAAGGCAGCCGCTTCACCCTGTCCTTCCCTGACCCGGACCATGCCCATGTGCCCTGACCGCGCCCATACGATCCTGATCGTCGAGGATGACCGCACCCTGAACCGGCTGATCTGCGACCAGCTGGGCGATCTTGGCCATCATGCCGTGGGCGTCGGCTGCCGCGCCGATGCGCTGGAACAGCTGGGGCATCTGGCGCCGGATCTGGCGCTGCTGGATATGCGCCTGCCCGATTGCGACGGGCTGACCTTCCTGCCGGAACTGCGCGAATATTGCCCGGTGATCGTGCTGACCGCCTATGGCTCCATCGACCAGGCGGTCGAGGCGGTGAAGCGCGGGGCCAGCGAATACCTGCTGAAGCCGATCACCGCCGAAGGCCTGCAGATGGCACTGTCCAAAGTGTTCGAGACCGCCGCCCTGCGCCGCGATCTGGCCTTCTGGCAGGCCGAGGCGCAGCGCCGCAACCGGCCCGAACTGGTCGGCGACAGCCCCGGGATGAAGGAGTTGCGGCGCATGGTCGAACTGCTTTCGGCCTCGGATGCGCCGGTGCTGATCCAGGGCGAATCCGGCACCGGCAAGGGGGTGGCGGCGGCCGCGATCCACGCGCAGGGGCCGCGCGGCAATGGCCGCATCGTCGCCGTCGAATGCCATGCCGAGATGCTGGAATCCGAACTTTTCGGCAAGGTCCGCGACGGCAGGCTGATCGAAGGGCTGATCGCCGCCGCCGGTCCCGGCACGCTGGTTCTGAACGATATCGACCAGTTGTCCGGCGCCGTTCAGGGCCGGCTTCTACGCCTGATCGAGCAGCAAAGCTATCGCCCGCATGGCTCGACCGCCGAGATCCATTCCAGCGCTCGCATCATCGCCACCAGTGCCGCGGACATGGAGGCAGCGGCACTGGCCGGCAGCTTCAGGCCGCAGCTTTATTACCAGTTCTCGGGCTTCACCCTGCACCTGCCGCCGCTGCGCCAGCGGATCGAGGATCTGCCCGCCCTGGTCGAGTTCCTGCTTGCCGACCGCAGCTTCCAGCGCGGCGTGGCCAAGGAACTGACCCCCGACGCGATGGAGGCGATGCGCAGCTATGATTGGCCCGGCAATATCCGAGAGCTTGCCAATGCCGTGGACCGGGGCGTGATGATGTCGGCGGGCGAAACCCGGATCACCGCCGCGCATCTGGGGCTGGCGCCGCGCACGGCGGGCGATGCCTCTGGCCGCAGCGTGAGCCTGCGTTTCGCAGATACGCCGACACTGGAAGCCCTGCGCGACGCCTATATCCAACTGCTTCTGGACCGCTTCGAGGGCAATCGCCAACGCACGGCAGCGGCGCTAGGCATCTCGGAGCGTAACCTCTACCGATTGTTGAAATCCGGGGGCGAGGACAGTTCCTGACAGAAGGCACCAGCCACCGCTTTGCAGCGATCTGCAATCTTGTCAATACAACCATAAAGTGATACCCTTTCCGGAAAGTCGCGTCATGTGGGCTGCTTGTGACGCAGAACCTGCCGCGCGCTTCCGTCCGGCAGCGGTGTTCCAGATTGTCGCGGTTAACCCACCTTCCCGATCAGCGTGAAAGGACCGCCATGACACAGATGAGACAGGGGGCCAAATTCCGCCATGCGGGCCGCCGGGCCGGCATGGTCCTTGCCGCCGGAATGCTGGCCAGCGGCATGGCCGGGCAGGCGCTCGGCGCTGAAGGCGGGGTCGGCTTCTATATCCTTGGCAGCCGGACCATCAATGCCGGGATCGTGCCGCCGCCCGGCACCTATCTGCAATTCTCGACCTATGGATTTTCCGGCTATTCCAATGTCGCCACGCCGCAGAACGGACGGATCAATCTGGGCCTTTCGGGCGATGCGCTGATCGGGCTTTATACGGCTGTCTGGTCGCTCGACAGCGAACCCGTTCTGGGCGGCCAACCCTATCTGGCCGCGACTTTGCCGATCGGCTGGAAGAAGACGACGCTGGACGGGCAACTGGCCCGACCGGGCGGCAATATCGTCTCGGGCAGCCGCGACAAGGACAGCTACCTGATCGGCGATCCGGTGATCGGCGGCGGCATCGGCTGGGGCGAAGGGCCGTGGTTCACCTCGCTCAACCTGCTCATCAATATTCCCGCCGGCGATTACGAGACCGGCCGGCCGACCAATGTCTCGTTCAACCGCTGGGGCGCCGATCTGACCGGCGGCATCACCTGGATGAATGCGAATGGCTGGCAGGTCAGCGGCGCGCTCGGCCTGACCGTGAACGGCGAGAACGACGATACCAATTACAATACCGGCAACGAGCTGCATCTGGAAGGCGCGGTCGCCAAGACCACCGGCAGCTGGACGCTCGGTCTGGCCGGCTATCACTACAATCAGGTCAGCGGCGACAGCAGCGAGACCCCGCTTCTGGGCGAGTTCAAGGGCCGCGTCAGCGGCATCGGCCCGGTGATCGGCTGGTCGGGCATGTGGGGTCAGCAGCCGGTCAGTCTGGATGCGCGCTTCTATCACGAATTCGACGCCAAAAACCGGGTCGAGGGCAATACGGTTCTGTTCAACCTGACCATCCCGCTTGGCGGGTAACGAGGCGGAACACGGCATAAGGAAAAGCTATTTTTAGCATCTTTCGAAGGATTGATCGGGTTTCGGGATCTGCCACGGCTCCGGGCCAGGGGCCCCGCCCTGCGGGGGCACGCTTTCGGCCCACCGGCGCGACAGTTTGGCGCAGGACGGAAATGCACCTTCCGGTCAGGCCGGAACCGAAGCATTTGACGGTCGTTCGCGGCACGTGCGGGCGTCGAATGACAACCTATGCGTGAATATCCTGAAAATGCGAAAATCGGCGGAACCTGACCTTACGTAAAATAAACCGTGTCCACCCTATTTTCCTACGCGATGCAATCGAAGCCCGTCTGCGCATTATATGCTGCCCATCCAAGGGCGGTTTCATAATGTCATATGATAAATCAGGACTCGCCCCGGTCTTTCCGACCATATTGTAAATCCGGGAGCTGAAACGGATCAGGTCGCGAACCTGTCCTTGCGCCGGTGCCTCCGATGCGGCAGGGCATGAACAGCGACCGCCGAATGCCAGACTGGAGCCAGAATGTTCAGATCCCTCGCCGCCCTCGCGCTGATCTTTTCGACCACGGTCGCCGCCGCTCAGGAGGTGCCGGCCTATATCGGCTCGGCCAAATGCGCGACCTGTCACGAAGCCCAGGCAGAGGCATGGAACGGCTCGGACCACCAACTCGCCTGGACGGAGCCTTCGGCCGATACGGTCAAGGCGGGTTTCGATGGGACCGCGTTCCAGAATGACGATATCTCGGTCGCCTTCTCGCAGGATGACGCAGGCTATCACGCCACGATCACCGAATCCGATGGCACGACCACGACCCGCGACCTGCATTCCGTGGCCGGGGTCGAACCACTTCAGCAATATCTGTTCGAGACCGAACCGGGCAAGCTGCAAAGCTTCGATGTCGTCTGGGATACCGAGGAGGGGCTCTGGTATCATCTTTATCCAGACCAGTCGCTGCCGCTGGGCGACGGGATGCACTGGACCGGGCCTTACAAGAACTGGAACGCCCGCTGCGCCGAATGCCACGCGACCGGGTTCGAAAAGAATTACGACCCGGCGACCCGCAGCTATCAATCCACCGAGGCCGAGATCGGCGTCGGCTGCGAGGCCTGTCACGGCCCCGGCGAAAAGCACCTCGAATGGGCCGAGAACCGGCAGCCGGTGACGATGGCGGGGCTGGACAGCCTCGGCTTCACCATGCCGACCGGGGCCGAAACCGAAGCCTGGATGCAGCAATGCGCCGGCTGCCATTCCCGGCGCGAGGCTTTTGGCGACGGCAACCCCCTGCCCGGCACGCCTTATCACGACGCCTATCGGCTGGCGATGCTGACGCCGGATCTCTATTTCCCCGACGGCCAGATCCGGGAAGAGGTCTATGTCTACGGCTCTTTCCTGCAATCGAAGATGTATGCCAAGGGCGTCGGCTGCCAGAACTGCCACGACCCCCACAGCACGAAACTGCGTGCCGAGGGCAATGCCGTCTGTGCGCAATGCCATTCGCCCGCCGGCAACCCCGACTTCCCCAGCCTGCGCAAGGCCGAATATGACAGCCCCGCGCATCACTTCCATGCCGAGGGCTCGGAAGGTGCGCAGTGCAAGAACTGCCATATGGTCGAGCGCGCCTATATGGGCGTGGACGAACGCGCCGATCACAGTTTCCGGATTCCCCGCCCGGATCTGGCCGCCGCAACCGGCGCGCCGGATGCCTGCACCGCCTGCCACGGCGACAGGACCCCGGATTGGGCGGCGGACCAGATCGCCGCCCGGTATCCCGATTCCCCCCATCGCGGCCCGCATTTCGGCACAACCTTCGCCCAGGCGGCCAGCGATCCGGCAGGCGCCCTGCCCGGGCTTCTGGGCATTGCCGGCGACGAGACCGAGGCCGATCTGGTCCGCGCGACGGCGCTTTACCTGATGGCCGGTGCCGGCGATGCGAAACTCGCTGACGATACGGCGAAATTCCTTGCCGACGACAGCCCGCTTCTGCGCAGCGCCGCCGTCAGGTTGCAGCGCAATGCCGATCCGCAGCTCCGGGTGCAGCGCCTGCTGCCGCTTCTCAGCGACCCGGTGCGGATGGTGCGGATGAGCGCCGTGCCCGACATGCTCGGCGCGCCGATCGCGCATCTGCCGGCGAAGATCGCCGAGACACTGCGCCGGGCGGCGGATGAATGGCAGCAATCGCTGTCGAACCGGCTGGATTTCCCGGAAACCCATCTGGTGCTGGGCGGCACGGCGCTGACCATGCGCAACCTGCCCGCCGCCGCCGGCGCCTTCCGCACGGCGGTGACGCTGGACCCGCAGCGCGCCGAGGCCTGGGTGATGCTAGTCCGGCTGGAGGCAACGCTGAACGGGCGCGAAGCGGCGGAAAAAGCCGTCGCCGATGGCCTTGCCGCCATTCCCGGCCAGCCCGATCTGGAAGCGATGAAGGCGGAACTCGACCAGCTTCCGGTTGAGTAATCCCCCGATCCGGCAAAGAAAACGGGCCGCTGCACCGGCAGCGGCCCGTTTCCTTCATGTCACCCCGGAGTTACTGTTTCGGGGTGAAAGAGCCCGCTTCCTGACGCTGCGGATATTCCTCGAAGGTCGCCATGAAATCGGCCACGACACCGCCGACCGGGCCGAAGGCCCACATCCGGCGCAGCTGCCATTCGTCGTAATGCGAGGAATCCGCCGGCGCCGTCTCGAACGGATCGGCTTTCAGGTCGATCAGCAGCGGCGCTTTCAGCGGCACCTGACCACGGCGCCAGGCATCCATGCCCTCGTGTTCCTGAACGCTGAAATGCGCCTTCATCCGACCATAGCGGACCGCGCCAAGGCTGCCATCGTCGACGAAGGCGAAGAATTCCTGACGCGGCCAGTCGCCGGCATCGGCGGCCCCGGTCAGGTTCGGCAGCAGGTTATAGCCGTCGATATGGACGTTGAAGCTTTTGTCGCCGGCCTGATAGCCGTCCAGCAGTTCCTGCTTGATATTGCTGTCGCCCGCCGCCGCGATCAGGGTCGGGAACATATCTTCCAGCGACAGGATCTCGTTATTGACCTGCCCGCCTTCGATATGGCCCGGCCACTTGATCAGGAAGGGCACGCGGATGCCGCCTTCCCAGGTGGTCGCCTTCTCGCCCCGGAAGGGCGAGGTGCCGCCATCCGGCCAGGTGAATTTCTCGGCCCCGTTATCGGTGGTGTAGATGACGATGGTGTTGTCCGCCGCGCCGATTTCGTCGAGCTTGTCGAGAAGCTGGCCGACCATGCCGTCATGCTCGACCATGCCATCGGCATAGACCCCGAGGCCGGTCGCCCCGTTCGAGGCATCCTTCAGATGGGTGAAGATGTGCATCCGGGTGGTGTTATACCAGACGAACCACGGGGTATCGGCGTCTTCCTGACGCTGGATGAAGTCGATGGCGGCGGTCAGGAATTCTTCGTCCACCGTCTCCATCCGCTTCTTGGTCAGCGGGCCGGTATCCTCGATCTGGCCGTCCGCCGAGGACTTGATGACCCCGCGCGGACCGTATTTTTCGCGGAAGGCGGCATCCTTCGGATAGTCCGGGTTTTCCGGCTCTTCCTCGGCATTCAGGTGGTAGAGATTGCCGAAGAACTCGTCGAAGCCGTGATTGGTCGGCACGTATTCGTCGCGGTCGCCAAGGTGGTTCTTGCCGAACTGGCCGGTGGCATAGCCCATCGGCTTGAGGATCTCGGCAATGGTCGGATCCTCGGGCTGCAGACCCAGCGGATCGCCGGGCATACCGATCTTCAGAAGGCCGGTGCGCTTGGGCGACTGGCCGGTGATGAAGGCGGCCCGTCCGGCGGTGCAGCTTTGCTGGCCGTAAGCGTCGGTAAAGCGGATCCCGTCTTCGGCGATGCTGTCGATATTGGGCGTGCGATAGCCCATCATGCCGCTGTTATAGGCACTGGTGTTGAACCAGCCGATATCGTCGCCCATGATGACAAGGATATTCGGCTTCTCCGCCGCGTCCTGCGCCATGGCCATGCCCGAGGCCATGACCAGCACCAATGTGCATCCCAGTTGTCGGAACATCTATGCTTCTCCTGAAATGAAAACGAGTTGCGAGACATTATAGCATATCCCGGCAGCATGAACGGTTAACAACGTCCCGCCTCGAACCGAATTTGTCGCCGCGCATCCGTTTCTGCACGAACCGTGGCGAATAACGGCGACATGCCAACGAAAAAATGGCTGGCAATGGACAAAAGCCGCGACTTCCGCGCGACCGCTTTCAGGACGGCGAAGAAGATTGAAGCCAAACGCGACAATTTTGCGCATTTTCGGCAGAGCCGATAGCGCCCTTCGGTTGAACAGTGTTAGACTGTTCTCGCAGAATCAATTTCTTAACCGGGAGAAACAGACATGTTTCGCTTAGCAAGCTGCACATTGGTAATGGTAACGATTTCAGGCCTGGCCATGGCGCAGGACGCACCGGCTACTTCGGAAGGTAGCGCCACACAGCCCAACATCCTTGTCATCATGGGCGACGATATCGGTCAGGGCAATATTTCAGCCTATACCAGGGGGCTGATGGGCTATACCACGCCCAATATCGACAGCATCGCCAATGACGGTGCGATCTTCACCGATTACTATGCCGAGCAAAGCTGCACCGCCGGCCGCTCGACCTTCATTACCGGCCAGTCGACCTTCCGCACCGGCCTGTCCAAGGTCGGTCTTCCGGGTGCCAATGCCGGGCTTCAGGATGTCGACGTGACCCTGGCCTCGGCGTTGAAGGATCATGGCTATGCCACCGGTCAGTTCGGCAAGAACCACCTCGGCGACCGCGACGAATTCCTGCCGATCAATCACGGCTTCGACGAGTTCTTCGGCAACCTCTATCACCTCAATGCCGAGGAAGAGCCGGAGAACTTCAACTATCCGCAGGACCCCGCCTTCCGCGAGCAGTTCGGCCCGCGCGGCGTCATCAAGGCGTCTGCCGATGGCCAGATCGAGGATACCGGCCCGCTGACCCGCAAGCGGATGGAAACCGTCGACGACGAGACCTCGGCTGCGGCCATCGACTTCATGAAGCGTCAGGTCGATGCCGGCACGCCCTTCTTCGTCTGGATGAACACCACCCGGATGCACTTCCGCACCCATGTCCGCGACGAACATCGCAGCGAGCCCGGCCTGAGCGCGCGGACCGAATATGCCGATGGCATGGTCGAACATGACAACCTGATCGGCACGCTGCTGCAATCGCTGGACGATATGGGCGTCGCCGACAATACCATCGTCGTCTACACCACCGATAACGGGCCGCACCAGAACTCCTGGCCGGATGCGGGCACCACCCCCTTCCGCAGCGAGAAGAACACCAGCTGGGAAGGCGCCTACCGCGTTCCGGCGATGATCAAATGGCCGGGCCATATCGAGCCGGGTTCGGTCGCCAATGACATCATGTCGGGCCTCGACTGGTTCCCGACGCTGCTGGCCGCCGTCGGCGATACCGACATCAAGGACCGGCTGCTGACCGGCACCACCATCGACGGCAAGGAATACAAGAACCACCTCGACGGGTATAACCAGTTGCCCTACCTGACCGGCGAACAGCCCGAGGGCGCCCGTAACGAGTTCTTCTATTTCAACGACGATGGCGAAATCGTCGCGCTGCGTTACGAGAACTGGAAGATCGTCTTCGCCGAACAGCGCATGAAAGGCACCATGGCCGTCTGGGCCGAGCCCTTCACCAAGCTGCGCGTGCCGAAGCTGTTCGACCTGCGCTCGGACCCGTACGAGCGCGCCGATATCACCTCGAACACCTATTGGGACTGGATCCTCGATCACTCCTATATCGTGGCCCCGGCCAGCGTCGAAGTCGGCAAGTTCCTGGCAACCTTCGAGGAATTCCCGCCGGCTCAGCGCCCGGACAGCTTCTCGATCGACCAGGTCCAGGAAGAGATCAACAAGTCGCTTGAGAACATGGCCGGCGGCCAGTGACGGCGCAATCGGGGGGCTGCTTCTGGGCCGCCCCTCGTTCATCATGATCGCGCATCCCGGCCCTTGCAACCGGGATGCGTCTTCCTTTGATCGGAGCGGCCATGTTCATCGCAAAATCCATTCTTCCCGCCCTTGCCCTTCCCGCCCTTGCCCTCGCCGGCCTTGCCCTGCCGGCCTTTGCCGATCCGCTGCCCTCGTGGAATGACGGCGCGGCAAAAACGGCGATCATCGACTTTGTCGAAAGCGTGACCGACCCGGCGTCGGAACAGTTCGTCCCCGAGGCCGACCGCATCGCCACCTTCGACAATGACGGCACCCTCTGGGCCGAACAGCCGCTTTACTTTCAGGGTCTCTACGCGCTCGACGTGCTCAAGGCGAAGGCCGAGACCGATCCCTCGATCCTCGACAGCGACGCGCTGAAAGCCGCCGCTGCGGGCGATGTGGATGGCGTGATGGCCGGCGGGATGGAGGGGCTGCTTTCCGTCCTCAATGTGTCTCATTCCGGCATGACGGTCGAGGATTTTCAGGATGATGCCGCCGCATGGGTGTCCACGGCGACGCATCCGACCAAGGGCATGACCTATGCCGACATGACCTATCAGCCGATGCTGGAACTGCTCGGCTATCTGCGGGACGAAGGTTTTTCGACCTATATCGTCTCGGGCGGCGGGGTGCATTTCATCCGCGCCATCTCGGAAGATGCCTATGGCATTCCGCCCCAGCAGGTCGTCGGCACCGAGGGCAACACGAAGTATGAAGAGCTGGACGGCAAGCCGGTGCTGATGAAGCATGGCGGCGTCAGCTTCATCGACGACAAGGACGGCAAGCCGGTGGGCATCGACCGCCATATCGGCAAGCGCCCGATCTTCGTCGCCGGCAATTCCGACGGCGATTTCGCCATGCTGGAATATGCCTTTGCCGGCGAGGGGCCGCATTTCGGCCTGATCGTTCATCACACTGATGCCGACCGCGAATTCGCCTATGACCGCGACAGCCATGTCGGCGCGCTGGATCGCGGGCTGGACGAGGCGGCGGCCCGCGGCTGGCTGCTGGTCGACATGAAGAACGACTGGGCGCGCGTCTGGTCGGGCGGGCAGTAAGCCATGGCCGAGACGGACACCAGCGACACCCGCGCCCGGATCGAGGATCTGCGCAGCCGCATGGGCGGCTCGATCATTGGGCAGCGCGAGGTGATCGAGCGCCTCATCATCGGCCTTCTGGCCAATGGCAACCTGCTGGTCGAAGGCATGCCCGGCCTCGCGAAAACCCGCGCGATCAAGGCCCTGGCGAAGAATGTCGATGCCAGTTTCAGCCGCATCCAGTTCACGCCCGACCTTCTGCCCTCGGACGTGACCGGGACCGAGGTCCTCTATAAATCCGGGGACGAGACCGAGTTCCGCTTCTCGCCCGGACCGATCTTCGCCAATATCGTGCTGGCGGACGAGATCAACCGCGCCCCCGCCAAGGTGCAGGCGGCGCTGCTGGAGGCGATGGAGGAACGTCAGGTCACCGTCGCCGGCAAGACCCACCGGATGGAACCGCTGTTCATGGTCATGGCGACCCAGAACCCGGTCGAGCAGGAAGGCACCTATCCCCTGCCCGAGGCGCAGATGGACCGTTTCCTGATGCATGTGAACATCACCTACCCACCGGTCGAGGACGAGGTCGAGGTGATCCGCCTTGTCCGGGGCGAAGAAATCGCGGCCATCCATGAACGCGACGGCGCCCCCGCCGCCGAACCGCCGGCGCCGATCCCGCAGGATGTGGTCTTCGCCGCCCGGCGCGAGATCGCGGCGATCCAGGTCGCCCCGGCGGTCGAACGCTACATGGCCGATCTGGTCAACGCGACCCGCATCCCGACCCAGTTCGGCGAGGATCTGAAACGCTGGATCGAGATCGGCGTTTCGCCCCGCGCCTCGCTGGCGCTGGATCGCTGCGGGCGCGCCCATGCCTGGCTGAAGGGCCGCGACTATCTCGACCCCGAGGATGTGCGCGCGGTGCTGCCCGACGTGTTCCGCCACCGCCTCGCGCTCAGCTTCGAGGCGCAGGGCGAGGGCATCGCCCCCGATCAGGTCAGCGCCGAGATCGTGAGGCAGGTCGCCCTGACCTGACCCGCCCATGAAGGACCAGGCCGCCCGCATCCGCACCGGAACCGCCACGCCCGTCCCCCCATCGGGCAGCAGCGACCCGCGAATCGGCGTCGACCTGTCGCATCTGCGCCGGCTGGAGGCGCGGGCCAAGCGCATCAGCTTCCTGCCGCGCCAGCCCTCGGGCAGCGTGCTGAACGGTCGCCATGCCTCGCGCCTGCGCGGGCGCGGCCTGAATTTCGAGGAATTGCGCGACTACCTGCCCGCCGACGACATCCGCAGCATCGACTGGAAGGTGACGGCGCGCACCGGCACCCCCCATGTCCGCGTCTATACCGAGGAACGCGACCGCCCGACGCTGATCGTGGTCGATCAGCGCATGTCGATGTTCTTCGGCTCGGTCCTGAACATGAAATCGGTGACGGCGGCGGAATGCGCGGCGCTTGCCGCCTTCCGCATCTTCGATCAGGGCGACCGGGTCGGCGGCATCGTCTTCGGCGATCAGATGCTGGCCGAGATCCGGCCCGCCCGCTCGCGCCACGCGCTGACCTCGTTCCTGACCGCGCTTGCCGATGCCAACGGGCTGCTGCACGCCGACGCCCCCCCGGTCGCGCCGATCGGCATGAACCGGGTGCTGCAATCGGTGGCGCGGCTGGCCCCGCGCAATCATCTGGTGCTGGTCTTCAGCGATTTCGACATTGTCGACGACACCACAGAACGCCTGATCGCCGGGCTGTCGCGGCGCAACGATCTGGTTCTGGGGCTGGTCTGGGACCCGTTCTCGCAACAGATCCCCGCCGGGCAAAGGCTGGTCGTCTCGGACGGGCAGCTACAGGCCGAGATCGACACCGGCGATCAGAAGACCTTTCGCGCGATCAGCGATTTCTCGACCGGGCGGCTGGCCGAGATCCGGGACTGGCAGCGCCGCTTCGGCATCCCGGTCCTGCCGCTCAGCGCGGCCGAGGACAGCGTGACCCAGATGCGCCGGCTGATGGGGCTGGCGGGGGCGCGGCGCTGATGGAACAGGATGCGGCCCAGCCGGTCGACAATGACAGCCTGATCGGGCTGATCGAGCAGCTGACCGAACCGGCCGAGCCGCCGCCGATCCCGATGATCCCGCAGACCTGGGGCTGGGCGGTGCTGGCGGCACTTGTGCTGGCAGCGCTTGCCCATGCCGTCCGGCGCTGGATCCGCCACCGCCGCGCCAATGCCTATCGCCGCGCCGCGCTCGCAATGCTGGACGGCGCCGGCGACGATCCGGCCCGCCTTGCCGCGATCCTGCGCCGCACCGCACTTGCCGCCTATCCGCGCGTCACGGTGGCCTCGCTCAGCGGGCAGGAATGGCTGCAATTCCTTGACGCGCAGGTGGGCGGCACGGCCTTCTCGACCGGCGCGGGGCGCGGGCTGGCGCGCGAGCCTTACCGCCCGAATGGCCCCGACCCGCAGCTTCGCCCGCTGGTCGCCGACTGGATCCGCAAGCATCGCGGGGGGCCGGCATGATCTCGCTCGGCTTTCCATGGGCCTTGCTGGCCCTGCCCCTGCCGCTGCTGATCTGGTGGCTGGTGCCGCCGCACAAGCAGCAGGTTCCGGCGCTGCGTTCGCCCTTCTTTCGCCGCGTCGTCGATGTCAGCGGTGCCAGTGCCGCCGAGGGCGCCGTGGTCATGCGGCGCGGGCGGATGCAGATGGCCGCCGCCCTGCTGGTCTGGCTGCTGCTGATCCTGGCCATGGCCCGGCCCGAACGCGTCGGCGCGCCCATCGAACAGCAGCGCGCGGCGCGCGACGTGGTGCTCTCCATCGACATTTCCGGCTCGATGGATGCGAAGGATTTCCACGCCCCCGATGGATCGGTTCAGCAGCGCCTGCAGGGTGTGCGTCAGGTGGTGGACGGCTTCATCGCCGGGCGCGACGGCGACCGGATGGGACTGATCGTCTTCGGTTCCCGCGCCTATGTGCAATCGCCGCTGACCACCGATCTGCGCACCATCCGCGACCTTCTGGACCAGACCGAGGTCGGCATGGCCGGCCCCCATACCGCGCTTGGCGATTCCATCGGCCTTGCCATCCGCACCTTCGAAGCCAGCGAGATCGAACAGCGCCTGCTGATCCTTCTGTCCGACGGCACCGATACCGCCAGCCGGATGAGCCCGCTGAACGCCGCCGAGATCGCCCGTGACCGCGAGATCGAGATCTATACCATCGGCGTCGGCAACCCCGATGCCACCGGCGAAGAAAAGGTGGACCTGCAGACGCTTGAGGACATCGCCGGCCGCACCGGCGGGCGTTATTTCTATGCCGAGGATCAGGCCGGGCTGGAGGAGGTTTATCGGCGCATCGACGCCCTCGCCCCGCGGGTGACGGAAACGCTGTCCTATCGGCCCCGGCAGGCATTGGCATGGCTGCCGCTGCTGCTGGCGGCACTGATCGGAACGCTGTCGACCGGGCTGCTGGCGCTGCGCAACCGTCGCGAAAGGGCGCGGGCATGAGCGATCTGACCCTGACCTTTGAGTTGTTCCATTTCCTGCGGCCCTGGCTGCTGGTGCTGCTGCCGCTGATCGGGCTGATCTGGTGGTCCGCGCGCCGCCGCGCCGGCAGGGCCAGCCCGCCAGATGCCCATATCGCCCCGCATCTGGCGCAGGCGCTGATGGTCGGCAAGCCGCGCGGCGGCCGGCTTCTGCCCATCGACGGGGTGGCCCTGGTGCTGGCCCTCGCCTGCCTTGGTGCCGCCGGCCCGACCTGGTCGCGGGTGCCCGATCCTTTCGTGGCCCAGACCGCGCCCCTGGTCATCGCGCTGAAGGTGACCCCCTCGATGGAGAACCGCGATGTCGCGCCCTCGCGGCTCGAACGCTCGCGCCAGAAGATCCGCGACCTGCTGGCGCTTCGGACCGGCGCACGCTCGGCGCTGATCGCCTATGCCGGCACCGCGCATTCGGTGGTGCCGATGACCGAGGACCCGAATGTCCTTCTGCCCTATCTGGAGGGGTTGGAAATCGACGTGATGCCCGACGAAGGTAATGCCACAGGTGCTGCACTGGATCTGGCGGCGGCGATCATGGCCAAGGAAAGCGCGCCGGGGGGGATCCTGTTTGTCACCGACGACATCGCCGGGCCCGACGTGGCGGCGCTGAATGCGTTTCAGGAGGCGAGCCTTGCCGTGCTCGCCCCCCTGCCCGAAGGCACCGGCAGCGCCGGGATCGACGCGCTCGGCATTCCGGTGCGGCAGGTCACGGTGGACGACACCGACATCAATCAACTGAACCGGCAGCTGAACACCGCCTATCGCCGCGCTCTGGCCGAGGATGGCGACCAGCCCTGGGACGATCGCGGCTGGCTTCTGGCCTTTCCGGCGGCGCTGCTGGCACTGATCTGGTTCCGGCGCGGCTGGACCATGCGTTGGGCGGCCCCGGCTCTGGCGGCACTGATGCCGATGCTGATGCCGGCCCCGTCCCGGGCCGAAGGCGCGGCCGACTGGTTCCTGACCCCCGACCAGCAGGGCCAGATTGCCTATGACAGGCACCGCTTCGAACGCGCGGGCGAGTTGTTCCTCGATCCCATGCACAAGGCCCATGCGCTCTATCGCGACGGCCAATATGACGCCGTAGTCGAGACGGTGGCAGGGCTCGACACGCCCGATGCCGCCTTCATCGCCGGCATGGCCCATATCAAGAGCCGCGCCTATCGCGATGCCATCGAGGATTTCCAGACGGCGCTGGAGCGCGACCCGGATTTTCCCGGCGCGGCGCAGAATCTGGAACTGGCGCGGAAGATCCTCGATTACGTCGAAGACGCGCGGGTGCAATCCGATACCGGCGAGGATCAGGGCATCGGCGCCGACGAGGTCGTCTTCGACAACAAGGATGCGAAGGGCGCCGATACCCAGATCGAGGCTGAACAGGAAGGCTCGGGCCTGCTGACGGCGGATCAGTGGATGAATACGGTCGACACCAATACCGGCGATTTCCTGCGTCAGCGCTTCGCCATCGAGGCGGCGCAGAAATGATCCGGCTGGCCCTCATCCTGCTGATCCTGATGGCCGCGCCGCTGCGCGCGCAGGAGGCCCCGGCCCCGATTGTCGAGACCGAGCTTGACGCGACCGAGGTCGTGCCGGGCCAGTCGGTGACGCTGCGCCTGAACATCCTCGTGCCAAGCTGGATGCCGAAGCCGCCCGACCTGCCCTCGTTCGAGACCGCGAACCTGCGCGTGCGCCGCCCCGCCAATGGCTCGACCGCGATCAGCCGCAGCGTGGATGGCGACACCTGGTCCGGGGTCTCGCGCCGCTATCTGCTGACGCCAATGGTGCCGGGGCAATTCGTGCTGCCGCCGCAACCCATCCCGCTGACCTATATCGGCCCCGACGGCACCACCCCCATTGCAACCACGGTCCAGACCGAGCCCATCGCGCTGACCGGCATCCTGCCCGAAGGCGCCGAGGGTCTGGACCCGTTCATCGCCGCCGAAAAGCTGGAGCTGACGCAGGAACTTTCCGGACCGAGCACCGATCTGGCCCCCGGCGCAAGCGTCATCCGCACGGTGACGGCGCGGGTCGACGGCGCCTCGCCCATCGTACTGCCAGAGCTTCTGCCCCCGGTCGAGATCCCGGCCCTGCGCGTCTATCCCGACAGTCCGCAGGTGGTTGAGGAAGATGACGGCAAGACCCTGTCCGGCAGCCGCATCGAAAGCGAGACCTTCATGGCCCTTGGCGGCGGCACCGGCACCGTGCCTGCGGTGCATCTCGACTGGTTCAACCTTGCGACCGGCCAGATCGAAAGCGCCGAGGTGCCGGGCTTCGACATCTCGGTCACCGGCCCGCCTGTGCGCACGGAAGGGACACGCGATATGTACGACTGGCGCCTGCTTTTGGCACTGGCCGTGGCGGCACTGGCGCTGGCTCTGATCCTGCGCCGGCTGCTGCCGCGTCTGCGGCAGGCGCTGCGCGACCGCCGCGCGGCACATCTGGCCAGCGAGGCCTATGCCCGCCAGATGCTGCTTCGGGTGATCGCGCGTCGCGACTATCCGGCGGTGACGCATTGGCTGGCCGAATGGCGCGCGCGGCTGACGCAGCCGGAACCCGCCGACATCCCCGACCTGATGGCCCGCCTCGGGGCCAGCATCTATGGCAAGGCCCCCCAGCCCCCGGCCGCGCCGGAATGGGAGGCACTTGCCCGCACCATCCGCGCCACCGCGCAGCGCAAGGCGGGTCGTGCCGCCACCCTGCCCGCACTGAACCCGCAGGGCCGCGCCTGACAGACCCTATTCCGCCGCCTGTTCCGGCCTGTCCGAAGCCCCAGTCGCCGTCAGCGCCCGCCAGGCATCGTATTGCGACAGGAATACCTCGCCGGTCATCTCATCCAGGAAATGCGAACGTTTCAGGCGATCCATCACCGGCCCCTTGACCTCTGAAAGATGCAGCCGGATTCCCATGTCGCGCAGCCGGAAGTTGATCGCCTCAAGGCTTTCCAGCGCCGAGTAATCGACCGCATTCACCGCCGAGAACATCAGCACCACGTCGTGAATCCTGCAGCCCTCGGTCACACGGTTCTGAATCAGCGCCTCCAGAAAGCGGGCATTGGCGAAATAGAGGCTCTCGTCCACGCGCAGGGTCAGAAGGCCGGGATCGGTTTTCACCTCGTGGCGCAGGATATTGCGGAAATGCTGGGTGCCGGGGACCAGCCCGACCTCGGCCACATGCGGGCGCGAGGTCTTGAAGATCTGCAACAGCACCGAGATGCCGACGCCCGCGGCCACGCCGATCTCGACCCCCATGGTCAGGGTCAGCAGGATGGTGGCCGCAACGGCCAGAAAATCCGAGCGCGAATAGGCCCAGGTCTTCTTGAGGATCGACAGATCGACAAGGCTCAGCACCGCCACCACGATGGTCGCGGCCAGCGTCGCATTGGGCAGGAAATAGACCAGGGGCGTCAGCGCAACGGCGGCAATGGCCAGTCCCACGGCGGTAAAGATGCCTGCGGCAGGGGTCTCGGCACCGGCATCGAAATTCACCACCGAACGGGCAAAGCCGCCGGTCACCGGATAGCCGCCGGTGAAGGCCGCGCCGATATTGGCCGCACCAAGGCCGATCAGTTCCTGATCCGGGTCGATCCGCTGGCGGCGCTTGGCGGCCAGCGTCTGCGCGACCGAGACGCTTTCGACAAAGCCGATGACCGAAATCAGGATCGCGGGCAGAAGAAGCGTGCCCAGAAGGTCGGGCGACAGGTCGGGCATGGTCAGGGGCGGCAGGCTTTGCGGGACTGCGCCCACGATCTTCACACCCTTGTCGACAAGACCGAGGCCAGCCACCGCCAGTGTCGAGACGATCACCGCCGCGACGGGGCCGGCCTTGGCAAGAATATCGGCCAGAAGCGGCGGCGCACCGAGTCGCTTCAGCAATGGCTTCAACCCTCGCCGCGCCCAGAACAGGAAGCCGGTCACGCCAAGCCCGATGGTCAGCGTGATCGGATTGGTCTCGGGCAGGTTTCGCAGGATCGCGGCCAGCATTTCGGGCAGGTTATGGCCGCCGGCCTCGATCCCCAGCAGATGCTTGAGCTGGCTGGTGGCGATCAGGATACCCGAGGCGCTGATGAAGCCCGCAATCACCGGATGGCTCAGGAAATTCGCCAGAAACCCCAGCCTCAGAACCCCGAGCGCCAGCAGGAACAGCCCCGAGAGCAACGCCAGCGTCAGCGCCGCCATGGCATAGCCGGCCGTGCCCTGCTGCGCCACCTGCCCCACCGCCGAGGCGGTCAGAAGCGAGACCACCGCCACCGGCCCCACTGCCAGCGCCCGGCTGGTGCCGAAGATCGCATAAAGCACCAGCGGCGCGATAGAGGCATAGATCCCGGCCTCTGGCGGAAGCCCCGCCAGCATCGCATAGGCAAGCGATTGCGGGATCAGCATGATGGTCACGATGACCGCCGCCACCAGATCGTTCAGCAGCGCCGAACGGTCATAGCGGCGGCCCCAATCGAGAATGGGGAAATAGCGGCTCAGGCGCGGCATGAAGGCAGGACTCCGGTCATCGAGGCAGGCAAGGCGGGCGAATTACAACCCGTTGATCGGCACCTTCAGCATCGGCCTGCCATCTTTGTCCTTCGGCACTTCGCCTGCGCGCATGTTCACCTGCAGCGAGGGAATGATGAGTCTGGGCATGTCCAGCGTCGCGTCACGCTCGGTCCGGAACTTGATGAACTCCTCGCGCGTCTTGCCGCCGCCGACATGGATGTTCTGCGCCTTCTCTTCGCCCACGGTGGTTTCCCAAAGGATCTCTCGGCCATTGGGGGCATAGTCGTGGCACATGAACAGCCGCATTTCGTCCGGCAGGGCCAGGACTTTCTGAATGCTGTCATAGAGTGTGCCGGCATCCCCGCCCGGAAAATCGGCCCGGGCAGAGCCGCCATCGGGCATGAACAGCGTGTCACCGACAAAGGCCGCGTCGCCCATCACATGGGTCATGCAGGCCGGCGTATGGCCGGGCGTATAGATGGCGAAGGCCGGCATATTGCCGATCATGTAGGTATCGCCATCCTCGAACAGCCGGTCGAACTGGCTGCCGTCGCGCTGGAACTCGGTGCCTTCGTTGAAGATCTTGCCGAACGTGTCCTGCACGACCAGGATCTTCGCGCCGACACCGATCTTGCCCCCCAGTTGCTGCTGGATATAGGGCGCGGCGGACAGGTGATCGGCATGGACATGGGTCTCGATGATCCATTGCAGGTCGAGGCCCTGTTCACGCACCGCCGCAATCATCGCATCTGCGTGGTCATAGGTGATGCGCCCGGCGGCATAGTCGATGTCCATGACACTGTCGACGATGGCGCAGGCGTTCGAACTCGGATCCTTCACGATATAGGAAATCGTGTTGGTGGCCTCGTCGAAGAAGGCCTGAACATCGGGATGCAAGGACATGTCGATCGGATGGGTGGTCATCTCGTCTCTCCTTCGATCAGGTGGCGGGTGCAAGGCGCCGGGACCGCAGCAGCCGTTGCAGCCAGATCCCGACGATTACCGCACCCAGGAACAGTGCGACCTCCCAACGGCCGGTGCCGAGCGCGGGAATGGCGGCACCCGGGCAGAAGCCGGCAATGCCCCAGCCGATGCCGAACAGTGCCGAGCCGCCGACCAGACGCGCGTCTATGGCGGTGGCGGTGGGAATCTGGAAACGCTCGGCAAAGACCGGCGTGCCACGCTTCCAGACCAGCCGGTAGCCGATGAAGGCCACGATCAGGGCGCCGCCCATGACGAAGGCAAGGCTCGGATCCCAGCTTCCGGCGAGGTCGAAGAAATTCAGCACCTTGGCCGGGTTCATCATCCCCGAAATGGCGATACCGACACCGAAGACCAGGCCGGTCAGAAGGGCGTATAGGGGTTTCATCGCTCAGCCTCCGAAGACATGGCGGATCAGATAGACAGTCAGCGCAGCCGTGGCCATGAAGGTCGGCACCGCGACGATGGAGCGCCGCGACAGCCGCGCCAGACCGCAAATGCCGTGGCCGGAGGTGCAGCCGGACCCGAGGCTGGCGCCGAAGCCAACGATCACGCCGCCAATCGCGATCATGGCCGGGCTGACCGGCACATCGAGCGCGGGCCAGTTGCCGCTGACCAGAAAGACCAGCCCCGGCGCCAGAACCATGCCGAGCACCATGGCCGCGCGCCAGGAAAACTCCTCGGCATCAGCAGGAAAGGCGAGGCCCGAAAGAATGCCCGTCGCCCCGAGGATACGACCGAGGCCGAGCATCAGAAGCACCGCGCCAAGCCCGATCAGAAGCCCGCCGCCAAAGGACGCGAAAGGGGTGAATGCCGTGACCATCGCTTATCTCCGACAGGTCTTGACGCCGAAGATGGAATAAAGCGGGCAGACGCGCATCGCCGCCGTCACCAGCATGACGACACCCACAAGGGCCGCGCCGTATTTCAGGAACCCTCCGGCAAAGGCGGGAATGCCGCTGAAAAAGGCGAGGTAGAGCAGCACGATCCCCAGAACCACCCGCAGAATTCGGTCGAGATTTCCAACATTGACAGACATCTTGCCCTCCGGGCTTTATGAAACTGTCCTCAATGTAGCGCGACCGACCCGCCGTTTAAGTGATATTGTCACGCTCGGCGCCGATTTCGGGGGTGACGCCGTTCAGCTTTGTGCCAGCGCCACGAGCGCCGGCTTGTCGCTCAGTGTGATCCGTCCGCGCGATTGTGCGATCAGCCCGCGCTTCTGGAAATCCTGCAACACGCGCGAGATCACCTCGCGCGCGGTGCCAAGCTCGCTGGCAAGTTGCTGATGGGTGGCCGAAAGCTCCTTCATCGGGCCGGCCAGCGTCAGCAGCCGCTCGGCAAGGCGCACGTCGATCCGACCGAAGGCAACATCGTCGACCACGCGCAAGAGGTCGATCAGCCGGCGCGAATAGGCCGCGAAGACAAAGGAGCGAAAGGCGTCCTCCTCGGCCAGAAGACGTTCAAAGGAATGCTTGGGCAGCATCACCACGGTGACATCGGTTTCGGCGATGCCCTCGGCATTATAGGCTTCTTCGGCCAGCATGCAGGCGGTGGTCAGCACACAGCTTTCGCCGGCATCGACACGGTAAAGCACGATGTCGCGCCCGCTGCCCGAGCTTTGCGAGACCCGGATCGTGCCCTCGGACAGAAACAGCAGGCTGTCGGGAATGTTCGAAGGTCCGAAAACCTGCCGGCCCTTCGCCACTTTCCGAACCCGCCCGACCGCAAGCAGCCGGTCCCGCACCGCGCGCGGCAGGTTGCGGGTGCCCTGAAACTGCTCGGTCCAGTCCTTCGCAATGGTCATTGCGTCCTCCCTGTCAGCGCCGGGTGATCCCCTCGATCGGCGCAGGGGGAACCGGGCGCGTGACCAGATGGCTCTTGCGCTTCTCGTAGAAGGCATTTCCGCCGGTCACCAGAACGTAATGCATGTTATCATAAGGGAAGCTGTAGCCGGCGGTATGAAAGAACATCGCATTGGCGACCAGCGGATGCCGCTCTCCTCGCAGGACGGCGCGGGCGGCTTCCTCGATCATCGGCATGGAGCGCGAATTCATCTTCCGGGTCATCACCCCCTTGGCGAACTGGTTCTTCTGCCCGACCACGCCGCAGACCGTATTCGGGAACTTGTCCGATTCCACCCGGTTCATGACCACGCTGCCGACCGCGATCATGCCATCGCGGCTGGAACGGTTGGATTCGAAATACATCGCCCGTTCCATGCATTCCAATTCGCTGTGACGACCGCCGATAGAGCATCCCGCCAAAAGCGCAATGCCCGCGACCGAGGCGATGGCGGACCATCGCGCAGGCTGGGGAAGTTTCATCCTGAAGTCCTCGTGCTGCTCGTGTTTTTTGTTCTTTGTCCGTCAGAGGCTAACAGCAGCAGGGCCTGCATTTCAACTGCGCCAAGCTGACAGATCGGCTGATGGCCCGACACATCCTTGTTACGCAAAGAGGCTGACAGGAGGTCAATCGACGTGGGTATGAAGAACCGTCCGGCCCGCCCTGACATCCATGCTTCAGCCTTGCTTCGACCGATGCGCGACCCTTGCCGAGCCGGGCAGATCGTGACAGATGAATGGCGGCTCGGTCGACGGGCCGCCTGCAACGGACCATGCCAAAAATGACCGAAGCCGTCCTGACCCTGAATGCCGGGTCTTCCTCCTTGAAAGTGGCGCTGTTTCCGGCCTCGGGCGATCAGCCAATGGTCACCGGCTTGGTCGACAGCATCGGCCCGAATGCCGCCCTGAAGCTGAAGAATGAACGCGGCGAGGCCATCGCCCCCGTCCCCGGCGACATGAGCACCCATGCCGGGGCCATGCAGACCGTGGTCGCGAGCCTCCGTCGCGCCTATCCCGACCTGGACCTTGTCGCGATAGGTCATCGTGTCGTTCATGGCGGCGACCGCCATACTGCCCCGGCCCTGGTGGATGCGGCGGAACTACAGGCGCTGGACGCGCTGTCGCCCTTCGCGCCGCTGCATCAGCCCCATAACCTCGCCGGGATCCGCGCCGCGATGGAGAGCTTTCCCGGCGTGCCGCAGGTGGCCTGTTTCGACACCGCCTTTCACCGCAACCATCCCTGGGTGAACGACACCTTCGCCTTGCCACGGTCCTTTTATGACGAGGGCGTGCGCCGCTATGGCTTTCACGGCCTCAGCTATGACTATGTCTCGGGCGAGTTGGCGCGCACTGCCCCGCAACTGGCCGAGGGGCGGGTGGTGATCGCCCATCTCGGGAACGGCGCTTCGATGTGCGCCCTTCAGGATGGCCGCTCAATGGCCTCGACCATGGGGTTTTCGGCGCTTGACGGGCTGCCGATGGGCACGCGTTCGGGCCAGCTCGATCCGGGCGTCCTGCTGTATCTGATGGATCAGCGCGGGATGAGCGCGGCCGAAATCTCGGACCTGCTCTACAAGAAATCGGGGCTTCTGGGCCTGTCGGGCCTGTCGAATGACATGCGCAAGCTGGAAGCGGCAGGCACGCCCGACGCCGCGCAGGCCATCGACTATTTCGTCTTTCGCGCGCAGCGCGAGGTCGGGGCCATGGCAGCAGCCCTTGGCGGCATCGACGCACTGGTCTTCTGCGGCGGCATCGGCGAAAACTCCCGCCTGATCCGCGCCCGCATCTGCGAAAGGCTGGACTGGATGGGGATCGAGATCGACCATCAGCGCAATGCCGCCAATGACCGGGTCATCTCCTCTGAAATGGCACGGACCACGGTGATGATCATTCCCACGAACGAGGAACTGGTGATCGCCCGCGCCGCGCGCAAGGCGGCAGATCTCAACAAAAGCAATCAATTGTAAGAAACTATTCTGAGCCATGCGCTGCTGCCGGAAGGCACTTCCGGATGTCAGCCCTATGTCTGGCAGGCTCAAAGTGATCGTATGATCGGCCTTCTTGTCGAGCCGGGCCGCGGCACGCCCCAAGGCTGTGGGCAACCGGCCAGAAAGGTGAGACGCATGGTCGCGGAGAGATGATTGCTGTTCAAAACCTCAGGCTGCGGGATTAGTCATTAAAGCAAACGCGGCTCGACGGCATAAGCTGTCGGGGCGACAGGGAGGGGAAAATGACAGTCCAGACCACGCCAAGCCACCACCTGCCTGCCAAGCCGGCATGGCACTGAGCGGCACCTGATGGCCGAGGTTGCAAAGCGCATCCGCGAATGGCAGGGCCCCGCGCTGTTTTCATATGGGTTCCGACCGTTCTTTCTCTCAGCCGGACTTTGGGCGGTTCTGGCCATGGTCCTGTGGCTGCTGTTTCTGACCGGGCATCTGGACCTGCCCGGCCCCTTCGACCCGACAAGCTGGCACGCGCATGAGTTTCTGTTCGGCTATACCGGTGCGGTGATCGGCGGCTTCGTTCTGACGGCGGTCCCGAACTGGACCGGACGGCTTCCGGTAACCGGCTGGCCGCTGGCGGGACTGTCCGGGCTTTGGCTTCTGGGCCGGATCGCGGTCATGAGTCCGCTCGACTGGTGGCTGATCCTCGTTCTCGACCTGTCCATGCCTGTGGCATTGGTCGCCGTAATCCTGCGCGAAGTCCTTGCCGGGCGGAACTGGCGCAACCTGCCGGTGGCCGGGCTGATCGCGGTCTTTGCCCTGTCGAACGGCCTGTTCCATATCGAGGCGGCAAGGGGGATTGCGGCCTCAAGCGGTCTCGGGATGCGCCTCGGGCTGGCGGCCGTGCTGATGCTGATCGCATTGATCGGTGGGCGCATCATCCCCAGCTTCACCCGCAACTGGCTTGCGGCGCGGGGCGCGACCGCCCTGCCCGTCCCTTTCGGGCGGGCCGACAGGCTGGTGCTGGCCGTTACCGCGCTGACGCTTCTGGCCTTTTTCGCCGGACCCGGGTGGCCGTTCACGGCGTGGTTGTTCCTGATCTGCGGGCTGGCCCATGTCTGGCGCCTCTCGCGTTGGCGTGGGTTGGCTACCGGCGCCGAGCCATTGGTCTGGGTGCTTCATATGGCCTATGCGCTGCTGGCCCTAGGCTTCCTGACCGAAGGCCTCGCAGGGCTGGGCCTCGCCCCCGAACCTGCCGCCCGCCATGTCCTTATGGCTGGCGCCATCGGGATGACGACCCTCGCGGTGATGAGCCGTGCCAGCCTTGGCCATACCCGCCGCACACTTCACGCCGGGCCGGGACTGAGCGCCTGCTATATTTCGCTGGCGCTGTCCGTTTTCGCGCGTCTGGCCGCCGGGTTCTGGCCGGATGCGACTGCATTGCTGCACATATCGGCGACTCTCTGGATCATGGCCTATGGCGGCTTTTGCCTTCTCTACTGGCCAATCCTGACCCGACCGCCGCTTCCAAGAGGCTGACCGCGCCCCTGACCCGAACCGATACCGTCCGGCTCGGGCCTTGGCGTCATGCCGTCTCGCCCGTGGGCAGCCGCAGCCGCACCCGCTTCACCCGGCGCGGATCGGCATCGACGACCTCGAATTCGGCGCCGCTGTCATGGGGGATCACCTCGCCGCGCACCGGAACCCGGCCGGTCAGCATGAAGATCAGCCCGCCGAGCGTATCGACATCCTCGTCTTCCTCGCCCGGCACCAGGCGCAGCCCGGTTTCCTGTTCCAGTTCATCCAGCGGCGCACGGGCCTGGATCAGCCATTGACCCGGCTTTTCCTCGACCCAGAGGCCGCCTTCGACCTCGTCATGCTCGTCCTCGATTTCGCCGATCACCTGTTCGATCAGATCCTCGATGGTCACCAGCCCGTCGACGCCGCCATATTCGTCGATGACGAGTGCCATGTGGATGCGGTCCTTCTGCATCTGCTGCAGGAGCACGCCGATGGGCATCGAGGGCGGCACATAAAGCAGCGGTCGCAACATCGGGCGCAGGCTGAACTTGCCGGCGGGCTTGGCGCCAAAGCCGTGTTTCAGCGCCAGATCCTTGAGATGGATCAGCCCCAGCGGGCTGTCCAGCGTGCCCCGAAAGACCGGGATGCGCGAAAAGCCATGCTCGCGGAACATCTCGACCAACTCGTCGAGCTTTGCCGTGATCGGTGCCGCGGCGATCTCGACCTTGGGAATGGCCACATCGTCGACCCGCATCCGCCTGAGGTTGAGCATACCCGGCACCGCCGGCTCGGGCGCGCGGTGTTCCTCGGGGATGGCATTGGCATCTTCGCCGCTAGAAAAGGCGCCGAACAGACGGCCCAGGAACCCGCGCGATGCAGGCAGGTCGCGCCCCTCGCTGCCGACACCGTCTGCCCATCCGGCTGGATCGGCACCGATATCGGCGGGGGGCGCGGGACTTCGCGATGGGTCGCTGTTCATGTTTCCTTCTCCAGATAGGGGTCTTCTATGCCAAGCGGGCCAAGGATCGCGCGTTCGGCATCCTCCATGGTCTTCGCATCAGCGTCATTCAGATGGTCATAACCGGCCAGATGCAAAATGGCATGGACCAGCAAATGCGTGACATGGGCATCGAACCGCTTGTGTTGCGCCTGTGCCTCAGCCGCGCAGGTCTCGTAGGCGATGGCGATATCGCCCAATTCCTCCGTGTCCGGGCGCGGCGGATGGGCGCCGGGGGTGTGGGCCACATGCTCGACCGCCGGCCAGGACAGGACATTGGTCGGCTGCGGCTTGCCGCGGAAATCGGCGTTCAGATCGGCGATGCGGGCATCGTCGCAGCCCATCACCACGATATCGGCATCCATCCCCAGCCAGTCCAGCACCGCGCGCCCGGCCCGTTCGGCCAGAGCCTCAAGCCCCGCCGCGCCCCATCGGTCATCCTCGATGACGGTGTCGATCTCAGCCATCGGCCTGATTCCGCGCGCTTCCCGGCGTCCGGCGCGGCGGGTAATTGCCGCGCGAATTGTCTTCGCCCCGCGCCAGTGCCGCCGCATCGTCGGCATCGTAAGCCTCAATCACCCGGGCGACGAGCGGGTGGCGCACCACATCCTTGGCGGTGAAATAGTTGAAGCTGATCCCCTTCACATGGCCGAGGATCCGCTCGGCATCGACCAGCCCCGATTGCGTCCCGCGCGGCAGGTCGATCTGGGACCGGTCGCCGGTAATGACCATGCGAGAGCCTTCGCCGAGACGGGTCAGGAACATCTTCATCTGCATGGTCGAGGCATTCTGCGCCTCATCGAGCACCACGAAGGCATTGGACAGCGTGCGCCCGCGCATGAAGGCCAGGGGCGCGATCTCGATGCGCTTTTCCTCCATCAGCTTGGCGAGTTGCTTGCCGGGCAGGAAGTCGTTCAGCGCGTCATAGAGCGGCTGCATGTAGGGATCGACCTTCTCCTTCATGTCGCCGGGCAGAAAACCCAGACGCTCGCCCGCCTCGACCGCCGGGCGCGACAGGATGATGCGATCCACATGGCCGCCGATCAGCATGGTCACGCCGACCGCGACGGCGAGATAGGTCTTGCCGGTGCCGGCCGGGCCGATGCCGAAGGCCATTTCATGGGCAAAGAGGTTGCGGACATAGTCCTTCTGCGCATCGGTGCGCGGCTCGACCGTCTTCTTGCGGGTGCGCAGCTCGATCGGGCCCTTGCCGAACATCTCCAGCTGCTCGTCGGGCGACAGCGAGGCGGGCTCGGCATCGGGGCCCATGCGCAGAGCGGCGTCGATTTCGGCCGGCGAGACCGGGCGCCCCTGTTCGAGCCGCGCATAAAGCGCCTGCAGAAGCTGGGCGGCATCGGTGCGGGCGGTCTCGGGGCCGACTAGGGCCAGAAGGTTGCCCCGGCGCAGGATATGCATGCCAAGCGCCGTCTCGATCTGGGCGAGATGCGCATCGGCGGGGCCGCAAAGCTCGATCAGCAGCCGGTTGTCGGGAAATTCCAGAAGCGTCTCGCCCTGCGAGGCGGCGGGTGGCGCGGCGGTATCGGGTGCGGTCGGGGTCAGGCCCAATGAGGTCTCCGGGTTTTCAATCACCCCATGGTGGGGCGCATAAGGCAATTGCACAAGGGTTTGCGGATAAAACTGCGCATCTGTCGCAAAAATTTCACAGGATCGGGCTTTCAGGGCCGCCAGATGCCACGAATGAAGTCATGCAGATGCGGCTCGTGCGCCGCTTCCATCGCGGCCACGTCGCCCTGCCAGACGACACCGCCGCCCGACAGCATGGCGACACGGTCGGCGACGCGGCGCACGGTGGTCATGTCATGGGTGATGGTGATGGCGGTCGCGCCGGTTTCAGTGACGATGTCGCGGATCAGCGCATTGATGCGCGCGGCCCGGATCGGATCGAGGCCGGTCGTCGGCTCATCGAAGAAGATCACCTGCGGGTCGGCGGCAATGGCGCGGGCCAGCCCGGCGCGCTTGGCCATGCCGCCCGAGAGCGCCGCCGGGTGCAGATCGGCGACCTCGGGGCCAAGGCCGACACGGGCCAGTTTCTCGACCGCGATCCGGCGCGCTTCGGCATCGCCCAGCCTGCGGCGCAGCCGGAAGGCCACGTTCTGCCAGACGGTCAGGCTGTCGAACAGCGCCGCCCCCTGAAACAGCATCCCGAACCCGTCCAGGAAGGCCGCGCGGGTCCTGCGATCAAGCGGTTTGCCCTGCCACAGCACCTGCCCCGCATCGGGCGTTTCCAGCCCGAGGATGCATTTCAGCAGCACCGATTTGCCGGTGCCCGACTGGCCGATCACGACAAGGCTTTCGCCCTTTTCCACCGCCAGATCGACCCCGGCCAGCACCTGCTGGCTGCCGAAGGCCTTGCACAGGCCGCGCGTTTCCAGAACCGGGCTCATCCGAAGAACAGCCCGGTCATGGCGAAATTCGCCGCGAAGATGCCGACGGCGGCGGCGACCACGGCATATTTCGTGGCCCGCCCCACGCCCGCAGCACCACGTCCCGCATTCATGCCGAACCAGCAGCCCGACAGCGCCACGATCAGCCCGAAGACCGCCCCTTTCAGCAGCCCCGAGACCACGTCCCAGCTTTCAAGGAAGGACCAGCTGCCCTTGATATAGGCCGCCGAGGTAAAGCCAAGCGATTGGGTGCCGACGATCCAGCCGCCCATGATCCCGATCACGTCGCCCACGCCGACCAGAATCGGCACGGCAAGGATCGCGGCCCAAAGGCGCGGCGTCACCAGATGGCGCTGCGGATCGGCGGACAGGGTGACAAGCGCGTCGATCTGCTCGGTCACGCGCATGGTGCCGATCTCGGCCGCGATCGAGGAGGCCACGCGCGCCGCCACCATCAGCCCGCCCAGAACCGGGCCAAGCTCTCGTGCCATGCCGATGGCGACGACCGCCGGCACCACCTCTGCGGCCGAGAAGCGCTGACCGCCGGAATACATCTGCAAGGCCAGTGCCGCGCCGGTAAACAGCGCCGTCAGCCCGACCACCGGCAGCGACAGCCAGCCGATCTGGATCAGCTGGCGCAGGAATTCGCGCGGCTCGGGCAGTCTGGCAAGGCTGCGGCTGGCGAAGATCGCCACCCGCCCGATCAGCCGGGTCAGGCCAAGCGCGGCCCGCCCGGTCAGGGCAACGGGGGTGGACAGGCTCATGCGAACTGGCGTTGGTAGCGCGACCCGAGCGAGGTCAGCACCTCGTAACCGATGGTCCCCATGGCTGCGGCCACGGCATCGACGGGCTGCGCGGGACAGATCAGATCGAGCGCGTCGGGCACCGTGCCAAGGGCCGAGACATCGGCGGTGATCAGGTCCATCGACACCCGCCCGATGATCGGGCAACGGGTTTCACCGGCGAACAGGTCGATGCGCGGGCGGTTCCCGTTTGAGGACAGGGTGCGGTGCAGCCCGTCCGCATAGCCCGCCGCGAGTGTGGCGACACGCGTCGGCTTCCCGGCGGTCCAGGTATTCGAATAGCCCACCGTCTCGCCCGGCGCGACCTCTCGGGTCTGGATCACCGGCAGGGACAGGCGCACGACCGGCTCTGCCTTGGCGAAGGGCAGCCCGCCGTAAAGGCCGATGCCGGGGCGGGTGATGTCGAAATGATATTCGGGGCCAAGCAGGGTACCTCCGGTGGCCGCCAGGCTGCGCGGAACGGTCACGCCCTCGGTCATCTCGCGGAAGGCGGCAAGCTGGCGCGGGTTCATCGGATGATCCGGCTCATCCGCGCAGGCCAGATGCGACATGACCAGTTCGGGACCGGCGGCCAGGATCTCGGATTTCAGGCCGGCCCATTCGCCGGGCTCGAACCCCAGCCGGTTCATGCCGGTATCGAGTTGGATCGCGAAGGGCTGCCCGGGCCGGGTGGCGCGGTCGTGGAAATACTGCTCGGGGCTGTTCAGGACCGGGATGGCATGGCGCAGATCGGCACCGGCCATATGCCCCGAGAGCACGAAGATGCGCGGCCCCTGCCCGACCGCCTGCCGCACCGGCACCGCTTCCGAGGCCAGTGCGACGAAGAAATCCTGCGCCCCGGCATCGGCAAGCGCCTTCGCCACCGGTCCCGCGCCCAGCCCATAGCCGTCCGCCTTCACCACCCCGGCCGCCCGCGCCGCCGGTGCCAGCGCAGCGAGCGCGCGATAATTGGCCTGAATGGCCGCAAGATCTATCTGAAGTCCCATGCGCCCGCTTTCCCCCATCGCCCGCCCCGCGTCAAGATTGCCGGTCGCAGACCCGATCACCAAGATGTGTTTGCATCCTTGCAACAGAGCCGGCATTTCCCTTGTGGACGCCATTAGCCCGGTTCCGTCCGGCTGTTAGACTGCCCCAAACAGATTCGCCTGCGGGCGCAAAATCCCGTCGGTGCCACCGAGGCAAGCGGTTCCGCGCGCTGTGCGCGGTTCCCTTCTTCGGGCCTTCACGGAACAGAATAGGTCGCGTCAACCATCATGAACCAACTCACCTCTGTTCTGCCACTTTCGCTTGCCTTGCTGAGCCTGCCCGGCCATGCCACCGAATTGAGCGGCCCTGCCCTCGATGTGCCTTCGGGGCAGCCGATCTATTGGCAGGACATGGTCACGGGCACGCCCGGCACGCATGGGCTGACCTATCGCTTCCGCTTCGTCGCCCCCGATCTGGCCAATCTGGTGCCTATGGCCGCCCCGGCCCCGATGGAGGAGCTGACCGAGGAGGAGATGGAGGCGCTGGATGAGTTGGCAGAGGCAGAAGGCGGTGCGGCGATCATCATCCGCGATGCGCTTGGCGAAGGACTGATCTCGGCTTCCGAACTGGACCAGACGCCGGTCATCTCGATCCAGGACGCGCCGGCCGACGATTCGGCAGATGACCTGCCGACCGGCGATTTCGTGCTGCCGCCCGCCCCCGAAAGCCTGCTTCGCGATCCAATGCATGACGATATCGTGTGGCTCTGTCAGCATTTCGTTCTGCCCCGCATCGCCAACCCCGGACCCCGCCCGACCGAAATCGTGATCTCGCTCTCTGACCGGATGTTGGACAGCACCGGGCTGGAACCCGGCGCGGTGCAGCTTTTCGAGGCCTTCAGCCTGCCGCGCGACCGCGACGAATGTGTCTGGCAGCCGCTTTAGGTGTTGATGCAAGGCGGCCACAGATAGGCGAAGTCGCGCCGGGGCCAGATGCGCCCCGCTATCGCCGCGCCACAATCTTGCCTAGAATCAGGGCGTCCGCGCATGTCGCGTGGCCATAATCGACAAAAAGGGGCGAAAAGCCCCGTTTACAGGAGCAGACAATGTCGAAAAAAATCGCGCTCGCCCTCGTGGCCCTGGGCGTTCTCGCCGCTTGCCAGCCGCGTGAGCCGGAAATCACCACCTCGCCGGTCGTCCCGGTCACGCAGGAGCCGGTCTATCAGGGCAAATACGGCGCCAACTGATCCCGACCGCCGGGCGCGCGGGCGGTTCGGCTGCCCGTGCGAACGCCTCTGGCAGCGCAAGACCATCTGAAAGAGATGTTCAGACCATGTTGAAACATCGGGGTTTCCCCTCTCGGCTTCCGTCCACGGACTACCAGTTCACCATTCGTCGTGGCAATCCGAAGGGTGCCACCAAGCTGGTCGCCCGCGAACGCTATCGCGACCGCAGCGCCGCCGACCGGCGTGCCGATGCGGGCTTTCTGGGCGCGCTCATCGCCCATTTCGGCGAAGAGGAATTCGAGCGCGGCAATCTCGATGCCGGTCGCCTGTCATGGCTTCTGGGCCGCGAGGTGGTCGCCGTCGGCAAGCTCGACGCGACCTCTTACGAACAGCTTTTCCGCGTCGACATGGCCAAGGCCGAAGCCAGTTTCCCCGAGCTTTTCGCCAGCGACGCGGTCGAGGAGGACTGGCCAGAGGATTGGGACGACGAATTCCCCGAGGACGAGGACTGAGTTCATCCCCGGCGGGAACACGACCGGAAGACAATCTCTCGGTCGTGATGGAACATTTCACGCGCTTGTCAGTTTTCTCGGCAGGTGCATTGTGACAAATTCACAATCACAACAATCGCGCCCGGAAAAGGGCGCTTCAAACCAGAAGGCAGTGTTACATGCAGATCAAGACCTCTCTCCGCCTCGTTGGCGCAGTTTTCGCCGTCGCCGCCCTTTCGGCCTGCCAGCAGGGCTATGGCGGCACCACGATGTCCCCCGATGCGCAACGCGCGCTGATCGGTGCCGGTGCCGGTGCCGTTGCCGCCAAGGCATTTGACGAAGACGTCGGAACCGGCGCCGTTCTCGGTGCGGCAGCCGGCGCGCTTTGCGACGATGCGGGCGTTTGCCAATAATCCGCTGATGATTCTGGCGGCGGCGCACCCTGCCGCCGTCATTCAGACGACCTTTACCGCTTGAGGATCGATACGGTCCCCGAAACCAGAGAACCCACATGAGCAAACTTCACATTCCGGTCACGGCCGTTCTGTTCGCGCTCGGCCTGGCCGGCTGCACCCAGAACATAAACCCGACCGATATCGACCGCGCCGCCATCGGTGCTGCGGCGGGCGCGACCATCGCCCATGTCGCCGACAAGGATGAAAGCGATGTCTACAAGGGCGCGGCCATCGGTGCCGCTGCCGGCGCACTGTGTAACGATGTGAGACTTTGCCAGTAATCGACAGGCGCCAACCGCCCCTGTGAAAGAAACGGCGCGCCGCCCCGCAATGCAGTTGGGCGGCGTTTTTCGTTCCTGCTCTCTCGCCTTGGCCGGGAAGTCGGGCTAATCTGATCCCTGCGACCACCTCGCCCGACCGGAGCCTGCCCCATTCGATGACGCCGCCGCTTGACCAGATTCTCGCCCCGCAGGCGCAATCGGCCGTCATTGCCGGGCTGTTCATCGCAACAGGCTGGTGGGTGGTGGCCTTGCAGAACCGCAAGCGCGACGCCAAGCTGCGCGCCGAACGGGTGCGCGACGTGCAACGCGCGCTCTATGCCGAGATCCGCGCCTATCTGGCGGTGCTGCAGCGCGACCATATCGAGGAATACGGCGCCGAGATTGCCCATCGGATCGAGACCGAGCGCGGCTATTTCCCGGTCATCCCGACCGAGCATAACGACGCGATCTTCCGTGCCATCGTCGGCGAATTGCACATCCTGCCCCGCGATACGGTGGATCCGGTCGTGCTCTACTATAGCCAGTTGAATGCGATTTCAGCGATGATCGCCGATCTGCGGGCGCTCGATACGGTGAAGATCGGCACCGGACGCGCGGCGGCCATGTATCGCGATTATATCTCGATGAAGCTGGGCGCCATCGAACTGGGCGAAGGCGCCTTGGCGGCGATCCTGTCCAATGTGGACGGTCGCAGAACCGTCAGTAACCCGGACGCGGGCCTGTCCGGACCTTGATCGGTTTGGGCGTGTAGGTTGCGGACATGACGCAATCTCCCTGCTGCTCTACTCAGATATAGGCGATCCCTGCGATTTTCGCAAGATTCACGGCATCAGGCGGGCGCGCCCGATCTCCTCGCGGCGCAGCGGGAACTTGTCGATGGCGGCGGCGATTTCCGGCACGCTCCAGGGCTGGGGCTTGCGCTGCTTCACCTGCCCGTCCTTGTCGATGATGACCAGCGAAAAGCCGCGCGGATGCAGCTTCTGGCGCCAGAGGCTGTTTTCGGAAGGATCGGCATCGGTGATCACGACCACATCGCGTTCCAGAAGCGCCTCGGGCCGCGCCTGCAGGCGTTCGAGTTGCAGCTGAAACGCCGGATCGGCGGCGGTATCGGCAAAGATCACCACCGGGCGCGCCTGCCAGAGGAACTCCTCGGGCGCGGATTCCATGGCCGGCAGGACATGCAGGCTGACGGATGCGGCAGCTTCGGGTGCCTCGCGCGGCGCGGACTGGGCAGCATCGACATCTGCCGCCGAGGGTGGGTTGACCCGCGACGGCGGCGAGGGATCGCCACCCGAGCCCATCGCCCCGACCAGCAGGGCCATGACGGCGAAAATGAAAAATCTCGGCATCGCGCCTCCTTCCGTTGCTGAATATAGGCAATCGCGGCGGAAGCGAAAGGATCGCCGGCATCCGAAGATCGGGGCTGGAGGCCGGCTGCGGCCTCGGCTACCAATTCAGCATGTCGATATCTCGTGCCCCCGACCGCCTGCCCGACGACTTCGCCGCCGCACTCGGTCATGCCATTTCCGGCTTCGGCTTTCTGGAGGAGGCGCTGAAACGCGCCATCTTCGCCCTGTCGCTGAGCGGGCTGGGCAAGCGCCCCGACGACCGCGCGCTGAAGGCCTGGCTGCGCCGGATGGAGGATCTGGCCGATGACACGCTCGGCACGCTGATCGACCAGTTCGTCAAGCAGATGGGCAATGCCGAGCTGCGTGGCCGCGACGATCTGGCCCGCGACCTGCGCCAGATCCGCTATAATCGCAACATGCTCTGCCATGCCTCGTGGAAGCCGACCGATATACCGGGCCGCTGGCATCCGTCTTTCCTGAACACCAAGGGCGAGATCTTTCCCGGCGATCTCAGCGCCGAAGAGATCGCCGATATCCACGAGAGCACGCTGGAGGCTGCCGCGCGCATCGTCTCGATCATGCGCGCAACCGGGATCGAGGGCGAATGGGTCGGCCATGACGAGGACTAGCCGCCCGCGATGGCCCCGGCGGCGCGCATGTCGCGTTGCAACGGCGCCCGGGTCGCGCTAACAGGCTGAGCAAGCGAAAAACGAGGCTTCCATGTCTGCCCCCCTTCGGCTTGGCATCGCCGGGCTTGGCACCGTCGGGATCGGTGTCGTCAAGATCATCCAGAAACATGCCGACCTGCTGGCGGCGCGCTCGGGCCGGCCCGTGGCGATCACCGCGATCAGCGCCCGCGACCGGATGAAGAACCGCGATGCGGACCTGTCCTCCTATGAGTGGGTCGAGGATCCGGTGGCGCTTGCCACGCGCGAGGATGTCGATGTCTATGTCGAGCTGATCGGCGGCGACGAGGGCATCGCGCGGGCCTCGGTCGAGGCGGCCCTGCGGGCCGGCAAGGATGTGGTCACCGCCAACAAGGCGCTGCTGGCCATTCACGGGCAGGAACTGGCCGAACTGGCCGAGGAAACCGGCCGGGCGATCCGCTTCGAGGCCGCCGTCGCCGGTGGCATCCCGATCATCAAGACGATGACCGAATCCATGGCCGGCAACCGCATCACCCGGGTCATGGGGGTCATGAACGGCACCTGCAATTACATCCTGACCCGGATGGAAAGTGCCGGTCTGCCCTATGAGGCCGTCTTCGAGGAAGCCCGCCAACTGGGTTATCTGGAGGCCGACCCGACGCTGGATGTGGGCGGGATCGACGCCAGCCACAAGCTGGCCATCCTGTCCTCCATCGCCTTCGGCACCCAGGTCGATTTCGACGCGGTCGAGATCGAGGGGATCGAGCGGGTCAGCATCGACGATATCCGCCGCGCCGCCGACATGGATTACCGCATCAAGCTTCTGGGCGTGGCCCAGATGACGGCGCGCGGGCTGGAACAGCGCATGTCGCCCTGCCTGGTGCCGGCCGACAGCCCGATCGGGCAATTGCAGGGCGGCACCAATATGGTGGTGATCGAGGGCGACAGCGTCGGCCAGATCGTCCTGCGCGGTGCCGGGGCCGGCGAAGGCCCGACGGCAAGCGCGGTCATGTCCGACGTGGTCGAACTGGCGCGCGGGGTGCGTATGCCGGTCTTCGGCCAGCCCGCCGACCGGCTGACCCATGCCCAGCCCGCCCGCACCGCGGTGCCGGCGGCCTATTACCTGCGGCTGGCGCTTCTCGACAAGCCGGGGGCGCTGGCAAAGGTGGCAACCGTGCTGGGCGATGCCGGGATCTCGATCCACCGGATGCGGCAATACGATCACGAGGACGGCCCGGCCCCGGTGCTGATCGTCACCCACAAGACCACCCCCGACGCCATCGACCACGCGATTGCGGAACTGCCGAAGACCGGCGTCATTGCCGAGGATCCGGTGGAATTGCGGATCGAAGAGGTCTGAGCGCAGGACCGGGGGCGCCGCCCCCGGACCCCCGAGGTATTTTCGCACAGAAGAAGATGTTAGGGTGCAGGCATGAGTCGGGCCTTGGTCAACGAGATATGCAGCGGTTTCCCGGGGGCGGAATGTTCCGATCCCTGGGGCGGCGGGCATGATTGCTGGAAGGTCGGCGGCAAGATCTTCGCGCTGATCGGCGCGATGGAGGAGCGGGTCTCGGTCAAATGCGACAGTATCGAGACCGCCACCATGCTGATCGACGCGGGCGTGGCCGCGAAGGCCCCCTATATGCATCGCAGTTGGGTGTCGCTGGATTGCGATGCGGCGCGCGACGAGCTGGCGCACCGGATCGGGCAATCCTATCGGACCATCCGCGCCAGCCTGCCGAAGAAACTGCAGGCCGGGCTGGCGCCGCTGGAATAGGCTCTAGCGGAACAGGATCATGCTGGAGGGCGACCAGCCGACGGTGACGCGTTCGCCCACGCAGGGAATGTCGCGACCGAAGACATTGCGCATGGAGATGCGGACGGGTTCGGAACGGGTGCCGTCTTCCTCGTCCAGGCGGACATCGTAATAGGTCATGTCGCCGTAATAGACCACCTCGTCGATGGTGCCGCCGTTCTGGCGCGGCGCGGTCTGGGGCTGGCCTTCGGGGAAGACATTCACCGCCTCGGGGCGGAAGCCGATCATGATCGGGTCGTCATCGTCCTTGCCGGCGATCTGGGCACGGGGGATGTCGATCTCGCCCAGGCCTTCGACATCGACGCGGATATTCTCGGCCTCCTCGCCCAGGACGGTCGCGGGCAGGAAGTTCATCACCCCGATGAAATCCGCGACCCGGCGGCTGACCGGCCGGGAATAGAGCGTCTCGGCCTCGTCCAACTGGGCGATGCCGCCTTCGAACATGACCGCGATGCGGTCGGACATGACAAGCGCTTCCTCCTGGTCATGGGTGACGAGGACGAAGGTGATGCCGACCTGGCGTTGCAGCTTGATAAGCTCCACCTGCATCTGCTCGCGCATCTTGCGGTCGAGCGCCGAGAGCGGTTCGTCGAGCAGCAGCACCTTGGGTTTCAGGATCAGCGCGCGTGCCAGCGCCACCCGCTGCCGCTGACCGCCGGACAGGGCGTGTGCGGCGCGCGTGCCATAGCCGGTCAGGCCGACCATTTTCAGCGCCTCCTCGACAGCGGCGGCTTTCTCGGCCTTCGGGCGCGGGTCGCGGCGCAACCCGAAGGCCACATTCTCGGCCACGCTCAGATGCGGGAAGATGGCATAGGACTGGAAGACCATATTGGTCGGGCGCTTGTTCGCAGGCACATCGGCCATGTCGCCGCCGTCGATCAGCACCACGCCAGAGGAGATATCCTCGAACCCGGCGATGGTGCGCAGCAGCGTGGTCTTGCCGCAGCCCGAGGGCCCGAGAAGCGAGAAGAACTCGCCCTCGCGGATGGTCAGGTCGATGCCGCGCAGCGCGTGGTAATCGCCGTAATACTTGTGCACATCTCGGCATTCGATCATCGGCTTCGCCGCCTGCAATTCGGCATAGCGGCTGGCCGCCTTGCTGCTGCGCGTGGCGGGCTTGGGCGGATTGGCAGGGTCCGGCGTGAGCGCCTTGGTCGTATCGTTCACAGGAAACCCCCATGGTCTTTTTGGCCGGTGCGGGCGACGCCGCGACGGCGGAAATATTCGGCGACGGTCAGAAGCAGCACCGAGAGCACCACCAGCACGGTGCCGAGCGCCATCATCACCGGAACGGATTTCGGGAAACGCAGCTGGCTGAAGATATAGGTCGGCAGCGTCGGCTCGTTCCCGGCCAGGAAGAAGGCGATGATGAACTCGTCGAGCGAGATGGTGAAGCTCATCAGCAGCGACGAGACGATGCCCGGCATCACCAGGGGCAGGATGACCAGGCGGAACGCGCTCCATTTCGTTTCGCCGAGGTCATAGGCGGCTTCCTCCAGCGACTTGTCGAGGCTGCTGAAGGCGGTGGACAGGATGGCGATCGCATAGGGCATGCAGATCAGAGTATGGCCGAGGATCACGGTGAAGATCGACAGCGGAATGCCCACGGCCAGCAGCACCACCAGAAGCGACATGGCGACGATGATCTCGGGCAGCACAAGCGGCAGCATGATCAGCCCCATGGCCGGGGTCTTGCCGGGGAAGTTGAACCGGGTCGAGGCGCGGGCGGCAAAGATGCCGAGGCAGGTCGCCAGCAGCGCCGCGGTCAGCGCGATGGTCAGCGAATTGGTGAAGGCGCGGCGCAGGGTCTGGTTGGCGATCATCTGGCCGAACCATTCGGTGGTGAAGCCCTTCAGCGGAAAGGCGATGATGGTGCCGTCGTTGAAGGCGAAAAGCGGCAGAAGCAGGATCGGCGCATAAAGAAACGCCAGATAGAGGATCGCATAAAGGCGCAGGCCACCGGATTTCATTGGCGCACCTTCAGGAAGCGGCGGTTCAGGAACAGGAAGATCAGGCTGACGATGGTCACGATCACCATGGCCGTCACCGCCAGCGCCGAGCCCATCGGCCGGTTATCCAGCGCCAGCATGTTCGCCTGCACCATATTCGCGATCATCGGCGTCTTGCCGCCGCCGATCAGTTCCGGGGTGACGTAATCGCCGATGGTCGGGATGAAGACGATCAGCGTGGCCGCGATCACCCCCGGCATGGCCAAAGGCAGCGTCACCCGCCAGAAAGTCATCAGCCGCGATTCGCCCAGATCCTGCCCGGCCTCCAGCAGCGAGCGGTCGATCTTCTCCAGCGCCACATAGATCGGCAGGATGGCGAAGGGCGCATAGGCGTGGGCCAGCGTGACCACCATCGCCTGCACATTGTAAAGCATGTTGCCGAAGGGAGAGTGATCCACGAAGGGCAGCAGCGTCACCAGCGAATTGACGACCCCGTTCTCGGCCAGGATCACCTTCCACAGGAAGACCCGGATCAGATACGAGGTCCAGAACGGAATGGTGATCAGAAACAGCCACATCGCCTTGCGCTCGGCGCGGACGGCGAAGGACAGGAAATAGGCGACCGGGAAGGCCAGCACCACCGTCACCAGCGTCACCAGCATGGCCACCACGACCGAACGCAGCATCACCTTGTGAAAGACCGGGTCGCTCAGAGCGGTGCGGTAATTGTCCAGGGTGAACTCGCGGATGACCTCAAGATAGCCGTCCTTGAAGAAGGAATAGGCGAGAATCGTCAGAAGCGGCGCGGCCAGCAGCAGCAGCGCATAGACGAGCGGCGGCGAGATCATCGCCAGACCCTGACGCGCTTCGGCGTCGAAACGGGGTGCGGACATCATGACTCCCCAAGGCACCAACAACCCGAGAATATAAAGCCAAGGCGGGGTTGAAAAGCCGCGATTGCAAGTCCGGATGCACTCCGAGGCCCGATTGCCCGGCATTTGCGCAGACTCGGAGGGCCTGCCGCAGCGTCAACTGAATGACGCAAAGTAAAGCTCGATATGTCGAAGGTTTTTTCCAATCCGTGCGGTCTTTCGTCTCGACAGCGGGGCGGCGGGTATGCACATTACCTGCCAAGCGGGGCCATTCGAACCCCGCGCTTGTGGAGGACACATGACCGATAAATCCAAACTCAACCGCCGTCGTTTCCTGGCCCATGCGACGATCGGGGGCGCGTCTGCCGCCGCCGCGACGACGCTGGCCGCCCCGGCCATCGCCCAGGAAGCGCCGGAAGTGAACTGGCGCCTGACCTCGTCATTCCCGAAATCGCTCGACACCATCTATGGTGGCGCCGAAGTGATGTCGCAGATGGTCAGCGACGCCACCGATGGCAAGTTCAAGATCCAGGTCTTCGCCGCCGGCGAGATCGTGCCCGGCCTGCAGGCTGCCGATGCCGCCAGCGAGGGCACCGTGGATGCGGCGCATACCGTGTCCTATTATTACTGGGGCAAGGATCCGACCTGGGCGCTTGGCGCGGCCGTGCCCTTCGGCCTGTCGGCCCGGGCGATGAACGCCTGGCAGTATCACGGCGGCGGGATCGACCTGTTCAACGAATTCCTGGCGACGCAGAACCTGTTCGGCCTGCCGGGCGGCAATACCGGTGCCCAGATGGGCGGCTGGTATCGCAAGGAGATCAACACCGTCGAAGACCTGAAGGGCCTCAAGGTCCGTCTGGGCGGCTTTGCCGGCGCCGTGGCCGAGAAGCTGGGCGTCGTGCCGCAGCAGATCGCCGGCGGCGACATCTACCCGGCGCTGGAAAAGGGCACCATCGACGGCGCCGAATGGGTCGGCCCCTATGACGACCAGAAGCTCGGCTTCGCCAAGGTCGCGCCCTATTACTACTATCCCGGTTGGTGGGAAGGCGGCCCGACGGTCCACTTCCTGTTCAACAAGGAGAAGTACGAGGCGCTGCCGGCCCATTACCAGGCCATCCTGCGCACCGCCTGTCAGGCCGAAGATGCCGACATGCTGCAGAAATACGACTGGAAGAACCCGACGGCCCTGAAAGAGCTGGTCGCCGGCGGCGCGCAACTGCGTCCTTTCCCGCCGGATGTCATGGAGGCCTTCTACAAGGCCGCGAACGAGGTCTATGCAGAACTCGACGCCAATAACGAGAACTGGAACAAGATCTGGTCCTCGATCAAGGCCTTCCGCAACGACTGGTATCTCTACAACCAGACCGCGGAATACACCTATGACACCTTCATGATGATCCAGCAGCGCAACGGCACGCTGTAAGCGGATCGCAGGAACGGCAAAGGGCGTCCCTCGGGGCGCCCTTTTTTCATGCTCACATCGCCCGATAGCGTTCAGGCATGAGGAAAAGATCGGTATCATCGGGCCGCGCGCCGGCTGCGGTCAGCATGGCATGGACCTGCCCGCGATGATGGGTCTGGTGGTTGAACAGATGGACAATCAGGATGCTGCGGGGTTTGGTGACTTCGCGCCCTGCCACAGCGGAATACCAGGTCAGATCGCCTGCAAACCAGTCCGGCGCAACCTCATGCGCCCAGTCCAGAATGCGCTGGTCGAATTGCCGTCGCGCCAGGCAATAGCTGTCCCAGTCCCCGAACATCGCAGCCGAATCAGGGATCCCGCAGCCCGGCGGCTCGGTTCCGGCAAAGCGCGACATCCAGGTCCGGTCGCCCCAGTAAAGATGCGACAGCGTGCCGGCGATGGAGCGGAAGAAGGCCCCGCGATCCCGCTGCCGCTCATCCTCGGACAGGCCATCCGCCGCTGCCATCAGGCTGTCATTCTGCCAGGCGTTGTATCTGGCCATCAGCAAGGCATAGTCTTGGTCAGCCATCGCACCCTCCATCGCATTCCCTGCCATAAGAGCTAGGCTGGGGGTTGCCCGCCGTCGAGGGCCTTTTCAAACCCGGCAAACCCTGCTATGCGCGCGGCTTCGGTCTCACCCTTGGAGGAGACCGCTTATCTTGAAAGGAAATATCATGGCCAAGACGATCCCAGATCTGGTGGCCGAGGCACGTACGGGGACAGGCAAGGGGGCCGCCCGTCAAGCTCGCCGTAACGGCAAGGTGCCCGGCATCGTATATGGCGACCACAAGGACCCGGTCGCCGTCCAGTTCGACTTCAACCAGCTTCTGACCAAGCTTCGCGCCGGTCGCTTCATGTCCACGCTGTGGAACCTGAAGGTCGACGGCCAGGAAGACGTGCGCGTGATCTGCCGCGCCGTTCAGAAGGACGTGGTCAAGGACCTGCCGACGCATATCGACTTCATGCGCCTGCGCCGCACCTCGAAGGTGAACCTGTTCATCCATGTCGAGTTCATCAACGCCGACACCTGCCCCGGCCTGAAGCGCGGCGGCACGCTGGTGACGGTGCGCCCGGAAGTCGAGCTGAACGTGACCGCCGGCGACATCCCGGAAAGCGTGATCGTGGACCTCTCGGGTCACGAGATCGGCGATTCGATCCATATCGGCGACGTGAAGCTGCCGGCCGGCGCCAAGCCGACCACCGACCGCAACTTCGTCATCGCCAATATCGCCGCGCCCTCGGCCCTGGTCTCGGAAGAGAATGAGGCCGGCTCTGACGATGCCGCTGCCGAAGCGCCCGCCGAGGAAGCCGCCGAAGAGTGATCTTCGCCGGATAGACGACCAGAAGGGCGGCGCATCGGCGCCGCCTTTTTCTTTTTCCCTGCCCCTACAGTTCTGCAAGCTGGGCCAGATGCGCCTCCAGCCCGGCCTCGGCCCCCACCGCGTTGACGGTTTCGAAATAATCGTGCCAGCCCGAGGCAGAAATGCCGGAAACGAGCGCTTCTGCCGCAGCCTTGTCCGGGCAGCGCCAGATCGCCAGAAAGCGCTGCTGTGCCGGATTGTCAAAGCCGGCCTCGACCTCGGACAATGTCAGGGGTGCCACGCCCATTTCGACAAGCGCGCCCATGCCGGCACCGATTTCTTCAAAGAAGGCGGCCCGTCCTGCCGCATCCAGCGCCGCCCAGGTTGGTTTCGGCGAATAGAGTTCAACGAGGTAATGCGTCATATTCCGAATTCCTTTCAGTCGACGATTGATCCGGCGCCAGACCGGCGCTTTGACGGACCCGTTCCAGCAGCGCGCTCAACATCCGGCGATCCTCGGGGCCAAGCCCGCTGCAAAGTGACGAGATCCAGCGCAGATGTTCGTCCCCAAGTGTCCCTGCCAGCGCCTTGCCGGCCGGTGTAAGGCGAACGATCATCTTGCGCCGGTCTTCGCAATCGTGGCTGCGCGTGATCAGCCCGTCGCGCGCCATCCCATCCAGCAGGCCGGTCATGGTTGCCCGCGTCACCCCGGCCAGATCGGCAAGGACATGAGGCGCGGCCCCGTCAGGCTCGTCACGCAACAGCGACAACAGCAGAAACTTGCTTTCCGACAGACGATAAGGCGCCAGCCGCACCGCGCAGGCCCGGTCGATCTGGCCGGCGAGCGAGAGGATCTCGAAACAGATCCGCATCTCTCCCGCCGCTGCGCCCGCCGAGGACATCAATGCCCGGTATTTTTGCTCCAATTCCATAAGCCGCCATATAATCTGGCACCTAATTCAATTCAAGTCCGAATCCCTGCCTGGCCGATTTCAGCCGCTCTCAGCCAGATCTATCGCCTCCAGCGCCGCCTGCCAGCTCAGCAGGATCGAGGCGTGACGATTGGGATAGTCCCGCGCCGGGATCAGCACTTCCAGCCCGGCCCAGGGCGCATCCGGGACCGGTCCGGCTTCCTTCAGCATGGCGCTAAGCTGTTCGGTGCCCTTCGCAATCTCCTCGCGGCTGGCGCCGATCACCGCCTGCCCCAGCACCCCGGCCGAGGCCTGGCCAAGCGCGCAGGCGCGGACCTCCTGCCCGAAATCCTCGACGCGCCCGTCCTTCATCCGCACATGCGCCGTGACCGTCGACCCGCATTGCGGAGAGCGTTTCATGGCGCTGCCCTCGGCGCCCTCGATCCTGCCGAGATGCGGGATATCCGCCGCCAGCGCGAGGATCCGCTTCGAATAAAGCTGCATCATATCGGCGTCGGACATGGTTTTCCTCCGGTCTCTTAGGGCCTAGATAGGCAGCGAGACCCCGAAAGGAAAGCCGATGTTCGACCCCGCGACACTTCGCTTCGACGCCAATGGGCTGATCCCCGCCATCGCGCAGGAGGCCGCGACCGGCGAAGTCCTGATGATGGCCTGGATGAATGCCGAGGCCGTGGCCTGCACGCTAAAGACCGGGCGGGTGACCTATTGGTCGCGTTCGCGGCAGGGGTTCTGGGTCAAGGGCGAAACATCGGGCCATGTGCAGAAACTGGTCGAGATGCGCGTCGACTGCGACCGCGACTGCCTGCTGGTGCTGGTCGAACAGGCCGGGCCGGCCTGCCACACCAACCGGCGCAGCTGCTTCTATACCGCGATCCGCGACGGCGCCGAGGTCGAGATCATGGCCCCGCTAGAGGCCGACTAGCGCCCGGATATCGTCGGGGCTTGCACCCTGCCCGCGCAACTCTCGCAGGCTGCGCGCATCGTCGCGCTTGGCCAGCCGCTTGCCGGCCTCGTCCCTTATCAGCCGGTGGTGGCGGTATTCCGGCGTCTCAAGGTCCAGCAGGCGCTGCAGCAGCACATGGACCCATGTGGATGCGAACAGGTCCTGCCCGCGCGTGACCAGCGTCACCCCCTGCGCCGCGTCGTCCACCACGACCGACAGATGATAGGAGGTCCCCATCCCCTTGCGCGCCAGCACCACGTCGCCGATGCCGTCCTGAAACGCGTCCCGCGTCATTACATACGACCCGTTATCACGGAAATTCAGCATGTTATCGCCCAGCATATCGAAAGCCCGCCCGGCATCCAGCCGGATCACGTCGCCCTTGACCAGCCTGCGCATGTCGCGCCCGCGACAGGTGCCGGGATAGACCAGCCCGTCCGGCCCGAGGATCGGCGCGCCTTCCTGCGGGGCCGACAGCGCCGCCCTGATATCGCCGCGCGTGCAGGAACAGGGATAGGTGACGCCGAGACCCGAGAGATGATCCAGCGCCTGCTGATAGATCCCCAACCGGTCCGATTGCCGCATCACCGGCTCTGGCCAGTCGAGGTCGAGCCAATGCAGGTCCTCGAAGATGGCGGCCTCATATTCCGGCTTGCAGCGGGCACGGTCGATATCCTCGATCCGCAGCAGCATCCCCCCGGCCCCGGCGGCGACAAGCGCCGAATAGGCATGGCCCAGATGCAACAGCCCCGTGGGCGAGGGCGCGAAGCGGGTTACTGCCCGGCCAGCCATGCGGTGAAATCGTCCTTGGCGCGGTTGGTATAGGCCGGGTAGCGGTCCTTGCGGCCGCGCCGTCCGGCCTTGGCCTCGATGGGCGGGAAAAGCCCGAAATTCACGTTCATCGGCTGGAAGGTCTTCGCCTCCGCCCCGCCGGTGATGTGATGGATCAGCGCACCCATGGCGGTGGTGCCGGGCGGCGGCGCAAGGTCCGCACCCCTGGCCTCCGCCGCCGCCATCCGACCCGCAAGCAGCCCCATCGCGGCGCTTTCGACATAGCCTTCCACGCCCGTCACCTGCCCGGCAAAGCGCAGGTTCGGCCGCGCCCGCAGCCGCATCCTGTCGTCGAGCAGCGTCGGCGAGTTCAGGAAGCTGTTGCGATGGATGCCGCCAAGCCGCGCGAACTGGGCATTCTGCAGGCCGGGGATCATGCGGAAGACTTCGGTCTGGGCGCCGTATTTCATCTTGGTCTGGAAACCAACAATATTATAGAGCGTCCCCAAGGCATTATCCCGCCGAAGCTGGACCACGGCATAGGGTTTCTCGTCCGGCTTATGGGCATTGGTCAGCCCCACGGGCTTCATCGGGCCGTGGCGCAGGGTTTCGCGGCCGCGTTCGGTCATCACCTCGATGGGCAGGCAGCCGTCGAAATAGCCGGCGGTCTCGCCCTCGTGGAACTCGGCCTTGTCCGCCGCCAGCATGGCGTCGATGAAGGCCTCGTATTCGGGCCTGGTCATCGGGCAGTTGATATAGGCGGTGCGTTCTTCCTCGGTCTCGCCCTTGTCATAGCGCGACTGCCGCCAGGCGATGTCCATGTCGATGGTCTCGGCATAGACGATGGGGGCGATGGCATCGAAGAAGGCCAGCGATTCCGCCCCGGTCTCGGCCCGGATCGCCGCCCCGAGTGCTGCCGAAGTCAGCGGTCCGGTGGCGACGATCCAGCGGCCCTCGCGCGGCAATTCGGTGATCTCGCCCGGCTCGACGCTGACCAGCGGCTCGGCCCGGAGCGCCTTGGTCACATCGGCCGAAAACGCCTCGCGATCCACGGCAAGCGCGCCGCCTGCGGGCAGCTTGTGGCGGTCGGCCATGGCCATGATGAGGCCACCCGCCTGCCGCATTTCCCAGTGCAGCTGCCCGACGGCATTGTTCTGGTCGTCATCCGAGCGGAAGGAGTTCGAGCAGACCATTTCCGCGAAATCGCCCGACTTGTGGGCGAAGGTTTCGACCGATGGGCGCATCTCGTGCAGGATGACGGGAATGCCGGCGCGGGCGATCTGCCAGGCGGCCTCTGATCCGGCGAGGCCGGCACCGATGATGTGAACGGGTTCCATGGGCGCCGAGCTAATGCTTGTGGGCGCCCGGCGCAAGATTTGGCTTGCAGATCCGGCCCGGCTTCAGGGCATGTCGCGTCGTTGGGCAGCGACCCTTCGGCAAACGAACGATCCGGTGAGATCGGAACAGGCACCCCGTCGGGCGCGATGGATCAATGGGTGGACATGGCATCCAGCCTTCAAGATACCTCCGGCAGGCCCAAGCCCTTGCGCAGGCCGTCCAGTCCGTTTTCAAGCGCCTCATGCGTGCCCGCATCCTTCAGCGCCTTGCTCAAGGTCTGGTTCAACCCGCCCTCGGTGCCGCCGATCAGACCGGCAATATAGCGCACGGCACCGGCATGATCGCCAGTATATCCGGCCAGCCATGTCGCGCTTGTGTCGACCTAGTCGAACAGCGGCAAGAGCAGCCCGGACACACCGAAATGAGCGGCGATTTCCTGCTCTGTTCGACAGGCATGGATCTGCGCATGGGGTCCGAACAGGTCGCGCAGCCGGGGATTATCGGGAAACGCCGCCAATGGCGTCCCACCCAACGGCATCGGCGGCAAAGGTATGGCCAGACAGATATCGGTGACCGGCCCGCTCTGGCCGGATGCGATGACCTTCAGTCAATGCGCGAAAATACTCGCGAGGGCGCGCGGTTCTGGCTTGGTCCCGCCCGGATCAATCCGCCCTGACCCGGATCGGGATCGACTTGGCGGCGGGCGTGCCCGAGATGCGATCGTAATGATCCAGGGCCAGAAGCGGGTTCAACTCGGGGAAGTAGCCCGCCGTGGCGCCGCGCGGCAGCGGATATTTCAAAGCTGTCAGCCCCCCGACCTGGCGAAGGCGACCATCGTCGCTGATCGTCTCGGCGGTGACCTTGGCGCCATTGGGGATGCCGCGCGCTTCCATGTCCTCGGCATTCATGAACAGCACCATGCGGTCGCCGTGAATGCCGCGATAACGGTCGTTATAGCTGTAGATCGTGGTGTTGAACTGATCGTGAGAGCGGATCGTGGCGAGGCGCAGCATCTCGGGATCTGCCAGATCGTCATTCATCGACAGCCCCGGCAGGATCAGGAAATTCGCCTTGCCATTCGGCGTGCGCCAGATCCGCTGGCGGGGCGGCACGTCGAGGTGAAAGCCATCCGGGGCCTGAATGCGTTTGCTGAAATCGGCATAGATCGCCGGATAGACATCGGCGATGCGGTCGCGGATCTGGTCGTAATCGCCGATGTAATCCGCCCATGGCACGACGCTGTCCGGCAAGCTGGCCATGGCCATGCGGCAGACGATCTCGACCTCTGGCAGCAGGTGTTCCGAAGCGGGTTCCAACGGGCCGCGCGAGGCGGTGACATTGGACATCGCATCCTCGGTGGTCACGAATTGCTCGCCCTTGGTCGTGCGAACCACCTCGGAGCGGGCGACGACCGGCAGAATCAGGGCATCGCGGCCATGGACGAGATGACCCCGGTTCAGCTTGGTGGCTATGCCGACTGTCAGGTCGAGCTTGCGCATCGCGGCCTCGGCCCGCGGCGTATCGGGAACGGCACGGATGAAATTGCCGCCCATGCCGATGAAGACCCGGGCCGAGCCCTCCTCCATCGCGCGCAGGGTTTCGACGACGTGATGACCATGCTCGCGCGGGGGTTGGAAGCCGAAGACCTCGGCCAGCCGGTCCAGATAGGCGGCGGTCGGCTTTTCGTCGATGCCGACGGTGCGGTCGCCCTGCACGTTCGAGTGGCCACGGATCGGCGCAATGCCGGCGCCGGGCTTGCCGAAATTCCCCTTGAGCAGCAGCAGGTTCGCGACCTGCTGCAAAAGCTGGGCGCTTTTCTGGTGCTGGGTCAGGCCCATGCCATAGGCGATCATGGTCGCCTTCGAATCCGCATAGATCCGCGCGCAATCGCGGATCTGCGCCTCGCTCAGTCCGGATGCGGCCACGATCTCGGGCCAGTCCTGAGCCATGATGTCGGCGCGCAGGGCATCTATCCCATCGGTATGTTCGGCGATGAAGGCGTGATCCAGAACCCCGCCTTCCGCGTCGTCAGCCTCGATGAGCGCCCGCATCATCCCTTTCAGCAGGGCCAGGTCGCCACCGATCTTGATATGAACGAACTCGCTGGCGATGTTAGTATGACGCAGCAGCGCCATCTGACGGATATCCTGCGGATCGGTAAACTCGATAAGCGCGCGTTCCGGCATCGGGTTGACAACGATGACAGGCACGCCGCGCTTTCGCGCCTCGACCAGGTTCGACATCATCCGGGGCGAGTTTGTGCCGGTATTCTGCCCGAAGATGAAGATCGCCTCGGTGGCGTCGAAATCCTCCATGATGACCGTGCCCTTGCCGATGCCGATCGAGGGCGGCAGGCCCCGGCTTGTCGGTTCGTGGCACATATTGGAGCAGTCGGGGAAATTGTTGGTGCCGAACTCACGGACGAAAACCGAGAACAGGAAAGCTGCCTCGTTGGAGGTTCGGCCCGAGGTATAGAACTCAGCCTGATTCGGATCGCCAAGGGCACGCAGATGCTGGCCGATCATGGCAAATGCCTCGTCCCATGACACCGGAACATAGTGATCGGTGGCGGCGTCATAGCGCATCGGCTCGGTCAGCCGGCCCTGCATTTCCAGCCAGTAGTCGCTTTCTGCCGCCAGTTCGGTCACGCTGTGATCTGCAAAAAATTCGCGCGTCAGCCGCCGCCGTGTCGCCTCATGCGCCAGTGCCTTCACCCCATTCTCGCAGAATTCCAGCTTCTTGCGATGGGTCGGGTCTGGAAAGGCGCAGCTCGGGCATTTGAAGCCGCCGGGCTGGTTCATCTCCAGCAAAGCGCGCGAGCCCTTGGTGACCACGCTCTGCTCGATCAGCACCTTCGCGGTGGCCGCAGCCGCACCCCAACCGCCGGCCGGACTTTCATATGTGCTGTAACGCGGCTTCTTGTCGGACATGATCGGCCTCCCCTGATGAACCATTGCAACCCGGATCGGGTGCGGGATCAAGCCTTGCGTTACAACCTTTTCGGTGGGCGGCGAGGCGCAGATACCTCTGGCTTTCGTCGTGACTCTGCGCGACTGTGGTCGCATGAGCTGGAACCCCGCCCTGAGCCCCGGTAACCCCGACGAAATCGGCCTCGACGCCATCGAGACGACGATCATTCCCCGCGCCCGCGATCTCGGCGGCTTCGAGGTCAAGCGCGCCCTGCCCGCGCCGCAGCGCCAGATGGTCGGGCCGTTCATCTTCTTCGATCAGGCCGGCCCGGCGGAATTCCTGACCGGTCAGGGCATCGACATCCGCCCGCATCCGCATATCGGGCTGGGCACCGTCACCTATCTCTATCGCGGCGATTTCCATCATCGCGACAGTATCGGCACCGATCAGGTGATCCTGCCCGGCGCGGTGAACTGGATGGTGGCCGGCAAGGGCGTCACCCATTCCGAGCGCACCTCGGCCGCCGGCAGGCAGGGGCCGCACAGCCTTTACGGCATCCAGACCTGGATCGCCCTGCCCGAGAACCGCGAGGAGATGGACCCGATCTTCGAGCATCACGGCAAGGAGGCCCTGCCCCGCTTCGAGGCCGAGGGGATCGCGGCGACGCTGATCCTCGGCAGCGCCTATGGGGCCCAGGCACCGGCCACGCTTTATTCCGAGACCTTCTATCTCGACGTGACGCTTGCCCCCGGCGCGCGCTTCCCGCTGCCCGACGATCACGAGGATCGCGGGATATACATCACCGAGGGCAGCGTCAGCATTGCCGGCGACAGCTTCGAGGCCGGGCGGATGATGGTCTTCCGCCCCGGCGACAAGATCACCGTCGCCGCCGGCCCGCAAGGCGCGCGGCTGATGGCGCTTGGAGGGGCGACGCTGAACGGGCCGCGCTATGTCTGGTGGAACTTCGTCGCCTCCAGCCGCGAGAAGATCGCCCATGCCCGCGAGGAATGGCGCGCCGCCGATTGGGGTCAGGGGCAGTTCGACCTGCCCGAGGGCGACCGGGACGAATTCATCCCGGCCCCGACACCGATCCGCACGCCCTCCCAGACAGGCTAGACCCGCTCAACGCCAGCCGAGCGCCGGGGCGACGTGGCGCAGGATGCTGTCCAGCACATGGACGTTATAGTCCACGCCCAGCATGTTCGGCACTGCCAGAAGCAGGGTATCGGCCTCGGCAATAGCCTCGTCCTCGCGCAGCTGTTCGACCAGGCGGTCGGGCTCGTCGGCATAGCTGCGCCCGAAGATCGAACGGGTCTGGTCGATCACCCCGATCTGGTCCTCGTCCTTGCCGCCGCGACCGAAATACATCCGGTCCTCCGGCGTCATCAGCGCGAAGATCGAGCGGCTGACCGACACCCGGGGGCTGCGCGCGTGGCCTGCGGCCTTCCAGGCCTCGCGATAGGCGCGGATCTGCTTCGCCTGCTGGATATGGAAGGGCTCTCCGGTTTCGTCGGTCTTCAGGGTCGAGCTTTGCAGGTTCATCCCCAGTTCCGCCGCCCAGACCGCCGTCGCGTCCGAGGCCGCACCCCACCAGATCCGGTCGCGCAGGCCTTCGGAATGCGGCTCCAGCCGCAACAGGCCGGGCGGGTTGGGGAACATCGGCTGCGGATTCGGCTGGGCGAAACCATCGCCGTCAAGCAGGCGCAGGAAGGTCTGGGCATGACGCCGCGCCATGTCGGCATGGTCCTCTCCCTCCATCGGCTGATAGCCGAAATAGCGCCAGCCATCCACGACCTGCTCGGGCGAGCCGCGACTGATGCCAAGCTGAAGCCGCCCGCCCGCGATCACATCGGCGGCGCCGGCATCCTCGACCATGTAGAACGGGTTTTCATAGCGCATATCGATAACGCCGGTGCCGATCTCGATCTTTGAGGTCCGCGCCCCGATCGCCGCCAGCAACGGAAAGGGCGAGGCCAGTTGCCGGGCATAGTGATGAACGCGGAAATAGGCGCCATCGAGACCGATCTTCTCGGCCTCGACCGCCAGTTCGATGGATTGGGTCAGCACATCGGAAGCCGAGCGCACCATCGAGCCACGTTCAGGCGACCAATGCCCAAAGGACAGAAATCCCAGCTTCTTCACAATCATACTCCTCGGTGCGGGGTCGCGTTTGATAAAACTGCATACAGCTTTAACCATCTGCCGCAGGGGGGCCGCAAGTCCGACGCCGGAACCGCCCCTTCGGGCTTTACCGGCGACTGAGATAAACGGATCACCTCTGCGTGCTGCGCTCAGGTATTTCCGGAAGACACGGAGCGGTTCGATATCGCCTTGCGCCCGGCTTGTCGGCGCGACGTTCCAAGGCTACCGTAGCTGTCTGAACCAGGGCGAGACCACCATGCCAGAGCTGACATCCAATCCCGGCACCGCGCTGACGCCGGAATGGTTCGACCAGATCCGCATCAATACCCCGGCGGTGGAACGCCGTGCGGCCAGCTTGCCGGCGCGGCGCTCGATCAAGAAGGATTATCAGGCTGCATGGGTCCTGAACGCGGTGCGCTGCATCGACCTGACGACGCTGGCGGGCGACGATACCGAGGACCGGGTGGCGCGGCTTTGCGCCAAGGCCCGCCAGCCAATCGCGCCCGAGCTTCTGGCGGCGATGGGCATCGAGGGGCTGACCACTGGCGCTGTCTGCGTCTATCCGACCATGGTCGCGGCGGCGAAGCGCGCGCTCGGCAATTCCGGGGTGCCGGTCGCCAGCGTCGCCACCGGCTTTCCCGCCGGGCTGATGCCGCTCGATCTGCGGCTGGCCGAGATCCGCTATGCCGTCGATCAGGGTGCCGACGAGATCGACATCGTCATCACCCGCGCCCATGTGCTGCAGGCGAACTGGGCTGCGCTTTACGACGAGATCCGGGCCATGCGAGAGGCCTGCGGGCCGGCGAAGATGAAGGCCATTCTGGCGACGGGCGATCTGAAATCGCTGGAAAACGTCGCCCGCGCCAGCCATGTCGCCATGCAGGCGGGGGCGGACTGGATCAAGACCTCGACCGGCAAGGAAGGGGTGAACGCCACGCTGCCGGTATCCTTGGTCATGTGCCGCGCCATCCGCGACTATCGTGACCGGACCGGCCACAGGGTCGGCTTCAAGCCGGCGGGCGGGTTGAAGACCGCGAAGGACGCCATCGCCTGGCAGGTGCTGATGCGCGAGGAACTTGGCCGCGACTGGCTGGATCCGCGCCTGTTCCGCATTGGCGCAAGCTCGCTTCTGGGCGATCTGGAACGCCAGATCAGCCATCACGTCACCGGCCGCTACGGTGCGGCCCACCGCCTGACCATGGCCTGAGGGGAACGATGCCGACTGTGAGCGAGATCATGGAGACGATGGATTACGGCCCCTCGGTCGAGGATGCGGGCGCGGTGCGCGACTGGCTGACGGCGCATGAGAAATTCGGCCATTTCGTCGATGGCGGCTTTACCGCGCCGGGACGGACATTTGCCTCTCGCGACCCCTCGACCGGCGAATTGCTGGCCGAGGTGACGCAAGGCTCGGCGGATGACGTGGCGGCGGCGGTGAAGGCCGCACGCCGGGCGCAGCCGAAATGGGCCGGGCTGCCGGGTCACACGCGCGCGCAATATCTTTACGCCATCGCCCGCAGCATCCAGAAGCGGGAACGCTTCCTGTCGGTGCTGGAAAGCCTCGACAATGGCAAGCCGATCCGGGAAAGCCGCGACGCCGATATTCCGCTGGTCGTGCGCCATTTCTATCACCATGCCGGCTGGGCCGAGATCATGGCGGATGAATTCACCGGCCATGCGCCCATCGGGGTCGCGGGCCAGATCATCCCGTGGAATTTCCCGCTGCTGATGCTGGCCTGGAAGATCGCGCCGGCCATCGCGGCGGGCAATACGGTGGTGCTGAAACCGGCGGAATATACCTCGCTTTCGGCGCTGGCTTTCGCCGAAATCTGTCAGGAGGTCGGGCTGCCCAAGGGGGTCGTGAATATCGTCACCGGCGACGGCGAAACCGGGGCGGCGCTTGTGGCATCTGACGTGGACAAGATCGCCTTCACCGGCTCGACCGAGGTCGGGCGCGCCATCCGCGCCGCCACCGCCGGAACCGAAAAGCGGCTGACGCTGGAACTGGGTGGCAAATCCCCCTTCATCGTCATGGAGGATGCCGATCTCGATGCCGCGGTCGAGGGCGTCGTCGATTCGATCTGGTTCAATCAGGGCCAGGTCTGCTGCGCCGGCTCGCGGATCCTCGTGGCCGAGGCCGTGGCCGACCGTTTCGAGGCGCTGTTGCAGCGCCGCATGAACACGCTGCGGCTTGGCCCGCCCTTGGACAAATCGACCGATATCGGCGCCATCGTCGATCCGGTGCATAAGGACCGCATCACCGGCATCATCCGTCAGGCGGTGGAGGCGGGCGCCGACCTGATCGGCGGTCAGGCCGCTGAGACCTGCTATGTCGCACCCGGCTATCTGCGTGAGGTTTCGCCCGCAAACCCCGTCTGGAGCAAGGAAATCTTCGGCCCCATCGCCACGCTGACAAGCTTCCGCACGGCGGATGAGGCGATCAACCTGGCCAATAACACCCGCTACGGCCTTGCCGCGCAGATCTGGTCGGAAAGCGCCACCGTGGCGACCGATCTGGCGGCGCAGGTGAAGGCCGGCGTGGTCTGGATCAATGGCGCGAACATGTTCGACGCCGCCGCACCTTTCGGCGGCATGCGCGAATCCGGCTTCGGGCGCGAGGGCGGACGGGTCGGGATGCTGGATTACCTGTCCGGCCCCAAGATCAGGCCGGTGAAGGAACCGACACCCGCCACGCTGCAAGCCGCGCCCGATGGCGCAGCGCATGGCGGCGGCATCGACCGGACCGAGAAGCTCTATATCGGCGGGGCGCAGAAGCGGCCCGATGGCGGGGCCAGCTATCGCGCGGCCTCGGGCGATCTGGTGCCGCTCGGCAATCGCAAGGATATCCGCAACGCGGTCGAGGCGGCGAAGAAAGCCGGAAAATGGGCCGCGATGGGCGGTCATGGCCGGGCACAGGTGCTGTATTTCATCGCCGAGAACCTGTCGCAGCGCCGCGACGATCTGGCGAAGAAGCACGGCGCGAAAGCGGTCGATGCGGCGATTGCACGGTTCTTCCATTATGCTGCATGGGCCGACAAGTTCGACGGGCTGAATGTGCAGACCAGGCCCGGCCATCTGGTCAATGTCATCCCCGAGCCCTTCGGCGTGATTGGCATCGCCTGCCCGAACGATGCGCCGCTTCTGGGCCTCGTCAGCCTGATCGCGCCGGCGATTGCCATGGGCAATGCGGTGGTGGCGATCCCGGCCGAGGGCGATCCGGTCGCCGCCTTCGATCTGGCGCAGGTCTTCGACACCTCGGACCTGCCCGGCGGCGTGGTCAATATCGTCTCGGGTCCGAAGCTGGAACTTGCGCAGGTGCTGGCCGGCCATGACGACGTGGCCGCGATGTGGTTCTGCGGCACCGCAGGGGCCGAGGCGGTGAAGCTGGCCTCGACCGGCAATCTCAAGCCGGTCTGGGCCTTCGCCAATCGCGACTGGACGAAGCCGGATGCGCAGGGGCGCGGGTTCCTGAATCATGCGGTGCAGTGGAAAACGGTCTGGTTGCCTTACGGCGCGCTGCCGGCGGGGACGGGCAGCGTGGCTTACTGAGCGGCTGCATCAGGCCATCAGGCTGCTCTGCCTCATCCTGCCTCAGCCGCAGGTCGGTCCGGGAAACCGAGGCGATGCGGTTTCATCTTATCGAGATCGAATCAACTCTCGCCAACGCCACAGGGGCATCGTCGCGCCGAAAGCGGATGAATGAACCTCCTGCCATTCCTCCTCGTCAAACGCCGGGAAGAACGCATCGGCATCCTCAACCGCCGTGTCCACTTCGGTGATCAGAAGGCGGTCAGCGCGGGGCAGCAATTCGCGATAGATCCGCTCGCCGCCGATGCCATAGATGCGGGCATAGCCGGCGGCGCGGGCGGTCCGGATCGCTGTATCGAGGTCGGGGACGGCGTGGCCGGGCAGACCCAGCGTCGAGGTCACCACCAGATTCAGCCTGTCCTTCAATGGCCTATAGGGCAGACTTTCCCAGGTGCGGCGGCCCATGATGATGGCCCCGCCCAGGGTCTCGCGCTTGAAGAAAGCCAGATCCTCGGGGATGTGCCAGGGGATCTGGCCGTTCTTGCCGATGGCGCCGTTGCAGGCGCGGGCGACGATCAGGCTGAGCATCAGACCGCCACCGGCGCCTTGATGCCCGGCGCGGGATCGTAATTCAGGAACTCGAAATCCTCGAAGCGGAAATCGAAGATCGAGGTCACCTTGCGGGTCAGGCGCAGCTGCGGCAGCGGCTTCGGCTGGCGCGACAGCTGCAATTTCACCTGATCCATGTGGTTGGAATAGATATGCGCGTCGCCGATGGTATGGATGAAATCGCCCGGCTCATAGCCGGCCACCTCGGCCAGCATGACCAGCAGCAGCGCATAGGAGGCGATGTTGAAGGGCACGCCCAGGAACATGTCGGCAGAGCGTTGGTAAAGCTGAAGATGCAGCTTGCCGCCCAGGATACGGACCTGCCAGAGCGTATGGCAGGGCGGCAGGGCCATCTGCGGCACATCGCCGGGATTCCAGGCCGAAACGATCAGCCGGCGGCTGTCGGGGGTCTTGCGGATGGCCTCGATCAGGTCCGAGATCTGGTCGACCTCGCCCAGCAGCAGCTTGGGTTCCGAATCGTCGGACAGCGCCCGTTCCAGCTTCGGAAAGCGCCGCCACTGATGCCCGTAGACCGGCCCGAGATCGCCATTCTCATCGGCCCATTCGTCCCAGATGCTGACCCCGTTCTCGCGCAGATAGCGGATATTGGTATCGCCCGAGAGGAACCACAAAAGCTCGTGGATGATCGAGCGCAGATGCAGCTTCTTCGTGGTGACCAGCGGAAACCCTTCGGACAGGGGATAGCGGCATTGCATCCCGAAATGGGAAATCGTGCCGGTCCCGGTCCTGTCGGTCGAGACCGTCCCCCGGTCGAGCACCGTTTGCAACGCATCGAGATACTGCCGCATGTCGTCCTTTCAGAAAGCTGAAGCCGCCGGTTCTGGATAGCGGCGCAGGGCCGCAGGCTCAAGCGTCGCGATTGGCCAGTTGCCCCGGCCCTGCCCTCATGCGAGACTTTCGCCCTAATCCCCACGGAAGGAAATCCCATGCCGCTCCGCTATCTGCACACCATGGTCCGGGTGAAGGATCTGGAAAAATCCATGGCCTTCTATCGCCTGCTCGGGCTGGAGGAGGTCAAGCGCATCGACAATGAGCAGGGCCGTTTCAGCCTGATCTTCATGGCCCCTCCCGGGCAGGAGGAATGCCCGGTCGAGCTGACCCATAACTGGGATGGCGACGAGGGGCTGCCTTCGGACAGCCGGCATTTCGGCCATCTCGCCTATCGCGTCGACAATATCTACGAGACCTGCCAGAAGCTGATGGATGCCGGCGTCACCATCAACAGGCCGCCGCGCGACGGGCATATGGCCTTCATCCGCAGCCCCGACAATATCTCGATCGAGCTTCTGCAGGACGGCCATCTGGAACCGCAGGAACCCTGGGCCAGCATGGGCAATACCGGGCATTGGTAAGCGCAAGAAGATCGGGCCGGCGCGCGCCGTTCCGATCCGGACGCAATGCCATCCGACCAGATCGGGGATCGCCCTGGTCGATTCTGTCGATGACCCATGACGGATCTGCCGGGGCTTGCGACCACAGCGCCATGTCCCTATATTTGTCCCGTTCGGGTTCGCCCGGACTATGGGCATAAACGCGCTCGTAATAAGCGGATCGGACCCGGGGGCGGTACCCGGCGACTCCACCAAATTCGCCTTCGTTGGGGGGATCTGGGGTCGAAACAGGATCGACGAACGTGTAAAGGGGATGGCTTTGCCTCGGTGAGCTACCACCGTTATCGGTGCAAAACGTACAGTTGCCAACGACAACCGTGCTCCGGCAATGGCCCTGGCTGCGTAAGCAGTTCGGGTCGCCGAAACTAAGCCCTTGCGCCTAGCCGCGTAAGGCGGGGTTCGCAGGTACCTGGCAACAGAAACCTGCACTTTTCCTTCTCTCGTTTACGCAGCTGACATATTGGCGCATTATCCGCCAGATCATGACCAGCAATCGCGAGATTTTCCTTGTCTTTCACCGTATTGGCTGGCTGTCCTTCGGCGGCCCGGCCGGTCAGATCGCGCTTATGCATGGCGAATTGGTCGAGCGTCGGCACTGGCTTTCCGAACAGCAATTCCTGCGCGCCCTGTCGCTGTGCATGCTGCTGCCGGGGCCGGAAGCCACCCAGCTTGCCGCCTATGCCGGCTGGCGGTTGCGCGGTATTCCCGGCGGGCTGATCGCCGGCGGGCTGTTCGTGCTACCAGGAGCGATGGTCATCGCGGCACTTGCCGCCGCCTATGCGACCTGGGGGCAATTACCGCTGGTGCAGGCGGCATTCCTGGGCATCAAGGCAGCCGTTCTGGCTGTGGTGGTCCAAGCTTTGCTGCGCGTCTCTCAGAAGGCGCTGAAGGGGCGCGCGCATCGCCAGATCGCGCTTGCCGCCTTCCTTGCCATAGCCGGGTTCAGCCTGCCCTTCCCGCTTGTCATCCTGACCGCCGCCGCTGTTGGCACCATGATGCGCCCCGTCCTGACCGAGTTCTCCCCCGCGCCGCACCCGGCCAAATCCCTTGCCATCCTGCTGCCCGGCATCCCGATCTGGCTGGCGCCTGTGGGCCTTGCCTGGGCCATGGGGTCCGCGTTCCTGACCACGCTCGGGATCTTCTTCGCGAAACTCGCCATCGTCAGTTTCGGTGGGGCCTATGCGGTGCTGACCTATATGACGCAGACCGTGGTGCAGGATCTGGGCTGGCTGTCCACCGGCCAGATGATCGACGCGCTCGGCCTTGCCGAGACCACGCCCGGCCCGCTGATTCTGGTCACCGAATTCGTGGCCTGGCAGGCCGGGAACGCGCAAGGCGGCCCGGCCATGGCGGCGATTGCGGCCTTGCTCTGCCTCTGGGTCACCTTCGTGCCGTCCTTTCTGTTCATCTTCGCCTTCGCGCCCTCGATCGACTGGCTGGCCTCGCGCCCGCGCCTGTCGGCAGCGCTGGAGGGTGTCACCGCCGCCGTCGTCGGCGTCATCGCCACGCTGGCGCTGTGGTTCGGGGCGCAGGTCCTGTTCGGCGGTGACATGCTGAACCTCGGCCCGATCAGCCTGCCCGATCCGGCGGCGCTCGACTGGCGGGCGGCACTGATCGCGCTTGGCGCGGGCCTTGCCTTGCTGCGTTTTCAGGCAGGGCTGCTGCCTGTGCTCGGGGCCTCGGCAATGGCGGGATTGCTGCTGGCCGGATAAGGCGCGGCGGACACTTTTGTCCCCTTTTCATCTTCCGCCATATCCCTATGCTGACCTCGGGAACGACGGAAGGACGGGCCATGACTGGCGCAATCGACTATGGCGGAATGATGCATCGCGCGATGCAGGGGCTGATTGCCGAAGTGCTGACGCGCGTCGCCGAGAGCGAACTGCCGGGCGAGCATCATTTCTTCATCACCTTCGACACCCGCGAAGACGGGGTCGAGATCGCCGATTGGCTGCGCGAACGCTATCCTGCGGAAATGACCATCGTCATCCAGCACTGGTACGAAGACCTGCACGTCAACGCCGACGGCTTTGAAATCACGCTTAATTTCGGCAATTCGCCGGAGCGGCTGGTCATCCCCTTCGACGCCCTGCGCACCTTCGTCGACCCCTCGGTCGAATTCGGCCTGCGCTTCGAAACCCAGGAAGGCGACGAGGACGACGAGGACGACATCCCGGACGCCGAGATCGAGGACGCCCCGACCGAAGATCCCCCCAAGGGCAGCGGCGAGGTTGTCAGCCTGGACAAGTGGCGGAAATAGCCCCGGCAACACCGGGGCGCGCTGCTTCTGCAACACCGCATACCGTCGCATACTGATTGCGAATCCTCCCCCCTCCGGCTAAAACCCCCGCAAATTCGCAAGGGGAGCCCCGCCATGACCAAGACCCGCACCGAAACCGACAGCTTCGGCCCGCTGGAGGTTGACGCCTCCAAATACTGGGGCGCTCAGACGCAGCGCTCGATCATGAACTTCCCCATCGGCTGGGAGCGTCAGCCGGTCGCCATCATTCGCGCGCTTGGCGCGATCAAGCTGGCGGCGGCGCGGATCAATATGCGCGAGGGCAAGCTGGACCCGACCATCGGCAAGGCGATGGAAAAGGCCGCGACCGAGGTGTTTCAGGGCAAGTTTGACGACAATTTCCCGCTGGTGGTCTGGCAGACCGGGTCGGGCACCCAGTCGAACATGAACGCCAACGAGGTCGTCTCGAACCGCGCCATCGAAATTCTGGGTGGAGAGCTTGGTTCCAAGAAGCCGGTCCATCCGAACGACCATGTGAATATGGGCCAATCCTCGAACGACACCTTCCCGACCGCGATGCATGTCGCCATCGGCATGATGGCCCGTGACGTGCTGCTGCCGGGGCTGGAAAAGCTGGCCGCCGCGCTGGAAGCCAAATCGGCCGAGTTCAAGGATATCATCAAGATCGGCCGCACCCATACGCAGGACGCCACACCGCTGACCCTGGGTCAGGAATTCGGCGGCTATGCCCATCAGGTCCGCATGGGGATCGAGCGGGTGAAGCTCTGCCTGCCGCAGGTCTATGAACTGGCGCAGGGTGGCACCGCTGTCGGCACAGGGCTGAATACCAAGAAGGGCTGGGACAAGGCCATTGCGGCGGAAATCGCCGATGTCACCGGCCTGCCCTTCGTCACCGCGCCGAACAAGTTCGAGGCGCTAGCCGCCCATGACGCCATGGTCTTCTTCTCGGGCGCGCTGAAAACCATCGCCGCCTCGCTGTTCAAGATCGCCAACGACCTGCGCCTGCTGGGCTCCGGCCCGCGCTCGGGCCTGGGCGAACTGATCCTGCCGGAAAACGAACCCGGCTCCTCGATCATGCCGGGCAAGGTCAACCCGACCCAGGCCGAGGCTTTGACCATGGTCTGCGCCCATGTCATGGGCAATGACGCCGCCGTCGGCATCGCCGGCTCGCAGGGTCATTTCGAGTTGAACGTCTATAACCCGATGATGTCCTATAACGTGCTGCAATCCATGCAGCTTCTGGGTGACGCGGCGGGCAGCTTCACCGACAACATGGTCGTCGGCACGCAAGCCAACACCGCGCGGATCGACAAGCTGATGAAGGAATCGCTGATGCTGGTCACCGCACTGGCGCCGACCATCGGTTACGACAACGCCACCAAGGTCGCCAAGACCGCCCACAAGAACGGCACCACGCTGCGCGAGGAAGCCATCGCGCTCGGCCTCGTCGATGGCGAGACCTTCGACAAGGTGGTTCGCCCGGAACTGATGATCGGGCCGGAAGACTGATCCTTACGACAGACTGAAAAAGGCGCGTCCGGTGCGGCGCGCCACGCGAAGTCCCAAAAGCCAACCGCCCCGCCATGCGATGATCTCGCGCGGCGGGGCGGTCTGATTTCAGGCGAGACCCGACAGGCGGAAAGCCCGTTACGCCTCGTCCTTGGTCTCCTCGTCCTGTGACTCGTCATATTCCAGCGGCATATCGTTGGGCTTCATGCCAAGCATGCTCTTTGCCTTCTCGCGGATGGTCTCGAAGATGACATAGAGTGCCGGGATCACGAAGATGCCGACCATGGCCGAGGCCAGCATACCGCCGGCCACGCCCGTCCCCACCGCCCGGCGGCTGAGCATCGACGCGCCGGTCGCCACCACCAGCGGCAGCAAGCCGCCGATGAACGCGAAGCTGGTCATCATGACGGCCCGGAAGCGGTCGCCCGCGCCACCCATCGCCGCGTCGATGATGGATTCGCCCTCCTCCCGTCGGGCCTTGGCGAATTCCACGATCAGAATGGCGTTCTTTGCCGCAAGCGCAATCAGCACGACGAAGCCGATCTGCGCATAGACGTCGAGCGCAAGGCCAGAGACCAGCAAGGCCAGCAAGGCCCCGCAGACACCGAACACCACCGAAAGCAGCACCGAAACCGGGATGGTCCAGCTTTCGTAAAGACCGACCAGGAACAGATAGGCAAAGAGGATCGCCATCCCGAGGATGATGACCGTCTGGCCCGATGCCGCCTTTTCCTGCAGGGCGGTGCCGGTCCATTCATAGCCATAGCCATCCGGCAGGGTCGCCGCGGCAACATCCTCCATCGCCTGAAGCGCCGTGCCCGAAGCCACACCCGGGGCCGGACCACCGCTCAGCTTGGCCGAGCGGACGTTGTTGTAACGCTCGATCGAGGACGGGCCGACGGTGCTGCGCACGGTGGCGAAGGCACTGACCGGCACCATCGCACCCGTGGCCGAGCGCACATAGACACGGCCCAGATCGTCGGCCTTGTCGCGATATTCCTGCTCGCCTTTCAGGTTCACCTGCCAGGTCCGACCGAACAGGTTGAAGTCGTTCACATAGACCTGACCGAACACCCCGCTGAGCGCCTGGAAGACGTCGGTCAGCTGAATGCCGAGGGCATAGAGCCGCTCGCGGTCGATATCCATGTAAAGCTGCGGGCTGTCCGCCGAGAAGGTCGTATAGACCCCGGCCAGATCCGGGTTGGAATTGGCCGCGACCATCAGCGCCCGCGCCGTCGCCGCAAGTTCGGTCGCCGCGCGCCCTTCGCGATCCAGCAATTCGAACTCGAAACCCGATCCGGTGCCAAGACCCGGAATAGGCGGCACGTTGAAGGGCAGGATCTGCGCCTCTCGGATGCCGGCGCCCTGCGCAGCGATGGCCTGGATACCGGCAAAGACAGATGCCGCGGCCTCGGTCCGCTCTTCGAAGGGTTCCATGTCGACCACGGCGAAGGCCGCGTTCGACTTGGTGATCCCGTCGACCATCGAGAAGCCGGTGACGCTGGCCACGGCATTCACGCCGGGCAGATCCATCAGCATCTTCTCGACCCGGGCCTGAACGTCCTTCGTGCGATTGACCGAGGCGCCTTCAGGCAGCCGGGTCTCGACGATGAAGTTGCCCTGATCCTCGTCCGGCAGGAAGCCGCTTGGCACCGCCTTCATCAGCGTGCCCGCCAGCAGGAAGCCGGCGATCAGCAGACCGAGCCCGAGAATGGCACGCCGCGCGATCACGCCGGCGATCCGGACATATCCCCGCCCGGCCGCGTCGATCTTGTTCGACACCCAGTGCAGGATGCCCTTGCGCCCATGCCCTTCCGGATCATGCTTCAGCAGGATCGCGCAGAGCGCCGGTGACAGCGTCAGCGCGTTGATGGCCGAAATCACCATGGAGACAGAGACCGTAACCGCGAATTGCCGGAACAATTCACCCTGAATCCCCGGAATGAAGGCCACCGGCACGAAGACCGAAAGCAGCACCATGGTAATCGCCAGGATGGCCCCGGTGATTTCCTGCATCGCCGAATGGGCGGCCTGGGCCGGCGTCATGTGCGGATGCTGTTCCATCTTCGCTTCGACCGCCTCGACCACGACGATGGCGTCGTCGACCACGATCCCGATGGCCAGTACCATGGCCAGCATCGACACCGTGTTCAGCGACATGCCGAAGGCCAGCATGAAGGCGAATGTGCCGACAAGCGCAACCGGAACGGCGATGATCGGAATGATGGTGGCACGCCAGTTGCCGAGGAACAGGAAGACCACGATGGCGACAAGCGCGAAGGCCTCGTAAAGCGTCTTCTGCACCTCGTGCATACTGTCGAGCACGAAGATCGAACTGTCGGCAACGACCTCCATGCCGACACCCTCAGGCAGGGCGGCACGCATCTCGTCGAGATGCTGTTTCACCAGCGTTGCTGCGTTCACAAGGTTGCCGCCCGGGGCAAGGTAAACCCCGATCATGGTGCCCGGGCCACCGTTGAAGGTGGTGCCGACGCTTTCCAGTTGCGCGCCCAGCTCGACCCTTGCGACATCGCCGATCCGCACGACAGAGCCGTCGTCGTCAGCGCGGATGATGATCTGCTCGAAATCCTCGGCTTCGGACAACCGGCCCATGGTCTGCACGTTCAACTGCAGGATCGGGTCCGTATCCAGCGGCTGCGCGCCCACGGTCCCGATGGCGGCCTGCACGTTCTGCGATTGCAGCGCGCCGATGACATCGGCCGGCGTCAGGCCAAGCGCGGTCAACTGGTCGACATCGAGATTCACGTTCATGGAGAACTGGTTCAGCGCGAAGATGGTGGCATCGCCCACATCCGGGACGCGCTTGATCGAATCGAGAAGGTTGATGTTGGCAAAGTTGGTCAGCGTCTCGCCGGTCACCCCCTCTGCCTCGCCATAGAGCACCACGCCCATCATCAGGTTGGACGACCGTTTCAGCACTGACACGCCGGTCTGACGCACCTCGGCTGGCAATCGCGGCGTCGCCAGTGACACCCGGTTCTGCACGTTCACCGTGGCCATGTCCGGATCGGTGCCGACCTCGAACGAAACCTGAAGAAGATAGGTGCCGTCAGAGCCGGATTTAGACGACATGTAGATCATGTCATCGACGCCGACGACCTGGGTTTCGATCACCTGCGCCACAGCCTGTTCGACCACCTCGGCGCTGGCACCGGGATAGTTGGCCGACACGATCACGATTGGCGGCGCGATATCGGGATAGCGCTCCACCGGCATCGAGCGCAGGGCAAGGAAGCCGGCAATGGTGAGCACGATGGATATGACGCCCGCGAGACGCGGACGCTTGATGAAAACGTCTGACAGCATGGCTTAACCGTCCTTCTGTTCGGTTTCAGCCTCGGGCTGCGCCGCATCGGCCCCGGATGTGCCGGCGGCGTCAGCTTCTGCCCCGGCCTCGGCGGCGTCGACCTTGATCCCGGCGCGAACCTTGTTCATGCCCTCGGTGATCACGCGGTCCCCGTCGGCCAACCCGTCCGAGATCACGGCGAGATTGCCGGTTTCGCGTGCGACCGTCACCCGGCGCTGCTCGACTTCGTCCTGATCGTTCACGAGCATGACGAAATCCCCGACCAGATCGCGCTGGATCGCACCGATCGGCACGGTCAGGACCGGATCCGCGCTGGAGGAGGCGAGCTTCACCCGCACCAGTTCCTCGTTCAGCAGGTTGCCTTCGGGATTGTCGAATGTGGCGCGCAGCGCGACCGAGTCGGTCCCCGGATTGATGGTGCTGTCCACAAAGTCGAGACGCCCCGCCGAGGCATATTCCTCGCCATCCGCCAGAACGATCCGCACGGCGCTGTCGGCCTTGACGTTACCGGCCTCGATCGCCTGCATCGCCTTGCGATATTCAGCCGTGGGGACCATGAAGTTGACGTGGATCGGGTCCAGCTTCGTCAGCGAGACAAGCGGGCCGGCAGTCGGGCCAACCAACGCCCCCGGATCGACACTGCGTTCGCCCACGCGGCCCGGGAAAGGTGCCAGAACCGTGGTATAGGAAAGGTTCAGCTTGGCGGTATCCAGCGCGGCCTCGGCCTGCTGGACCGAGCCCTGAGCGCGACCGAGCGCGGCTTCGGCGGAATCCAGCGAGGTCTGGGCCACGGCCTTGCGCTGCACCAGTTCGGCCTGCCGGTCACGTTCGATACGGGCATCAATGACAGTTGCCTGCGCGGCGGCAAGCGCACCCTCTGCCTGACGGACATTGGCGCTGTATTGATCCGGCTCGATCCGGAACAGCAAGGCGCCGGCATCGACGCTGTCGCCGGGCTGAAAGCCAACCTCCTGCAGCGTTCCGGTCACCCGGGCCACCAGTTCGACAGACTGTTCGGCGCTGAGGCGACCGTTATAGGTCAGCGTTTGCGAAACCTCCTGCATGGCTGCCTTGGCAACCGTCACGGCAGGGGGCGGTGCATCCTGGGCCATTACGGGCAGACCACCCATCGACATCGCCATTATCGCTGCGGAGCGAAGAATCTTCATCGACGCGAACTCCCCTTACTTGACCAACTCAATCAGGAATGCTGTGTCATCTGGCCGGACGATCCAGCATCGAAAATCAATCATACAAAAGGCCGATTCCCCGGCTTTTCCCAAAGCTTAGCAGCATCGTTAACCATATGAGAAGGGTCTTTTCGGCCAAATTCGGATTGCCGCAGTTCATGCACAATGCAGCGTCAGACCGACATGAAAAACCCGCATCCAGACAACGGAAATAGCGCCCGAATCCGGTCGGTTCGGGCCCGGCCCGGACTTGTGTCAGCGACAATTCGCCGCATTCGCGCCCACCCTGCCAAGGGTCCAGGCGCTCATTTCGGCGATCAGTTCCTGCGCGGCGGCGTCGAAGGCGGGAATGAGGTCCGCCGTTCTGGTGCTCGGGGCCTCGCTCGTGGCCTCGAAACGGGCGCGACCGGCGACGGTGGCGTCCATCTCGCGGATCAATTGTGCTTCGACGGCCAGACGGATCAGCGCCCCCTGCTCCAGCAGTTCCGCATTGAAACTGCTGATCTCGCTGATCATGGCGTAATCGGCGGAAAGGCCAAGCGGCTCTCGTCCGACATGGCCGAAAGTGTCATAGGAACCGAGGGTTTCGACCAGCAATCGCTGAACCATGACCGGCACCGGATCCCCCCAGACGGCATCGGGCAGATATTGCGTCTCCAGCACCGAGGGGCGGATCATGATCCGCTCGGAATCCAGCGTGCCGCGCGCCTTCGGAACCTCGATCACCAGTTCGGTCACCTTTGCGCCCCCACATTGGCCGGTGCCGATCTCGGGGCCGCGCAGTTCGAAAACGTCGCGGTTCGGCTCGCCGCCCAGAAGCGACATCGCACCGCAGCCCGGCAGCAGAAGGGTCAGGGACAGAAGTAGGGTCGAACGGAGCATCTTATACCTCAACGACGGAATTCAGGGGTCGGCTGACCCCGAATGATCTGCGACGGATTGCGTTTCAGCGCGACAACGAGTTCGTCGATATTACCCACCAGCCGCCGGATATCCTGGGCCATGCGCGAGAATTGCGGCAGGCCCTCATTGGTAAAGGTCCGAACCGGAGTCCGGGCGCCGTCCAGCATGACGCGCAGCGAATCGAAAGCGCCGGCCGCCGAATCCGCCGCCGCGCCGATATTGGCGGTGATGCGCGGCAATTCCTCGGGCAGGTTCGCCAGTGCTTCGTTCACATGGCCAAGCGTCTCGCGCAGGTCGGTGAAGACCGGCCCCACCTCGTCCACCACCCCATGCGCCGCATCCATGGTCCCGGTGGCCGAATCCAGCGCCGTATCAAGCTTGTCGAGGCTGATCTGCGCCTTCGCACCCAATGTGCCCAGATCGTCCTTCAGGATCGCGGCGGTGTCCTTCAGATCCCGTGTCAGGCTGCTCAGATCGCCATTCACATAGGTATCGACACTGGCCAGCGTGGTTTCCGCCTGCGCCGAGGCACCGCCGAAATTGGTCAATGCCGCGTCGGCGGTCTGCGAAAGCTGGTCCAGCTTGTCCCCGAACCCTTTGAGGTCCTCGGCGGCTGCGGCCACGGCATCGGTGGCCCTGGAGACATCATCCATGGTCTTGTTGAGGTTGCCCGAGGCTTCCTCGACATTGATCAGGATATTGTTGATCCGCTCCTGGTTTTCGTCGCCCAGCAGGTTGGCCAGTCGCTGCGCCACGACATTGGCCCGGCTCAGCAGTTCCGGGGCCTGCTCGCCGATGGTCTGAAGCGCGGTGGGGCTGGACTGGATGACGGGGATCTCGTCGGTCTCGATATTGCGCAGAAGCGTGCTGGTCGGCAGGCCGGGGGTGATAACGACCTGCGACACGCCGGTTACCGCCGAGGTGTCGATCGAGGCCCGCGAATCGACGCGCACCGGCGTATGCTCGTGCAGTTCCAGCCGCACCCGCACCGCCGCCGGGCTGTCCGGGGCCAGCTCGATGGCCGTGACCGTGCCGACGTTCAACCCCGCGAACAGCACCTGCGAGGAAACCGACAGCCCCGCGACTTCGGGGAAATAGGCGTCGTAATAGGCGAATTGCTGGTTCAGCTGCAGTTTCGCGAACCACATCAGAAAGCCCAGAAGTCCCAGAAAGCCGGCCACCGTGAAGGCCCCGATCAGCGCGAAATTCGCCTTGGTTTCCATTCTACAATGCGCCTCCTGAATCGGATGTCATGGCAGCGCGGGCACGCGGACCGGTAAAATACTCATGCACCCAAGGGTGCTCGACCTGCAGCATTTCGGCCAGCGTTCCCGTGGCCAGCACGCGCTTTTCCGCCAGAACTGCGATGCGGTCGCAACAGGTATGCAGCGTATCGAGGTCATGGGTGACCAGAAAGACCGAAAGATTCAGCGCATCGCGCAGCGCCAGGATCAGCCGGTCGAAGGCATCGGCCCCGATCGGGTCGAGCCCGGCGGTCGGTTCGTCGAGAAAGACGATCTCGGGATCGAGCGCAAGCGCCCGCGCCAGCCCCGCGCGCTTGCGCATCCCCCCCGACAGGTCCGAAGGATATTTCTCATTCGCATTGACCGGCAGACCGGCCATGGAGATTTTCAGCCCGGCCAGCATCCGGCGGTCGCGCTCGCTCAGCCCGGGGACGGCGCGCAGCGGCACTTCGACATTCTCGCGCACGGTCAGGGCCGAAAACAGCGCCCCGTCCTGAAAATTCACCCCCCAGCGACGTTCGACGGATTCGCGCGCCGCGCCGGACAGCTTGCGGATGTCCTGCCCCAGCACCCGGATCTCGCCTGCAGCCGGGGTGATCAGCCCGACGATGCTGCGCAGAAGCACCGATTTGCCGGTGCCGGAGCCGCCGACCACGCCCAGAATCTCGCCCCGGTGCAGGTCGAGATCGAGATTGTCATGCACGACATGATCGCCGAACTGGTTGCGCAGCCCCCGCACCTCGATGACATTCTCGACGCTCATAGCCCGACCACCTGAAAGAAGATCGAGAACATGGCATCGGCGATGATCACCGCGAAAATCGCGTTCACCACCGAGGACGAGGTCATCTGCCCCAGCGATTCCGCGTCCTTGCCGACATGCATCCCGGCATTCACGCCAATGATGCCGATGATCAGCGCGAAGATCGGTGCCTTGGACAGGCCGACGATCACATGGCTGACATCTATTTCGGCCAGCCGGACCATGAACATCGGCGGCGAGACGCCAAGCGTGATCCAGGACATGATCGCGCCGCCCACCAGCCCGGCCACATCGGCGAGCAGCCCAAGGATCGGCAGCGTGACGATCAGCGCCAGCACGCGCGGCAGGGTCAGGACCAGATCCGGGTCCATGCCGAAGGTGCGCATGGCGTCGATCTCCTCGCGCATCTTCATCGACCCGATCGAGGCGGTCAGGGCCGAGGCGGTGCGCCCGGCGACGACGATGGCGGTCAGCAGGATCCCAAGCTCGCGCAGGACGGCGATGGCGATCAGGTCGACGACGAAGATCTCGGCCCCGAAACGGCTCAGCTGCGCGGCCCCCTGAAAGGCCAGCACCACGCCGATCAGGAAGGACATCAGGAAGACGATGGGCACGGCGCGCAGCCCGGTTTCCTGACAATGATGCACGACCGAGGTCAGCCGGAACAGCGACGGACGCCGGATCACCCGCAGACAGGCGGCCAGAAAACGGCCCAGGCAATCGGCCAGTTCCCGGTAATACCCTAGGGATTTCACGGTCCGGCGGCCGGCATATTCCAGAAACTGCCGCCAGAAGGGCAAATCGGGTGAAGGGGGCTCTGGCTCGGGGATGGATTGTTCGACGGTCTTCAGGAGTTGGTCATGCGCGTGGCTGAGCCCGGTAATCCGGCTGCCGGCCTTCTGCGCGCGCGCCAGATACCACGCCCCGGCGGTGTCCAGCCGGCTTACCGCCCCGACATCGATCTGCTCGGGCGCCTGTTCGGGCAGCAAAGGCAGCGTCCAGATGACAACTGCGCCCTCCAGAACAAGCCGATCATCGGCCTGCCTGAGCTTCAGACTGGCACGTTCAGGATCATCATGGGCGGTCGTAACGGTCAGGTCAGCACCTCTGGCCCGATCAGGGATGGTCCCTTCGTATAGTAACCCCTGGCCCGAAGGAAGATACCCCAATCAAAACGGACAGGCTGCCGCCGACACATACATCTGCCGCCCGCGATTTGTCCGGGGCTGCCTGGTGTAAAGGGGGGAAGTGGTCTTGGTGCTGCGCGCCAACCCGTCGGTCACCAGATCAGGACGGGTTGTGGCGACCCGCACGGGTCACTCGAACCCGGCTTCCTTGGCGATCATCGCGGCATGGGTGCGGTTGCGGGCGTCCAGCTTGCGGCAAAGGTTGCGCACATGAAGCTTGATCGTCACATCCTGCAGCCCGAGATCGCGGGCAATTTCCTTGTTGGACTGGCCACGGCACAAGCCGCGCAGAACCTCGCGCTCGCGGACGCTGAGTGCTTTGGAAAACTCGGTTTCCGGAGTGTCGCTGCTTTCGGCAAGGATGCTGGCGGGAACGAATGTCTCACCCGCAATCATGAAACGGACGGCATTGACAAGCGATTTCGCGCCGAGAGTCTTGGGAATATATCCAATGGCCCCGGCTTCGACGGCCTCCTGCGCCATGCGGTTGGGTGCGGTGCCGCTGAGGATGGCGAAGGGCTGGGCGGGATAGGCCTCGATGGCAGCGCTCAGCCCGGCAAGCCCGTTCATCCCCGGCATTTCGAAATCCAGCAAGACGAGATCGAACGGACCTTTTGTCGCAAGGGCATCCATCGCCGAGGCGTAATCGGGCACGGCCAGCACTGCCGCCTGCCCTTCGGTTTCAAGATATGCCGAAAAGGTATCACGAACCGGGAGTGTCCTGAACTTTGTGTATCCGGGCCGGCCCATGCGGTTTGGGATACTCA